>JBAXSI010000013.1:0-72445 GCA_037130755.1 Actinomycetes bacterium
CTACTCGACTACTGCGAGGCCGAGCAGATCGGGTTCATCCCATGGTTCCCGCTGGGCGCTCGCGCGCTGGTCGCCGAGGGCGGTCCGCTCGGGGCCGTCGCCTCCCGACTTGGTGGCACGCCCAGCCAGGTCGCGCTCGCTTGGCTCCTGCAGCGCTCACCGGTCATGCTCCCGATCCCGGGCACGGGCTCGGTCGGTCACGTTGAGGAGAACTGCAACGCCGCAACGGTGACTTTGGACCAGGCGGCGCTGGACGAACTCGCTGCGCTGACGTTCGCATGATCCTTCACCGCACTGGACCCGACGCGTTCCTGCGCGCGGGCGGACGAGGCTCTGCGACGAAGACACTCGTCGTCTGCGCCGGCGACAGCATCACGCACGGCACGGCGAGCGCCAACTACGTCGACCTGCTGAAGGCACGCTGGAATCCGCAAGGCCTTGCGTTCGTGAACGCCGGCGTCAACGGCAACCTTGCGTGGAATGTGCTGCAGCGACTGGACTCGATAATCGCCTGCCGTCCCGACGTCGTCACGATCCTGGTCGGGACCAACGACGTCAACGCGACCTTCGACGACACGTGGGCAGAGAACTATCGCAAGGAGCAGAAGCTCCCACACCGCCCTGACCGGGACTGGTACCGCGTCAACGTCGCCGCGATTCTCGACCGGCTCACTGCCGAGACCTCCGCTCGAGTCCTCGTGCTGGAGATCCCGCCGCTTGGCGAGGACCTGTCGAGCACGATGAACCAGCGCGTCAACGCCTACAACGCGACGCTCAGGGAACTGTGCACCGAACGCGCCCTCCCGCTGCTGCCATTGCACGAGCGACTCGTGGCACTGCTGCCAGTTGGTGCCGTCGCCCCGCCCTACACCGGCGACCGCAACTTCATGATGCGATCGATCTTGGGGCACATCGTTCTTCGCCGCAGCTGGGACGAAGTGTCGCGTCGCAACGGACTGACCCTGCTGACGGACCACGTCCACCTGAACAACAAGGCGGCCGCCGTCGTCGCGGACCTCATCAGCGAGGCCCTGACCACCTGACGCGCCCGTCGGCTCAGCTAGCGCGGAGTGATCCAGACCTTGCGCAGCGGCTCGTCGATGATCCAGGTGGTGGCCGTGCCGGCGGCGAGGACGCCGACCGTTCCCACCGTCAAGCGCAGTTCAGTCCCGTCGTCGAGCACGACGCGACCCGCCCCGGACAGAACGACGAACACCTCGTCCGCCTCTACATCGGTGGAGACGCCGCGCGGGTGCTCCCACACGCCGACGTCGACGAATGACGTCTCAGCAAGGACCGCAACCCCGGTGTTGAGGACGCCTTCGGGGCATTTCGCCTCGGGCAGGTCGGTCCACTCGAGATCGGCAGCAAGGGCTTCGAATACACGGTTCATGCCCGCATCCTGCACCAATACACTGCTGCGAACGTCAGGGAAGGAAGCGATGACAACGGCAAAGCAGATCCTGCTGCGCAAGCCCAGCATGGCCGGCCTCACCGCGGCCGCGGGCGGCTACATGGCTGCGCTCACTCCGTCCCTGCTCCCCCACAAGCTGATGTTCCTGCTGCTGCTGACGGCACTGGGCACGTTGACCGGCTATGCGATCGGAACCACGGTGGCCTGGGCCGCCGCGAAGATGAAGTGGCGGCCGCGCTCTCGTGTGGTCCGCGCGATCCGGTACGTCATACCGGCTCTCGCCTGGCTGGTGGCACTGGCGTTCACACCGCTGGCCGTCACATGGCAGGCCGAGCAGCAGTCCGCGCTCGACATGCCCGCACCGTTGCCCTCCACCGTCACGCTGATCGTGATGACCGCGATCATCGCGGTCCTCCTGCTGTTCATCGGTCGCCTGCTGCGGATCGCGACCAACGGCATCGCCGCGCTGATCGGCCGGATCGGGCCGCTCAAGCGCTGGCGCGCCGCGGGCGTCGCGAAGGGCACAACTCGGCCGACCCTGATCCTTCGCGCAGCGACGGCCGTTGTGCTGATCGCACTCGCCGCCCTCGGCATCCGCACAGGACTGTCGCTGCTCATCTCGTCGTACGACTCCGTCAATGCCGACGCGTCCGGGCAGAGCCCGACCAACCTCGGAGTCAACAGCGGCAGTGCGCAGAGCCTCGCGCCGTGGGACACGCTCGGTCGCGAAGGACGCTTCTACGTCAGCAACACCATGACTCCCGCCAAGATCCAGGCAATCACCGGGACGCCCGCGAAGACACCGGTTCGCGTGTACGTGGGTATGCAGCAAGGCGATACCCCTGAAGCGCGCACGCAGTTGGCTCTCAAGGAGATGGACCGCGTGAAGGCGTGGGACCGCCCCTACCTGGTGATCTACGCGGTGACGGGAACGGGCTGGGTGAACCCCGACGGCATCAACAGCCTGGAGGCCGTGACGGGGGGTGACGTCACCACCGTCGCCGTCCAGTACTCGGCGGTACCGAGCTGGATCGGCTTCGTCGTCGACCAGAGCACGACGATGATCCAGAACCGCGACACGGTACGCGCCATCGTCGATGCCTGGAAGGCCAAGCCGGCCGACCACCGGCCGCAGCTGGTTCTGTTCGGCGAGTCGCTCGGCTCGTTCGGCAGCCAGGCGGCATGGGACGCCACGGCGACTCCGACGATCGTCACCGACGACATCGACAAGGTGATCTGGGTCGGACCGCCCGCGGAGTCGACGCTGTGGAAGGAGTGGCAGGCAACGCGTTCCGGCGGGCCGGCCTGGCAGCCGGTGATCGGTGACGGGCAGATCGCGCACGTGTACATCAGCCCGCAGGAGCTCACGTCGTCGCCCGGGCGACCCGGCCACACCATCACGTTCGTCGCGCATCCCAACGATCCGGTGGTCTACTGGAGCCCCGACCTGCTGCTCAACGCACCGGACTGGCTCACGCCACCGCTCGGGCCGGGCGTTGCACCGGAGATGTCGTGGTACCCGATCATCACGTTCCTGCAGGTGGGCATGGACCTCATCAGCGGCGGCGAGCCGCCCGAGGTCGGGCACAACTACGCCGCAGGCATCGGCCCTGCCGTCGCGCTGACGGTCAACCCGCCGGGCTGGACCGCTGACCTCACCAAGAAGCTGCAGGCCGCGCTGCCCGGTCTGATGTACGTGACCGGCTAGGTCAGCTCGACGATCTCGATCGTTTCGAGCGTCGGGTCGCTGCTGTACGCCACACGCTGGACGCGTCCGGCCGCCTGGATCGCCCCGACGGCCTCGGCCGTGACGAGTTCACCCGGTGCCAGCAACGGAACGCCGGGCGGATAGGGGCAGAACTGCTCCGCACTGACCTGCCCGACCGCGTCCACCAGTCGCATCCTGCGGTGCCTGCCGAAGAACGCCTCGCGCGGTGTCAGCACGACCTCCGGCAGCACGGTCCACACGTCGATCGGTGCAAAGTCGCGCGGCTCGCCGCGGTGGCCTTCCACGATAGCCGCCAGGGTGCCGGCGAAGCTGCGGATGAAGGCCGGATCGTCAGCCACCGTCACGGTGAGGACGACGGTGTCGCGGTCGGCCGACTCAGGACCGTGGCCAAGGTCCCACAGGGCCTGGCCCACCTCGAGCCCGGACGCCCCCGTCCGCGGGAGCACCAAGGTGATCTTCATGGGGTCTACCACGCACTGGGCGTTGTCGTCGTCGAGGACGATGAGACCTGGCACCTTGACCAGCCGCGCGCGGGCTTCCGCCACCGCCTGAATCGCCCGATCCAGCGCCGGCCTGCCCTCGCGCTCCATCACGTCGCGCGTCGCGTCGATCGACGCAAGCAGCGTTCCCGACGCCGACGTCGTCGAGGTGAGGTCGACGCAGCGATCCACGTGGGCCCGCTCCACCCGCCCGTCGCGCATACTGACGACCGCGGTCTGCGAGTAGCCCATCAGGGCCTTGTGCACGCTGGTGACGCTGACGTCTGCCCCCTGAACGATCGCGCCCCCGCCGTCGAGGAAGGCCATGTGCGCACCCCAGGCCTGGTCGATCACCAGGGGGATGCCGCGGCGATGAGTCGCCTCCGCCAGCGAGGCAACGTCGGACAGCGTCCCGATGTAGGACGGGGACGTGACGAAGACCGCGGACACCGGGGCGTCCAGCGCATCGACCTGCTCGGGGCTCATGCCGATCGGCAGGTGGAACTCCGGGTGCAGCGTCGGGTAGATCCACACCGGGCGCGCACCTGACACGACCAGTCCGGCCTGCGAACTGCGATGCGAGGTGCGATCGACTGCGACCGGCACACCCGGCCGAGCCACCGATGACAGCGCAGCGATGTTGCCCTGCGACGAGCCGCCCACGAGGAACCGGCTGTGGTCGGCGCCCACGGCCTGCGCCCACAGAGCCTCGGCAGCGACGAGGAAGTTGCCGGTGAAGGCGTTGTCGTCGACGCCGCCCTGGAGCGCAAGGTCATCGCGGATCAGCTCGACCAAGAGTTCGGCACCGAGGGCGTTGCTGCCGTCCCGGTACTGCAGCTTGTGCCCGGACACCTGCATCGGATGACGCTTGGACGCCATGGCGCGACGCCACGCATCGAGCAGTGGCGTGCGGGACATTGCGCCTCCACATGGTTGGCTGGACGGATGATGGATGCTCTCACGGCCTCGAAGGTCGCCGCGTGAGAAGAGTCGTCGTCGCGCCCAACGCCTTCAAGGGCTCCCTGACCGCGAGTGACGCGGCCACCGCGATGGGTGCGGCCGTCGCGCTCGTCCACCCAGAGGCGGAGATCCTCGCGCGTCCTCTCGCCGACGGTGGCGACGGCAGTGTCGAAGCCCTGCTCGCTGCCGGCTACCGCCGACTCGAGGTGACCGTGCGACTTCCGGACGGCCGACTGGCGACGGCGCCGATCGCGATGCGGGACAACGAGGCCGTCGTCGAATTGGCCAACACCTGCGGGCTCGTCCTGACGCCCGAGGATCAACGAGATCCGATGACCGCCAGCACTCTGGGCCTCGCCGACGCGGTCCGCGGCGCGCTCGACGCCGGAGCGACGCGCATCGTGCTGTGCGTAGGCGGCAGCGCTTCGACCGACGGTGGCGTCGGACTGCTCTGCGGCCTCGGCGCCCGCGTCCTCGATGTCGATGGCAACGCGGTGCGACCCGGCGGCCAGTGGCTCGCGTCGATCTGCTCCGTCGACCTGACAGGCCTCGACCCTCGCCTCAGGCATGTCGACCTGCTCGTCGCCACCGACGTCACCAGCCCATTGTTCGGCCCGGACGGCGCAGCCTTCGTGTTCGCACCGCAGAAGGGTGCTAGCGCGACCGAGGTCGACCTCCTTGATGAGGGTCTTCGATCGTGGGCGCAGGTCGTCGCGCGGCACACCGGGCGCGACGTCAGCACCACACCCGGGGCCGGTGCCGCCGGCGGCACCGCCTTTGCGGCGGCAGCGCTCCTTGATGCAGCGATCCTTCCGGGTGCGCCCTTCATCGCGGAGGCCATCGGCCTCGACGCGGCACTGGAGGGCGCTGACCTGCTCATCACGGGTGAGGGCTCCTTGGACGCGCAAAGCCTGCTCGGCAAGGGAGCCGTCGATGCGGCCTTGCGCGCGCGAGCGCTGCACATTCCCGCGGTGCTGGTGTGCGGTCGGGTGGACGTCCCGGTGGCGGAGTTGAGCGCACTCGGGATCGTCGCGTCCGGGGCACTGGTCGACATCGCCCCGCCCGCGGAGGCCATCGAGAATGCCGCCGCGGTGCTGGCGCGCCGGACCGTGGCGGTGCTGGAGGAGCTTGACCAACAGACCGACTAGCGGCGCTCCGCCTTCAACGCCTGCGCACGCAGGTCGAGCGTGCGGAGCAGCGGCCTGACGAGTGAGTCCGGCAGCCCTTCCTCGTCACGCAGGCGCAGAAGTTCCTCCTGCTCGGCGCGCACCATCGCGCGCGCGGTCGACATCAGCTGTCGGGTCTCTATCTCCTGCGTCGTGGATGCGGCCAGCGGATCCGAGGGCAATAGCAGGCGCTTCTCAGTGTCGGCGCGGAGTCGATCGGAGACGTCCTGGTGAAGGGGGTGCCCCGCCTCCTCCGCCTCAGTCTCGACGTCGTTCAGCCGGTCGAGCGCCGCCCTCGCGAGCAATACGTCGACGCGATGCAGCAATGCCGCGTCGTCGTCCATCCTCACGCCGACCAGGCGCGCGAGTGGAGCGAGGGTCAGCGACAGCAGCAGCGTGATGACCACGATGCAGAACGTCGTGGCGAGGATCAGGTCGCGATACGGGACCGCCTCGCCCGACGCGAACACCAGCGGGATCGAGAAGGCGCCGAGGCCCGATACGGGTCCTCGCGTTCCAGCCCACGAGACAACGGCCGCTCCACGGAGCACCTGCCGACGCGGGGCCTCCTGCCGAAGGCCACGAGCCAATCCCACCATGGCGAAGACGAAGACCGTCCGCGCAGCAATGAGCGTGAGCGTTACCGCGGGGACGAGGACGAACAGGAGCCGCGTCGACTCGTCATCGAGGCTGATGATGACGGCTGGCAACTCGATGCCGACGAGGAAGAAGGCCAGGGCCTGCAGGACGAACGTGATGTTCTTCCACACGATCGTGCTCTGTACCCGGCCGGTGTGTCCCGGGTCGGAGTTCTGCGAGTGCGCGATGATCAACGCGGCCACGACCACGGCCAGGATCCCCGAGCCGTTGAGCTCCTCCGCGACGAAGTACAGGACGAACGGTGCGAGCAGCACCAGCGCGTTGGACGCCACGAGGTCCTTGCTGCGCAGCAGCACTCTCGACAGGATCCCGCCACCGATGCCGCCGACGGCCACACCAGCCACGACCGCGACAACGAAGATGCCGCCCACCTGAAGCAGCGTCACCGAGCCGGCGGCGGCCGCTGCCAGCGCGACCTTCAGCGCCGTCAGGCCGGTGCCGTCATTGACCAGGCTCTCGCCCTCGAGGATCGACACGAGTCGCCGTGGCAGGCCTGCGCGACGGGCCACTGCGCTCACCGCGACCGCGTCCGTCGGGGACAGCACGGCACCGAGGGCGAACGCCATCGCGACCGGCATCGCCACGAAGAGGAGCGTGACGTAGCCCACGATGAGCGTCGAGGCGATGACCAGTCCCACGGCCAGCGCGAGAACGGGGCGACTGACCTTGCGCAGGTCCAGATAGGACGAGCCCAGCGCCTCGCCGAACACCAGCGGCGCCAGCACGACGACGAGGATGACTTCGGGATCAGGCGGGGCGGTCGGCCCGAACGGCAGGATCCCGACGATCGCGCCGCTGATCACCAGCGGGAGCGCGATCCCCCAGCCGCGTTGCCGGGCGATGGCCGCGATGATCACGGCGATCACCGCACTCGCGGCGAGGGTGACGAATTCCTGGTTCATGGCGCTGGCAGCCTACGCGCCAGATCTCTCGCCGAGTCCGACCAGCACGGTCACACCGGAGCGGTTTTGTGACGGTGGTGGTCGGAGTCGGCGGCTAGACGACCTGGAAGGACCGCTTCGCCAACCCGAAGAAGTAGCCGTCGATCGTCGTCTCCGGTGGTGCAGCGGGATCGGTCGCCGCACCGAGGGTGATGAACAGCGGCACGTAGTGCTCGACGGTCGGATGGGCGTAGGGCATGCCGGGTGCATGCGTGCGGAACGCGGCGAGGGTGTCCAGCTCACCCTGGTCGAGAGCCTCCTTCGCCCACAGGTCGAAGTCCACGCTCCAGCCCGGCGGCTTGGCCTCGGGGCTCCAGTCGCGTAGATACGGCAAGCCGTGCGTGAGGTAGCCGCTGCCGATGACGAGGACGCCCTGCTCGCGCAGTGGCTGCAGGCGGCGGCCGAGGTCCAGCAGCTTCTGGGGATCGTGCGTCGGGATCGAGAGCTGAAGCACCGGGATGTCGGCGTCGGGGTACATGACCTTCAGCGGTACCCACGCGCCGTGGTCGAGGCCGCGTTTGGCGTGCTGGTGCAAGGGCTCGGTCGAGGGGAAGAGCGCCGCGACCTGCTTGGCCAGCCCCGAGGCATCCGGCGTGGGGTAAGTCATGTTGTAGTACTTGGGCGCGAAGCCGGCGAAGTCATAGATCAATGGGGTCTTGGCGTCGGAAGCGGAGATGCTGATGGGTGCCTGCTCCCAGTGCGCCGACACGATCAGGATCGCTGTCGGTCGTGGCAGGCGTCCGCTCCAGGCGGCAAGCTCAGCGGTCCACAGCCGATCGTCCAGCAGCGGCGGCGCGCCGTGACCCAGGTACAGCGCCGGCATCGGGCCGTCGTCGGGCGTCCAGGTCGCTTCGCTCATGCAGCCAGTATCGTGGAAGGTAGTTGAACTGTCAATTACTCTTCCCGTCCGATTGGCGCGTTCCCGCATCCTCGGACAGGCTTTGCCCATGTCTACTGACACCGTGACGGAAACGACCACCCGCAGCAAGGCCGGCCGGCGAGCCGTATGGCTGGCGGTGGCGGTGGCCGTGGGCTGGCTGCTGATCGGCAGCGCTGTGGGCCCCCTCAGCGGCAAGCTCAACGAGGTCCAGACGAACGACAACGCCTCCTTCCTGCCCGCCTCCGCGGAGTCCACTCTGGTGGCGGACGAGGCCGCGAAGTTCAACGAGAACCAGTCCTTCCCGGCCCTGATCGTGATCACGCGGCCGGACTCCGCGACCCTGACCAAGGACGACCTGGCCAAGGCAGCCGCGTTCGCCCAGCAGATTCCCTCGCTGCCCGTCGGAACGGGCACCATCCAGGACTACCTCGACCCGACGCCCGTGGTTCCCATCACGTCTCAGGACGGCAAGGCCGTCCTCATCGCAGTACCGGTCAACGGCGACAACGTCCAGGCAAGGGTCGGCGACACGCTGGTCCTTGCGGCGATCACCGACTCCATCCGCGAGGCCGCGACCAAGGTTCCGTCGCTGCAGATCAACGTCACCGGACCCGTCGGAATTCTTGCCGACTTGATCTCGGTGTTCGGCGCCATTGACACCACGCTGCTCGGCGCGACCGCATTCATCGTCGCCATCATCTTGATCTTCGTGTACCGAAGCCCGTTCCTGTGGCTGATCCCCCTGGTCGGAGCCGGCATGGCGCTGTCCGTGGCGAGCGCGATCGTGTACGTGCTCGCGAAGAACGACGTGCTGGTCCTGAACGGGCAGAGCCAGGGCATCCTGACCGTGCTCGTCTTCGGTGCGGGGACGGACTATGCCCTCTTGATGGTGGCCCGATATCGAGAAGAACTGCACCATCACGAACTGCACACCGATGCGATGAAGGCGGCGTGGCGTGGCGTCGTCGAGCCGATCGTCGCCAGCGCCGCCACCGTCATCATCGGTCTGCTGTGCCTGATGCTCAGCGAACTGAACTCCAACCGCTCGCTCGGCCCGGTGGGCGCCGCGGGCATCTTCGGCGCACTCATTGTGATGCTGACGTTCCTGCCGGCCCTGCTCGTGATCCCGAGCATCGTCCTGCCGATCCTGGCGTTCCTCGTACCCACCGTGATCGGTCTGGGCCTCAGTTTCGTCACGGACATCTCCGTCGGCCCGTTCGCCGCAATCGGCGGCGCCTTGGCCGCAGCGACCATTGTCGGCTGGATCGTCTTCGGCATCATGCGCGTGCGCAGGCCCCATTGGGGCCCGTTCTCGCGAGACAAGTTCCCGCCCGGTCGATGGGCGTTCTGGCCCAAGGTCCCGCGCGAGGGCGAGGATGACGAGCGACTCTCGGGCATATGGTCCAAGCTGGCCGGCAGCATCGGCCGGCGACCGCGCATCACGTGGATCGTCACGGCCATCGCGATGCTGATCCTTGCCGCCTTCACCTTCACCCTGAAGGCGGACGGAATCACGACCACCGAGGCCTTCACCCAGCGCACGGACTCCGTCATCGGTCAGGAGCAGCTCGCCGACCACTTCCCCGGCGGTCTGGGCACGCCGGCGATCATCATCGCCAACGAGTCATCGGTGGATGCCGTCACTGCCGCCGCCAAGGCGACGACCGGAATCGCGGAAGTGACCACGTTCACCGGCGTTCCCGCCGGAGTCCCGGGTTCGGACAAGCTGCCGCCGAAGGCCGTCAACGGCCGCGTGCAGTTGCAGGTGACGTTGTCCGACGCGGCCGACAGCCCTCAGGCGATCGAGGCGGTCAAGGAACTGCGCGCCAACGTGCACGCCGTTCCAGGCGCCGACGCGCTGGTCGGTGGCCAGACGGCCGCCCAGCTCGACGTTGATCAAGCTTCCATCCACGACCGCAACCTGATCATCCCCGTCGTGCTCATCGTGATCTTCCTGATCCTGATCGTGCTCCTGAGGTCGATCGCCGCCCCCGTCGTGCTGATCGCAACAGTGCTGCTGTCGTACTTCGCGACGCTCGGTGTGTGCGCGATCGTCTTCAACCACATCTTCGGCTTCGCGGGTGCGGACACGTCATTCCCACTGTTCGCTTTCGTGTTCCTCGTGGCACTCGGAGTCGACTACAACATCTTCCTGATGACTCGGGTCCGAGAGGAGTCCATCAAGCTCGGGACAAGACCGGGAATCCTGAAGGGCCTGACGGTCACCGGCGGCGTCATCACCAGCGCTGGCATCGTGCTCGCCGCAACCTTCCTGGTGCTCGGCGTGCTTCCGCTGGTGTTCCTGCGCGAGATCGGCTTCGCCGTCGCCATCGGCGTGCTCCTCGACACCTTCATCATCAGGTCGACGCTCGTGCCCGCACTGGCCTACGACATCGGCAAGAAGATCTGGTGGCCGAGCAAGCTCGCCAAGGCTGAGCAGCCTGAAGCGGTGGCGGAGCCCGCTCCCGTCGGCTGAGTCAGGCCTGCTGGCCCGAGCCGTCCGGCGACGTGGGGTCAGCCGCGTAGATGACGTTCACCCGGACTCCCAACTTGAACAGGTCGGGGCGAGGCACCGCGGCGCGCATCGGCTGCTCGGCCTTCGCGAACGTGGTGTTGACGACCTCCTGCGTCTTGGTGAACTCCGCTGCGTCCTTCGACGCGCGACCGAGATAGTCCTGCCAGGCGTGATTGTGCGCAAGGTAGGCGTCCTGAGCCGCCTTGATGTCCTTGTGCCAGGGAACGACCTTCACCGACGTCACGAGGTCCCCGCCGTTCGTCACGCCAGCGAGCCCCTTCGTGGCAGCAGCCTTCAGGGCGGTGTCGAGGGTTGTGCGGTCCGCGTCCGTCGGGCTGGTCTGCGCCTGGAATGCCTGGATGGCGTCGGCCACGTCGACCTGCGTCGTCGCCATAGCCTGCTCGGACACCTCGATCTGCGTCACCAGCTGCCGCATCTCCAGGTTCCGGCTCACCCAGTCGCCGCCCACGATGCCCACGCCGACGAGCACGACGAGGAAGGTGACGGCGCCCGCAACGATGGGCAGCCACGGGCGCGCCTTGCGTCTGGACTGCGTCGGCGCTCCCGCGTCGAGGTACTCCATCGGCGAGTCGCTGTGGGGGTCGGTGAAGATCGAAGGCTCGGACACCCCGCCATTGTGAACTATGCCCCGACTAGCGTGTGCCCGTGACCACGACCGAACCCGCCACCGAGTGGCGCCAGCGGTACGCGGCCCTGCGCGACCAGGTCCAGGCCGAGTACCGGGCGATCCCGCTGGGCACTCCCATCCGGCTGGCCAAGAGCACCTCGAACCTGTTCCGCCCAAGGGGCACGACCAGCTCGCCCGGCCTCGACGTCGCTGCGTTCGACGGCGTGCTGAACGTCGATCCCAAGACGCGGACCGCCGAGGTGCTCGGCATGACCACCTACGAGCATCTCGTCGACGCGACGCTGCCGTACGGGCTGATGCCCATGTGCGTGCCCCAGCTGCGCACCATCACCCTTGGCGGCGCGGTCACCGGCCTGGGCATCGAGAGCGCCAGCTTCCGCAACGGAACTCCCCACGAGTCCGTCATCGAGATGGACATCCTCACGGGCACCGGCGAGATCCTCACCGTCACCGGCAGCCCGGATGATCCGCACCGCGACCTGTTCTACGGGTTCCCGAACTCCTACGGCTCCCTGGGCTACGCACTTCGCCTGAAGATCGAGCTCGAGCAGACGCGGCCGCACGTGTACCTGCGTCACATCAGGTTCACCACGGCCGAGTCGATGACCGCGAAGCTCCGGGAGCTCGCGCGCACGAGGACCTACGAGGATCGACCTATCGACTTCCTCGACGGCACTGTGTTCTCCGCGACCGAGCAGTACCTGACGATTGGCACCATGGTCCAGACGCCGCCGGCGTCGATGGCCGTCAGCGACTACACCGGCATGGACATCTACTACCGCTCCATCCAGCGGCGCACGAGTGACGTGCTGACCATCCACGACTACCTGTGGCGCTGGGACACCGACTGGTTCTGGTGCTCTCGCGCCTTCGGCGTGCAGAAGCCGTCGGTGCGCCGACTGTGGCCGAAGTCGAAGCTGCGCAGCGACGTCTACTGGAAGCTCGTCGGGCTGGATCGCAACTACGACCTCTCGGGCAGGACCGCTCGCCTGCGTGGCCGGCCCGCACGTGAGCCCGTCGTGCAGGACATCGAGGTCCCCATCGACCGGCTCGCGACTTTCCTGAAGTTCTTCCACCGCGAGGTGGGGATCGAGCCGATCTGGGTGTGCCCGCTCAAGCAGCGCGATCCGTCCGCGCGATGGCCGCTGTACGAGTTCGACCCGGAGATGCTCTACGTCAACGTGGGCTTCTGGTCGACGGTGCCCCTGCAGGACGGCGTCGAACCCGAGGAAGGCACCGTCAATCGCAAGATCGAGCAGGTCGTCACCGCACTCGACGGACGCAAGTCCCTGTACTCGACGGCCTTCTACGACCGGGATGTGTTCTGGTCGATCTATGGAGGTACTGAGTACGCGCGCCTCAAGGAGTCCTACGATCCGGAGGGGCGCCTGAAAGGGCTCTACGAGAAAGTCGTCGAGCGGCAGTAGCTGCGCGAAGATGCGAGGAGTGGCAATGAGACTGGCAGATGCATTCTCGATCGTCGTTCCGGCGGAACGCGGCGTGGGCTTCCGTGCCTACGACGGATCCACGGCCGGGCCGGCGAATGCCGACGTGGTTCTCGAGGTTCGCAGCCCACGGGCCGTCGCGTACTTGGCGAGCGCCCCTTCCCAGTTGGGCCTGGCCCGCGCGTATGTCACGGGAGACCTCGAGATCATCGGCGATGCTTACACCGCGCTCAGCCGGCTGTATCCGGTCGACTGGATCAACGTGTCATGGTCGGACCGTCTGAAGCTGGTTCGCGAGTTCGGCCCGAAGGCATTCCATCGGCCGGCTCCGCCGCCGCAGGAGCGCGTCCTCAACGGACGACGTCACTCCAAGAACCGGGACGCCGACGCGATCCACCACCACTACGACGTGAGCAACCGGTTCTACTCGTGGGTGCTCGGCCCGTCGATGGCCTACACCTGCGCGGTGTTCCCGACCGCTGACTCTTCCCTCGAGACCGCGCAGGAGGAGAAATTCGACCTCGTCTGCCGCAAGCTCGACCTGCAGCCGGGCATGCGACTCCTCGATGTCGGCTGCGGCTGGGGCGGCATGGTGATGCACGCCGTCAAGCACTACGGCGTCAAGGCGATCGGCGTGACGCTCTCGGAGCAGCAGGCCGCTTATGGCAAGGAGTCGATCCAGCAGGCCGGGCTCACCAGTCAGGCCGAGATCCGCTTCAGCGACTATCGCGACGTGGCAGAGTCCGGCTTCGACGCCGTGTCATCGATCGGACTGACGGAGCACATCGGCCGCTCCAACTACCCGTCATACTTCTCGTTCCTCTACGGCAAGCTCCGTCCCGAGGGACGCCTCCTGAACCACACCATCACCCGGCCCCATGACGACTGGGTGTCGCACTTCCGCAGGTCGTTCATCAACCGCTACGTGTTCCCCGATGGCGAGCTGTCCGGCCCGAGCCAGGTCATAACAGCAATGAACTCGGCCGGCTTCGAGATTCGTCACGAGGAGAACCTGCGCGAGCACTACGCGCTCACCCTCAAGCACTGGTGCGAGAACCTCGAGGACCACTGGGACGAGGCCGTGGCCGAGGCGGGGCTCGGTACTGCCCGCGTGTGGCGGCTCTACATGGCGGCATCGCGACTGGGCTTCGACATCAACATGATCCAGCTGCACCAGATGCTCGGCGTGAAGCTCGGGGCGGGCGGAGCATCGGGTATGCCCCTGCGGCCCGCCTTTGACCGGCTTCCCGCAACCGTCTGATCAGCCCGTACTCAGACAACTCGGGACCTTCGACCCTTTTTCTCACAAGAGCACGACAATCGTTCCCTCTTCTGCCAGCATCTGCCGCAAGACCAGGACGCCACGGGCGAACGTGGATATGAGCCTTGGTCACCGTTCAACCAGCCTGGAGGTGGGACGTGACCCTCACGCCCGACGTTGCCACGAATTCCGACGCGCTCGACACGATGCTGCAGGACCCTGAGATCCGACAGTCCCTGGCCGTCATCGTCGCCAATGCCCCGACCCTGGCGGCCCTGGCTGCCATGGGCACCGCGCTGCTGCAGCGCGGCCCAGAACTGAGCGACAACATCAACGGCATCGTGCAGTCGCTGCGCGACTCCGATCAGGGTGGCAAGCCCGCGCAGATCGGCTCCGCGGTGAACTCGCTGGCTCAGCTCGCTCCGATCGCGGAGACCCTCGCCACCCGTAGTGAGACGGTGCAGGGCTTCCTCGACTCCCCGATCCTGCGCCCTGAGATCGTCCAGGTCATAGGCACCTTCGGCGAGGCCGCTCTCGAGGCTGACCACCGCACGCGGGGCAAGCAGTCCGAGGTGGGCGGCGTCTTCGCCCTCAACAAGGTCCTCAAGGAGCCCGAGATCCAGGAGACCCTCGCCTTCTTCGTGGAGTTCGCTCGCGTGTACGGCAAGCGCCTGCGGGCCGGCGAGTAGCCCGTGCACGAACTCTCCGTCGCGCACGCCGTGGTCTCCACGGTGGTCGACGCCCTGCCCACACCCGACACCCGGGTGCTGCAGGTGCGTCTGCGCATCGGCGAGCTGAGCGGCCTCGTGCCGCAGGCGCTGGAGTTCGCGTACGACGTGGCCGCGCAGGGCACGCCGCTTGAGGACGCCGTCCTGGTCATCGAGCGCAGTCCGATCGTCATCGACTGTCCCTCGTGCGGTGAGCAGCAGATCGCCTCGGCCCAGGACTTCCGATGTCCTTCCTGTCAGCAGCCGTGCGGCAACGTCGTCGGCGGCAAGGAGATGGAGATCGTCGACATCACGCTGGACGACGTCCTCGTGGGCGGGGTGGCCCGATGACAACCCGCATCGTCGACCTGCGCAAGGGCGTGCTGGAGAAGAACGACCTCCTGGCCCAGAGCCTGCGCGCGCGGTTCGTCAGGGCGAACACCCGCGTCAGCAACTGGGTGTCCAGCCCGGGCAGCGGCAAGACCGCACTCCTCGAGGCACTCCTGACGGCCGCCCTCGCCCAGTCCGTCTCCGCGGCGGCGCTGGTCGGCGATTGCGCGACTGACAACGACGCCAAGCGCCTCGAGCGCTCGGGCGCCCCGGTGCGTCAGATCGTCACCGAGAGCATGTGCCACCTCGAGGCCGACATGATCGCGTCCTACCTCGACGGTTGGGACCTCGACACCATTGACCTGCTCGTCATCGAGAACGTCGGCAACCTCGTGTGCCCGACGGCGTACGACCTCGGCGAGGACACCCGGGTTGCGCTGCTGAGCGTGACTGAGGGCGAGGACAAGCCGGCGAAGTACCCACAGTTGTTCCACTCCGCAGATGTCGTCGTGATCACGAAGACGGACATCGCCACGGCGGTGGAATGGGATCGTCAGGCCGCAGTGGCCGCGATCCGTGCAGTCAATCCCACCGCACCGATCATCGAGACGTCGTCGCGCACTGGCGACGGCGTTCTCGAACTGCTCCACATGCTGCTCGCACCAATGCCGTCGAACCCATCACCACAACTGCAGGAGGCACCGTGACATCCGTGCTCTGGTTCCAGGGGGGCGCTTGCTCCGGGAACACCATGTCGTTCATCAACGCCGCCGAGCCGTCCGTCGTTGACTTGATCGTCGACTACGGCCTGGAGATCGTCTACCACCCGACGCTCTCGATGGAGATCGGCAAGACGGCACAGGACCTGTTCTGGGCCTATGCCAAGGGCGAGAAGGAGATCGACATCTTCGTCTACGAAGGTTCGGTCATCGAGGGCCCGAACGGCAGTGGTCGCTTCGACATGTTCGCTGGCCGTCCGATGAAGGACTGGGTCGATGACATCGCACCCAGGGCCGGCATCGTCGTGGCCATCGGCGACTGCGCCACGTGGGGCGGTCTGCCGGCCGTTCCGCCGAACCCCTCCGACAGCCGTGGACTGCAGTTCGACCGCGGTGGCAAGCGCGGCGGCCACCTCGGCCCGGACTTCGTCAGCAAGCTCGGCCTGCCGGTCATCAACATCCCCGGCTGCCCGGCACATCCAGACTGGATCTCGCAGATCATCGTGGCCCTCGCCGCCGGACGCGTCGGCGACCTCGCCCTCGACGAGCTGCAGCGGCCCCAGACCTTCTTCACGTCGTTCACGCAGACCGGCTGCACCCGCGTCCAGTTCTTCACGTACAAGCAGGATCCGCCCAGCTTCGGCCAGGGCATGCGCACCGGCTGCCTGTTCTACGAATTCGGCTGCCGCGGCCCCATGACCCACTCGTCGTGCAACCGCATCCTGTGGAACCGGCAGTCCTCCAAGACTCGCGCCGGACACCCCTGCACCGGCTGCACCGAGCCCGGCTTCCCCTTCGGCGACCTCGAGAAGGACACCGTCTTCAAGACCCAGAAGGTGTCGGGAGTCATCCCGAAGGACGAGCCCGCCGGCATGGACGCCGCGTCCTACATGGCCCTCGCCGGACTGTCCAGGGCCGTTGCCCCCAAGTGGTCCAAGGAAGACATGTTCGTCGTCTGACGAGCCTGCCCCCCGCTGACGAAACAAGAATCCACAGGAGAACGCACATGACAACCATGGACCTGCATGTCAGCCCGCTCGGGCAGGTCGAGGGCGACCTCGACGTCAAGGTGACCATCACCGATGGTGTCGTCACCGACGCATGGACCGAGGCCGCGATGTTCCGCGGCTTCGAGATCATCCTGCGCGGCAAGGACCCGCAGGCGGGACTCATCATGACCCCGCGCATCTGCGGCATCTGCGGCGGCAGCCATCTGTACAAGGCCTGCTACGCGGTCGACACGGCTTGGGGCACGTACGTCCCGCCGAACGCCACCCGCGTGCGCAACCTCGGCCAGATCACCGAGACGCTGCAGTCGATCCCGCGCTACTTCTACGCGATCATGGGGCCTGACCTCACCGCGGCGCAGTACGCCAACGCGTCGACCTACGAGGAGGCCGCTCGCCGGTTCGCGCCGTACGTCGGCACGGCCTACCAGACGGGCGTCACGCTCTCGCAGCTTCCGGTCGAGGTCTACGCGATCTTCGGCGGGCAGTGGCCGCACTCGTCCTTCATGATCCCCGGCGGCGTGATGTGTTCGCCGACCCTGTCGGACATCACCCGCTCCACCGCGATCCTCGATCACTGGGGCCGCGAGTGGCTGGAGGGCCAGTGGCTTGGCTGCTCAGTCGACCGCTACCTGCAGATCAAGACGTGGGAGGACTTCCTCGCATGGATGGATGAGAACGAGTCGCAGCACAACAGCGACCTGGCGTTCTTCTACCGTCATTCCATCGAGATCGGTCTCGACAAGTACGGCCATGGCTATGGCAACTTCCTCGCGACGGGCACCTACTTCTCGCCGGAGCTGTACACCAATCCCACGGTCGAAGGCCGCAACGCGGCGCTGCAGTCGCGCTCGGGCATCTACGCCCACGGCCAGTACTACGACTTCGACCAGGCCCGCGTCTCGGAGGACATCACGCACTCGTTCTTCCGCGGCACCGGCTCCCTCCACCCGTGGGAGGGCGTCACGGATCCGATCGATCCGGCCGACGGACCGGCGCAGGGCAAGTACACGTGGGCCAAGGCTCCACGCTACGACGTGCCCGGCCTGGGCTATGTCCCGCTCGAGGTCGGCCCGCTGGCCCGTCAGATGATGGCGAACCGCCCTGATGCGGCAGCGCACCAGGACTACGACCCGTTCGTCGCCGACATGATCGCCAAGGCCGGTCCGAACGTCCTGACTCGGGTCCTGGCCCGCATGCACGAGGCACCCAAGTACTTCCGCTCCGCCCAGAAGTGGCTCACGGAGATCGACCTCCACGACGACTTCTACACCAAGCCGGCCGAGCCGCAGTCGGGCAAGGGCTTCGGCTCGACCGAGGCCGCTCGTGGCGCGCTGTCGGACTGGATCGTCCTCGAGGACGGCAAGATCGCCAACTACCAGGTGATCACGCCGACCGCGTGGAACATCGGGCCCCGCGACGGCAACGAGAACCACGGCCCCATGGAGAAGGCGTTCGTCGGCACCCCGATCGAGAACCCCGACTTCCCTGTGGAGCTCGCGCAGGTCGCGCACAGCTACGACTCCTGCCTGGTCTGCACGGTGCACGCCTACGACGGCAAGACCGGTCGCGAGCTGGCTCGGTACCGCATGGGCGGCGGGTGACCATCAGCCCGCAGTTGGACCCCGGGACCCCGGTGCGCGAGCACCGGGGTCCCGCCACTCTCAGCCTCCGGTAGGAATCCATGCTCACACCCCCGCCCACCGACACCGTGATCGTCGGCTGCGGCAACCTGCTGCGCGGAGACGATGCCGCTGGCCCGGTCCTCGTCCGATTGCTCGCCGACCGCGACCTGCCCTCGGGCGTTCGGCTCATCGACGGCGGAACGGCGGGCATGGACGTCGCCTTCGCCATGAAGGGTGCGCGTCGGGTCGTGGTCGTCGACGCTTCTCGCATCGGGGTCGAGCCAGGCACCATCCACAAGGTTCCAGGCGAGGAGCTCACCGATCTCGCGCCACCCGAGGGCAATCTCCACCGGTTCCGTTGGGACCAGGCGCTGGGCTTTGCCATGTGGCTGCTCAAGGACGAGTACCCGCAGGACGTGACGGTGTGGCTGGTCGAGGGCGAATCCTTCGAAGCGGGCGACGCCCTGTCCCCCGCTGTGCAAGCCTCTGTCGAACGCATCGCTGACGCGATCGTCGCTGACGTGAACGTCCCTGACCTCAACGTCGACCAGGAGGGTGAAGGTGCAGTTTGACGACTGGCAGCCACCGGACTTCCCCCGCGTCGAGGAAGCCCTCTCGGCAGACGCGCTCGTCGTCAACGAGTCGGGCCGATGGATCGTGTACCTCGACATCGTCCTGGCCTCCGGTGGTGTCCGGCGCAAGGTTGCCGAACACCACGACGAACGCCGTGCCTTGCATGCGGCGAGGATCATCGAGCGCAACGCCCGCCGGTGCATCACCGTGCCTCAAGGGCCGAGCCGCCTTCCGGACCCGCCTCCGTTCCCACCACCCCCGCGCCCTCGACCTGCCAGCCCCTCGACCCCTGAAGGGATGACGTGACAACGACCGACCTGCCCGGCCCGCGCCCGCAGCCGATTGGATCCCTCCCTTGGCCGGCGGGGATGCTGCTCCTGCCCGACACGTCCGCGTCGGCGGAAGTCAGCAGCGGCCTGGTGCTCGGCAAGGTCCCCGAGATCTGGCCCGATGAACTGGCCTTCGTCGCGCTCGCCCTCGACGACAACCCCGACGGCGCCGCGGCCAGCATCGAAGGGGACGACCCCGTCAGCCGCTACAACCGCGCCGTGCTCGTCGGCGGGGACGAGGCCTGGGAGCAACTTGCCGCAGAGTCCGGAGGTGCGTTCCGTGCGCTCGTCGACACGGCCCGGTTCAGCGTCGGGTTGCTGGACGAGCCGCCCGCCACTGGGGATTTCGGCGGTGAGGTAATCGGCGTAGTGGGCAGTGCCCGCGCATCGGCAGCAATGGAGCACGGCGACTTCGCTGGCGCGACCGACGAACTGTCGTTCGCAGCGGACGCCGCGCGCGAAGCCGGCAGTCCGATCCTCGCGGCATCGCTCGACCTCACCCGCGCAGAACTGCTTCGCGAACGGCTCGGCGACGCAGCAGATGCCGCCCGGGTGGCCGATCTTGCCGTGCAGCGCCTGCCGCTGACTGCGTCGAGCGAACTGCGTGCAGAGCTTCAGGTGACCCGCGCACTCGCCCGACAGGAACTGGCTGGCACCGAGCGCGGAGCGCTGCTGGCAGTCGTGGCGGACCTGCAGGAGGCGACGAAGGTCTTCCGCGAGGAGACCTACCCCGAGATGTTCGCGATCATCAACCAGCACCTGGCACTGGCCTACCTGGTGATGCCGATGAGCAGCGAGGGTGACCGCATTCGCGTCGGCGTCGCCGTCAACTCGCTGCGCGCCGCACTTCGGGTGTTCACACCAGAGACGCACCCGGTGGCGTGGGCATCGACACAGCTCAACCTGGCGAACGCGCTGCAGTACCTGCCCAGCGTCCACCAGGAGAGCAACCTCGACGAGGCCGTGCAGCTGTACGAGGAGGTGCTGCAGTACCGCGACCCGGAGAAAGACCCGCTCGGGTATGCCCGCATCCTGGCCAACCAGGGCAACGCCCTCGGTCACCTCGGTGTCTTCCGCGACGCCCGGGAGCGGCTCGAGGCCGCTCGGGTCATCTTCGTCCAGTACGACGACGGCGATGCCGTCGCGAGCGTGGACGAGGTCCTCGAGAGCCTGACCGCGGCCGAGTCCGTCGCCGGGAGGCCGTGATGGAGCTGTTCTTGAAGCAGCAGTTCGAGCTCCTCCTTCAGGAGGCCACCGGCAACTTCGCCGAGCGCACCGTCTACCGCTGCGGTGGACCTGATCAGGCGCTGGCCCAGTTGGCGGAGGACCCCGACGGTGGCGGCGCCCTGCGCGGTGCCTTCATCCAGGCCTTCTTCGAGGAGCACCTCCTCGACAACGTCGGCGGCTACTGCTTTGTCCTGGCGGCTCTCGAACGTCGCACCCTGCCCGCAGACGAAGGCGGGCAGGTAGCCGACGTGCTCGGCCGCCAGGCGCGTGCCGCATTCGCCGACGTCCTCACCACCATGACTTCCCAGCTCATCCAGCGCCAGCAGATCTACTCCTGACCCGGAGGCGACATGACCGAGCCGCAAGCAGACGAGCAGCCGACCTTCGAGGACATGGCTCGCCGCATCGACGAGCTGCGCGACCAGGTGCGCCATCAAGAGCCCGCAGTGGAGCGCCTGCTCGACGACACGATCGCCGCCATCACGGAGTTCAACCGGCAGGGGCTGATTGCCCTGGTACACCTGTTGCGGGAGGACGAGCGGGGCGGCGAGCTCCTCTACGAGGCCGTCGACAAGCCCGAGGTGATGGCCCTGTTCGTCTCGCACGGCATCATCAGGTCCGACCGCACGCTGGACGTGCTGCGCGTGGTGGAGCAGATCCGCCCTTACCTGGTCACCAGCTCGATCGAGATGACGGTGGAGTCCGTGCGCAGCGACGTGGCCTACGTGAAGTTCGCGACCGGCTGCAACGCACCGGACCAGACCACCAAGGACGACATCATGGGCGTGATCATGCAGCGGGTGCCCGGACTCAAGGGCGTCGAGGAGATCAAGGACGAGCCGGGCAAGACCTTCATCGGGCTCGACACCATCCGCGTCGGCGCCAGCTGAGTCCCGCGTGACCCCACCCCCTTCTACTTCTCGTCGAGTGGCGAGTCGTGGCCGCTTCAAGCCGACTCAAACCGGCCACAAGTCGCCACTCGACGGGGGTTTGGGGGGTGACGGCGATGAGTGAGCCGACGATGTGGTCGGCCGTCGGCGCAACCGCGCACCCACTGCGGCGGCTCGGCGGCGCGTCGCCTGGCGGCCTGATCCTGCCGGACGCCTCGCCCACGCCCGGCACCATGTACGCCCCACGTGGAGTGTGGACCGACGGCACGCGGGTGATCGCCTGCGACACCGGCAACCACCGCGTACTGATCTGGCACAGCTTCCCGGAGGTCGACGGCGCGCCCGCCGATGTGGTGCTCGGCCAGCCAGACTTCACCTCCGAGGGCCCCAACGTGGCCGGCACCGACCCGCGGCGCGGCATGAATCTGCCCACAGGAGTCGCCGTCGTCGAGGGGCGGCTCATCGTTGCCGACGCGTGGAACCACCGCCTGCTCGCGTGGGACGGCATCCCGGAGGAGTCCTTTGCCGAGGCGACATACGTGCTCGGCCAGCCGACCCTCGACGACGTGGCGGCCAACCGCGGAGGCGAGCCGAGCCTGACGAGCTTCTACTGGCCGTTCGGCTTCGGCGTGGTCGCCGGCACCTTCTGGGTCACTGACACCGGCAACCGCCGCGTGCTCGGCTGGCGCGGCACGACTCTGCCCGAACCCGAGCGACCGGCCGACATTCTGCTCGGCCAGGACGAGGCATCCGGACGATCGGACAACAGGGGCGGAGATGTCGGGGGCACCACGTTCCGGTGGCCACATGCCGTCACGGGGGATGACCAGATCCTGTACATCGCCGACGCCGGGGATCACCGTGTGCTCGGTTGGAGCCCGCCCCCGTCCGACGGGACCACGGACGCCGACGTCGTGCTCGGGCAGGCCGACCTCGGCTCCTTCCACGAGTTCAAGCTGCAGCCGCAGGGCGCGCAGCGCATGCGCTTCCCGTACGCCATCACCAGTGACGCCGACCGACTCTTCGTCGGCGACACGTCGAACAACCGGATCCTCATCTGGCACGGCTGGCCGCGCAGCGGCCTGGGTGTTCCCTCTGACACGGTGCTCGCCCAGCCGGACATGGACGCGAACGGGGAGAACCGGTGGAAGACCGTCGAGGACGACTCGCTGTGCTGGCCCTACGGGCTGTGCCTCGCAAAGGACATCCTCGCCATCGCGGACTCGGGCAACAATCGAGTCATGCTGTGGAAGGTGTAGCCGAAGATCATCCTTAACCGGTCTATTTCGGTGCTGGATAGCGTTGTGTCCGCAGTTAGCCTCTGTCGGGGGTGGAACGGTGCCGAAGCGAGATCAGGGCGAAGAGGAACGCAGGCGACTTGAGCTGATCCTGCGCAGTTCCCGTCTGGGCACGTGGGAATGGAACATGTCCACGGGCGAGACGGTCTTCAGCGAGCGTTGGGCCGACATCGTCGGCTACACGCTCGAAGAACTCGAGCCCACGTCCATCGACACCTGGACGCAGCTGGCCAACGCCGACGACCTGCTTGACTCCAACGACCTGATCATGCGGCACATCCAGGGCCTCGTCCCGTTCTACGAGATCACCGTGCGGATGCGCCACAAGGACGGTCACTGGGTCTGGGTTCGCGATCGGGGGATGATCGTCGAGTGGAACCAGAAGGGTGAGCCGACCCGGATGGTCGGCACCCACACCGACGTCACGGACCTTGTCCAGGCGGCCCAGGCAATCGAGGAGTCCGAGCGAAGGTTCTCCGCGATGTTCCGCGAGCACGACGCGATCATGCTGCTCGTCGAGCCGACGATCGGTTCGATCGTCGATGCGAACATCGCCGCGACGCACTTCTACGGTTACAGCCTCGATGAGATGAAGAGCATGCTGATCTCGGACATCAACGTGCTTCCCGTCGAGGAGATCAGACAGCGGCGTGAGGAGGCCCGTTCGCGAGGCCTTCAGCACTTCGTCTTCCCGCACCGACTGGCCAACGGCCAGATGCGCATGGTCGACGTGCACTCATCGCCGATCGTCGATGCCGGCCGCACGCTGCTGTTCTCCGTCATTACGGACGTCACCGCCAAGGAGGAGAGCGAGGCGCGACTTCGCGAGGCCGCCGCAGTATTCGACAACCTCACCGAGGTCGTCCTCCTGTCGGATCCCGACGGCGTCGTCCGCCGCGTGAATCCTGCACTCACGGCCGTCACCGGCTGGACCGCCGAGCAGTTCGTGGGCAGGCACACGCGCGAAATTGCCGGACAGGTTGCAGCAGACACGAAGAAGGCGCACGTCAAGCAGGCTCACCAGAAGCTGTCAACCAGTCGGGTCGAGATGCCCATCGTGCACGCGGACGGGTCGCTTTCGCCGGGCATGGTCACGGTCAACCCGATCGTGGACGAAACCGGACTTGTCACCGGATTCGTGACCCTGATCTCGGATCTCACCGACCGCGTGGACGCCGAGCGGCAGCGGCTCGACGAAGCCACGAACGTCGACGCCCTAACGGGACTGCCCAACAGGACCGGATTCGGCCAGCTCCTGACCATCGAGTTGGAGCAGCTCCGGGCCTCGGGAGCCACAGCCAGCCTGATCCTCGTCGACCTCGACCGGTTCCAGTCCATCAACGACTCCTACGGCCACGAGGCCGGCGACCAGGTGCTCCGCGAGACCGCAATGCGGCTGAGGGGCCTGACCGCTCCTGGCGACCTCCTCGCCCGCCTTGGTCCCGACGAGTTCGTGCTCGTCTCCCACGCGGCCGTCTCGAGGGACGTCGCCGACCGCACCGCCTCGCGTCTTGCCGCCGCCCTCGGCCAGCCGATCGCACTGCCCGAGGGCGAGGAGGTGTTCCCGTCAGGTTGCATCGGCATCGTGGAACTGTCGGGAGCCGTGTCGAACCAAGGAGAGCTCCTGCAGAACGCCGATGCCGCCCTCCACGAGGCCAAGCGGCACGGACCCGGATCGCGCCGGCACCATGCTGAGTCCCTGGTCGAGGACACGCGCGCGCGCCTGTCCTTGGAGACCCGACTGCGTCGCGCATGGGACAACGGGGACCTCACCCTTCACTACCAGCCGATGATCGACGTCAAGACGAACCGCATCATCGGCGCAGAAGAACTGCTCCGCTGGACTTCCGACACCGGACCGATTCCACCGAGCGACTTCGTCCCGGCAGCCGAACGAATCGGGCTGATGCCCGAGATCGGTCACTGGGTCCTCCGCGAGGCGTGCCGACAGGCAGCGGCCTGGAACCAGGCGGGTCTGTCGGGTCTGACCATCGCGGTCAATGTAGCCGCGCAGCAGTTGCACGAGGCCCGCTTCCTCGACGACGTCACCGAGACTCTCCAGACCACCGGACTTGCGCCGGAGCTGCTAGAACTCGAGATCACCGAGTCGGCCTTCCTGAGCTCAGCAGACGGGACCTACTCGCTGCTCGACCGCCTCACCGACCTGGGCGTACGCCTGGCCATCGACGACTTCGGCACCGGCTACTCGTCATTCGCCTACTTGCGACGCCTGCCCGTGGACATGCTCAAGATCGATCGCAGCTTCGTGAGCGAGATCGAGTCGAACGCCGATGACCGTGCCATCGTCGCGGCCATCATCTCCATGGGTCATGATCTCGGTCTGCAGGTGCTGGCCGAGGGCGTCGAGACGGTCGGGCAGCTCGCCTTCCTCAACGAGCACGCATGCGACGTGTACCAGGGCTTCCTCCTGAGCAAGGCCCTCCCTCCGGACACCTTCGCCGAGCTCGCGCGCTCCGCGATGTCCCCTTCCCTCTGACAGGATCGAGGGGTGTCTGAACGCCCCGGCCTGAGCCGCGTCGCGATCCGGGTGACCGGCGTGGTCCAGGGCGTCGGCTACCGGCCGTTCGCCTACTCAGCCGCCATCACCAACGGGCTGACCGGCCTCGTGGGCAATGACCCCGCCGGTGTGTTCGTCGAGGCACAGGGAGCACCCGCTGGCCTCGAAGCGTTCATCGCGGCCCTGCACTCCGGACCGCCGATGAGTCGGGTCGCAAGCGTCCTGGTGTCGGACCGACCGATCGTGGACGAGGACGACTTCCGCATCGTCGCGAGTGTCACCGACGAGGGCGCCACGTCGATACCGCCTGACACCGCCGTCTGCGAGGACTGCCTCGCCGAGTTGCGCGACCCATCAGATCGACGACACGGCTATGCGTTCATCGCCTGCACGAACTGCGGCCCCCGGTACACGATCGTCACGGGCCTCCCGTACGACCGACCGTTCACCACGATGGTCGACTTCCCACTCTGCGATCTGTGCCAAGCCGAGTACGACGATCCTTCGTCGCGCCGATTCCACGCACAGCCCACCGCATGCTCGACCTGCGGACCGTCGCTCAGCATGCCGATCGACGAGATCGTGTCCGCTCTGGCGGTGGGCAGCATCGTTGCCATCAAGGGCATCGGCGGGTACCACCTGGCCTGCGACGCCCGGCAGCCCGAGGCCGTGGCACTGCTGCGGCAGCGCAAGGCCCGGGGCGCGAAGCCGTTCGCCGTGATGGCGCGCGACGTGGAGACTGCCGCAGCACTCGTCGACCTCGACCACACCGCGGTGGACGTGCTCTCGTCGGGCGCCCGCCCGGTCGTGCTCGCCCCAGCCCGCGAGGCGGGCGTGCAGGAGTCCGTGGCCCCGGGCAACTCGTACGTCGGGGTCATGCTTCCCTACGCGCCACTGCATCACCTGCTCTTCGACGCTGGCGCTCCATCGATCCTCGTCATGACCAGCGGGAACGTCTCCGACGAGCCCATCTGCACCGACGAGGATGAGGCGCGCGAACGTCTTTCCGGCCTCGCCGACGTCATGGTCCACCACAACCGACGCATCCACGTTGCGTGCGACGACTCCGTCGTACGTGCCGCCGATGGTTGGGTGCAGCCCGTTCGACGCAGCCGCGGATACGCCCCGCTTCCGATCGATCTCGCGATCACCAGCCCGCCGCTGGTCGCCGTCGGCGGCGAGTTGAAGACGACGGTGGCCGTCGCGCGCGGTCAGCACGCATGGATGAGCCAGCATGTCGGCGACACCGAGAACCTCGAGACGCTCGCGATGCTCGACAGGACGGTGGCGACGCTCACCGCCCTCCAGCGCATCGAGCCAGAGGCCATCGTCAGCGATCTGCATCCGGCGTACCTCTCCCGACGCTGGGCGATGCAGGAGGCACAGCGACGCGGGATCACACACCTCGGCGTCCAGCATCACCACGCCCATGCGGCCTCGCTCCTTGCCGAGCACCGCTGGCCGGCCGACGAGCCGGTGCTCGCCTTCGCATTCGACGGGACGGGCTACGGCGCCGACGGGACGATCTGGGGCGGAGAGCTTCTCCTGGGCTCGTACGCCGCCGTCGAGCGCGTGGGACATCTGGCACCGGTGCCACTGCCGGGAGGCGACGCCGCCATCCGGCGCCCGCTGCGCACCGCACTGGCCCACGCCCACGCGGCCGGCGTGCAACTCGACAACGACGCGGGGCCAGTCCGCAGCGCGGAGCCCAACGAGGTGTCCATCGTCGAGCGCATGCTCGTGACGGGAGCCGGCTGCACGCCGACGACCAGCATGGGTCGGCTCTTCGACGCGATCGCCTCGCTGCTCGACGTGCGTCAGGCGGTCGACTACGAAGGCCAGGCAGCCATCGAGCTCGAGGCACTCGCCGCCGGTGTCGACAGCGCGAGCGCCGGTGACTGGGCCCTGCGCGTCACCGAGGACGAGGAGGGACTCGTGCTCGACCCTGCCCCCGCGGTCCTCGCTGCGGTGGCCGCCCTGCGGGCCGGAACGGACCGCGGTGCCGCCGCCCTTGCCTTCCACCGGGGCGTGGCTGAGGCCGTCGTCAGCGCCGCTACGGCCATTCGGGCGCGAACGGGCGTCCGGACCGTAGGCCTCACGGGAGGAGTGTTCGCAAACACCGTGCTTACCCGCGAATGTCACGGCAGGCTAGGGAGCGAGGGCTTCACCGTCCTGGTGCACCAGCAGGTGCCGGCCAACGACGGAGGACTGGCCCTTGGCCAGGTGGCCGTGGCAGCAGCCGGGGGAGCCATCGGGTTCAGGCAGCGTTAGGCAGGCGAAGGGATCCACGTCATGTGTCTGGGAGTGCCCGGCAGGGTCGAAGAGGTCTGGGAAGCAGACGGCACCAGGATGGCCACGGTCGACTTCGGCGGCGTGCGCAAGGAGGTCTGCCTTGCCTATGTGCCTGACGTGACTGTCGGCGACTACACGATCGTGCATGTGGGCTTCGCGCTGACCAAGCTCGACGAGAAGTCCGCCCTGGAGACCCTCGAGCTGTTCAGGAGCGTCGGGCTCCTCGACGAGGAGCTCAACCTCACCTACGACCCGCGGTAGCTGGCGTAGCCATGAAATACCTCGACGAGTTCTCCGATCCCGAGCTGGCCGGTCGCCTGCTCGACGAGATCCGTCAGACCGTCACGCAGCCGTGGGCCATCATGGAGGTGTGCGGCGGACAGACGCACACGATCATCCGCAACGGCATCGACCAACTGCTCCCCGACACGGTCACTCTCATCCACGGTCCCGGGTGCCCGGTATGCGTCACGCCGCTGGAGACCATCGACCGGGCCCTGGCGATCGCCGCCGACCCAGACGTCATCTTCTGCTCGTTCGGCGACATGATCCGCGTGCCGGGCTCCACGACCGACCTGTTCCGGATCAAGAGCGAGGGCGGCGACATCCGCATCGTCTACTCCCCGCTTGATGCCGTGCGCCTTGCGCAGGCCCACCCGGAGAAGCAGGTCGTCTTCTTCGGCATCGGCTTCGAGACGACGGCGCCCGCGAATGCGATGACGGTGACGATGGCCAAGAACCTCGGCCTGACGAACTTCTCACTCCTCGTCTCGCACGTCCTCGTGCCACCGGCGATCCGAGCCATCATGGACTCGCCGACGCGCCGCGTTCAGGGCTTCCTCGCCGCAGGACATGTGTGCACGGTGATGGGGATGAGCGAGTACGTGCCGCTCGTCGAGGAGTACCACGTGCCGATCGTCGTGACCGGCTTCGAGCCACTCGACGTGCTCGAGGGCATCCGGCGGGTGCTCGTCCAGCTCGAGGAGGGTCGCGCAGACCTCGAGAACGCCTACCCGAGGGCGGTCAACTTCGAGGGGAATGCCGCTGCACAGGCCGTGGTCCACGACGTGTTCACCACCTGCGATCGCGCGTGGCGCGGGATCGGCACCATCCCGCAGTCCGGCTGGCGGCTCAGCGACGAGTACGCGGACTTCGACGCCGAACTTCGGTTCGATGTCACCGGTATCACGGCCGAGGAGTCGAAGCTGTGCCGTAGCGGCGAAGTGCTGCAGGGACTCATCAAGCCGATCGAGTGCGGGGCATTCGGAAAAGAGTGCTCGCCGCGCACTCCGCTGGGCGCTCCCATGGTCTCCAGCGAGGGTGCCTGCGCGGCGTACTACCAGTTCCGTCGACTCGCTGCCCCGGTGAGCGCGTGAGCGACAACACCACGCAGGTCGACCTCGAGAACTGGTCATGCCCACTGCCCTTGCGCGACTATCCGCAGATCGTCATGGGTCATGGCGGTGGCGGTCGACTCTCGGCCGAGCTGATCGAGCACCTGTTCCTGCCCGCCTTCTCCGGCGGCGCGCTGTCCGACACCTTGATGCAGCTTGGTGATGCGGCAGTGATCGACCTCGGCGGGCCGCGACTGGCGTTCAGCACCGACTCCTACGTCGTGCGCCCGCGGTTCTTCCCCGGCGGGAATGTCGGGGACCTGGCCGTCAACGGAACCGTCAACGACGTGTCGATGACAGGCGCCCGCCCCATCGCACTCTCGGTTGGCGTGGTGCTCGAGGAGGGGATGCGACTTGATGAGTTGGGCCGCATTGCCGACGCGATGGGCGCAGCTGCCCGCAAGGCCGGCGTCACGATCGTCACCGGAGACACCAAGGTCGTCGACGCTGGCCACGGCGACGGCGTCTACATCAACACGGCGGGCATCGGCCTCGTCCCCGAGGGCGTGGACCTCGGCCCGCACCGGGTTCGTCCGGGCGACGTGATCATCGTGTCGGGCGCGATCGCGATGCACGGCATCGCGGTGATGAGCGTCCGCGAGGGCATCGGCTTCGGATCGGAGATCGTCACCGACAGCGCCCCGCTCAACGGGCTCGTTGCGGCCCTGCTCGAGTCTGGAGCCGACGTGCACATGATGCGCGATCCAACCCGAGGCGGCGTCGCGGCCACCCTCAATGAGATCGCCTCGTCGTCGCACACGGGCATGAGCATCGTCGAGCGCAGCGTTCCCGTTCCGGACGACGTCCGGGCTGCATGCGGCTTCCTCGGACTGGACCCGCTGTATGTCGCGAACGAGGGGAAGCTGGTCGCCTTCGTCGCTGCGGAGGACGCCGACCTGGCCCTGCAGACGATGCAGGCACATGAGTACGGGACGCAGGCCACGATCATCGGAACCGTGGTCGAGGAGCATCCGGGAGTCGTGGTGGCCAAGACGGGCATCGGTGGCACCCGCGTCGTCGACCTGCCCTTGGCCGAGCAACTCCCCCGCATCTGCTGACCAGTGGTCGCGATCGCCCCAGTCGAGGACTCAGCCGCCGAGCGGCTCGACCAGCATGTGTGCGGCGGTCTCGAGGGTGAGTTCGCTGTACTCGCCGGCGCTCCCGATCGTCACGCCGCCGACGGACTTGCGCACCTTGACCGTCGCGCCTGGCATCGCGCCAACGCGACGCATGATGCCCATGAGCACGGCATCCTCCTGCAACGGCTCGGCGATCCGCCGGATGATCACGTGACGCACCTGCTCGCGCGCCACATGCGCCAGCGGAGCCGTCATGCGTGGGTCGATGTCCGGGGAGTCCGCGCCGGGCTCGAGTTCCCCGAGGCCGGGAATCGGGTTGCCGTAGGGCGACACTGTCGGGTGGTTCAGTAACTCCAGCACCCGTCGCTCGACGGACGCGCTCATGACGTGCTCCCAACGGCACGCCTCGGCGTGCACCTCCTCCCACGGCAGGCCCAGGACCTCGACCAGCAGGCATTCGGCGAGCCGGTGCTTGCGCATCACCCGGGTGGCCGCCTCGCGGCCGGTGATAGTCAGCTCCAGGTGCCGGTCATCGGAGACCACCAGCAGTCCGTCACGCTCCATTCGGGCGACCGTCTGGGAGACCGTCGGGCCGCTCTGCCCGAGGCGCTCGGCGATGCGCGCCCGCATCGGGACGATTCCTTCTTCCTCGAGCTCGAAGACCGTGCGGAGGTACATCTCCGTGGTGTCAATGAGGTCGCTCACGTGATGCCGCCCGGGTCGAAGTAGGTCCAAAGGTGGAGGGTGCGCCAACTGTAGCCAGCCGACGGGCAGCGCGGGGCAGGCACGCCTAGCCTTGGCACATGCCCAGCGTGATGTGGTTCCGGCGCGATCTGCGGCTCCTGGACAACCCCGCTCTCGTCGCGGCCGTGGCAGCGGCTCAGGCCACCTCCGATGCGCGGGTGGTGCCCCTCTTCGTGGTCGACCCCGCCCTCTGGGAGCGCTCCGGCCCCACCCGGCTGGCGTACCTGATCGAGTCGCTGCGGAGCCTTGACTCAGCTCTCGGTGGGAACCTGCTGCTGGCCCATGGCGACCCGACTCGAAAGGTCCCGGAGGTCGTCACTGCGGCCGGAGCGACGAGCGTGCACGTGGCGGAGGACTTCGGCCCGTACGGCCGGCAGCGCGACCAGAACGTGACCCACGCCCTCGGGGCCGTGCCCCTGGTGATGACCGGATCGGCCTATGCCGTGGCCCCCGGTCGGGTCGCCAAGCCCGACGGCACCCCGTACCGCGTGTTCACGCCGTATCACCGCGCGTGGACCGCCCACGGCTGGCGCGCGCCGGCTTCGGACATCCCCGCCGACGTGGACTGGTGGATGCCGAGGGACTGCGACGGCTACCCCAGTGCCCCCGACCTCGACGGCATGGTCCTTCCGCCGGCGGGCGAGGCCGCAGCATGGCAGCGCTGGGAGCACTTCCGCTCCACTCGCCTGTCCGCGTACTCCGAGGCCCGCAACCGCCCGGACCTGGACGGCACGAGCGCGATCAGCCACCACCTGCGGTTCGGCGAGCTGCATCCCCGCTCCCTGCTCGCCGAGCTGTCCGAGGCGGACGAGGTCTTCTGCAAGGAGCTGTGCTGGCGGGAGTTCTACGCCGACGTGCTGTTCCAGCGGCCAGATAGCGCTCGCCAGTCACTTGATCCGCGGTTCGACGCCACGATGCGCTGGAACTCGGGGCCGGCGGCCGACGACGGTCTGGCTGCCTGGCGCTCGGGCCGCACCGGCTACCCCTTCGTCGACGCCGGCATGCGGCAACTGCGCGTCGAAGGCTGGGTGCACAACCGCGTGCGCATGGTGGTGGCCAGCTTCCTCGTCAAGGACCTGCACCTGCCGTGGCAGCTCGGCGCACGCGAGTTCATGCACTGGCTACGCGACGGCGACCTGGCGAGCAACGTCCACGGCTGGCAGTGGACCGCCGGATGCGGCACCGACGCCGCACCGTTCTACCGCGTGTTCAACCCGGTGCTGCAGGGCCTGAAGTTCGACCCGGACGGCGACTACGTGCGCCGCTACGTCCCCGAGCTCGCGCACCTGCCCGGTCCGGCCGCCCACGAGCCCTGGAAGCAACCCGATGGCCTGGCCCACGGCTACCCCGAGCGCATCGTGGACCACAGCGTCGAGCGGGAGGCGGCGCTGGCCGACTTCGCGCGCATCAAGGCCGACGCCACCTAGCAAGGAGCGCCTCGGAACCGCGCGGTGATGACAGACTGCAGTACATGACCGTCGTCGCCGTGCTGTCCATGAAGGGTGGCGTGGGCAAGACCACCGTCACCCTCGGACTGGCCAGCGCTGCGTGGTCCCGGGACCTCACGGCCCTCGTCATCGACCTCGACCCCCAGGCCAACGCGACCATGGCGATCGATGTCACGGACCCGGTCTTCACCACGAGCGACGTCCTTGCCGACGCCCGTCCCGGCGTCGCGCAGGATGCCATCGTCGAGAGCGGCTGGGGCTCGGGCGTCAGCGTCATCGCATCCGAACGCGCCCTCGAGCACCGCAACGTCGCCGCGGGCCGCAACTCCGCGCTGCGGCTGCGCACCTCCCTGGCGACCACACCCCGGCAGTACGACATCGTCCTCATCGACTGCCCTCCGTCACTCGGCGAGCTCACGCGAAACGCGCTGAGCGTTGCGGACCGAGCGGTGATCGTCACCGAGCCCAATCACTTCGCCCTGCACGGCGCCGCAGAGGCACTTGAGGCCGTCGACGTGATCGCCGCCGCTACCAACCCTGGGCTGCGCGCCGCCACCGTCGTGATCAACCGGCTGCGACCCGACGACCGGGAGCACGCGCTGCACGTGGACCAGTTGCGGACCGCGCACGGCACCCTGGTCTTCGAGCACACGCTGCCGGAGTGCTCAGGCGTGCCGCTGAGCCAGCGGGCGAACAGTCCGCTGCACGCGTGGAACTCCCCCGGCTCCCGCGAGGTGGCCGATCTGTTCGACGACCTGCTCGATGCGCTGCTGCCCCCGCCGAAGACCGCTCCGCGCGAGCAGCCCTTCTCACTGAAGAGGTACCTGTCATGACACCGAGCGACGCCAAGCGCCCCGATCGCCCATCGCTGCACAAGGCCGGCGACGGCGACGTCCATCCGTCCACGCCGCCCGCGACGAGCGAGGATGCATCGCTCCTGCGCGTGGGCGCCACGACCGCGGACGCAATCGGCATGCCGGACAGGAACCGGCTCGTGGACCTCGGCGTGCAGATCCCGAAGTCGTTGCGCAAGAGCGTGCGGCAGGAGGCGAAGCGTCGCGGCCTGTCCGTCGACGCCGTGGTCGCCGAGGCGTTGAGGACACGCCCGATTCGCTAGTGGGTCGCTACGGCACGGGGTGGCGTGCGTCGTACCGCAGGAAGCCCGGGTGCCGGGCCGCAAGGCCGACGGCCAGCACGATGCAGGCCACGCCTCCTGACACGACGGAGAACGCCTCACCGAAGAGCGCTGCGACGGCCCCGGCCTCCACATCGCCAAGGCGCGGCCCGCCGGCCACGACGACCGTGAAGACGCCCTGCAGTCGGCCGCGGAACTCGTCGGGCGTGGCCGCCTGCAGGATCGTCGACCTGAACACCGCGGAGACGTTGTCCGCCGCGCCGGCGAGGGCGAGGAAGAGCAGGGCGAGCGGAAGCCAGCGCACCAGCCCAAACGCAGTAATCGTTGCGCCCCACACCACGATCGCGACGACGATTGCCCGGCCCTGCAGGCGAACTCGACCCAGCGGCCCGGAGAGCACGCCGGACACGAGCGCGCCTGCAGCCGGTGCGGCCGACAGCAGCCCGAGAACGAGGGCAACATCGCGCGTCGTGCCGCCGTACCAGTTGGCGGCGATGGCTGGGAACAACGCGCGCGGCATCCCGAAGACCATGGCGACGATGTCCTCGTAGAAGGTCATCTGCAGGTTGATCTTGCCCTTGAGGAAGACGAAGCCCTCCTTAACCGCCGCCCAACCGGCCCGCGGTCGCACCGCGCCCTCGACGACGATCGGAGGCAGGCTCGGCAGCCGGAACATCGCCCACACAACGATGCCGAAGGCCAGGACGTCGACGGCGTAGGCGGTCGTGACCGTGCCGGTGGCCGCAACGAGCAGGCCGCCGATCAGCGGCCCGAGGGTGAAGCCGATGTTCCATGTCACCATGCCGAGCGCGTTCGCCGCGGGGAGCATGTCGCGAGGCACGAGGCGCGGGATGATTGCCTGCCGCGCTGGGTTGCCGACCGCGAAGAACGCGGACTGGATGGCGACGATCACGTACAGCATCAGCACCGAGCCGACGTTCATCAGCGACTGTGTCAAGAAGAGCAGCGAGCACAACCACAGGCCCGTGGCCGTGAGCAGGCCGACCTTGCGTCGGTCGAAGGCGTCGGACAGCGTTCCGCCGTACAGGCCGAACCCCACCAGCGGCACGAGCTGGAACAACCCGACCAGCCCCACCATGAGGCTGGAGTGCGTGAGGTCCCAGACCTGCAGGCCGACTGCGACCGACGTCATCTGCTGGCCGATGTTGCTGATCCCCAGCGACGCCCACAGCCGTCGGTAGGGCGCGCTGACCCGCAGTGGGGTCAGGTCGGCGAACAGGCGAGCCACGTCAGGAACCTACCCGCCTCCGCGAGCGGCGAGTGGTGGCCGTTCTGCGTCGCGGAAATGCGGCCACTCGCCGCTCGACAAGGGGTGGCGGGGGCAGCGCGGGCGCGGTCCAGGGTCCGAAGCTAGGGAGACAGGCGCTCGACGATCCAGTCGGCCGGACGGCCGAGGTCGGGCTCGGCTGCCTGCGACCGGAAGCGGAGCCGGTCGTGCAGGCGCGAGGTCCGGCCCTGCCAGAACTCGACGGTCTCGGGGCGCACCAGCCAGCCGCCCCAGAAGTCGGGCACCGGCACCTCGTCGGGGTACGTGACCTGCAGTTCGGCGAACCGCTGGTCGATGACGTCGCGGCTCTCGATCACCGTGGACTGCCGGCTCACCCACGCACCGACCTGCGAGTCGTGCGGCCGACTCCGGAAGTACTCGACGACCTCGTCGCGATCGACCAGTTCGGCGCGACCGACGACCACGACCTGGCGGTGCAGCGACAGCCAGGGGAACAGGCACGAGGCGCGAGGGTTGGCGGCCAGTTCCCCGCTCTTGCGGGACGTCAGGTTCGTGTAGAAGACGAATCCCCGCTCATCCACGTCCTTCAGCAGCAGCGTCCGGGTGCTCGGCATCGCATCGACATCGGCCGTTGCCACCACCATCGCATTGGGCTCCTGGACTCCCGCCTCGACTGCCTCGGCGAACCAGGTGCGGAACTGGGCGAGCGGCGAGGGCGCCAGATCCGCCTCCGACAGGGTCCCGCGGGAATAGGAGATGCGCAGGTCTGGTGCCCCAGGCCAGACCCCAGGCGACGAAGTCATGCCCCGATCTCACCACGAATCAGCGACCGATGAAGAATGGGCGGCGACAGATGCCGCTTCGCGTGAGGAGACAGCCGTGGCCGATTTCGTGCCTGGTCTAGAAGGCGTGGTCGCCTTCGAGACCCAGATCGCGGAACCAGATCGCGATGGCAGCGTGCTGCGCTACCGCGGTGTCGACATCGAGGACCTCGTCGGCCGGGTCTCCTTCGGCAACGTTTGGGGACTGCTCGTCGACAACGAGTTCAACCCCGGACTGCCGCCGGCAGAGCCCTTCCCCATTCCGATCCACTCCGGCGACGTGCGTGTGGACGTCCAGTCCGCGATCGCGATGCTCGCTCCCGCGTGGGGGCTGCAGCCTCTGCTCGACATCGATGACGACACCGCGCGCGAGAATCTCGCGCATGTGTCGGTCATGGCGTTGTCCTTTGTCGCCCAGTCCGCGCGCGGCATTGGCGTTCCCATGGTGCCGCAGGCACACATCGACGAGGCCACGACCATCGTGGAGCGCATGATGCGCCGCTGGCGCGGGGAGCCCGATCCCAGGCACGTCCAGGCAGTCGACGCGTACTTCGTGTCCGCCGCCGAGCACGGGATGAACGCCTCGACCTTCACTGCTCGCGTCATCGCCTCAACCGGTGCCGACGTCGCCGCCTCCATCTCGGGCGCGATCGGCGCCATGAGCGGGCCCCTGCACGGCGGCGCGCCGTCGCGCGTACTGGGCATGATCGAGGAGATCGAACGGACGGGCGACGCGGAGGGCTACGTCCGGGGTGTTCTCGACCGCAACGAACGTCTGATGGGCTTCGGCCACCGCGTCTACCGCGCAGAGGACCCCCGGGCCCGCGTGCTGCGCAGGACGGCCCTTGAACTCGACGCCCCCCGCTACGAGGTAGCCGAGGCCCTCGAGAAGGCCGCGTTGAAGGAACTGCGCGAGCGCCGTCCCGACCGGGTGCTCGAGACCAACGTGGAGTTCTGGGCCGCCATCGTCCTGGACTTCGCCGAGGTTCCATCGAACATGTTCACGTCGATGTTCACCTGCGCGCGACTGGCCGGCTGGAGCGCTCACATCCTCGAGCAGAAGCGCACCGGACGCCTCATCCGGCCGTCCGCACGCTACGTCGGTCCGGCCCCGCGCACGCCCGAGCAGGTGCCCGGCTGGGACGCCACCATGGTGGCTCCGAGCGGCTACACCGCCACCCTCTAGGGTTAGGGATACCGCCCTAGCACAGGAGAGAACCGTTCGTGGCCGTATCGCCTGAAGACATCCGCATCCCCGCTGACCTCCTCCCCGCCGACGGCCGCTTCGGCTCAGGGCCCTCGCGGGTCCGGCAGGCCCAGGTCGACGCCCTCGCAGGCGTGTGGCAGACCTACCTGGGCACCTCGCACCGGCAGAAGACCGTCAAGTCGCAGGTCGCGCGACTGCGCACGGGCCTCGCCGACCTGTTCGACCTGCCCGACGGGTACGAGGTCGTGCTCGGCAACGGCGGCTCCACGGCGTTCTGGGACATCGCCTCGTTCGGCCTGATCCGCGACCGCGCCCAGTTCCTGACGTTCGGCGAGTTCGGCGCCAAGTTCGCCAGCGGCGTCAAGAGCGCCCCGCACCTCGGCGACCCGACGATCCTCAAGGCCGATCCGGGCTCCGCGCCGTCCTTCGCCGCCGAGGTCGGCATCGACGCCTACTGCACGCCGCACAACGAGACGTCGACAGGTGTTGCCGTGACGCCGATCCGCGTCGCGGGCGCCGATTCCGACGCCCTCATGATCATCGACGCGACGAGCGCGGCAGGCGGCCTGGCCGTAGATCCGCGGCAAGTCGACACCTACTACTTCGCCCCGCAGAAGAGCTTCGGCTCGGACGGTGGCCTATGGTTCGCGCTCATGTCCCCTGCGGCGATCGCCAGGACAGCCGAGATCAAGGAGTCCGGACGCTGGATCCCCGACTTCCTCGACCTGCAGACGGCCATCGACAACTCGCGCCTCGATCAGACCTACAACACGCCCGCGCTCGCGACGATCTTCCTGATGGCCGAGCAGGTCGACTGGTTCAACCACAACGGCGGCCTCAAGTGGTGCACCGCGCGCACAAGCGAGTCGTCCGGCGTGCTCTACAACTGGGCCGACGCCAGCCCGGTCGCGACGCCGTTCGTCACCGACCCGGCGTTGCGTTCTGGCGTGGTGGCGACGATCGACATCGACGACGCCATCGACGCCACGTCGATCACCCAGGCCCTGCGCATCAACGGCATCGTCGACACCGAGCCCTACCGCAAGCTCGGCCGCAACCAGCTCCGCGTGGCGGTGTTCCCGTCGGTCGAGCCCGACGACGTCCGCGCCCTCACCAACTGCGTCGACTACGTGATCACGCAGTTGTCGTGACACAGGTCGCCCAGTCAGGCGCGACCACGGCGCGACCGGTACGCAACCGGGTCACGTGGCTGGAGTACATCCAGCTCGCCTTCTGGGCCGCCTTCTTGTACGCCTTCGGCGCCACGAACGCGCTGCTGCGCGACGAGCAGGGCACGACCCGCTCTGTCGCCGGCTTCCACGGCACGGCCCTGGCCATTGGCGGCCTGATCGGCGCGCTGATCACAGCCAGGGTCATCGACATCTGGGGTCGCGGTCGAACCCTGCGAGTGTCCGCTGTTGCCGCGTCGGCGTCGATCCTCATCTACACGGTGCCGCACGGCACCCTGCCGGTCACGTTGGTGGGATCGTTCCTCGCAGCCCTGTTCGGCGGCTTCCTCCTGATCTCGATCAACGCCTTCCTGCTGGACTATCAGGGCCTCGCCGGCCCCACCGCGTTGACGGAGGCGAACGCGCTGGCCTCCTTCGCAGGAATCCTCGGCCCCCTGGCCATCGGGGCGGCCGCAGCCAGCGTCCTCGGCTGGCGTGCGGGCATGTGGACCATCGTCGTCGGCCTGCTGGCCATCGAGGTGTGGCGTGGGCGCGACCTCGACACGTACGGGACGAAGGGCCTGGCCGCTCACGAGGACGCACCCGGAAAGCTGCCACGCCGCGCCTACTGGTCGCTCGGCCTGATCATGTGCTTCCTGGGAGCGGAGTTCTGCCTGACGTTCTGGGGCGCCGATCTCCTCCGCGAGCGCTGCAACTTCGGGGCCGCCGCTGCTGCCGCGTCCATCGGCGCCATCAGCGGCGGGATGCTGGTCGGCCGACTGGCGGGCGCCCGCCTCGCGCAGAGCATCCCCACCGAGACGATCCTCAAGGGCTCGGTCGTGTTCGCCTTGGGTGCTTTCGCCATTGCTTGGGCGTTCACCTGGTGGCCGATCGTCGTCTTCGGCCTTTTCCTCACCGGCGTCGGTATCGGTGTCGACTGGCCGTTGAGCGTCGCGCGAACCGTTCGCGCGTCCGGTGGCATGACCGACAGGGCGTCGGCGAGCTCCTCTGTCGCGGGCAGCATCGCGATCGCCACGGCACCGATCCTGCTCGGCGTGCTGTCAGATCGACTCGACGTCCATCTCGCGTTCCTGCTTGTGCCCGCCCTGTTGGTCGGCGCACTGACGATCCTGCTCATCCGGCCGGTCCCGGACCTGGCCTAGCCCGACAGTCGCGCGATGCCAGTACCCCCCGCGCGGATCCGCACCGAGGGCGGAAGCTCGACACGCAGAAGCCGGTTGTCGCGCTCACTCGCGACAAGGAGCGCCTTGCCATCCGGCGTCCACGTGATCGCCTCGCCCTGGAGCTGGAATGGCAGCGGGAACTCCCTGCGATTGCGACCCGGCGGCAGGCCGTCGAACATCGTGCCGTTGACGTAGTCACGAAGTACGTATCGCGATCCATCGGGAGAGACAGCGCCGTCGGTCACCAGGCCGCCTTCAACGCGAATCGGCTTGGCGACATTGATCCCGCTGGTCGACAACTTCTTCGGCAGCACGTACAGGCTGCCGTGCGCGAGCTGCTTGGTGACGATCCACAGCTGCTGTGACTTCGGGTCGGCTAGCAGCGTCTCGGCATTGTGCGGACGATCCGCGTACCTGACGCGATACGTCTTGGCGGGCACCGTGACCGACGCGATCGTGGCCGGCTCACGGACGCGGTGGATCCGCACGTACGGCCACGAGTCGTTGTTGTCGCCGATGTCGGCGATCCACAAGACCGGCCGGCCCAACTTGTCGCGACCGGGTGCGATGGCCTCGATGTCCCGCGCGGGGATGCCGGCGATTCGCACCCTGGCCAGGGTCTTGCAGGTCTTGGCGTCGATCGCGTAGATGTACGGCCCGCCGCCGGAGTCGTTGTGGGTCCACAGCACGCCCGGATGCGAGGGCGACCACGCCAGGCCGCTCATCTCGGTCAGGCGCGAGTCACTGAATCGGCAGACCTCGGTGACACCATCCTCCGCATGCGCGGGCGGGGCCGCCAGCCACGAGAGGGCAAGCAGGCTCAGCGCAAGAACCAGGAAGCGTCGCATCACGTCACCGGATGATGGCAGCGACGAGCATGAAGCCGACCAGGGAGATGAGGACCACCAACGTGACGATGCGACGCGTGCGTGGGTCCATCCAGACAGGGTAAACGGCGACAGCATGACGGGGGTTGCGCGGCCCCTCTAACGCGGCCGCGCAACCCCCGTCATCGAGCTACTTGACGCCGAGCAGGACTTCGAGTGGGTAGATCGCGAAGTAGACGAGGAAGGCGATCGAGATCACCCACATCAGCCAGTTCACCTCGCGGACCTTGCCCATCGCCACCTTGATGACGACCCAGGTCACGAAGCCCGCGCCGATGCCGTTGGTGATCGAGTAGGTGAACGGCATCAGCACGATCGTCAGGAACGCCGGGATGCCGATCTCGTAGTCCATGAAGTTGATGTGCCGCACCTGCGTCATCATCAGGAAGCCGACGACCACGAGGGCAGGCGTTGCTGCCTCGTAGGGAACGATCGTCACCAGCGGCGAGAACAGCATCGCGACGAGGAACAACGCGCCGGTCACCAGGGAGGCGATACCGGTGCGTGCGCCTTCGCCGATTCCCGACGCCGATTCGATGTACGCCGTGTTGCTGGATGCGGAGGCCGCACCGCCGGCGACAGCTGCGAGGGAGTCGACGACGAGGATGCTCTCGAAGTGAGGGATCTGGTTGTCCTCGTCGAGGAGTTCCGCCTCGGTCGCAAGGCCGAATGCCGTGCCCATGGTGTCGAAGAAGTCGCTCAGCATCAGCGAGAAGATCGCCAGCACCGAGGCGATCACGCCGATGACCTGGAAGCTGCCGAAGAGGTTGAACTGGCCCAGCAGGCCGAGGTCCGGGGTAGAGACGATCTGGCTCGGAATCTTGGGGACGTTCAGGCCCCAGCCCAGCGGGTTGTCCTGCGACTTCGCTCCGACACCGGCGATGGCCTCGACGATGATCGCGACGACCGTGGTACCCAGGATGCCGATGAGGATCGCACCCTTGACCTTGCGGACGACCAGGATGATGGTCAACAGCAGGCCGAACACGAAGGTGAAGATCGGCCAGCCCTGCAGTTCGCCGAAGATGCCGAAGGTGATGAGCGGGACGCCGCTGCGCACGATGCCCGAGTCGACGAGGCCGATGATCGTGATGAACAGGCCGATGCCGACGCCGATGGCGTACTTCAACTGCTCGGGCACGGCCGTGAAGACCGCGGAGCGGAATCCGGTCAGGACCAGCAGCAGGATGAGCAGGCCCTCGAGCACGACCAGGCCCATCGCGTCCGCCCATGTCATCTGCGGGGCGAGGGTGAAGGCCACGAAGCCGTTGAGGCCGAGGCCGGCGGCGATGGCGATCGGGAATCGCCCGATCACGCCCATGAGGATCGTCATGACACCGGCGACGAGAGCCGTCACCGCGGTGACCTGGGCGATCGATACCGCGACATCGGTGTTACCGCCGACGAACTGGTCGTTCATGTCCTTGGCAGTGCCGATGATCAGCGGGTTGAGCACCACGATGTAGGCCATCGTGAAGAAGGTGACGAAGCCACCGCGGATCTCGCGTCCATAGGTGGAGCCGCGTGCGGTGAGCTCGAACCAGCGATCGACACTGCTGGTGGGGGGACTCTGGGTCGACGTTGCCATCTGCTTCCTCCGGGAGACGGGTCAAGGCACGCCGGGGAAGGCGACGGACGTCGGACGTTACGCGGGCAGAGTAGCGTGACGGTCTTATGAGCGTGTTGCGACTCGACCAATCCGACGAGGATGCGATCCTCCCCGTATCCATCGGGACACTCGTGTGGTTTCTGGTGCTAGTCGGGCTGCTGTTTCAGCGATCCACACTTGAGGCAAATGGCACCTCATGGTGGATCTGGACGGCCGTGATCGGCGTCGTCAGCGGTGCCGGGGGCGTGCTGTTCCTGACGTGGCGAAAGCGTCGCGCCGTTGCCCGTCGCGCGTGAGTTGGTTCACGCTGCGCGCGGACTAGGAGTGGCCGAGGTCGAGCGGGTCCCAGCCGATCTCGTCGGTGGCGACCTCCGTGCGCGGCTCGGTCTCGGTCTCGACCTCCGAGTGCGCACCGCATCCGAAGGCGAGGGCGACGACGCGACCGTCGGCCGGGCTCATCTCGTTCGCGCAGATCGCAAAGGCCTGACCCAGCGGTCCGCCGACGGGGAGCATGAAGCCGCAGGTCGCGCAGTCGAGGGCTGCCTGCCGGGCGACGGCGGTGGTCGGGCCGAAGTCGCCTTCGATCCAGCGATCTGACGCGTCGTCGCGACCCAGCGGCGAGAGCACGCGAACGCGGCCCAGCCCGATCTCCCACAGGCTCGGCTGCAGCGGCGCCAGGCCGGCAACCGACTCCAGGTCGTCTTCAGCGGTGAGGCCCGCGATCAGCCGGGGGTCGTTCGGATCGGTCGGCAGCACATCGCCCGGTCCGAGGTCTCCGGGACGGACTCGCTCGGCCCACGGCACCCACGCGGGCGCCACGAGTGCGTCCCGACCAGGAAGCAGCAGGACCTCGTCGATCGTGATGGTCTTGGCCCGGGGCGCCCGGGCGATCGTGACCGACCACCGCCAGCCGACGTACGCCTCGCTGAGGCAGATGAAACTGTGGGTGGCGACCCGCTCGCCCTCCATGACCACACCGAGGTGATCGCCGACCATGGCGTCCCCGACCTCCTCGACAGCGGCCGCGCGGGCAAGGTCGACGGCGGCCACGAGGGCCGTGTCCTTCTTCGCCTCGGTCGTGATCGTGCCTGGGGTCATGGACAGATTGTGTCCCACGTGTCCAATGCCACCGACTCTGGGTCGGATTGGCTCGCGCGCCAGCGGTAGTCTCACGAGCATGAAGCGTGCGCGCACTGTCATGGTGCTGGCCGGTTCCGCCCTGCTCGCCGCCGGCCTGACCGCGTGCGACAAGCCGAACCCGGGAGCCAGTGTCTTCTCCGGCACCACTTCCCAGTGGCGGATGGCCGCATGCTGGTCAGGGACGTCAGCGCCCATCGACGTCAACAAGTGCGCCCGTGACGTGGTCGACAATGCCAAGTCCGGCGTGACCGTGGGAACGGTCCCGGTGGTGCCGGGTCAGGTCATCGGCATCAGCGTCGACCCGGTCGTCGCCGACGCGGGCTGGACGGCCAAGGTCAACAACCAGAGCATCACGCCGGCGCCCATCACGAGCACCTACTTCCGGTTCACATTCCCGGACCTCTCGGCGGTTCCCCCTGAGGGCATCGTCATGACGATCGTGGCCGGCAAGGACGGCGCGACCAAGGGAATGTGGCTCTTCAAGATCGTCCCGGCCTGACCCAACTCGCCGCCGGCTGACCGCCGCGGCCGTTGCTCAGACGTCGAGGTCGTCGGCGACGGCGCGCAGCAGCGCGGCAACCTTCGTCGCATTGGCGTCCGGCGGGTACTTGCCGCGCCGCAGCTGGTTCGAGACCCCGTCGAGCAGCTTGATGACGTCCTCGACGATCACGGCCATGTCGTCGGCGGGCTTGCGCGAGCTCTTCACGATCGAGGGCGCGGCCGACAGGACCGACAGCGACAGCGCCTGCTTGCCACGACGTCCGTCGACAACGCCGAACTCCACCTTCGAGCCGGGCTTGAGCGCGGTCACGCCTGCAGGCAGCGTGGACACGTGCACGAAGACGTCATCGCCGTCGTCGGACGTGATGAACCCGAAGCCCTTCTCCGAGTCGTACCACTTGACGGTTCCCGTAGGCACGGCAGCCTCACTTCGTTGACACGCGGCCAGCCGACGGGGAGTCGGGTGCCCGGCACGGGCACTCCCCCGCGCCCCAAAAGGCTACCCTCCCCCGCAGGGGGAACCACCAGTCGCCCTGAGAGGCTTGGCCCATGGCCGTTTCCCGAGCCGACCGCGTGATGCGGGTCGGCGCCGCGATCACGGCGCTGGGCCTGCTGTTCACCCTGATCGCGATCCTGCCGCTGTTCTTCCCGTCGCTGGCACTGCCCAGCGCCCTGTGGTTCCTGTCGATGCTGACGGGTGTCGGGATCGTGGTCATCTGCGCCGGGCTCGTCATGAGCGCCCGCTCGCGGCGGGCGCCCGCCAAGCTCTAGGCGAGGGCTGAGCGCACGGCCTCGGCAACCGGCGTGGCCGGTCGGCCGAGCAGCTCTTCAAGGTCAGCCGGGTCGACGAACAGCTCACCCGCGGCGATCCCGCGGTCCACGTCAGCGAAGACCGTCGCCAGGGGTGCGGGCAGGCCAGCCCCCTCGAGAATGCCGACCAGAGCCTCCACCGGCACATCGGTGTACTCGACCTTCGTGCCCGTCGCATCCGAGAACACTGCCGCCAACTCGGTCAACGTGACAGCCTCGCCACCAAGCTCGTAGACCTTGCCCTCGTGCCCGTCCGTCGTCAGAACAACGGCGGCGGCTTCAGCGAAGTCGCTGCGCGGTGCCAGGCTGACCCGACCCTCGCCAGCGGAGCCGACCATTCCGTGCTCGCGGTAGGTCGGCCACTGAGCCGTGTAGTTCTCCACGTACCAGCCGTTGCGCAGGGCAGTGCTCGGCAGACCGGACTCCTGCAGGTAGTTCTCGGTGGTCCCGTGATCGGCAAGCAGCAGCACCGACGACGTCGTGGCCTTGGGGCCGGACGTGTAGACAAGGCGCGAGACTCCAGCGCGCTTAGCCGCGTCGATCGCATTGCGATGCTGACCGGGCCGGTCATTGAAGTCGTTGCTGGAGACCAGCAGCACCGAGTCGGCACCCGCGAAGGCAGCGTCGAGGCTGGCGGGGTCCGTGTAGTCGGCCGCCATCACCGTGACCCCGCGATCAGCCAGATCGGCGAGCTTGTCGGTCGACCTGCCGACTGCGGTGATCTCCGAGGCCGGCACACCTCGGTCCAGCAGTGCTTCGACGACGAGGTGGCCCAACTGGCCGGTGGCTCCGGTAACGACGATCGACACGTGCTCCTCCTGAGGTCAGGGCGACCGCTCAGTCGCACTCAAGCGGGGGTAACCGCCCAACGCCGCGATCTGTTCCCGCGGAGAGCAGTCATGTGGGGGCGCGTAACGTGGCTCTGATGACCAGCCCTCGCAGCCTTGCGGACGACCTGCGCCAGCGCGACGACGTCGCGCTGGGTCGGCTGCTCCGTCGACGCCCGGACCTGGTGCACCCGGTGCCGTCCGACATCACGGCCCTGACGACGCGAGCGACGACCGGTCCCTCGATCGCGCGCTGCCTCGACGGCTTCGACGCCCTCCACCTGCACGTACTGCGTTGCGCGGCCGACCTGACCGTGTCCGAGCCTGCCGACGAGGCCGCCGTCATCGCTGCAGCCATCGAGCCGCTGGGGACCTTTGCCTCATCGGCCTGCACAAGCGCCCTTGCCGACCTGCGCGATGCCGCGGTGATCTGGGGTCCGGCCGAGGCCCTCCGCGCAGTCCACTCCGTTCGCGACCTCGTGGCCAATTCTCCGGTCCCGCCGTGGCCCCGGCCCGGTCTGGTGCCGGGCCGGACTTCGGCAACTGGTGATGTCGACGAGCAGGCGGCCCTGCACGCCCGTGCCATGGTTGCTCGCGTGCGGGACCTGCTCGACGACTGGTCCGTGACCCCGCCGGCCATCCTGCGCAGCGGCGGGCTGTCCCTGCGGGACTTCGCTGCAGCGGCACGTCAGTTGCACGCCGACTGGCGCCTGGCATCGTTGACGATCGAGATCGCCCACGCGGCGCGGCTGGTCACCGACGACCAGTCCGAGGCTCCGCACTGGATCCCGACCGACCACTTCGACGCATGGCTGGCGCGACCGCCCGCCGAGCAGTGGCTCGAACTGATCGATGCGTGGCTCGCACTCCCGCGACTGGCCTGGCTCGCCGACGAGAAGACGCAGGTGCTCACCGCCGACCGCGACCGTCGGGCCGTCCCGGTCCTGCGCCGCCAGGTGCTCGACCTGCTGCTCGAACTTCCCGAGGGCGCCGCCCTCGATATCGAGAACGCGCTGGAACTCCTCGACGACAGGCAGCCGCGCCGTGGCGGGGAACTGCGCCGCCAGACCGTCGAGGCCACCCTCGGCGAGGCCACGGAGTTGGGACTCATCGGCGCCGGGGCCCTGTGCACGTCCGGCCGCATCCTCCTTGCGGCCTCGGACACCTCACCGGCTGACCGCCGTGCGCGCACGACCCATGTGTCGACCGCACTGGTAGATGCGCTCCCCGACGACGTCGACCAAGTCCTCCTCCAGGCGGACCTGACCATCGTGGCACCCGGTCCGGTCAGCGCGGAGGTGTCCCGGACGCTTCGCCTGCTCGCCGACATCGAGTCCCGGGGGCACGCCACGGTCTACCGCATCACCGACGCATCCATCAGGCGCGCCCTGGACGCCGGCTGGGACGCCGCCGCCATTCACACGGCGCTCGCCGACATGTCCCGCACGCCCGTGCCGCAGCCGCTGACCTACCTCGTCGACGACGCCGCGCGCCGGCACGGGGCCGTGCGCGTGGGAACCGCGTTCGCCTACGTGAGGTGCGACAACCCCGAGACCCTGAGTGCGGTGTTGGCCGACCGCCAGTTGCGGACCCTCGGACTCAGCCGGCTGGCCGACACCGTCCTCGTCAGCCAGGCGCCGGCGTCCGAGCTCATCGCGTCCCTGCGCTCGGCCGGGTACGCACCTGCGGCGGAGGACCCGGACGGCAAGGTCGTCATCCGCCGCCCGCAGGACCACCGCGCGCGAGCCCCTCGCAACGCACCCGTCACCACTCGGCGCCTCCCCGAGGACGCACTCGTCGAGGCCGCCATCCGATCACTGCGCTCGGGCGATCGGGCCAAGGCTGAGGGTCGCGGGCCGAAGGTCACCGGCCCGGCGTCCGCGCCATCGGAGACGTCGTCCGACACGCCGAGCATGACGTCCGCAGCAATCCTTGCTGCGCTTCGCGCAGCCCTGGGCGACAACCGACCGCTGTGGATCGGGTACGCCGACACCGACGGCACGGTAGGGCAGCAGATCGTGGATCCGATCCGACTGGGCGGCGGCATCCTCACCGCGTTCGACCACCGCAGCGAGACCGTTCGGTCGTTCTCGGTCTCCCGGGTGACCGGCGTAGCCCCTCTCGAGCCTGGGAGCGCGTGAGCCACCGTAACTATGGGGGTGGTTCGGCGAGCAGCCTGACCGGCGAATGCGGGAATCGGCGTCCGGTGGGACTGATGAACGTGCAGGACCCGTTGGATTGACTGTCGACAATGCGCCAGCCTGCGTGGGTCTTCACGTTGTGGTGGCGACGGCACAGCGCGCCAGTGTTCGCGACCGTCGTCGCACCACCCTCATCGAAACCGACGGCGTGATCGACATCGCAGCCGGTCGCCTGTCGATTGCATCCGGGGTGTCGGCACGTGCGGTCACGTGCCGCGATCCACGCCGCGAGGTCGGGGCTGACGGCATAGGCGTGCGCGCCACGATCTGCCAGTGACCCGCTGACCGGATCGCAGACCAGTCGCCGCAGCAGTGCCGGGGTCGACTTCCGGGCCAGGAGGTCGACCAGGTCGTCGCGGCCGACGGCGACCGACTCCCCGCCGACCTGCACGTGCACCAGCGCGTCAGGTGTCAGGCCGGCGAGTGTGCGCGCATCCACGAGGACCTGCACCTCCACCCGGGCCCGCCGGCCGACCGCGCCACCATCAGTCACAGGCGTTCCGCCTCCGGATGCGAGTCCTTCACGGGAGAGTGTCCCGTCGAGCACGAGCTCGGTGAACGCAGCTGCCCGAAGCTGCCCCAAGGTCGGCTCGGCAGCGCCGGTGCGATCGGCCACCGCAGCAGCGAGCCGGTCGGCGTCGGCACGAACACGTTCCTCGATGCGCGCCATCACCATCGCCGCGTGCAGCGCCGGCATCCGCGCCATCACCACGGCCAGGCCGTCGTCCTGTCCCCACGCCTGAACGTCGCAGCCACGCCGAGCCCGACGGCGGCGTTGCCACGCAGCCTGGGCGTCGATGGTGTCGACCACTCGCCTCGCTCGCGCCCGGACTCGCGATGCGGTCTCGGCACCGGCGTGCGGAAGCACCCGATCCTGCAGCCGGGCGCACGACTGCGCGAACTCCTCATCGGTCGCTGCATCGTCACCCAGCGGGCGGCTGAGCATCCGCCCCGCCTGCTCGCACAACGCGACCGCGGCCGACGAGCTGATCCGCCCCGCGCGCAGTTCCTCGAGGGTGCGCGACAGCGGACCTGTCAGCAACCGCGCCTGCCAGACCTGATTGCGCAGCGTGGCCTCGGGCATCCGCAGGACCGCCGCCACCTCGGCGGCAACCTCGTCGACGATCTCCACTCGTCGGGCACCGCCCGCCTGCGGTGCGGCCGGCTCGACGAGGACGTCTCGAACCACCTGAGTGGCACCGGACACCCGCACCAGCAGTCGGGCGCGCGTCGCCGCCACTGCCGCCTCATGCTCGGACAACGACACCAGCGCCGACAGAGCCTCGTCAGGATCCAGCGCATCCACGTCCACGCCCAGCAGACGCTCGCCTTCACGCGGATCATCGGCCCGCGAAACCCAGCCGTCGCGCGTGGACGCCACCCTGCCCAGACTCACCTCGAATGGCGACCAGTGGGATTCGAACATGTGTTCGATTCTAGTCATGTGGGGCTAAGAACGCAAGCAATACCAACGGTTATCCTGCAGGTGCGCCCGTTGACGACTGCCGTCAGCGCAGCAGCAGATCGACCGTCGCTACCGTCAGATCGGCCAACACCTCGGGGATCGGATCGACGCCGATGCCGAACCCCGTTGGCACGTGCAACTGGCCGTTATCGAGAACGAAGGGCTCGGTGACGTCGACCTCGTAGTAGCGGCTCGAGGCGCTGGTGTCGCCTGGCAGCGTGAAGCCAGGCAGAGCGGCGAGCGCGACGTTGGCGGCCCGACCGATGCCCGTCTCGAGCATGCCTCCGCACCACACCGGTGCGTCACGACCGACGCACACATCGTGGATGTCGCGGGCCGTCAGGTAGCCGCCCACACGACCGGGCTTGATGTTGATGATCGACGCGGCGCCGAACTCCAGCGCCGAGTCAGCGGACATCACGGAGTGGATGGACTCGTCCATGCAGATCGGCGTCTGGCATGCGCGGGACATCAGCACGTGGCCGTACCAGTCGTCCTGCTCCAGCGGCTGCTCGTGCAGCAGCAGGTCGTACTCGTCGAGCTTGGCCAGGTGCGCGGCATCGGCACGTGTATAGGCCTGGTTCGCATCGGTCTGCAGCGGGATGTCCGGCCACGCCGCACGAACGGCCGACACCGGGGCAATGTCCCACCCGGGCTGGATCTTCAGCTTGATGCGTCGGTAGCCCGCGTCGACGTAGCCGGCGACCTCCTCCAGCAGGGCGTCGACAGACTCGGTCGGTGGGATGCCCACCGAGACCCCGCAGTCGACCGCGTCCCGCGTGACGCCGAAGTGCGACGCGAGCGAGGTCTCCCCTTCGCGCAGCCACACGTCAAGAAGCGCGGTCGACAGCGCGCACTTGGCCATCGGGTGTCCGCTCACGACCTCCATCGCCTCACGCACGGCGAGGGGATCGTGCTCGTCGAGGACGGCACTCAGCGACGGCAGCAGGTGCTCGGCCAGAACGGCGATCGCGCCGTTTCCGTACTCGTAGCTGTAGCCCGGCCACGACATCGTCACGCATTCGCCCCAGCCGCGCACGCCGTCGGAGTTGACCGCCTCGACGAGGATGACGTCACGCACCGTCTCGGTGCCGAACGACGTCCGGAAGGGCCGAACCAACGGAATGTTCAGCCGATGCAGCCGGATCGCGTCGATGGTCATGAAGCCCTTTCCAGAACGTAGCCGCCGGCGGTGCTGACTCCGACGATCGTGAAACCCTCGACAAGGGCCCGCGTGAGCTCTTCTCGAAGCGTGAGTCGCCACTGCGCTGCCGCGTCCGGTTCGGTGGACCGCAGCGCGACGATGTCCTCCGGCAGGGCGATCTCGCGAACGTCGCGGCCGGCCGTCTGCTCGGCAGCGACGTCGATCCGTGCAACGTCTCCGCGTAGTGCCGCCTTCGCCCTCGGCGACTCCAGGCGCCACCACGCGAACAACCGGTCCGTCGGATCACCGGAGTTGATGCCGTCGTCCATGGCACCGTAGAAGTTGACCTCGAAGCCCTCGACGTCGACGCCGAGCTTGATCAGGTTCAGCACGGCGTTGCGGCGCACCAGCGGATCGAAGGTCCAGACGATCGTGTCGATCTCGCGCTCCAGCGCCCAGACCCGCTGGTGCATCTTGAGGGCAGCGCCAATGTGCTGGTCGCGGTATGGCTCCACGACGGCGGCCATGTGCGAGTGCAGGTGCGTGTGCCAGCCGTCCTTGTGGTGGCGCCCCGCGAACGCGAACGCCGCCCCGATGGGCTCGCCGTCGCGGTAGGCGGCCGACGCGTACCCGCCGGCGTGGATCTGCGCACGCAGCAGGTTCGGCTGGATCTGCGTCGAACCGGTCAACGACGGCCACACTGTGTCGAACACCCGTCGTGCGTCGTCGAGTTCACTAAGGTCGATCAGGGACCGCACCCTGACGTCCGCCCGCTGCTCGGCGGCGCCGAGGTCGTCCTGCGGGGTCCATGTCGTCACCCGCTCACCGTACCGACCGAGAGGCAGGCCCATGGCGGAGACCGACCTGCTGTCCGAAGCCCGCGACCTGCTGCCCGCGATGGTCGACGCAGTAGAGGCCCTCGTCAGCATCGAATCGCCATCCACCGACGTTGCCGCGTGCGCGGCGATCGTGCAGGAGTCGATCGGGGCGTTCTCCGCATGGCTGCCTTCGCCAGCACGTGCGGAGCAGCACGGCGGCCGACCGGTGTGGAGGTGGGGACCGGCCCGCCCGCGAGTGCTGCTGCTGGGTCACCTGGACACGGTGTGGCCTATCGGGTCCCTGGATCGGCTGCCCTTCACCAATGACGGCCAGCGCATGACCGGCCCAGGCATCTTCGACATGAAGGCCGGCGTGGTCCAGGGCTGGGCGGCGCTCGCCCTCGCAGGCCTGACCGAGGACAGCGGGGTGGGCATGCTGCTGACCACCGACGAGGAGATCGGCTCGCACGCATCGCGTGCCGTCATTTCGGAGGCGATCGATCTGGCCGAGGCTGTCCTCGTCCTCGAACCTTCAGTGGAGGCGGCCGTCAAGACCGCCCGCAAGGGCACGTCCTGGTACGTCATCGACGTCGAGGGGCGTGCGGCCCACGCCGGGCTCGACCCCGAGCGCGGCGTGAACGCGCTCATCGCTGCCGCGGAACTCACCCTCGCTGCGCCGACGTGGGCGGACGCCGAGCGCGGCACCACCGTGACACCGACTCTCCTCACCGCGGGGAGCACGCCGAACACGGTCCCAGCGAGCGCACAACTGACCATCGACGTCCGAGCCTGGACGAGCACCGAGCAGGTCCGCATCGACGAGCGGATTCGCGAGTGGCAGCCTTCGGTGCACGGCGCCCACCTCGACATCAGCGGCGGGATCGACCGGCCGGCGCTCGAAGCATCGACGGCCGCCGTGCTCCTTGGCCACGCCAGGACAGCAGCCGCTGCACTGGGCCTGCCCCCTCTCGAAGGGCGGGCGGTCGGCGGCGCGAGCGACGGCAATCTCACCGCTGCGGCCGGCATCGCGACCCTGGACGGACTGGGCGCAGTGGGCGACGGCGCGCACGCCGACCACGAATGGGTCAGCGTCCCGGCCATGGCCGAGCGCGCCGCCCTGGTCGCAGCACTCCTCGGCGTTCTGCTCGATCGACCGACAACGTAGGCTCCACGGGTGGCTGACGGACCCCTCATCGTGCAGAGCGACAAGACGCTGCTGCTCGAGGTGGACCATAAGCAGTCCGACGAGTGCCGCAAGGCCATCGCACCGTTCGCCGAGCTCGAACGCGCGCCCGAGCACATCCACACCTACCGCCTCACCCCGCTCGGTCTGTGGAACGCGCGAGCCGCCGGCCACGATGCCGAGCAGGTCGTCGACACGCTCCTGCGCTACTCGCGGTACCCCGTTCCGCATGCCCTCCTGATCGACGTCGCGGAGACGATGTCGCGTTACGGGCGCCTTCAGGTGAACAACCACCCGGTTCACGGCCTGGTCCTGCAGGCCATCGATCCCGCGGTGCTTGAGGAGGTCCTGCGCAGCAGGAAGGTGGCGCCGCTGCTCGGGGCGCGGGTCGACGAGACCACCGTGATCGTCCATCCGAGCGAGCGCGGACACCTGAAGCAGGCCTTGGTGAAGCTCGGCTGGCCGGCCGAGGACGTCGCCGGGTACGTCGACGGCGAGCGGCACGCCATCGCGCTCGCGGCCGACCTGTGGCAGCCCCGCCCGTACCAGACCGAGGCCGCCGAGGGGTTCTGGCACGGTGGCTCCGGCGTCGTCGTGCTGCCCTGTGGCTCGGGCAAGACCATCGTCGGCACGCTGGCCATGGCCCTTGCCCAGGCGACGACCCTGATCCTCGTCACGAACACGGTCGCCGCACGGCAGTGGCGCGACGAACTGCTCCGTCGAACGACCCTGACGCCCGACGAGATCGGCGAGTACTCGGGGGCGAAGAAGGAGATCCGACCGGTCACAATCGCCACCTACCAGGTGATGACGACCAAGCGGCAGGGCATCTACCCGCATCTGGAGGTCTTCGACTCGCGCGACTGGGGCCTGATCATCTACGACGAGGTGCATCTGCTGCCCGCACCGATCTTCCGTTTCACTGCGGACATCCAGTCCCGTCGCCGGCTCGGCCTGACGGCCACCCTGGTGCGCGAGGACGGGCGCGAGAGCGACGTGTTCTCACTCATCGGCCCGAAGCGGTACGACGCGCCGTGGAAGGACATCGAGAATCAGGGCTACATCGCGCCGGCCGACTGCGTCGAAGTGCGCGTCACGCTGCCGGACACCGACCGCATGACGTACGCCATGGCCGAGCCAGAGGACAAGTACCGGCTGTCCGCGTCTGCGCCGGAGAAACTGCGCATCGCCGAGGCGATCGTCGCCCGGCACTCCGATGACCGGGTGCTCGTGATCGGCCAGTACCTCGACCAGCTCGCCGAGCTCGGCGAGCACCTCGACGCTCCGGTGATCACCGGAGCGACTCCCGTGCGCGAGCGCGAGCGTCTGTTCGGCGCATTCCGCGAGGGTGACCTGCGCGTGCTGGTCGTCAGCAAGGTCGCGAACTTCTCCATCGACCTGCCCGAGGCCGGCGTCGCGATCCAGGTGAGCGGCACGTTCGGCTCCCGCCAGGAGGAGGCCCAGCGCCTCGGCCGTGTCCTGCGGCCCAAGGAGGACGGGCGCTCGGCACACTTCTACTCGATCGTCACCCGCGACACGGTGGACGCCGATTTCGCCCAACACCGGCAGCGATTCCTTGCTGAGCAGGGATACTCCTACCGGATCATCGATGCCGAGGACATCCTCAGCGGAACGTGGGAGGTCTCATGAGCCAGGCAGAGCAAGCAGCGACACCGACTCCGACGCCGCTCAAACTGCAGGTGCGCTCGTTCGTACTCGCCATCATCGTGGGCCTTGTCGCGGCCACCGCTGCGTCATTCTTCCTGTGGATCGTCGACGGTGGACAGGAGCTGTTCTACAAGAAGCTGCCCGAGTCGTTCGGCTGGGACACGCTCCCCGGCTGGTGGGTGGTCCTACTGCTCCTCGTCGGTGCGCTGGTCATCCTCGGGGCTCGCCGGCTACCCGGCGCCACCGGCGGCAGCCCGCTCAGCGGGTTCCACTTCACCAATCCGGTCAGTTGGGCGCCCGCCATCCTCATCGCCGCCGGCGCGACCTTGATCTTCGGCGCATCCCTCGGTCCAGAAGGACCCCTGATCGTCCTCGGCTCGGCGGTCGGGGCGATCCTCGTGAAGCGCAGCAACAGCGAAGACGTCACCAAGCTCGCGATGCTGCTCGGCGGAATGGCCGCCATCGGGACGGTATTCGGCAACCCGTTCGTCGCCGCGTTCATGCTGCTCGAGTTCGCCGCCATGGGTGCGCTGCCGGCGGTGGCCCTCGTGCCTGCGTTCGTCTCGCTCGGCGCCGGATACATCACCCTGGTCGGCTGGGGCACCTGGACCGGATTCGGGTTGCACACGCTCTCGGTTCCCGGCCTGCCGGCCTACGACACCATCCAGCCGGAGGACCTCTTCGCCGGCCTGCTCGTTGCGGTGGTCGTCTCTGTACTGGCTGCGCTCGCGCGTGAGCTCGGCGAGCGCACCGACCTCATCGGTCGGAAGCGTCCAACAGCCGTCCTGTTCGCCGCCGCGGTCATCACCGCCCTGGTCGCCTGGGCGGTCGTGACGGTCTTCGACGTGCCCTACGACCAGATCCTGTTCTCGGGCCAGACCGGCATGTCGACACTGGTCGCTCAGACGTCGGCGGCCGCAGTGCTCGCCATCGTCATAGGCAAGCTGATCGTCTACGGCATCGCTCTGGGCGGCGGCTTCCGTGGCGGCCCGGTGTTCCCCGCGACGTTCATCGGCGTCGGATTCGGCGTCCTTGCGTCGCTCGTCTTCACCAACTTGTCGGTGAGCGCGATGGCCGCCGTCGGCATCTCGGCCGCCGCCACCGTCATGCTGCGCCTGCCGTTCACGTCAGGCATGCTCGCGATGCTGCTGATCGGCGCCGCCGGTCCGGCCATTGCCCCCTTCGCGATCATCGGGGCGGTCATCGGCTTCATCGTCCGGCAGCTGCTAGACGGCCTAGACGCCAAGCGTGCCAGCAAGCTCGCGGACAGCGTCGCATCGTCCTAGGGTCGTTCAGCGCCCGACGCGAGCAGGTCCGCGGCAGCCTGGTTGGTCGATGCCTCATCCCAGCCCAGCGCTCGGCCCATCAAGTGGGCCACCGACCGCACGAGTTCGGGGGTGACCACGTCCAGGTTCAATCCCACCTGCAGTCGCCGGTCCAGGACGTCCTCGAGGGTGCAGGCCCCCTCGTTGAGGCAGGCGTGCACCACCTCGGCCTCGATGAAGCCCCGCGCATCCTGCAGCTCCCTGATCAGGTCGGGTTCACGGGCAATGAGCCCCAGCACCTCACCCACCCGACTTCCGTAGCGACGGTCGAGCGCATCGCGATCGGTCGGCGACAGCGCCGCCACGTCGCGCGCATCGACTACCGGCACGATCGATGAGCCCACGAGCGGCATGCCCTGAGTGACGCAGGGCCGGGGAGGCAACCCGCCCTCGCTCAGGATGGTGTCGACCATGTCGCGTGCCATAACTCGATAGGTGGTCCACTTCCCGCCGACTATCGCCAGAACGCCTGGCGCGACTCGGACGATGCGGTGTTCTCGCGTGACCTTCGCGGTGTTTCCCCCCACGGACTGGTCGCGCACGAGCGGGCGCAGGCCAGCGAACGTGTAGGTGACGTCATCGGCCGAGATGGGCTCCTTGACCACTCGTCGTAGCTGACCGATGAGGTAGTCGACATCATCCCGGTCCGGCTCGACCCGGTCCGGATTCGCCGTCCATTCGGTGTCCGTCGTGCCGATGAGCCAGTGCGTGTCGGACGGGATAACGAACAGCACGCTCTTGCCGGTCGGCACGATGAGAGCCGTCTCACCTGAGAGCGCCTCGCGGGGCAGGCGCAGATGGACACCCTTCGACCGGATGACGCCCACCGCTTCGGTGGCCCCTGTGAACAACGCCGAAACCTCCGGGGCCCACACCCCTACGCACAAGGCAACCGATCGCGCCCTGATCGTGAAGTCCTCACCGGTCAACTCGTCGCGAAGGGCCACCTCGTGCACGCCGTCTCGGGAATCTCCGCGTTGTCCGACCAACCGCACATGCGGAGCCACGTGCGCTCCGCTCCGGGATGCGGTTCGCGCGATGGCAACGGCGAGGCGGGCATCGTCCATCTGGGCGTCGAAGTACTGGAGGGCCCCGACGAGTGAGTCCCGGCGCAGGCTCGGGAAACGCGACAGTGCCTTGGTTTTCGTGACATGACGATGCCGAGGCAGGGCGCTCGAACCCGAAAGCACGTCGTAGGCCAGCAGGCCGGCGCCGATGTATGCCCGCTCCCACACCCGGTGGTGCAGGGGGAGCATGAACGGCAGCGGCTCGACGAGGTGAGGGGCGAGTGTCGTCAGCAGGAGATCCCGCTCGCGCAGTGCCTCGCGCACCAGGGCCACATTTCCCTGCTGGAGGTAGCGCAGACCGCCGTGGACCAGCTTGCTCGACCGACTCGACGTGCCTACCGCGATGTCGCCCTTGTCGATCAGGGCGACCGGTAGCCCGCGGCTCGCGGCGTCGAGCGCCGTTCCACACCCGGTGGCACCGGCACCGACAACGAGGAGGTCGATCACCTCCTGCTGCATGGCCAGCAGTGCCGCACGCCGGTTCTCGGGCCCAAGTCGGCTGCGCTGGTCGCCGACTGTAGAGGAGGTGTTGGGGCTCACCCCTTCAGTCCGCTTGAGGCAACGTTCTCGACGAAGTACCGCTGTGCGAGCAGGAACACGGTGACCGGCGCCAGCATCGCAGTGATGACGCCCGCCAGCACGAGGTTCGGGGTGTCGGCCGCCCGCCCGCCCAGCACGGACAGCGTCAGTGCCAGGACGCTGCCATCGGTGTTGCCGGAGTCGATGATGATGAGTGGCCAGACAAAGGAGTTCCACGCGTACAGGAACGAGAACGTCGAGAGCGTTGCCACGGCGGGGATCGACAGTGGGAAGAAGATCCTCCAGAGAATGGTCCATCGAGACGCGCCGTCGATGACCGCGGCCTCCTCGAGTTCCTTGGGTATCGACACGAAGAACTGGCGCATCAGGAACGTGCCGTAGGCCGTGAACACGAACGGGATGACAAGGGAGGTGAGCGTGTTGCCCCAGTCAATGGCGATCATGAGCCGGTACAGCGGGATGAGCAGGACCACGAACGGGATCATGATCGAGCCGAGGTAGAGCAGGAAGATCTTGTCGCGCCCGCGGAACCGCAGCCGGGAGAATGCATAGCCGCCGAGGATGCTCGTGAACACCTGGCCGACGACCACCAGGATGGTCACCAGCACCGTGTTGGTCAACGACCGGCCAAAGCCCTCGAGTTGCATCACCTTGGAGTAGTTGCCTGTCTGGAACTCCACCTGCTCGACGGGAGTCACGGCTGATGACACTGCGAACACTGGTGGCGCATTGGGGTTGGCCGGATCGACGTACGTCCCGCCGATCCGCGACTTGTTGTTGTACACCTTCACCTCGGCGCCGCCGATCGTGGCCGTGTACACGTCCTTGTCCTTGCCGTCCACGGAGACGACTGCCCCGGTCGGCGTCAGGCTGTCCTGCGGCGCGATCAGGATCACCGTCGGGTCGTCCACGCCGATGAACTCGCGCAGGCTCGTGCCCTTTTCCGCTCGAGCGAGTTTCGCAGTGCCGCCGTCGGGCAGCGGGACGGTGTACAACGGCAGCGCCTCGCCGTTGACCTGGGCCGTAGCGGGAACGTTCGGCAGCAGCCGAGGCGGATACGTGAAGAAGTCCTCCGCAGTCTTGAACGACCCGAAGAAGGCCAAGATGAACGGCACCAGGACGACGATCCCGGCGATGATGAGGATGGCGTAGACCGTGAACTGCGCCAGCCAGGATCGCTTGGTGCGGTGCATGCGAGTGCGGGGCGCGGCCATCATGTCTCCTCCGCATAACGACGCTGGCGACGGAACTGCACAAGCGTCAGGGAGAAGATCAGAATGAACAGGATCCAGGCGACCGCGCTCGCCTGGCCGAAGGCATCCTGCTGGAAACCGAGTTGGTACAGGTAGACGACCGGCGTCAGCGTCGCGTTGTCTGGGAAGCCCACCGGGTTCGGCTGGTTGAGGGCGTAGACGATGTCGAAGAGCTGCAGCGCGAGGATGACGGTGCTGGCCACCACGAAGAACGTGGTCGCGCGCAGGGACGGCAGCGTGATGCTGAAGAACCGGCGCGTGGCGCCCGCACCGTCGAGCATGGCAGCTTCGTGGAGTTCCTTCGGAATGCCCTGCATGCCGGCAGCGAAGAGCACAGTGTTGAAGCCGAACTGCGACCAGCCGAACACCAGCACCACGGCGAACAGGGCGACCGAAGGATCCGAGAGCCAGCCGATCTCAACCGGCTGCGGCATGGGGTCGCCCGGCACGAAGAGGTTGATGATCCCGTTGACCCACCCGATGAACCAGTTGACGAACCCGACAGTCGAGTTGAACATCTGCTTCCAGATCAGCGTGACGCCGATGACGCCGGCTACGGCCGGGACGAAGAAGATGGTCCGAAATGCCTTGGTGCCGCGGTAGCCGGTCTGGATCAGCACGGCCAAAATCAGCGCGGGGATGACCGCCAGGGGGACCGCGAGGACGAGGAACACCACAATGTTGCTGATCGACTGCCAGAACAGCGGATCACTCGCCCCCACCACTCCGAATGGGGCCGTGAGGACGTCCTGGTACCCGGCTGGGAGGGAGTCCGCATTGGCCGCCACGGTGAGGCCGAGCGTGTGGACGTAGTTGCCCAGGCCGACGAATGTCGGGTTCGTGATCCCGTCCCACTCGTAGAACGAGATCACCAGTGAGAAGAGCAGCGGCCCGGCGAAGAACAGCAGGAAGCCGATCAGGTTGGGCGACAGGAAGAGTAGCCCGGACTGGGCTTCCAGCTTGTATGCCGGGGTGTTGTACCGCTCGGCCATGCGGGTGGACCACATGGTGATCGAGCACCACAGCAGGATCACTATCGCGATGACATACGCCGTGTTGATGGCGGGCGTCTTGCCGTAGGCGACGCCCAGCGCATGTGCTAGTTCGATCGGCTGAAGCATCCACAGCCACGCGAGTCCGAAGCCGATGACACCAGCCAGCCCGATCCACCTCATGACCTTGATGGTCGTCAGCGCCGCGTTGGTCGGGCTCGGCCGACCGGGTTCGAAGGCCCGCGCCCGCAGGCGGCGCGACAGGACAATCCAGGCTGCGGAGATGGCCAGCCCGATAAAGGGCAGGAATGCCTTGTTGAAGGCAGTCGCGAAGACGTCCAGGTAGGACGCGAGATTCAGGGACTGGAACAGCAGGACGATGACCAGGACCAGCGTCAGGTAGTTGATGGTGAAGGACACCATTCGCGCGCGCCGATCCGAGCGCGCCAGGAGCAGAGCCGCCACCAGGTTGGCGACGACGCCCACGACGGCACCGATGCCGATGACCGTGCGTGGCAGGGACTCCAGCTTCCACACCGCTCCGAAGATGTTCCAGGCGATCCACCCGAACACCAGCGCAGCAACGACATGCCAGCCCAAGACGATTCGCATCGACGTGGTGGCGGGCGGCCGAAGGATACGGCCGGGCCAGGCGAGGAGCGATCCAGTCTCGACGGTGGTTGCGCTCACGTCACCTCTCCCTCGGGGCTACCGATGGCTATGGCCGCAGTGCGGCGATCAGTTCTCTCCGGGGCGTTGTGCGGGTCAGGGACGAGCGCCCCTGACCCGCACAACGGGTCGAGCGTGCTACTCGAAGGCGGGTGCAGTGACCTTGCAGATGGTCTTCTGGAACTCATCGATGGTGAGCTTGCCCGTCATGAGCGCGGTCACCTCGTCACCAGAAGCCTTGTCGAACGCCGGCCAGTTGCCGTTCCACAGCGGCCCCTCGGCAACTGCGTCGTTCTGGATGCCGTCGACGAATGCCTGGTTGTTGGTGGGCGGGGTGTAGGTGAGGAACGAGTCGATCGCGGCCTGGTCGACGCGCGACGGGATGTTCGCGCCCAGGGACGAGATCTTGTTCTGCACCTCGGTGCTGGTCAGCGTCTCGACCAGCTTCCACGCCGCCTCGGGGTTCTTGGTCTTGGCGTTCACCACGTAGGCGCCCCAGAACTGCCAGTTCTTGCCCGGAGCAGCACCGGTCGGCAGCGGAGCCACGTCCCAGTTGAAGTTCTTGATCTCGCGAGCGCCGGGGGTGGCCCAGCGGCCGTTGATGAACATGCCCACCGTGCCGGCCTTGAAGGGCGGCTCGGCATCCTCGCCGAAGGGCACGCCGGCGCCACTGCCATAGAGGTCCTGGAAGAAGCTAAGCCCGGAGATGGACTCGGGAGCATCGAGGTTGCAGGCGGTGCGGTCGTCCTTGAAGAAGCTGCCACCGCCCGAGTTCACGAAGTAGCCCCAGTTGGCCCACCAGCCGCCTGCGCCGAAGCCCTTGGCCGTCGGCACCTTCTCGGCGATCTGCTTGGAGACCTCAGCGAACTTGTCCCACGTCCACTCGCCATTCTTGGCAAGGTCGATGGGATTCTCGACGCCGGCCTTGTCGAGCAGGTCGAGGTTGAGGTACAGCGCGAAGGTCGAGACGTCACGAGGCACGCCCCAGACGAAGCCATCCGCCTTCTTGCCGGTGGCCGGATCGACCTGGAGCTGATCCATCGGTCCCGAGTAGAAGTCAGCAGCCTTGAAGCCGGACGCCTGTGCCTGAGGAGCGTTGTTGAGGATCAGGCCGGCCTTGGCGAAGTCGGCCACGTCGGTGCCCGGGATCCAGAACACGTCGGGCGCGGTGCCCGCAGACAGCTCGGTCTTGAGCTTGTCCTGATAGGGCGACCCCTCGGAGTTGCCGGCCTCGTAGGTGAGATTGAGCCCGATGCCGGACTTGTTGATGTCGTCCGAGATGCCCTTGTACAGATCGGCTTCCGCCTGGTTGTCCGGGCGCGTACGCCAGCGAAGATCGACGGCCTCCGTCGGCGCCGCGCTGGATCCACCCGAAGCAGCGGCCGAGGCCGCTGAGCTCGCCGCGCTCGCCGCAGCGCTACCTGCTGCACTCGACGATGAACTATCCGTTGCGGTGCTCGCACAGGCGCTCAGAAGCAGCGCAAAGGCCGCGACGCCCGCCGGAAGGTAGTTGCGTCTACGCATGAAGTGTTCCTCTCCTCTTTCCCTCAGTTGGGTCGTTCCCTCCACCCGCGCCATGCCAGCCCGGGTCGAAGCTCTTAGGTGTTACGCACGGTGCACCGACACCGAGGACTGCTCGATCAGGGCGACGGCCTGCTCCGGTGCCGTGGCATCGGTGATCAGGAGGTCGATCTGGGAGAGGGAGCACACGCGGGCCGCCTCCACCACGCCGATCTTGCTGCCGTCGGCCACGACAACGACCTCACGCGCGGCAGCGATCATCGACTTCTTGACCTCGGCCTCGGCGAAGTTGAGATTGGTCACGCCGCGATCGGCATCGACTCCGTTGCAGCCGATGAAGGCCAGATGCGCCGAGATCTGCTCGAGGATCAACGATCCGAACGGGTTGACCAGCGAGTGCTGCAGGGGTCGCACCATCCCACCGGTCACCAGCACGCTGATGCGATCCGATGCAGGCTCCAGCGCCATCGCGACGTTGAGTCCGCTGGTGACCACAGTGACGTCACGCAACTCACGGCGCGCCACGAGCTCGAGGGCGACCGCCGTCGTTGTGGACCCCACATCGAGGACGATGACTTGGCCGGGCTGCACGAGTGAGGCCGCGTAGGCGGCAATGGCGGCCTTCTGCCGCTCATGCTCGCGCGCGGCAAGCTCCAGCGGCGGCTCGTGGCGTAGCCCACCGGAGGGAACGGCGCCCCCGCGGACCCGGCGCACACGGCCCAAGGCCTCCAACGACCCCAGATCGGATCGAACGGTCACCACCGAGACCGCGAACCGATCGGCAAGGTCGGTGACCCGCACGAAGCCGGCCGACTCGACCTCCTGAGCGATGCGCTCCTGGCGCAGTTCCGCGGGGACGCCGGCGAGCTCCGCGCTCGACTCCGCAGCGATCATGATGGCACTCAATCACCTTGCGGAAATTTGTCAATACGTTCGATGGGTGCCGTTATCGACCCGTTATCGAAAAAGACGGAAAGTAGTCGGAGTCCGGTTTGGGTTACCTTTGCCCATTGAAGTGTGGTACACCGTTGCCCCGAGGACTAAGTGACTTTCGTTAGTCTGCGAAATCTTGCGTTACGGTCAGGCTCGGGCAGCGGGCCCGTGCAGGTTCACAGGAGGGGGGACGACCGATGGATGAGCCCCTGCTCCGGCCCCGCCCAGGGGTCCCACTGCACCGGAGCGAGATCGGCCGGCACCATCAGCTCGCGGGTGCGGTCCAGGTGGAGTGCATCGAGTTCGGGCAGCGGATCGCTGCTTACCGCCAGGCCCCTGAGGCTGGTGACGTACTCCTGCCAGGGCCCTGGCCGCTCGACCTGGGGGCGCACCAGAACACAGTCAGGGTCGTTCACCCACAGACGTCCGTGCATCCAGGCCCGCGCGCGTCCTGCGGCGAGAGCGCTTCGCATACCCGGTTGGCTGATGTCGTCGAGCGGGGGCTCCCACTCCGGCATCACGTCCGGACTGATGCGCATCGCGTCCACGAGTCCGATGCTGGCCAACAGCGGCGCACCACAGCCGAGAATCACGGCATCCTCACCGGCACCTTGCCGGATCAGCTCCAGACCCCGCCGATATGCCTCGATCGCCGTGATGTCGTCATGGCGTCGCCCCTCCATCGCACCGGCATAGATGAAGTCGATCTTGTGGAATACGAAACCCCGCTCGCGAAGGGTGGCGAACATCCCGACCAGGTGCTCGGCCGCGTCTGGATGCGTGACGTCGAGGACGCGAATCCGCTGGCCCCAGTGGTGCTCAGCAGCGACGACGCCCGGGATGAGCCAGTCCGGATGCTTGTGTGCGAGGTCGGACTTCTCTCCCACCATGAACGGCGCGGTCCACAGTCCTGGCGTCCTGCCGGCATCCCGGATGCGACGAGCAAGGCCATCGAGATCACCGAAGGCGGGGCGGTACTCGAGCCAGTCGCCGATGTCCTTCTGGTATCCATCATCAATCTGGACGACGTCGATGCCCAGATCCGATTGGTCGATGACCGCAAGGTTCGCGAGGATGTCGTCAGCGGTGACGGTGTTCCAGTACGTGTACCAGGAGCACCAGCCGGCCGGCAGCGCCTTCAGGTCGGACACCACCAGTCGGCGGGCCAGGAGTTCCGCCACCGCCGCCAGCCCCGCGTCCAACGACGACGCACGGAGTCGGTCCACCTCGCCGGTAGCCGCGACGACGACCCGGTCAGCCTCGCGCCTGGCGCGGATCGAGGCCACGTCGATGTCGGGCTGCGGGCTGAAGAAGATCTCGGCCGAGTAGTCCTCGTTCACCAAGGCCAGCAGACCCTCGCCCTGGAAACCGTCCTCCGGACCGGGCATCTCGGGCCGGAACCCCATGGCCTGCCAGATGTCCTTCCGGGGGCGAGGAGAATGCTCGATGGTTGCCGGGTACACACCAGCAGGGCTCCACGACTGCCAGCCGTGCTCGTACACGAACATCGAGTCCGCCGAGTCGGCCGATTCATGGATGTCGCCGAACGTGGAGGACGCAGAGGGGTTCACAAGCACCGGAGGCTAATCGACGTGGTGCTGGCATCGCGGAGAGAGGGTGGCATCCGTGGCATCTGAAAGTCGGTTTGCTATCCCGCGACTGCCGGAACTCGCTTTCGGCGGCGACTGGAATCCTGAGCAGTGGGAACCTGCAATCTGGGACGAGGACCTTCGGCTGATGCAGGAGGCCGGAGTCAATCTCGTCACAGTGGGCGTGTTCTCCTGGGCGCAACTGGAGCCAACACCGGGGCAGTACGAGTTCGGCTGGCTCGACACCGTCCTCGACAAGTGCGCAACGGCCGGAATCCGCGTCGACCTTGCGACCGGAACGGCATCGCCACCACCGTGGCTGGGCCACCGCTGGCCTGAGTCACTTCCCATGGACGACATAGGAACCCGTCTGGTCTACGGGGCAAGGCAGCAGTACTGCCCGTCCTCGCCCGCGTATCGCGACAAGGCCCTGGCTCTTGCTGAGCAAGTGTCGTCCAGGTACGCCGACCATGAAGCGGTCGTGATGTGGCACGTCGGCAACGAGTACGGAGCGCATACGCCGGCCTGCTGGTGCGACATCTCCGCGGAGGCCTTCCGCGACTGGCTCGCCAAGCGCTACGACACGCTCGACGAGGTCAATGCGGCCTGGTCCACGGCCTTCTGGTCGCAGCGGCTCTCCGACTGGTCCGAGGTCATCCCGCCGCGCCGCACGCCCTATTTCCCCAATCCGACGCACCAGTTGGACTTCCAGCGCTTCTCGTCCGACGCGCTGCTCGGCCTGTTCCTCGCTGAGCGAGACGTCATCCGGTCTCACTCGCCTGCCGACAAGCCCATCACCACGAACTTCATGCGCTTCTTCCCACATGCGGACTACTGGGACTGGGCCCGATCCGAGGACGTCGTCAGTGACGACTGGTACCCCGATCTCGTAGACCCGCGCTCGTACGTGGAGGGCGCGGCCGGAGCCGATCTGATGCGCTCGCTCGGAGATGGACAGCCGTGGCTGCTCATGGAGCAGGCGGTATCCGCGATCAACTGGCGCGCCGTCAACCCGCCCAAGTCCGGCGGCGCTTACCGCCGCTGGTCCATGCAACAGGTGGCCCACGGCGCTGACGCCGTGCTGCACTTCCAGTGGCGCGCCGCGGCGGGAGGTGCCGAGAAGTGGCACTCCGGGATGCTGCCGCACGCCGGCCCGCGCACGCGCACGTGGCGTGAGGTCACGGCACTGGGCGCGGAACTGGCTTCGCTCAAGTCACTCGCCGGTGCGCGCACTCGAGCCGACGTCGCGATCGTGCTCGACTGGTCATCGTGGTGGGCGCTCGAACTCGACTCACGTCCGTCCACACGCCTATCGATGGTGTCGATCCTGCGTACGTGGTACGAGCCGCTGTGGAGACGTGGGTACTCGATCGACTTCGCGCATCCGGAGTCCGACCTGACCGGCTACGACCTCGTGATCGCGCCCCAGCTGTACCTGGTCACCGATCGCGGGGCAGCGAGGTTCATCGAGGCTGCCGAAAACGGAAGCAGCGTGGCGATCGGCTACTTCTCGGGGGCCGTCGACGAGCGCGACCGCGTGCGCACGGGTGGCTATCCGGCGCCATGGCAGGACCTCCTGGGCATCTGGGTCGAGGAGTACCGGCCGCTGCTGCCCGGTGACTCGATCGACGTCCACTCGAACGATCCGTCGCTTCCGGCGACATCAGTGGCCACGGACTGGACCGAGCACCTGCACCTGACAACGGCGGAGCCGGTGATGTCGTACATCGGAGGCGACCTCGACGGTTCGCCGGCGGTCACCGTGCGCGCCCTCCCCGGGGGCGGAAGCGCCTGGTACGTCTCGGCTTCCCTCAAGTCGGACGCCATGGAGACGCTGGTCCTGCGCATCGCCGGGGACTCGGCAGCCGAACCGATCCTGCCCACTCCGCCACCGGTGGGGATCGAGGTCGCGGAGCGGCACACGGATGACGAGCGGTTCTTGTTCCTGCTCAACCACGGGGACACCGAGCAGGAAGTCGATGTGTCCTCGGCAGCGGACTCGCCATGGACGTACGCCACCGGTCGGCTGCCAGCCGGTGGATCGGTGAAGGTCAGCGGCGGCGATGTCGTCGTCCTGGTCACGCGCAACGAGAGGACACCGGACTCCTGATGAGCACAGAAGCCAGCACAGGGACGACCGACCTCGGCAATGGGATCACCAGATCCGTGCGGAGGCTGGCGGACGGCCGCGAGATCGTCTACTACGACGCAGCGCCGGGAAGTACCCGCGATGCCGTCGATCGCCGAGAGCTCGACGACGCCCCCACGCACACCGAGCTCCGTCATGATCCGCTGAGCGATGAGTGGGTAGTGGTGGCCGGGCACCGGCAGGCCCGCACATTCCTTCCTCCCAGCAGCGAATGTCCCCTGTGCCCGACCCACGGCGACCAGCTGACGGAGATCCCGGAGGAGGACTACGACGTTGTCGTCTTCGAGAACCGGTTCCCGTCCCTGACCCAGCATGACTCCGGTACGGACCTCGATCCCCTGGACCAGCGAAGCCGGCCTGGGTTCGGCCGCTGCGAGGTGGTGTGCTTCACCTCGAACCACGGATCGGCGCTCGCCCAAGTGGATGCAGCGAGGCTTCGCCTCGTGCTCGAAGCCTGGATCGACCGCGATCGCGAGCTCTCGTCGATCCCCGGAGTGGAGTACGTGTTCGTCTTCGAGAACCGCGGCGTGGAGATCGGCGTGACCTTGTCGCATCCGCACGGGCAGATCTACGCGTACCCGTTCGTTCCTCCGCGTGACGAGCAGATGATCCGCTCTGCTCGTTCCTATCGCGAGCGCACCGGGGGTTCGCTGCACGCCGATGTCATCGCCGCCGAACTCGCCGACGGCGAGCGGATCGTCTACGAGGGTGAGCACTGGATCGCATTCGTGCCGCGTGCGGCTCGGTGGCCCTTCGAACTCCAGCTGTACACGCGTCGCCCCATCGCCCGTCTTCGCGACCTCTCTGATGCCGAGCGGACCGAGTTCGCAACCATGTACCTGTCCCTCCTGCGCAGTCTCGATGCGATCCTCGACCTGCCGATGCCTTACATCGCGGCCTGGCACCAGGCCCCGGTGCACGGTGACGACGCCGACAGTCGTCTCTTCCTCGAGGTGTTCTCGCTCCGGCGGGCAGCGGAGAAGCTCAAGTTCCTGGCCGGATCCGAGTCGGCCGCAGGGGTCTGGATCAACGACATCTCACCGGAGGATGCGGCAGAGGCGCTGCGTGAGGGGCTGAGGCGGGTCATGGCATGACCCGCCCTGACGACGTCGCCGCACTGTTCGAAGTGAGCTTCGATGCGGCGCCGGCGGGCGTCTGGTCCGCCCCCGGCCGCGTCAACCTGATCGGCGAGCACACCGACTACACCGGCGGCTTCGTCATGCCGCTCGCCATCGAGCAGCGCGCCTTCATCGCCGCGAGGCCGCGAGCCGACCGCGTTGTCCGAGCCGTTGCGAGCGGTCACGAGATCCAGGCGATCTCGTTGGACGACGTGGGGCAAGGAAGTCCGGGAGGCTGGCTCGCCTACCTGGCGGGAGCGGCGTGGGTGGCCGGTCAAGCTCGCTCGTCGGGGAGCACCGACCATGGCTGGGACCTTGCACTGCTGTCTGATGTGCCGGTCGGCGCGGGACTGTCGTCGTCGGCCGCCATCACCTGCGCGACCCTGCTGGCCATGAACGATCTCGACGAGTGGTCCATCGACCGGCAGGAACTGGCCCGGTGGGCGCAACGCGTGGAGCACGAGGTCGTCGGCATCCCATGCGGGATCATGGACCAGACGGCGTCCCTGCAGTGCACGGCCGGCCGCGTCCTCTTCATGGATACTCGATCACAGGAGCGCGAACAGGTGCCCTGGCCGGACTTGTCGACCGGGTTCGCGCTCCTGGTGACGAACACCAATGCCCCGCACATGCTGGTGGACGGCCAGTACGCCGATCGACGACGGCTCTGCGAGGAGGCGACCGCGCTCCTGGGCGTGTCCAGCCTGCGCGATGCCACTCTCGCTGACCTCGACGCGGCCATGGACCGGCTGTCGGCCGAGCAGGCGGCCTGCGCCCGCCACGTCATCTCGGAGAACGCACGCGTCCTGCGCTGCCGCGAACTGCTCGCCTCGGGTCGGGCCATGGAACTGGGACCTGAGCTGACCGCCTCCCACGCATCATTGCGCGACGACTTCCGCGTCACGGTTCCACAGCTGGACCTGGCAGTCGACACCGCACTGGCGGCGGGAGCCCGCGGCGCGCGCATGACCGGCGGCGGCTTCGGCGGGTGCACGATCGCACTCGTCGACACGGGGAGCGCTGGAGCCATCTCGAGTGCGGTCGACGCCGCCTTCGCGGGTGCAGGATTCGTCGCCCCTGAGCACTTCCTCGCCACCCCGTCAGCAGGGGCCCGACACGAGTGAGCAGGATTCAGCGCATCATCCTGCGGTAGGCCCCAGGCGACATGCCCGCATCTCGGCCGAAGCGTTCGTAGAAGCGACTCGTCGACCCGAATCCGGCACGCACCGCAATGTCACTCGTGGTCGCCTTGGTGGAGATCAGCAGCCTTTGCGCCTCAGCCACGCGACACTGCGCGAGATACGCACCGATCGTGATGCCCATGTCGCGGCGGAACACCGCGGCAGCAGTGCTCGGGTGCAGATGCACGACCTCTGCGACGTCAGCGACGGTCAGTGGCTGGCGGAAGTTCATCGAGATGTATGACGCGATCGTCGTCGCGGCGTCGTGAGAGGGCGTCGGGGCGCTCGCATTGACGCGGGTCGACGCGCGAAGGAGCCACGCTTGCGCCTCCAGACGCACGGCGTGGGTGAGCGCAGGTGATGCACCGATTTCGCGCTGCCATGCGTCCATCGCAGCCTCCAGCGATGGCGGGGCATCGAAGGTCGACAGCGCTCCGCGAAGGAGCCCTCCGGTGAAGGCCGTGGGCAGCGACCAGGAGAGCACGTCGACAAGCGGGACGGTCAGCCAGGCGACGGTCATGCCGTCGTCGTGCTCCACCACTCGATGCGGCCGACCGGCCCAGAACACCGCGCATGATCGATCCGTCAGCTCGTGTCGTCCGCCCGCGTGCTCGAGCACCGCTGAGCCGTCCAGCGGCAACAAGAACTCGACGTCATCGTGCCGGTGGGCGCGAGCCATCGAGGGCCGCAGGGACAGGCCGCAGGCCAGCCCGAACACCTCATGCACCGACGGAGCTGTCATACGAGAATCCGGGAAGAAAGCGCGCGCATTAGGGCAGTATGGCCGGAAAACTCGCCTCTAGAATCGCCTGGTGACCCAGCGATTCGCCGACCCGCAGCAAGAGCTCGACCGCGGGCTGCTCACGCCCGAGCAGGTGGCCCAGTTCGACCGCGACGGCTACCTCGTGCTCAAGCAGCGCATCGAACCAGCCCTTCTGGCGCGACTGCAGGTCGCGTCGGAGCGCTGGATGGCCGACGGTGTCGCCCAGGGTCCCCGCAGCGGCACGGACTGGCTGTTCGCCGACCGTCCGACGGGCAGGGCGATGTGGCGCGTTGACTACATCCATTCCAAGGGAGAGGCTGCCTCGCTTGAACTGCTCGGCTCGCGTGCCGTGCTCGGCATCGCCGAGAGTCTCGCCGGTCCGGACTTCGTGCCCACGTATGAGTCGATGGTGCTGAAGGCCGCGGGCGACGGCGCTCCAGTGCCGTGGCACCAGGACGCGGTCCACGCGCGCCGGCACCGGCTGTTCAACGTCGACGTCTACCTTGACGAATCGCGCAGCGGTGCCGGCGCCCTGCACGTCATCCCCGGGTCACAGCTACAGCGCACGGACGCATGCGCGCTCGCCGAGACGCACGGGTGGCAGCTTCCCGGCGCTATCGAAGTCGAACTCGAGGCGGGCGACGTGCTCATCCACGACGACATGATCGTGCACGGTTCGCCCCCTGCCACGGGCAATGCATTGCGTCGAACCATCTACCTGGAGTTCCGTCCGGCTAAGTCGATCCTCGACGACGGCCCATGGACGCCCGAGTGGATGGATGCCCGCCTGCGGCTCATTCCCCTCGCGCTGGCCGAGCGCGCGAAGTGGTGCGGGCCAGCCGACCAGTTCGACTGGCGGATCGCACCCGAACTGCGACCGGTCGTCACTGACGATGTCGCTGCCGAACTCCGCGTCGTACATACCGATCACACACCCGGTGAATGGTGCAGCGCAGGCTGACGCCAATGCTGCGCGCCAGATGAGGGCGCTTCTCGTCAGCCCTTCAGGCGCAGTGCGAAGCGACCGTCCACGTCGAAGGCGAAGTCGTCCACGGTTCCTAGCCCCGGAAGGGGAAGGTGCACCGTTCCCATCGACGCGGACCCCTTCAGCTCAATCTCGGCCATGGCGTCCGTGGGCGGACCGCATGGCGTGACGTCGAGTCCGAGTTCCACGTCGACGCTGCCGGCCTTCGCCCTGCCGACGACATGCCACGGAAGCGCCCTGGTCATCCCCTCGCCGGAGTAGGTCAGGACGTGGGCGTTGTTTCGGCTGACGATGGAACGGGCCGCGCTCTGCATCAGGAAGTTGCGGGTGCGCAACTCATCGAGTGCCAGGCGCAGCGTCAGGTGCACTGCGTCAGCGGTGATGCGCAATTCGCCGCCCGACACCGGTGCGGTGACATCGACGTTGACCAGCCCGATCTTGCCGCTGCGCAGGCGTACCGCTGCCCCGTCGATCGTCTTGATCACCCATATGCCCTCTTGACCCGTCACCTGCACAACCTTGCCATGCGCGCGCCGCGTCAGGCGCGGATCCTTGAGTTGTCGGGGTCGTACATCGGGCGCAGCGAGGCCACTGCGGGGTGCCGCTCCCCGGCGATGTCGACCTGCCAGTCGCCGGACGTGACGAAGTCGGCCGTCACCCCATCGCCGCACTCGACCATCGCGAGCCCGACGGCTCCGCCCAGGGTGTGGCCGTAACTGGCCGCCCGGACGTAGCCGACCGCTGTCCCGTCGCGAAGCACGATCTCGGCGTGGTGCATGAGCGGCTCCGGGTCAAGGACCCGCACCTGCACCAGCCGCCGCGTCAGCGGCCCCTCGGCCTTCTTGGCAAGCACCGCGTCGCGGCCGATGAATCCGCCGGGCTTGTCGAGCGCGACGGCGAAGCCCAGCCCGGCCTCCAGGACGGAGTCGGTGTTGTCGATGTCGTGTCCGTAGTCGCGATACCCCTTCTCCATGCGCAGGCTCGCGAGCGCCTTGAGCCCGGTGTGCCGCACGTCCACGGCGCGGCCAGCCTCGACCAGTTGCTCGTACACGTGCATGGCCTGGTCCGACGGGACGAACAGCTCATAGCCGAGCTCACCCAGGTAGGTGATGCGCACGCACAACGCCCGCGCGAAGCCGATGTCGATACTGCGGGCGGCCCGGAACGGGAAGGCCTCGTTGGAGAGATCGACCGATGTCAGCGACTGCAGGAGCTCCCGCGAGCGCGGTCCCTGCACGTTGATCTGCGCGAGGCCCGACGTCACATCGGTCACGAAGGCATGGGCATCGCCGATGTGCCTGCGCAACCACGCGTGGACATGTCCCTGGGCGTTGTCGGAAGCCACGACCATGAACTCGACCTCGTCGAGCTTGGTCACGGTGAGGTCGGCCTCGAGCGTGCCGCCTTCGTTGAGCCACTGCGTGTAGGTGATGAACCCGGGTTCACCATCGACCGCATTCGCGGAAATCAAGTCCAGCACCCGTCCTGCATCGCGCCCCTGCACGAGGAACTTCGACATGAATGACATGTCCATCAGGCCGACGCCCTCGCGCACGGCCCGGTGCTCGGACTCCCACTTCGGGAACCAGCTCTGCCGACCCCAAGACAGCTCGCCGACGGTCGCCTCGACGCCGGGGCCGGCGTACCAGTCCGCACCCTCCCAGCCGCTGACGTCACGGAAGTACGCCCCCTGCTCGGCAAGCCGGTCGTGGATGGGCGAGCGCTTCACACCGCGCGCGGTCTGCATCGACCTTCCGGGGAAGTGCGTCTGGTAGACCATGCCGAGCGTCTCCACTGTGCGCTCGGCCCGGTAGCGCGGATTGAGCTGGTACGGCTGGAAACGGTCGATGTTGAACCCTGTGATGTCCATGTCGGGCCGGCCGTCGACCAGCCAGTTCGCCATCAGGCGGCCCAGCCCGCCGCCGTGGATGATGCCGACGGAGTTCATGCCGGCCGCCACGAAGTAGTTGCGCAGGTTCGGGGCCTCGCCGACCACCGGGGCAAGGTCGGGGGTGAACGACTCGGGGCCACAGAAGAACTTGCGGATGCCGGCCTCCAGCGTGACGGGCACCCGATCCATCGCGCGCTCGAGGTAGGGGCCCATGCGGTCCCAGTCCGGCGGGATCTCTCCGAACGAGAAGTCCGGCGGGATCCCGTCGACATGCCACGGAGCGCAGACCGGCTCGAACAGCCCGATCATCAGGCCGCTGCCCTCCTCGCGGTAGTACCCGTGCCGGGAGGGGTCCTCGAAGACCGGCCACTCAGGATCGACGCCCTCGATCGGCTCGGTGATCAGGTAGTAGTGCTCGGCCGCCTGCAGCGGGATCACGACGCCGGACTTCTCGCCCAGCTCGCGTGCCCACATGCCGGTGCAGTTGACGACGAATTCGCACTCGATATCGCCCTCGGCCGTCGCCACCCCCGTCACGCGATCGCCTGCGGTCAGGACACCCGTGGCGGCCACGCCCTCGAGGATCGTCACGCCCTTCATCCGTGCGCCCTTGGCAAGTGACATCGTCACGTCGACGGGATTCACCCGGCCGTCCTGCGGCACATAGAAGCCGGCCAGGAGGTCGTCGGTCTTCGCGATCGGGAACCGCTCGGCGATCTCCGCCGGCGTGATTTCGATGACGTCCAGTCCGACCTGGCGGTTGAACGCCGCCACGCGGCGGTATTCCTCCAGCCGGCCCTCGTCGGCGGCAGCCTCAATGAAGCCGACACGCTTGAAGCCGGTCGACAGTCCGGTCTCCTCCTCCAGCCGGGCGTACAGCTCGCGGGAGTACATCCGCATCGACATCGACGTCTCCGACAACGACCCGAAGCACGTCATCAGGCCGGCCGCGTGCCAGGTGGTGCCGGACGTCAGCCGGTCACGCTCGAGCAGGACGACGTCGGACCAGCCCCGGTGGCCGAGGTGGTAGGCGATGGACGTCCCGATCACCCCACCACCGATGATGACCACGCGCGCCCGAGCAGGCAGCGATCGGGCGGACGGGGTTCCGGGCGCATCAGCCATGCTCCGACCCTATTCGCCGACTGCAGCGGCACGCGTCGCAACCCAGC
>JBAXSI010000130.1:0-3773 GCA_037130755.1 Actinomycetes bacterium
AGACGCCCTGACCGCCGCAGTGCGGGTTGCCGCGGTACACCAGCCAGGCGATGCGTAGCGGTCGGGACATAGGGCGGAACCTACCCGCCGGCACCTCAGCCCCCCGCGACGAGTGGTGAGTTGTCGGGCGTTCTGGCTTGGAATGCCCGACAACTCACCACTCAACTGAGTGAGCGGAGGTCCGTTGGCTATCCTTGGCGGGCACCTCGCGGGTGTAGCTCAATGGTAGAGCCCCAGCCTTCCAAGCTGGCCATGCCGGTTCGATCCCGGTCACCCGCTCCACCGAAAACCCCTTGGTATCAAGGGGTTTTCGCTTTTCTAGCGACCCAGTAGGCAATCCTCTCTTGGGCTCAAAACCGCCCTTTTGGGTCCTCCTAATGGCCCGCCAATGGCCCAAGACGGCGTGTCGCGTACGCCAGAGATCGCCTAAAACGTGCAATTCGGGCGAGGTCGTGTGCGGCAAGCGCGCCATCTCGATCGACACTGCCCTGCGCCTGTCGAAGGCCCTCGGCGTCGACGACCGCTTCTGGATCAACGTCCAGATCGACTACGACCTCGAAGTCGCCCGCGATCTTTACGCCGAGGCAGTCGCCAAGGTGACAACCCTCGTGGCCAGTTGATGCCTACCTGTCGGCCTCAACGCGCGCCAGGCACGCGTCGATGAGGTGAGGAAGGCTGGGGACTGATCGCACGTGGGGTGTCTCCTGCTGCAGTGTTGCGCGGATGACCGTCACGGATTGTTCGACTACCGCCTCGGCCCGGGCCTGACCCAGACCCCAGCGAACTGCTTCTGTGACCAGATCGCGGCGGACGATGCGTGAGTGCCCGTAGACGTCGTTGATCGTCATGGCCATGCGTCCGTCGATGCCTGGGTAGTGGGTCAACGGCACCATGTCGTATGCCGGTGCCAGCCGTGCCGAGCCGTCCGGCGGGTGGAGCAGCGAGATGTTCTTGGCGTGCATGTCGAGGTTGCCGACGGCGACGGCGAGCGTGACGAGTGTGAGCAGTTGCTCCAGTCCCTCGCGACCCTGGGCACTGGAAACGAATGCTGCAATGCGGCCGAGGCTGACCTTGCCTCCATGCTCCTGGTACTTCTCGGCACCGGACGCGCCGAGGACCTGATTGAAGTCCTCCTGGTGGAGCCGGCTCCCAAGGATCGTGTCGTCACGGTCGTACCGTTCGATCACGAGCGCGTCCGTGCCCTCGAAGGACTCGATCCACGTGGCATAGGGAGCAAGACCGAGCGCCCGAGCCAGGCGCGAGGCGTACTCCTCGTTGTAGATCATGTCGGAATGCGGCCGCGACACGGGCTTGAGGATGTGCGTCGATGGATTGCCGTACAGGCATTGCGCCCAGCGCTCGTCGACGCGCGCGAGCAGCACCTTCTCCTGCACACCGGCGAGGGAGGCCTTGCCCGACACTGGTGCATTCCCGAGCGGGAACGCGGCCACGTCGTCGAGCAGGTCGACGATGTCAGCCGTCGACAGGGCGCGAGCACGAGGAGTCTCGGTGACATCGGGGGCGGTCGGGTCGATGACCTGGACGGCACCGGCGACGTCGCGCCCGTAGGCGGCCAGCAGCCCGAGCGTGTCCGTGGGTGTGACGCGCGCGCGATCGGCCAGCCGTTGCCTGGCCAGTCCCTCGGGCAGCAGTTCGTCGAAGAACACGCGTCGCCGAGCTGCCTTTCCGCGCGGCTGGTGCGGAACCAGCGGAACGGACTCCGACAAGACCGTGCTGCCCACCCCGAACCGCTCGACTGCCTCGGGGGTGGTGACGAAGTCGAAGTCGCGCCACGTCTCGCCTTCGAGATCACCGACATGCATGCCGTAGAGGTGCACCTCGAGGCTAGGCATCAGTGGAGTCCTCGGGGATCTCGGCCATGAGCGTCATCCCCGTCAGCCGCATGACGTCGAAGACCCGCGTCAATGCCAGGGACGTCTTGCCGCTCTCGAGTTCGGAGACATAGGCCTGGCTGATCCCGAGCTGGTCGGCCACCTGCTGCTGCGAGAGCCCCTGGGACAACCGCGCCTGCTGCAGCAGACGACCAAGGGCCTGCGGGCTCGAGACGGAACCGGTGAGAGCCATGGACCAACAGTACTATGAGAATATTCCGATAGTGAATTTCTATCGGAATATTCCAATCCATCTGCCACCATTCGGATATCCCGATAGGCGGACCACAGTTCGAGTGACGGCTCACCGCCGCACCGCCGGGACGAGCCGCCCCGCAAGGTAGTCGTCACTGTCGGTGCGTCGGGGGCGCACCAAGCCAACGCGATACACGCCTATAACGTGTCGGGCCCTTCAGGTCAGCGGCCGCGCGTCACGGATCATTTCCGCCGCCGCGTGGTCAAGCGAAGGCGCGACCTGGCTCGATCTCGACCGTGGCGTGGTAGATGCCATCTCGGTCGAGAATGGCGAGGTAGGGATCGGGATCGAACGACTCCGCGGTGAGAACGCCGGTTCCCTGCCACACGCCCTCGGCCAGCAGTTCCATCGCGACGACCGCGTTGAAGCCGGCCTGCCACCCCACGGGCTGCAGTCCGAAGCGGCGCACGATGTCCTCCGCGTCGCACATCTGGTAGCTGAAGACCTCGCGCGGCTTTCCGTCCTTGAGCCCGGTCACGTGCGTGCCCAGGATCGCCCGGCCGATCATGTGATCGCCGACCGTCGCGGGATCCGGGACGAGGGCCGCGACCACGTTGCGCGGTATGACCTGCTGGCCGTCCACGTCGATCGGGTCGGTGCGGTCCAGACCAATGGCGTGCAGCACCTTCAGCGCTCCGATGAACTCCGCGCCGAGCGCGTACTTGAAGGTCACACGGCGAACGTCCATCACGCGGGGGATCATCGCGACGTCTTCGTGCTCCACGTGGACGCATTCGACCGGACCGATGCCCTCCGGGAAGATGAAGCGCTCCGGCTCCGCGAACGGCGGCAGCGTGAAGAAGCCCCGGTCCTTCTCGTACACCAGGGGCGGGTTGAGGCACTCCTCGATCGTGGTCCAGATGGAGAACACGGTCGCGAACGGGTAGCCCTCGATGCGCAGGTCGCCGCCCGCACGGATGTTGATGTCGTGGATCTCGTCGAACAGGTACTTTGCCGCGTGGGCCGCGAACACCTGGGCCAGTCCGGGACTGACTCCCTGCCCCAACAGTGCGAGCCGGCCTGCGTCGCGCCACTCCTCGTCCATCGCGAACTGCTCGTCGCCCAGCTTGACCCCAGTCCGGGAGTAGGGGTCGGTGGGGTCCGGCGTGGACAGGCTGATCGCCATGTCCATGTAGTTCACACCCGCGGCAAGCGCGCCCCGGAATACCGGCATCACGAAGCGGGGATCGACCGCGTTCATGACGAGGTCAACGTTGTAGGCCCGGGCAAGGGCCTCCACGGCGCCTGCGTCCGACGCGTCGAGGTACTCCACGGGATGGCTCGCGGCATCTCCGATCGAGTCCGCCACCTCGCGGACCCGATCGACGTCGTGACCGGCGAGCACCATCAGCTCCAGCCACGGCCGACCCGCGCTCAGCCGCGCAATGGCCTCTCCGACGGTACCGACTCCGACCAGCAGAACCTTCATGGAATCTCCAAATCTGTGGCCGGCGGCTCTCGCCGACGGTGCCTCCCGGGGGTTGGGAATCGCAGATAATCGCACTCCCGCAAGCCTGCAGCATAATGCGGCGATCGCGGTCACCGGTCACATTGGGTACAGCGCTTCCGACGGACCCGGTCACCCGCTCGCAGAGCGGGTCCTTCGCTCATTCGAAGCGGGACGG
>JBAXSI010000131.1:0-3673 GCA_037130755.1 Actinomycetes bacterium
GCCACAGGCTCGCGCGCGTGCCCGGCCAGCCCGCGGTGATGACGACGTCGAGGCCACTCACGTCGATGCCCATCTCCAGAGCGCTCGTCGTGGCCAGTGCGCGGATCTCGCCGTTGCGCAGCTGGCGCTCGAGCTCGCGTCGCTCCTCAGGCAGGTAGCCACCGCGGTAAGCGGCAACGCCCTCGGCGAGAGCAGGATCGACGTCGACGAGCAGGTCGCGCGTCATCAGCGCAGTGGTCTCGGCGCCGCGGCGACTGCGGATGAACGCCAGCGCCTGCCGCCCCTCGACCACACAGTCCGCCAGCAGGTCGGCGGTCTCGAGCAGCGTGCTGCGCAGACGGTCCTCGCCGCGAGCAGCCGGCGACTCGGACAGCGGCGGCTCCCAGAACGCCATCGTGAGCCCGGGTCGTGGCGAGGTGTCGTCGGCAACCGGCACCGCCGGTGCGGCGATGAGCCGTTCCGCGGCCTCCGCGGGATTGGCCATCGTCGCGGACGCGATCGCGAATACCGGCGACGAGCCGTAGTGCTCGCAGACGCGACGGAGCCGACGCAGGACGAGCGCCACATGCGCGCCGAGCACACCTCGGTACGTGTGCGCCTCGTCGACCACCACCACGCGGAGCCGGCGCAGGAAGGACGCCCACTTCTCATGGCCGGGGAGCATCGAGTGGTGCAGGAGGTCGGGGTTGGTGAGCACGTAGTTGCCGTGCTGGCGCACCCACGTGCGCTCCTCGGCCGGGGTGTCGCCGTCATAGGTCGCCGACCGCAGCCACGGCAGGGCCAGCGCCTCGAGGGCGCGCAGCTGGTCGTTGGCCAGCGCCTTGGTGGGCGATATATAGAGGACAGTCGAGCCGCGTCCATCCGGCGCCGTCGTGCCCTCGCGGATACTCGCCAGGGCGGGCATCCCGAACGCGACGCTCTTGCCCGACGCGGTCCCGGTGGCGATCGCCACGTGCTCCCCGGCGCGCAAGTGCTCGGCCGCGGTCACCTGGTGACGCCACGGGGTCGCGATGCCATTGGCCGAATAGGCCTCGACAACGTCCGGTGGGAGCCAGATGGGCCATGCCGCCAGCCCGGCGATCCGCTCCGGCACGGGGTGGACGTGCAGCAGCCGACCGTCGCGGCCGTAGGCGAGCCGGTCGAGCAGTTCGCTGCCCGTGGTCTCCTGCACGCCTCCATTGTGAGGCGACCCCCTGACCGGCTGTGCCACAGTAGGTGTGTGGAGTTCTCCGTCCTTTCGCGTATGTCCGGCGACCGCACGATCGTCGCGGTCACCGGCGAGCTCGACGCGCACTCCGCCCCAGCGCTCCAGGCGGAGCTCGACCCCATCACGGCGGTCCGCGGCGCTTCGTTGGTCATCGACCTCACCGAGGTCGGCTTCATCGACTCGTCCGCGCTCGGAGTCCTCGTTGCGACGTTGAAGCACGTGCGCGAGGTCGACGGCCGTCTCGATGTCGTGGTCAGCAAGCCTCGGGTCCTGAAGGTGTTCAAGCTGACCGGGCTCGACGCGGTGATCCCCCTGCATGCAACCCTTGACGAGGCAGTAGCCGGCGGCTGACGCCATGGCCAGTCATGGGGGACTGCGCCTTTATCTCGAAGCCTTCGCGGGGTCGACCTACGGGCGCATCGCCATTGCCACATTGGTCGCGATCTCTGCGTGGATCGGACTGACGCTCGCGGGGTACGACACGTGGTGGGCCGACGCACCGGTCGTGGTCATGTCCGCCGTGGTTGCGATACCGCTCGCCAGGGACGTCGTGGTCGGCCTGATGTCACGTCGAGTAGGTGCGGACGTGCTCGGGCTCATCGCCATCGTCACTGCGGCGATCATGCACGAGTGGCTGGTGGCGGGCGTCATCGCTCTCATGGTGTCGGGCGGCCGAGCCCTTGAGGATGCTGCTTCCGCGCGCGCATCCGCCGTCCTGGCTGCGTTGGCCAGGAGGAGTCCCACTCTCGCCCATCGTCGAGCCGACGACGGAACGCTGGCGGACGTCGATGTCGGAGTCGTCCAGATCGGCGACAGCCTCGTCGTTCTGCCGCACGAGATCTGCCCCGTCGACGGGACTGTCATCGAGGGGCGCGGGTCGATGGACGAGTCGTACCTGACCGGTGAGCCTTATGTCATCCCGAAGACGCCCGGGTCGCCGGTGCTGTCTGGTGCGATCAACGGCGTGGAGGCGCTGGTCGTGCGCGCGGAGCGGATGTCGAAGGACAGCAGGTACGCGCAGATCGTCGCGGTGCTCACCAAGGCCGAGGCCGAGCAGCCGCCCATGCGCCGGCTGGCCGACCGACTCGGAGTCATCTACACCGGGATAGCCCTGGTGTTGGCGATCGGTGGCTGGATCGTCAGCGGTGACCCGAACCGCTTCCTTGCCGTCATCGTCATTGCGACGCCTTGCCCGCTCCTGATCGGCGTGCCCATTGCGATCATCGGCGCGATAGCTCTTGCTGCGCGTTACGGGATCATCATCAAGGACCCGTCGATGCTGGAGCGGATCAGCACCGCGCGCACCATGATCTTCGACAAGACCGGCACCCTCACCTACGGCCGGCCCGCGCTCTCCGCGATCGTGCTCGGCGACGGCATGACCGAGCCGCGGCTGCTCGAGCTGACGGCGTCGGCGGAGCAGTACAGCAGGCATCCGCTCGCCTTCGCCGTCACGCAGGCGGCCGAGGGCATGCCCATGCTCAAGGTCGAGCGCATGGCTGAGCTTCCCGGACACGGGCTTGAGGCACGCGTGGACGGGCATGACGTCCGCGTCACCGGCCGCAAGATCCTCGCGGACTCACGACCGGACGTCGCTGCGGTCCTGCCTCCAGAGGTCGGTGGTCTCGAGTGCGTCGTCCTGGTCGACGACGCCTATGCGGGAACGATGCTGTTCAGGGACGAGCCGCGGGCCGGTGCCCGGGAGTTCATCGCGCACTTGGAGGATCGGCATCTCGTGACGCGCACGATGCTCCTGTCCGGTGATCGGCAGAGCGAGGTCGAGTACCTCGCCGATCGCGTCGGGCTGACGGTCGCGTTGTCATCGGTATCACCGGAGCGCAAGCTCGAGATCGTCCGGCAGGAGACCGCGTTGGCTCCAACCGTCTTCCTGGGCGACGGGATAAACGATGCGCCCGCGATGACAGCGGCGACGGTCGGCGTGGCATTCGGCAAGAACAATGACGTGACGGCAGAGGCAGCCGACGCCGTGGTCCTGGACTCCTCGCTGGAGCGGCTGGACGAACTCATGCACATTGGCCGTCGGATGCGCCGGATCGCCCTCCAGACCGCGATCGGCGGCATCACGCTGAGCGCCATCGGGATGCTGCTGGCCATGGTCGGGCTGCTCCCGCCGGTGGCTGGTGCCATCGCCCAGGAGGTCATCGATGTCCTCGCCATCCTCAACTCCACCCGCGTGGCGATGGCCCGCCGCCCGATGACCGACTTCCGTTGACGGGCTGCTTCGTCGGCGAAGTGTCGGGTTCCTCTTGCCGGTGAGCAACGTCACATTCGTGTAAGGGCTGTCATCCCGGGGCAGGCAGGGGCCTTCGGTCGGGCCTGCGTAGACTCCGCGGCACTGCCACCGCTCGGGCCGAACCCGGCGTTGCAGGCCCGTGATTCGGCACGTCTGTTCGGCGTGCCCATGCAGGAGGAGACCCATGGTCGAGTTGAGCGGCAACAACGCCA
>JBAXSI010000132.1:0-3592 GCA_037130755.1 Actinomycetes bacterium
CACTCTCCTGATGATCCTTCTTCTCACCATGGCGCTGGACCGCTACGCCCTGCGCGAGGGCCTCTACAAAGACTTCAGCTCCGACGTCGAGCTCGATCGCACCCGCCAGAAGGACGCGTCGGGCGTGCTCCTCTACGTCTTCGCACTCGTGACCGGCCTCGTGCTCCCTGGTATCGCCGTCACCATCTACTTCGGCATCGCCTTGTTCCTGGTGATCCCCTTCCGCGAGCTGGCCCACGTGTGGAAGCAGCGCACGGCAGCGAACTGACCTGGCAACTCGCTAGCGCGCCTGGCGGCGCAGCGCCAGTGCGCCAAGCCCCGCCGCGGCGATCGCGGCTGCGGCCCCGAGTGCAAGGGCCCAGCGTGGGCCAGCGTGCTCGGCGATGTAGCCGACGATCGGACCTCCAACGGGCGTAGTGCCGATGAAGGCCACCGTCCACAGAGCCATCACGCGGCCACGCATCTCCGGGGCGGCCGCTAGTTGCAGAGTGGCGTTGCCGGTCGCGAGGAACCAGATGCTCGCTGCACCCACCGCGACCAACGACACGGCAGCGACCTGGACCGTCGGGGCCAACGCGGTAAGGCCGACTGTGACGCCGAACGTGAGTGCCGCGAGCACCATGGGCCTGATGCCCGTCACGTGTCGACTGGCGCTGACCAGTCCACCGATGACGGCCCCTGCGCCCATCGCCGCCGTGATCCAGCCCAAAGTGCCGGCTGATCCGTCGAACGTCTGCACCGCGAATGCTGGAAGAGTCACCTGGAATTCGTAGGTGAGCGTTCCGACCAGCGCCATCATCAGCAGCGGAATGAACAGCAGCACGTGTCGTCGCACGTAGCGAAAGCCCTGCCGTAGCTGCCCTGGCCCGCGCACGACAGCCTCGGTAGGCATCAGCCGCGACCGATCCATGACGGCGTACGCGACGATGGCCGCCAGGAAGCTGACCGAGTTGACCAGGAAGCAGGCCCCCACGCCAGCGACCGCAATGAGGATCCCCGCCAACGCTGGACCGACCGCCCGCGCAACGTTGACGAGCACCGCGTTCAGGCTCACGGCGTTGCGGACGAGGTCCTCCGGCACCATCTCGCGCACGAAGGCCTGACGCCCGGGATTGTCGATCGCGTTGATCAGCCCGAGCGTCACCGACAGCGCGAGCACCCATCCCATCGACACCGTTCCGGTGACCGTGAGCACGCCGAGGAGGAGCGCCTGCGCAGCGGCAGCCACCTGCATCCCGATCAGCAGCAAGCGCTTGTCAACGCGATCCACGATCAGCCCGCCGTAGGGCGCGAGAAGAAGAACGGGGAGCGTCTGGAGGGCGATGGCGATGCCAAGCCACGTCGCTGACTGCTCTAACTGCAGGATCAGCCAGGCCAACGCCACGGACTGCATCCACGTGCCCGTCGTCGACACCGACTGGCCGATGAAGAACTTCAGGTAGTTGCGGTTGGACAAGGCCGCGAAGGTCCGAGCAGCCCAGCCCGAACCCAACGTCGTCACTTCGATGCCCGCAGTGAGTGCCTCGTCATCCGCGGGGGGCGAGTCGCGCCCGGACCTGCTCATGGGGGAGCGCGGGGCTTGTATGGCCGCTTCGGCCGGTCATCGTCTCGTTGTTGACCAGCGCATTCAGGACGGCCTCCTCCACCGACTGCACGACGGCTGCGTAGAACCGGTCCATCTGGTCCCAGGGCACCATCTCAAGGGAGCGCAGCTTCTCGTCCTGCTGACGGAAGTCGCTGTCCAGTACTCCCGCGTTGGCAGTGGACAACGCGAGGAAGATGTCACCGCTGAAGTGGCCGCCGGTCGTGCCCGTTCGCGCAAGGCCCATGGGGACGCGGCGGGCGAGCGCCTCGCACTGTCCGGGGATCATCGGCGCGTCGGTGGCCACAACGACGATGACCGACCCTGCACCACCAGGGCTGCGGTCGCTTCCTTGTTTCGTCTGGAACCAGTCCGGCTCGCCCATGGGGAACGGCGCGTCCAGGTCGCCCATCGCGACGCCGTTGATGCTGAGTTCGTGACGGTCGCCGAAGTTGGCCTGGAGGAACACCCCGACCACATAGTCGCGGCCACCGAAGGCGACGACGCGCGACGAAGTCCCGTTGCCGCCCTTGAATCCGTAGCAGTTCATCCCGGTGCCACCACCGCACGAGCCCTCCGCCACCGGCCCGCAAGACGCGTTGTCAATCGCCTCGCCAACGTGCGCCCTCGTGATGAAAGGCTCGTTGATGCTGTTGAGGTAGCCGTCCCAGGTTTCTGCGACGATGGGCAGGAGCCACGCCTCAACATCGTCCGGTCGGTTGCGCGCCATCCAGTCGAGCACGCCCTGATGAACGGTGCCGACTGCGTGCGTGTTGGTGATCGTCACTGGCCCGCATACAGCGCCGGTCTCGCGGATCCAGTGCGAGCCGGTCATCTCGCCGTTTCCGTTGAGCGAGTAGATCGCCCCCGGTACAGAACTTCCGATCCCCGCGCGCCCGAGCGGCAGGATCGCGGTCACGCCCGTGCGCGCCGCGACCGCCGGGTCGGCCGTGTCCTGGATCAGGGTGACCATTCCCACCTCGAGCCCGCGGACGTCGGTGATCGCGTTGAGCCGACCAGGATCGCCCTGGAGCCGGATGCCCAGATCGCGAGCGCGCATATGCCTGCCTCCATGCCGGATGTGGTCGCCCGAGCGTCGCACAAGCGCCCGCGTGTCACCTGTTCTTGGGTCACATCGACGCGATCGGGTGGCGCCGTGCCCTTACGCCCCTATGCTCCCGGCCGAGGCCCTACCCGGCCACGACGGCCCAGGAGATCCCATGACGCAGCCCACCGACGACGACGGCAACATCCTCGAGCAACTCGACGATGTGCTTGAAGACGTGCTCGCCGAGGACTACGCGCCGCCGGAGCCGGAGGATCCGTGGTCCCGTCGCCAGCGCCTCCTCGATTCCTGGACCGCGATCATCCTTGCCGTGGCCGCCGTTGCCACCGCTTGGGCATCGTTCCAGGCCAGCCAGTGGGCAGGGACGCAGTCCGACGCGCAGTCCGCGTCCGCGATGGCCCGCAGCGACGCGGGCCGTGCGGCCTCGGAGGCCACGGGCGCCCAGATCGTCGACTCGCAGATGTGGCTGAGCTGGCTGAACTCCACGGCCAACAAGCAGGTCGAGCGCGCGAACTTCTACGAGCAGCGCTTCTCCCCGCCCCTCGCGGTCGCGCAGAAGGATTGGCTCTCGGGGGTCAAGCTCGACGCGAACGGCGATCCCGTGGTGGTGCCGCCGGGCACGCCGATGGACCTTCCCTCCTACATCGTGCCGGACCAAGTGAAGTCCAACGAACTGGCGGCCCAGGCCGAGCAGGACCTCGTCATCGCAGACGAGGCGGCGAGCAACTCCACGAAGTTCGTGCTCCTCGCCTTGATGTTCGCCCTCGTCCTGTTCTTCGCGAGTATCGCCACGAAGTTCGCCGCACCGAGAATTCAGGCGGTGCTCATCCTGCTGTCGATCCTGCTGCTGGCCTTCGCGACGATCCGGCTGCTGCTGCTCCCGCAGTTGATCTAGCGCGCCCGCGTGTACGAGGACACGGTCTACGCCCGCTTGAGGCGCGGCG
>JBAXSI010000133.1:0-3589 GCA_037130755.1 Actinomycetes bacterium
GTGGCGAGCACCCGCTGCACCGTGCCCGCCGCGAGTCCTCGGCTGGCGAGGTCGTAGACCAGCCGCTCCACCTGCGGAGGGGTCACGTCGTCCACGGCGGTGTCGCCGAGGGCGGGGATCAGGTAACGGTCCAGATGCGCCCGGTAGGACGCCCGCGTGGATGGCCGCAGGAACACCTGCCCATCGAGCCACTGCGTCAGGTACTCGGACATGAGTGGCCCGGATCTGATGCCCGCGACACCCGCAGTCCCGCCGCTGACGGCCATCTCTGCGAGCCAGGCATGGGCGTCGCTGATCATGTCGAACGTGCGGGTGACCTGCCTTCGCCTGCCATCACCTCCCCTGGGCAGGTCGATGACGGCATTCCACCTGGACAAGCTGCCGTCGGGCTTGCGGCGGCGATACACACGGCCTCGAGCCATGGTCGTTCTCCTTCCCTAGACATGCGAATGGCCCGCCACCGGGTGGTGACAGGCCAGGTTCTGTGACGCGCTTGTGGTGCTACCCCCTGCGGCGTTGGGGCTTCGGTGTGGCTGCCGCGAGCTGCTCCTCGATGATCGGCATCGACGAACGAAGCACATCCCGCATGGCAGTAGGTGACACAGCGGAGTTCACGCTGACCCGGACAAGCTCGGCCAGCGACTGCCCCTCGGCGAGCTCGAGCAAGCACACCGTCGCAATGGAGGACTCCCCGAACGCCGCCAGCAGGAACGCCGCGGCCCCGGCGACACGTGGACGCAGATCCTCCGGTGCCGTCAGGGCCGCCTGAACGATGACGTCAACCAATGCTTCGGCCGGCTCCTCGGTGAGGGCCATGCTCGCCATCACGAAGTCCCGGACCCGGACGTCCTCCATCGCAACCTGGACGCGTGAGCGCATCAGATTGCTCACCGGGTCACCGACCACGTCTGCGTTGGCAGCCAGCATCCGGGTGTCGTCCCAGACCTGCTTGGCTCGCTCACCCAGCGGCGCGAGCAGGATCGACTCCGCGTCCTTGCGGATCTCCGATCTCGGCGCAAGGTCAGGGCGAGGGAGGTACCGCTGGACCACCGCATCACGGCTGACCGCCACGACCGGCAGACCGAGGCCGACCCGCTCGGCATCGAGAACGCAGTCCTCCGACCCGATCGGCGTTCCCCCGGGAGGGCAGCAGTCGGTGTCACTACATAGATATGACCAGTACCGGTCGTCGTCGATGAGCATTGCGTCCTTGACCGTGACGCTCGCACTTGAGCAGGCCGTGATGATCGCGGCGATGCCCTCCCGGTGCGGAAGCTCCTCGCCATCGTTCACCGTGCAGACGACCAGGATGACTTCCTCAGCATCGACGTTGGTGCCAGTTGAGGCGACGTACTCCGCGACCTCCTCCAGCTTCTCCGGCAAGTCCAGGCGCATCGACACGATTGCCTGGCCCTTGCCCAGGTACACCGCAACAAGGGAATGCGACGGGTGGAACCCCACAAGTGCGGGGATGGCAGCAGCGAACGCCCCCGGCGAGCGGAGCATCACCTTCGAACTCTCAGATACAACAGCCATGCCAATCTCCATTCGATTGGCCCGGACGCATCCGGGCATGCAAATGGCCCGCCACCGGAAGTGGTGACGGGCCTGAACATGACGAAGGCCCCGTCCATCAGGGACAGGGCCAGCGCTACGGCCTTTCGTAGCCGCTCTGGGCTAGGTCTTCAAGGCCGTCCGTCCGGACACACGTATCCGAACAACTCCTATTATCCCACGAATAGTTGTTGCAGCGCAACAACTATTTCCCAAGCCTTCAATCCTCGAGGTCCCCCTCGTCCGACAGGAGTGCGTGTACGGACGTGATCCCGCAGACCTTACGGATGCGCTTGACGATGTCGGCCTCTCGAACGTCGCTGAAGTTCTGGAAGACTGCTCGCACCGTGTCGGCATCGAGGGTGTCGGTAGCGGTTCGCATGACACCCACTCCTTCCTCCGTCACGAAGTGCGCCTCGAGAACGTTCACGGGATCGGTGGGGAAGACGGTCGTGTCCAGCAGATAGTCGCTGGGGGACTTGTCGCTGATGCGCTTGTTGGTGGATCCAGCGATCAGCGTTCTGTTCACAATCGAGTTGATGACTGTCTTGTCTCGCTTCGCGTCGAAGCCATGCTTGGCCAGATAGTTCTGGGGGAAGATGTGGTGATCCTCGAGGGCCTGCAGAGCGATGGCCTCGTCGGCCGCCCAGTCCCTGGCACCGCCGTTGGCCAGCAGGCAGAAGATGCCGCTGTACACCGAACTCGCGTGGCTGGCGCTGCTGCGGATGGAGTATCCAAGGGATCCGATTCGCTGCTCGGCCTCGGTGAAGACAACTGGTTCGACGGCCTCGCCCTTCCAACGTCTAGTCAACTCCAGGTAGTCGCGTCGTGACTTGCTCTCGACGGCGCTGGAGTATCGCTCCAGGAAGATGGAGCACCAGTACCAGCGCTTCAGGTCATCGCGTTCGGTCTTGCCGAGCTTGTGGTCCTCCAGGTAGGCGCGTAGTGCCGCGAGGACGGGAACCACGCCGAACCCGGGTAGCCACTTCCGGTCGAAGACGCCGAAGCCGTCGGGTCCAACCGTCTCGATCAGCTCGAGCGCCCTCTCGATCGCCTGGGTGGCTCTGACCCAGTCCGCGGCGAAGTTCTTGGGTTCCAGGTTGATGAGGATCTTCGGCTTGGGATCAAGGTCGCGAAGCAGTGCCATGGTGCGTAGGACGAGGACGCCGAACTTGTTGACATCTGCGCTTCCCTCAGACCATGAGGCCAGTCGAGGGTTGCTCGCGACGGCGTCGTCCCAGAGCTTGTGCAGGTCGACGCTCGATCGGTAGAGGCGAGCGGTGAGCAGGTCGTAGACCGACAGCTCGACACCGGTCGAGTTCAGCTTCTCGAAGATGGCGCAGACCCGCGAGACGGCCTCGTTGTCGCCCTCGGCGACGATCGGCAACTCCACGATGGGGACCTGGAAGTCGAGGAAGGCGTTGATGCTGTCTTGCCACCTCGACCGGATGTTCTCTCTGAAGTCGTCATGGAGTGCCGGATCCGTGTCCTTGAGCCAGTCGTCGTAGCCGTCACGCCAGGCGAGGAAGGACTTGCTCGACACGAGTCGGGCGACGGGAAGGAGACGGGCTCGGTATTGGCCTGCAGGCTCGTGGATGCCATCTCGCACCATCTCGCGCTCGGTCCTGTCGAACACAATCTCGTCGTCGTCGGGTTCACCGAGCAGCAGTTCAAGGTCGACGAAGAAGCGTCGCGGCTGCTTGGAGTTCTTCAGACCCAGTTCGGGGGCATAGAGGGCGTAGATGAGGGACGTCAAGCGTTGTTGCCCGTCGAGGACCAACTGGCCCGGTGTCAGAGTGTTCTGCGGCGGCTTCGAACCCCGGAGTGCCATCGGTGCGAATGGCGGGTTCTGCTTGTCGCAGTTGAGCATCAGGAGCGATCCGACGAAGTACCCCCTCAAGACCGATCGAAGGAGATCAGCCACCTCCTCGCGGTTCCACACGAAGTCCCGCTGAAAGTTCGGCAGGCACACGTCTCCGCTGTGCGCCTCGTCGACCACAGAGATGATCTTGCGCTTGTTAGGAGTGATCTCCAT
>JBAXSI010000134.1:0-3450 GCA_037130755.1 Actinomycetes bacterium
GGTCGAACCTGTCGTCCGCGATCGGGGCTCCGGTGGAGTCCCTAGGGCCACCGGTGCGGGGTGCGAATCCGGCAACGGCATCTTCTTGTTGGACGCTTCCGACAGGGGGGACGTCGGATCGGCCGCGTCGGTCGGTGCCGGTGACCATCGCGAAGCGGCCGCGATAGGGGGCAAGGCGTGGGTCGTCGAGGATGCGTTCGATGTTGTCTTGGAGGTAGTGGACAGTGTCGGCGAAGTACGAGAACACCAGTACCTTGCGATCGTCGCGGTCCCTGATCGCCTTGGCGACGGGATCGACCGAGATCTGCCCGGCCGCCCGCTTGGTCGTATCGCGATCGGCCTCGGCGATGATCTTCACCAGCGTCTCGCGAAGCGCCGCCAGCTTCGGGTCACCGCCCGTGATGAGGCCGGTCTCGACGGTGTTGGCCATCTCGTGGAGGAGGGAGATGTCGCTTCGGATGTCCGTCACGAGGGCTTCGATGCGGAACTTCTCCGCAGGTGCGTAGTCCGCGACTGCCCGCCACTCGTCGAAGCTGACCGGATCGTCGAGGTCGATGCGGATCCACTCGCGCAGGGACGAACCCGACGCGACCAGGCCCTCGCTCTCGATCAGGGTGAGCAGGCCGGTCAAGGTGTCCGCCATCGTCCGGCAGGTCTTGGTGAACGCATGCCCGGAGGATTCGAAGCGCTTGAGCAGCCCGGTGCGAAGCAGGCCGGAGACCTGGACCTCAGCGGCCCGCTGACGCTTGTCCAGATCCTCGTCCTCGTACTGGTACCGCGACGGCGTGTACCCGGCGAGGGTCAACCGCTTGGGGTCGATGCTCGTCAACCCCGCGTCAGGGATGTGGCCCGCGAAGAACGGGTCGCCGACCTCGGGGTCGACGTCGGCCCCGAGGGCGTGGGCGAAGGTGGTGAAGAAGCCCTCCAGGACCGGAGCCAGGTCGTAGTCGACTCGACGCACCTTGGGTTCGGGGAAGGTGATGGTGGCACCTGACTCGTCGAGCTTCTGCCCGATGTAGTGATTGCGGACGAACTTGCGGGTCCTTCTCACGGCGACCGCGTCCAGGACGTCGAACAGGTGCTCGGGGGACAGGTCGTCGGGGCTGAGCTTGTCCACCGCCCGGAAGTGCGCCGACAGGCTCGGGATACCAATGTCAGCGAACTCGTCGTCGTGGATGATGAAGTACGAGAGCAGTGAGTGCAGGTCGCCGAGGGCGTTGTTGACCGGGGTGGCTGTCAGGAGCACCACCTGCTTGCGCGGGTTGCCCTTGAGGATGTCGATCAGCTCACGAGACCGCAGCGTGTCGGTGTTCCGAACCGCGTGCGCCTCATCGAGCAGGACCAGCGAGTACTCCTCCGGGCTGCGAGGCACGTCCAGACGCCATCGCAGGCCGCCCGGCGTCGGCTCCGCCAACAGGTCGTCGTAGGAGATGACGTCCACCCACCCGGCGAGGTGGTTCTCGTCGACGTACGGCTTCCACACCGACTCGCGGATGATCTTCGGAGCCACGATGAGGACGCGCTGACGACGGCGAACCGTGTCCTTGATCAGGGCACCGCCCACGTATGTCTTCCCAAGGCCGACTTCATCGGCGATCAGGACGCCGTTGTGCTTCTCCAGAATGCGACGTGCCCGGCCGACACCATCCCGTTGGAAGGGCAGCAGGTTCCGCATCGACGGATCCGCATCGACTGAATCCTCATCCGTACGGACCTGGCTGCCGTACGCCTCCCACAGCATGCGCAGGAACACCATCCACGGCGACTCCGGGACCACCTGCTCCTCGTAGAAGCCGGCGAGATCGAACGGCTCTGCCTCGTCCCACAGGGCGTTGAACCAGTCCCGAACCGCGGCGATCGTCGTCTGGTTGTACTGGCCGAGGTTCAGCTCACGGTTCTTCGACAACCCGGCGAAGGTGAAGTTGCTCGAACCGGCGATCACGCCGAGGGCGGGGTTGTCGATGAGGTACGCCTTGCCGTGCAGGAACTCCTTGGTGTAGCGCTTCACCTCCACGCCATCCGTCCGCAGCCAGTCGATCAGGTCCCTCACCTGCCCACGTGCCTCGGCTGTGAAGGGGACGAGGTCACGCTCGGTAGCCAGTTCGGCCCGCTGCTCCTCAAGAGCTGCCGTGAGCTCGTACTCCGCTGCACGGCGAGCAGGCACGCTGCTATCCCGCAGCACGACAGGATCGGTCTGCCGCTGGGGCTCCGCGCCTAGCATCAAGCGCACCGTTCCGACCCGCTTGAGCTCCTCCGCGATCAAATGCCAGCCACCGACGTTGAAGAACGCAGAGGCCACCGCGACCGACAGATCTGGGCGGGCCGCCTCGAACGCCAGCATCTCGTTGATCGCCTGCGCGACCGTGACGCCAGACTCCGGCTCGTTGGTGGCGAACTCCGGACGTCCAACCTGAGGGGTCATGGCGTCACCTTCTCGCTCCACTCGTCGAAGAACTCCAGGACCATGGCCAGAGGTGGCCTGTAGTCCCAGCCTCGGTGGAATGACGCGAACACCTGCTCCACCTGGTCCCGTGACAAGGCATAGAGCAGGCTCACCAGAGCATCGAGCTCCGCCACGAGTGCGTCCCGCTCCGCGGCGGACTTCACGGATCCCACGGCGACGCCAACGCTCGCGGCCCACTCGACGTAGCGCTCATCGACCGCAGCGAGTCGCCCCGCTATCTCGATCGCTCGGTCACACACGGCCCTCAAGTCACGGGTGGCCACGTCGAGTTCGCCCGCCAGACCGATCGAATGACCAGAATCCGGATCGACCCGCGGAACAGGAAAGCTGTTGAGCAACTCGAATGTCATGTGGAGTTCAACGAATCGACGGGTGAACCAGTCGAAGGGAATGCTCGACAAGATGGCGAGCAGGTACGCCTCATCGCGCTCAGTACCAGCGACGCGCAGCAAGAACGGTGCTGGATGAACGAGAGCAACGCCTGGAGGGATGAGGCAGCTGAGCATCGTGCGGGAGTTATCGTTCTTGGTCACGTCGCGGAAGGCGATGCGCGGAGTCCGCAGCGGCAAGGTGGAGACGTTGGTCGCCCACTCCTCAGGCATCCCAAAGAACGCCGAGGACCTCAAGCGGATCTGGTTGAGGCGGCGCTCCTGGAGGTAGGACTCGACGGTTGCGGTCTCCGCATACGCATATGGGTCCCCGAACATCGGTTCCCAGATGTTGAACGAGCCACCCGTCCACACGGGCAGCTTGCTCGAGTGATCACTCCCCGTCAGGTCGAAGTGGAAGAACGGCTTGTTCTTCGTGGTGTGCAACTCCGCCATCGGGCGGAATCTCCACGTGCCGACACCCGACCCGAGACTCGGATGACGCTTCATGACTGCGAAGAGCTCAAGATCCTGGGGCGGTAAGGAAGGAATCGCGACGGAGTCAGACCAAGCAAGGATGTCCGAGCTGGGCACAACCGCGACCCTGGGGTTATCTGC
>JBAXSI010000135.1:0-3323 GCA_037130755.1 Actinomycetes bacterium
CGGTAGGGACGTAAGGCGTCTCCATGAAACGGCCCTTGCCCCGCGCGAATACGGTCTTGTGCATGATCGGCGTGCCGAAGGGATTGGCGACGTTGCACGGCCACTGAACGCTGCCGACCTCATCGAGGTGCGCGAACGAGACTCCGGCGAATGTCGGGGTCATGGCCGCGATCTCGTCCATGATCTCGGAGGCGTCGGCGTAGTGCATCGGGTAGCCGACCGCGGTCGCCAGCGCGCAGGTGACCTCCCACTCCGACATCCCCGTGCGGCTCGCCATCACGGGACGCACTCGGTTGATGCGGCGCTCTGCGTTGGTGAACGTACCGTCCTTCTCAAGGAACGACGTTCCGGGAAGGAACACATGGGCGTAGGTCGCCGTCTCGTTGAGGAACAGATCCTGCACGACGACGAGGTCGAGCGCGCTGAGAGCGGCCTTCACGTGAGCGGTGTTAGGGTCGGACTGCGCGATGTCCTCGCCCTGGACGTATAGGCCGCGGAACTCGCCGATGAGGGCGGCGTCAAACATGTTGGGGATCCGCAGTCCCGGCGAGGAGTCCAGGGTGCGCCCCCACAACTCCTCGAACTGGTGGCGCACGGTGTCGTCGGACACATGGCGGTAGCCGGTGAACTCGTGCGGGAAAGAACCCATATCGCAAGAGCCCTGCACGTTGTTCTGGCCGCGCAACGGGTTGACACCGACGCCATCGCGACCGATGTTTCCGGTCAGCATTGCGAGGTTGGCCATGCCCATAACCATTGTCGAGCCCTGACTATGCTCGGTGACGCCCAGCCCGTAGTAGATGGAGGAGTTGGGTCCGACCGCGTAAAGGCGAGCCGCCGCGCGGATATCGTCTGCGGGCACGCCGCTCGCCAGGGACATGGCATCGGGGCCGTTCTCAGGGCACCGGATGAAGTCCATCCACTCGGTGAACGACGCCGTGTCGCAGCGCTCGGCGACGAATGTCTTGTCGTACAACTCCTCGGTCACGATGACGTGGGCGAGGGCGTTGACGATGGCGACGTTGGTGCCCGGCTGGAGTTGCAGGTGGTGCGCGGCCCGCACGTGCGCCGACTTGACGAGGTCGATGCGCCGCGGGTCCACAACGATGAGACGGGCGCCCTCGCGCAGCCTGCGCTTCATCCGCGAGGCGAACACCGGGTGCGCCTCGGTGGGGTTGGCCCCAATCACCAGGATGACATCGCTCTTGGCGACCGACTTGAAGTCTAGAGTGCCTGCGGATGTTCCGAACGTCTGGCCCAGGCCGTATCCCGTGGGCGAGTGGCAGACACGCGCGCATGTATCGACGTTGTTGTTGCCGAAGGCCGCCCGGATCATCTTCTGGACGACGTAGACCTCTTCGTTGGTACACCGCGACGAGGTAATGCCGCCGATGCTGTTGACCCCGTGCTGGTCCTGGATGGCCCGGAGTCGAGCGGCCGCGAACTCGATCGCCTTCTCCCACGACGTCTCGCACCATGGGTCGGTTATCGACTCGCGAACCATCGGCGAGGTGACCCGGTCGGAGTGCGACGCGTAGCCCCACGCGAACCGGCCCTTAACGCACGAGTGGCCCTCGTTGGCGCCACCCTTCTTCGAGGGGGTCATCCGCACGACCTGGTCGCCGCGCAGCTCGGCGGTGAAGGAGCAGCCGACGCCGCAGTATGCGCACGTCGTCTCGACACTGCGCGTGGGGGTGCCGAGCTGGATGACTGTCTTCTCTTGCAGGGTCGACGTCGGGCACGCCTGCACGCACGCACCGCACGACACGCACTCACTGTCCATGAACGAATGCCCGCCGGGGCTCACCTTCGACTCGAACCCGCGCCCTTGGATCGTGAGCGCGAAGGTGCCCTGCACCTCTTCGCACGCCCGCACGCACCTGCTGCACGCGATGCACTTGGATTCGTCGAACGAGAAGTAGGGGTTGCTGGCATCGGTGGGCGCATCGAGGTGGTTGCGACCCTCGTAGCCGTACCTGACGTCGCGCAGCCCGACGACTCCGGCCATGTCCTGCAGCTCGCAGTCGCCGTTGGCGGGACACGTGAGGCAGTCGAGCGGGTGGTCGGAGATGTAGAGCTCCATGACTCCCTTGCGGAGCTTCTCCAAGCGAGGGGTCTGGGTATGCACCACCATGCCGCTCTCGCACGGAGTCGTGCACGACGCGGGCGTCCCCTTGCGGCCGTCGACCTGGACGAGGCACAAGCGGCAGGAGCCGAACGCGGCCAAGGAATCGGTGGCGCACAGCTTGGGCAGCGGCCGACCGACCTCGGTGGCGGCGCGCATGATCGACGTGCCGGTAGGGACGGTGACCTCGTTCCCGTCGACGGTGAGGGTGACGGTGGTCTCGCTGGTGACCACCGGCGTGCCATAGTCGGTGTCGCGCGTGATGGTCATCGCTCGAAGTCCTCCGAGAAGTGGCGCAGCGCACTCCGGACGGGCATAGGGGTGAGCCCACCCATCGCGCACAGCGAGCCGTCGGTCATGAGGTCACACAGGTCGTTGAGGAGCACGAGATTGTCGGCACGGTCGACGCCCCACCGGATCCTGTCGATCACTTCGACGCCGCGTACGGCGCCAACTCGGCACGGGGTGCACTTGCCGCACGACTCCTTCGAGCAGAACTCCATGGCAAATCGTGCTTGCTCGGCCATGTCGACCGTGTCATCGAAGACGACGATCCCGCCGTGACCGATCATGCCACCCGCCGCGATCATCGCCTCATAGTCCAGTGCGACGTCGAGGTCCGCCGCGGGCACATAGGCGCCCAGCGGACCCCCGACCAGGACGGCACGGACGGGTCGGCCCGACCGCGTGCCCCCGGCGTAGTCCTCGACCATCGCGCGCAGGCTGATCCCGAACGGGACCTCGACGATGCCTCCTCGTGCGACGTTGCCGGACAGCTGGAACACCTGGGTGCCGCGCGAGCGATCGGAGCCGAGGGCCTGGTAGGCCGCCCCGCCGTCGGCGATGATCATCGGTGCGGTCGCGAGGGTGAGTGCGTTGTTCACGAGCGTCGGCCGGCCGAACAGACCCACCAGCGCAGGGATCGGCGGCTTGGACCGCACCATCCCGCGCCGGCCCTCCAGGCTCTCCAGCATCGCGGTCTCCTCGCCGCAGATGTAGGCGCCCGCACCGACACGGTGGCTGAGCTCGAACGTGTAGCCGCTGCCGAGGACGTCGTTGCCGACGAACCCATGCGTCGCGGCGACCTCGAGGGCGGTGCGTATCGTGGCGTTGGCGTCGGGGTACTCCGAACGCGAGTAGATGAAACCGCGGGTGGCGCCGGTCGCGATCCCCGCGATGACCATGCCCTCGATCAGGG
>JBAXSI010000136.1:0-3303 GCA_037130755.1 Actinomycetes bacterium
GAGCGGGCGCCACAGGGCGGTGTCGGCGGCCAGGGCCTGGACGGTCGCCTCGAGGCCGAGGTCCCGGCCGATGGCGTCAAGGCCTGGTGCGTGGAGAGTGCTGAGGCTCATCGCCTGTTCCTTCCGGTCGGTAGTTGCCTGTCCTTCTCAGGTGGAGTTAATGTATAGTAATCCGACAGACAAAGGCAAGAAAGCCACGCCAACGTCCGGATGCGCCAGAATGACTCGATGTGGAGGACCGGATGACGATCGCGGACGTGATCTCCGATCCCGCAGCCTTGACGGCTCCGGCCTACCGTGTGGGCATCGTGGGCGGCGGGGCCTCGGGCGCGCTCGTCGCGGCGCGGCTCCTGCGGGACGCCACCACTGCCTTGGACGTGGTCATCTTCGAGCCGCGTGCTGAGCTGGCTAAGGGCGTTGCCTACGAGACGACGGACCCGCTGCACCTGCTCAACGTGCCCGCCCGCAACATGAGCGCACTGACCGAGGATGCCGATCACTTCCGCCGCTGGGCGGACTGCGGTGAGAACGACTTCGCCACGCGCGACCTCTACGGCCGGTACTTGCAGGCGCTCGTGCGGGACGCCGAGGCAGGCGCCCGTCCTGACGTGACCTTGAACCACGTGCGCTCCGCGGTCATCGACCTTGGCGTGGTGCCTCGCCCGTGGGTCGTGACGCGAGGCCACGGGATCGTCGAGTTCGACATGCTCGTCCTGGCGACCGGCCACGACGAGCCCGTCCTGCCGACGATGCTCCAGGGGCTGCCGGCCGCACGGGTGACGGGCAACCCGTGGCTGCCGTCCGCACTCGACGCGATCGCGGACGACGCCGACGTCCTGATCATCGGCACCGGACTCACCTTCGTCGACGTGGCGTTGAGCATCCTGACCCGCACCACGACCACGCGCGTACACGCGCTGTCGAGGTACGGGCTGCTGCCGCAGGTCCACGAGGAGCCGTGGCGCCCTGCGCACCCCACCCCGGACCTGCCCACGCGTCGGGTCGACCCGCGACAGGTCGTCGACTACGTCACGTCCTTCGGCGACGACTGGCGGCGCGCGTTCGACTCACTGCGGCCGATCACGGCGGACCTGTGGCTGGGGATGAGCGACGCGACGCGTCAGGCCTTCGTCCGGCACCTGGCCCGCTACTGGAACGTCCATCGTCATCGCATGGCACCGGAAGTGGCGCGCAGATTTGAGGAGTTCCGCGCTGCCGGACGCGTCGACATGCACAAGGCGCACGTCTCGGAGATCAGCATGGACGGTGATCGAGTACGCGCCGAGCTCTCCGACGGTTCGGTGCTGGACGTGGACCACGTCGTCGTGTGCACCGGCCCGTCGGGCGACATGACTGGCAATCGGCTGGGCCAGATGCTCATCAGGCACGGGATCGCCCAGCCCGGCCCACTCGGCGTCGGGTACCTCGTTGATCCCCGTACCGGCGCACTCATCGCGCAGGACGGCCACCACAACACGTCAGTCGTGACGATCGGTCCGCTTCGTCGAGGAGTCCTGTGGGAGTCGATCGCGATGCCGGAGATCCGTGTTCAGGCCACCGACGTCGCGGCGGGTGTCCTCGCGCGCGCTCAGAAGGCGGCCTTGTCGCGCTGATGAGCCCTCAGCGCCACGGCTGACCATTCGATCGCGGGACTAGGACTCGACCGGGCGATCGAACGCAGGATCGAGATCGCCTTGGGCGGCCCCTGAACCGCTTCGCCCGCCGCCATGGCCGCGCAACAGGTAGGCCAGCCCGACGGCCGCGATCGCCCCGAGCAGTGGACCGGTGAGGTAGACCCAGATCGCGTGCAGGTCCGCCCCTACAAGGTTGGGGCCGAAGGTGCGGGCGGCATTCATGGATGCGCCGGATAAAGGCGCAGCCCACAGGCCGGCGAGTGCGATGTAGCCCCCCACCCCGATGGCGGCGAGGACGCCGATGTTCTGCGCGCCGGATGCGGTGCCGAGGATCACGCTGACCAGGCCGAACGTCAGGATCGCCTCGGTCGCGAAGGCGGTGACCTCGCTCGTTGACGCGCCCGGGTAACTGCCACCGATGGAGGCGCTCACACCGACGAGCCACTGCAGGGTCGCGGCGGCGGCGATCGCGGCTGCGAACTGCACGACGACGTAGCCCGGCACGCGTCGCCAGGGGAAGTCGCCGCGCAGCGCGAACGCGATGCTGACACCGGGGTTGAGGTGGGCACCGCCTACCTTGCCCATGAACATGATGATCGCCATCACCATGAGTGCCGGCGCCACGACGGCCGCCGTCAAGGTCACGGTGTTCGGGTACTTCGCGCCCACCATCGGCGCTCCGGCCGCGACGAGGACCAGGAAGAAGGTGCCGGCCGCCTCGGAGAGCAACCGTCGCCATTCCTGCTTGGGGTCCTGGAAGTCGGTGATTCGCTGTTGCGCTTCGGCGTCCCAATCGCGCAGCAGGCCACCGACGGTGCCGTCGGCCACAGTCGACTACTTCGTGCCGTAGGTGCCGGGGTAGTCGATGAGTCGGCAGGGGATCTGCTCGTTCTCGCTCAGGTGGTAGCTGGCGCAGACGCGGTGGTAGCCGTCGGCAATGATCGCGCGGATTCCCTGCCTCCCGTCGCCACGAACGATGAGGACTGGTGAGAGGCGGTCGCCGGCCTTGACCTTCGCCAGGTCACGCGCCACGGATGCGTCGTCTGCGGGGAGTAGGTCCACGCCTGCTGCTCGAAGCACGTCCTTCGCAGGATGCAGCTCGATCGGGCACTTCTTCATGTCGCGGGCGACCTTCTTGGCCTCGGCGGCCGTCGTCAACAGTGACAGGAACGACTGGGCGGCCGGGTAGTCGTGATCGTCCGGCTCGGACTTCCAGATCTCGCTGGGTGTGTCGACGACAGGGACAGTTACGGTGGAAGGTGCTGTCTTCGGCTTGCCGGCCATGGAACCTCCTCGGGAACGGTTCTGTGGGCACAGTGTCCCGCACGCGAACGGTCGATGGGCGGTCCGGCCTTGTGCCGACCTCAGGGCAGGAGAGCGGTGAGCTGCTCGAACACGGCGGGTGCGCCCGCGACGATTCGGCCACTGCCCGCCGGCCCATTCTCGGCGAGGAAGTCGTTGGTGCGGCCACCGGCTTCGTTGACGATGCAGACGGCGGCCAGGCAGTCCCATGAGTTGATGATCATCTCGACGTAGCCGATGCACTGTCCGGTGGCGACCCAGACGATCATGAGCGCGCCCGACCCAACGGACCGGATGACGCCACCGGCCGACGTGAGTCGCTCCATGATGATGGCGAGGTCCGACGGGGTGCTCCGCTGCGAGTAGC
>JBAXSI010000137.1:0-3297 GCA_037130755.1 Actinomycetes bacterium
CGTCACGTGTTGAAATTAGGCAGACCCGGTCGCCAGCGTCCACCCACAACCAAGAACCGAACGATACTGCCGGATCTGCGCCCGGACTGGCGAGCGATAGCGGCACTTCGCGCGCGTGCTACTTGGTGGATTCGACCTTCTGCTTGAGAAGCTGCATCCGCTTCTTGATGTCCGACATTCCCACGAGTGGGAACAGGATCGGCACCATGATCGCGGACATCCCCTTCATCTGTGGGAAGACGATCAGGAATGTCACCTCGGTGCCGCCGGCGACAGCCCTGAGGTCGAAGGTGTTGACGAATGTCCCGTTGCTGTCGGTGGCGTCGAGTGCGAAACGGGTCATGGGGACGACCTGCCTGATCTCTACGTCGTTCTCGTGGTTGTTGTCGTTGGGCGGCACCCAGCCGACCGACCGATAGCGGCTACCGACGGCGTTGGGTTCGCCGGAGACGAGTTCAACGCGATAGGGCTTCGGAGACCACTCGGCGTGCTTGGTGACGTCCGCGATCCACGGCCACACGTTCTCGGGTGGCGCTGCGATGGTCACGGTGACGGTGCCTTTCGTTGCCATGTCGACCTCCCTTGGACGGCACGCTACGCGCTCGCGGTCCGCCGCGGGAGTCATTCGACTTCGCACACGAGCACTGATCGGGACCGAGGAAACAGGCTCCGACTCGCCGAAGCGAGTCAGATCGGCACATCTGCGCGCCGCGGAGCGGCACGCTATCGGCACCTGGGAGCGGTCAGTAGCTGAAAGTCGTGGCGCCTTCGTCGCCGATCCAGTTCCACATGGGAATGGTCCCGTTGAGCTCCGCGCCATCGATCAGCGTCGCTGCGTCGATCTTGCGCGAGTCGACGCAAATGGGACAGACGAAGTAGCGGCCGCCAGCGGCGTGGTACCGCGCTACGAGCGACTCGAGGGAAGGGCACCCGTCGCAGCCGAGGCCGGTGGCGACCCCTGGAAGTGCAAGGCGTACGGCCTCCTGGGTCAAGAACATGAGAGTCTCTCGGCCCGTCTCGGCAGCGCCGACCGCAACGAGAAACGCCACAGTCACCTTCTCGAGGTCTTCCAGTCCCGTAGTGAGACTGACGACTGCCTTCTGCGACATAGCTGCTCCTTATGGGTCATGGTGTGAATCGGCGACGGCAGACCCGTCCAAGGCGCAGGCGCCTTGAACGTCAGGGTACGGCCCGCCCGGCCGACCAGCGCAGCTCATCCCACTGTTCGCGGCCTCATGTCGAAGGTAGGCGCCTCCGGCCGATCGCAGGCGAGCGACGGTGCCGGTTGGCTCATCGAACACGAGCCATATCGGCACTTCGGCGCGTTAGTGCTCGAACACGAGTAGGGCGGCTCCTGCCGCGTTCGATGGGCGTCGAGTACGTCACCGAAGCGTCGGCCAGGGTGCGAATCAACGTCGGGAGCTCGTCCGGATCTTCGGCCAGGACGAAGTCCGCATCCAGGACTAGGAGACCCAGGCCGCCGGCCAGCGGGAGCCAGTCCATGTCCGCAGTCGCCACGCCGGATGCCGCTCGCGCAGGTCATCGATCGCTTCGTAGTCCATCCGCTTCACTCCTCACACGGACCTCAAGGCTAGATGCGCCCTCCGACAGTCCCCCACATACCTCTAGAGACCTAGGGAAGCTGCCGGAACTACGTGCACGCCGTCAGGCCTGGTGTAAGCCGATCCGGTGGCAGTGACGACGACGAGCCCGACCGGGTCACCGGAGGAGGCGGTGTCGACGCGTTCGCGCAGTTTGATGAGGTTGGCGGCGGCCTGATCGACGTGCGCTTGGCCGAGTTTGACCTCGACCGCGATCCAGCGGCCGTCGGGGAACTCGATGACGATGTCGGCCTCAAGGCCCGATTCGTCGCGGTAGTGGTACGTGCGGGCGTCGAGGACTTGGGAGAAGACCCTGATGTCGCGCAGGACGAGTCCTTCGAACAGGAAGCCGAACCATTGCAGGTCGCCCAGCAGTCGGGCCGAATCAGCCCCGACGGCGGCAACCCCCAGCGACGGATCCACGAAGTGGCGCACGGGAGCGGCTCGTAGCCGCGTGCGTGAGCGTAGTGAGGGCGCCCACGCGGGCAGGTCCTCGACCACCATCAGACGTGATAAGCCAGCGATCATGCCCGAAATCGTCTCGGCTTTGATGACCCCGTCGGCGCCGTTGACATCACGCGAGATGCCCGCCACCGACGCCGGGGTTCCTGTGTTGCGGGCCAAAGACCGCAGCAGTCGCAGAATGGTCTGAGGGTCGCGGCGGATCCCTTCCACCTGTCGAAGATCCACGCGGGCGATCTCCGCTAGGTAGCCACGCAGTTGCCGACCTGCTCGGGCATCGCTCAACTCCAGGTTGCCCGGCCACCCGCCACGAGCGACCATCCTTGCCACGTCACGAACGGTGACTCCCGGGTCCGCAGCGCGCACGGATTCGCCCGAGGCAATAGCTGCCCAGGACACCGCCGGGGTACCCAGACCCGACTCGGCCAGCGTCATCGGGCGCATCACGAGTCGCAGGATGCGCATCGCGCCGGTGTGCCGGGATGCCTCGTCCGCCGGCACGGCACTACCGGTCAGCACAAACTGCCCCGGCTCTCCTCGCTCATCAACCGCGCGTCGCACCGCATCCCACACCTCGGGGGCGTACTGCCACTCGTCGAGCAGTCGCGGGCTGGCACCCTCGAGAGCCAGGCTGGGGTCGACGAGCACGCTGGCGCGAGCCGCGGCGTCGACGTCGAACCGCACCGAGCTTGCCGCCCTCTGCAGACCGGTCTGCGTCTTGCCACACGCCTTCGGCCCCTCGAGCAGCACCGCACCGGAGGTCGACAGCGCCTCGTCGAGCTCGCCGTCAACGACTCTGGGCAGATAGGACACAGCACTACAGTGGAGAACCCACCGGATGAAGTCAAGTTGCTAGGGTGATATTTGCGGACTCTGTATGGGGATATTTGCGGCTCTCTTGGAGTGGGTGTTGCGGCGCAGGGACGAGTGTCCGGCTGCCAGTGCGTGCCCTGGGGCAGCGGGGTGCAGGGGTGCAGATCGCGTGGCTGGGCTTCGATTTCCCTCGTGCACCGGGGGTGCAGCAGGCCGGTGCACGGGGGTGCAGCTGCCCAGGGTGCACGGGGAGAAATCGCGAACAAACTCCGAACAAACCCGCCCGTCGTGCCTCAGCCAGGGCCCGAAAATCGGGCCAAAATACCGCAAGGCCCCCACGTAGTGGGGGCCTTGCGGTGATTCTCCGTAGCGGGGACAGGATTTGAATCGGTCCCGCCTACTGGATTCATCCCCACAGAAT
>JBAXSI010000138.1:0-3286 GCA_037130755.1 Actinomycetes bacterium
GGCTCCAGCGCCGCACGCAAGTTCGACATGGAGGCGTGGATCCCCACGCAGGGCACCTACCGCGAGATCACGTCGACGTCCAACACCACCGAGTTCCAGGCCCGTCGCCTGCGGATCCGCATGCGCGACGGTGATCAGACCCGCCCGCTCGCGACGTTGAACGGCACGCTGTGCGCGATGCCGCGCATCATCGTCGCCATCCTCGAGAACCACCAGCAGGCCGATGGCAGCGTCCGGATTCCCGTTGCGCTGCAGCCATACTTCGGTGGTCGCACGGTGATCGAGCCCGCCTCATGAGCGTGGTCCCCGTCATCCCCGAGGGCTTCGTCCCTGAACTGATCGCGCTTGATGTCGATGACACTCTGGTCCATCACCTCGGCGGGGTCTCGGAGCGAGTGGTTGCGTCGATCGAGCGCGTTCGAGACGCAGGCATCGTCGTCACGATCGCGACGGGACGCACTCCGTCGACGACCATCCCGGTCGCGAGGGCGGCCGGCATCGACGACCTCATCGTGTGCAGCAACGGTGCGCTGCTGGTCAACGTCGAGGTGGAGAAGACCATCGAGGCGGTGACGTTCGATCCGAGGCCGGTCCTCGAGGAGCTCATCGAGCATCTGCCCAACGCCGTGTTCGCCGTGGAGAGCCCGAGCGGGATGTTTCGAACCACGAGGATGTTCCCGACCGGGCCGCTGGCGATGTCGGTGCGCGAGGTGCCCTTCGATCACCTGCTCGACGAGCCGATCGTGCGCATCGTCGTGCGCAGCGAGGAGCACACGGAGGAGGGGTTCGGGCCCATCGTCGAGCGGCTCGGCTATCAGTCCGTCATCTACGGTGTGGCCGACGTGGCCTGGCTCGACGTGGGACCCAAGGGCGTGAATAAGGCGACGATGCTCGAGCGCCTGTGCGCCCTGCGTGGCTACGACCCGGCGAAGACGATCGCCATCGGCGACTCGTGGAACGACACCGCCATGCTCTCGTGGGCGGGTCTGGGCGTCGCCATGGACACCGCGCCGCCGGCAGTCAAGGAGGTCGCCGACACGATCACGAACGGCACTCCCGGCGAGGGCGTTGCCGACGTGCTGGACGCGCTCGTCCTCTAGCCGCCTTGGTATACCGCCGGTATACTCCAGCCATGACGGCCACGACGATCAAGGTCTCCTCGGAGACACGCGACAAGATCAACGCCCTGGCGGCTCAGGAGGGGCTCACCGCCGGCAGCGTCATTGAGAAGGTCCTCGAGGCCTACCTGTGGCGGCAGCGGGTGGACGAGGCCAAGCGCCAGATGCGATCCGCTCCCAAGGAGGTCTGGGACGAGTACATGGCCGAAGTGGCCGAATGGGACGCTTCACTCTCTGACGGTCTGGAGCCCTATCAGGGCGACAAGTGGTGACCTCTGTACGACTGGCGCCCGGCCGTATTGCCTGGGTCGACCTCGGTCAGACCGTCGGCCGCGAGCAAGCGGGGCGGCGCCCCTGCATCGTCATCGCGTCCGCCGATCTCCTCGAGGCGGCGGACGCGATGGCCATCGTCATCCCGTGCACCACCACCGACCGGGGTTGGAAGAATCACGTCGAACTGACCGGCCCGACGGGCCTTTCGATGCCGACCTTCGCGGTCACCGAGCAGCCTCGAGCGGTAAGTCGGGAGCGGATGGCGCGTCCCATCGGCAGCGTCGACGACGCGTGTCTGACCGAGGTCATGCGCTGGGTGGGCGCGTGGCTCCAGCCCGCCGCGTGAGGGTCAGTCTGCGCTGATGCCGTCCGCGAACGCGGACTCCAACGCCTCGCGCCACGCGCGCATGGGCTCCAGGCCTGCGGCCACCCACCTGTCGTGGCCCAACACCGAGTAGGACGGTCGCGGCGCAGGGCGCACGAACTCCGCCGACGACGTCGGCAACACGCGATTCGGGTCAGCGCCGGCAAGCCGGAAGATCTCGCGGGTGAAGTCGAACCAGGTCGTCTCGCCGGAGTTGGTGCCGTGGAAGGTGCCCGGCTCGGGGTGCCGCTCCAACAGCATCGCGAGCTGATGGGCGAGGTCCTTGGAGTAGGTCGGCTGGCCGCGCTGGTCGTCTACAACGGAGACGGTGTCGCGTTCCTTCTCCAGCTTCAGCATGGTCTTGACGAAGTTGTTGCCGTGACACCCGTAGAGCCAGGCGGTACGGACGAGGTAGTGCGAGTCGGGCAGGACGTCACGCACCGCCTGCTCGCCGACGAGCTTCGTTCGCCCATATGCCGTCGAAGGGTGCGGGATCGTGTCCTCGGCGTAGGGGCTCGACGCGTGGCCGTCGAACACGTAGTCCGTCGATACGTGAATGAGCCACGCCGACGCCTTGCGGCACTCCTCCGCGATGACGCGCGGCCCCAGGCCGTTCACACGGAGAGCGGCCTCCTCCTTCGACTCCGCATCATCGACGGCCGTCCACGCGGCGCAGTTGATGACGAAGTCGGGATCGAACCCGCCGAAAACCAGGTCGACCGACTGCGCATCGGTGATGTCGATGTCGGGGAGGTCCAGACCCAGCACGGCCAGACCGTGATGCTCCTCAAGAACCTCGACGAGGTCAGTGCCCAGTTGGCCGTTGCTGCCGATCACCAGGACCCGCATGCGCCGCCACCTCTCGCTCGTCTCGACCAGCCACGTGTCAGCCGCACGCTATCGGAACACCGGCCTAACCGATGGCTGCCTTCGCCTTGAGCGGGCGCCACCATGCTTCGTTGTCCTTGTACCACTGCACGGTCTCGGCCAGGCCGTCCTCGAACCGGTGCTGCGGCGCGTAGCCGAGGGTCCGGAGCTTGCCGTCGTTGACGGAGTAACGACGGTCATGCCCCTTGCGGTCCTCCACCGGTTGCACCGAGTCCCACGTGGCTCCCATCGTGTCGAGCACCCGCTCGGTGAGCTCGCGGTTGTTGAGCTCTAGTCCACCGCCGATGTTGTAGCTCTCGCCGGGCTGACCCTTCGCGATCACCAGTGCGATGCCGCGGCAGTGGTCGTCGACGTGCAGCCAGTCGCGCACGTTCATGCCGTCGCCGTACAGCGGCACCTTCCCACCGTCGATGAGGTTCGTGACGAACAGCGGGATGACCTTCTCGGGGAACTGGTACGGCCCGTAGTTGTTGGAGCACCGCGTGCTGGACACGTTGAGCCCGTAGGTGACGAAGTAGGCGCGCACGAGCAGCTCGGCCGCCGCCTTGGCGGCGGAGTAAGGGGAGTTCGGCCGAAGCGGCTCGTTCTCGTCCCACGAGCCCTCATCGATGGAGCCGTATACCTCGTCGGTGCCGATGTGGAC
>JBAXSI010000139.1:0-3262 GCA_037130755.1 Actinomycetes bacterium
TGACCGTGTCGACCGCTGCCGTGGCGCTCGCCTGGCAGTTCGTGCTGCCGGCGATCTGGTCCGGGTTCCAGTTCGTGGGCGACGGCACAGGCACATATGACATGGCGGCGAACGCAGTCATTCTGGGCGCCATCATGATCATCGGCACGACCTTGGTCAGCCTTGGCGGCACACGCGTCATAGCCCTGGTCAACAACATCGGCGTCACGGTCGAACTCATCGCCGTCGTCCTCATGATCATCTTCTTCGCCCTTCACGCCGTGCGCGGACCGGGCGTCGTGATGGAGACAAACAACACTGGCGCCAACTACGACACCGGCTACCTGGGCGCCATGCTCATCTCGGTGCTGCTCGGCCTGTACATCATGTGGGGCTTCGACACCGCCGGCTCCGTCAGCGAGGAGACCGTCAACCCCCGGAAAACCAGTCCCCGCGCCATCATCCGGGCCCTGCTCGCCTCCGGTGTGCTCGGTGGCCTCCTGATCATCACTGCCCTCATGGCGGTGGGCGACCTGGGCGCGGAGGAGCTTACCTCCCAGGGCTTGACCTACGTTGTCAAGAGCGTGCTCGGCGACGGGTTCGGCAACATCCTCCTCACGTGCGTCGCCATCGCGATCTTCGTCTGCGGCCTGGCCAACCAGACCGGTGCGGTCCGCATGATCTTCGCCATGTCGCGCGACAACGCGCTCCCCTTCGGCCGTGCCCTGAGCAAGGTCTCCAAGCGCACCGAGGCGCCGATCGTCCCAATTCTGTTGGTGGCCATCGTCGCGATCGGAATCCTGGTGTACAACATCGGCCAGCCGCAGATCTTCTACGTCGTCACCAGTACAACGGTTATCCTCGCGCTGATCGCCTACGTTCTGGTCGTCGGTCCGTTCTCACTCGCGCGAATGCGCGGTACCTGGCAGACCCCCGAGAAGGGCTACTTCACCCTGGGCAGGCTCGGGCTGCTCGTCAGCGGCGGAGCCTTCCTGTGGGGCACGGCCATGATCATCAACATCGCCTGGCCGCGTCCGGTGATCTATAACCCCGTCGAGCCCTTCCACTGGTACTTGCAGTGGGGCGGGGTGCTCTTCCCGGCAGCAGCCCTGGGCATTGCCGCGATCGTCTACGCCCTCGTCCTGCGCAAGCGCATCGGCATCCGACCCGAGCACCGCGCGGGCGTGGAGAGTTCCGCTCCTCAGAACTCTCTCGTGTAGGAGCCGAGTGGGCGCCGCTGTCAATCGACCCGGCGCCCACTCGCGTCACTGCCCCGTCTCGACAGCCGGCTCGCCAGAGCCGGCTTTTCGGTTACAGTTCCATGAAACGCACACGAATCGAACATGATAGGCGGTCATTGTGAGCTCCCCAGCCGAGGCGGTGACTCGCGTCGAGCGCACCCGAGCTCGCCGGGCTCGCATCCTCGAACTGGTCGACGAGCGGGACTTCGTGTCGGTCCGGGAGTTGTCCGAGGAGTTCGGGCTCAGCGACATGTCCGTGCGGCGGGAACTGACAGCCATGGAGGCCGATGGGCAGATCGCCCGCCTGCGTGGGGGAGCCACCCGTCCTCGAACGGTCGCCTCGTCACGGCAGTACGCGGCCGGTGCCCAACGCAACGCAGCGACGAAAATTCGCATCGCCAAGGCGGCAGTTGCCCTCATCCCCGAAGACAGTGTTGTGTTCTTCTACTCCGGCTCCACCGTCGCACGCACCGCAGCCTCGGTCCCCGACTCTCTGAGAGAGTCACTGACCATCGTCACGAACTCGCTGCCCATCATCACCGAGGTCAGCGCGTGGGAAGACCCGCACCTCGTGACGATCGGCGGCACCTATCTTGCCGCCTACATGGCGAACGTGGGCCCACAGGCCATCGCGTCGCTTGAACCCCTCAGCGCCGACCTTGCCGTGGTCGGATGCGATGGGCTGACGGCAGAACGCGGCCTCACGACCCCTCACCAACTTGTCGCCACTATCGGTACGACGATGGTCAAGCGAGCGCAGCGAACCATCGTCGTGGCCGACTCCACCAAGGTCGGCAGAACCGGTTTCACCCCCATCTGCGCCATCGAAGACATCCACGTGCTCGTTACCGACACCGGCGCGGATGAACGCGAGCTCGAACTCCTACGCGACCGTGGCATTGAGGTGCTCGTGGTGTAGGCGCCCCCACCCAGGCGCCACGTTCGACGGTGCCGAGTGGGTGTTCAGCTCAGATACATTGGTACGAAAACTGAATATGCCGCATGACCCGAGACGGGAGAGTCCCGCTTAGCCGGGCGCCGAAGGAGCAACTCCTCCCAGGAATCTCTCAGGCCCAGTACCGCCTCGGGAAGGCACCTCTGGAAAGCAGCTTGGCATGCCAGCCACGCTCACCCACGGGGCAACCGACCTCGGTCGGAATCTCTCAGGTCACCAAACAGAGCGGGAGGACGCATCCGTCCGACCTATTGCTCTTGGAGAACTGGTGACTCACACTCTTGACGTTGTCCCACTGACCCCGGCGGCACCGCTGTGGCTCGGATTGCTCACGATCTTCGTCAATGCCATCGTCGGAGCATCTCGAGCCCACAGCGATTCTTCGAAGCCCTGGGATTTCGTGGGCATAACCGTGTTCGCCTTGCTCATGGGGCTGGGCGGGGGCTTCATCCGCGACATGCTCATCGGCAACCTTCCAGCGGAATCTCTGCGATCCCCGTGGGCCGTCGTGACGGTTGTCGTGGCAGCGCTCATCGTCTTCGTGGTGGGACCGGTCGGGGATCGGCATGGGGTGCTTCTCGATCCCCTCAACGCCGTCGCACTGGGGCTCTTCGCCGTCACAGGGGCTGCATACGCGCTCCAGCTTCACCTCCCGTTCTCAACCGCCGTTCTTGTAGGTACGGCGTCGGCGGTGGGTGGCGGAATGCTCTGTTCTGTGGTGCAAGGGCAGGTCCCCGATGTCATGCTGGCCAGCGCCCCGAACGCCCTATTGGCCGCCCTTGGCGCAGCCGCGTACAGTCTCGGTCAGGCCTTGGGCGCGTCTGTCGTCGCTGCGTCCATTTCGGGCGTAGCAGTTGTGGTCGTGGCTCAATACCTGTCTGGCTGGCGCGGTCTAGCGACCCGGCCGGCGAGTGATTACCGGAATGACCCTCAGGATGCACACTCATCGTCTGAGCATCGTGGCGAGGAGCTCGACAAGGGCATGGACGCATGAAGCAACAACGGAACAAGGTCGAACGCCGCTGGCGAGCGGATGGAGCGTCCCGCAATAGACGTAGCGTTCCTGACGAACGCATCGGTAGTGCTT
>JBAXSI010000014.1:0-71736 GCA_037130755.1 Actinomycetes bacterium
GCCAGACCCGGAGACGGCGGCCAAGTACGGCCGCTTCGCCGGGCGCTACGTCGAGCGGAGTTGCTGCACCCGTTGCGCCAAGCCGTCGGCGAACTGCTGGAAGGAGGGACTGAGGTCCGGAATGGACTTCACGATCATCCCGGCCATCAATCCGGTGTACTCCTCGCGCATCGTGAAGCGGGTGCCGTCCTGCTCAGCGGCCAGCGTGTAGGTGCGCTCACCGACGAACAGTCCAAGGGGCATCCCTCCGCGGAAGACCATGCGGTTGGGCTCGTCGATCTCCTTCACCGTGACCGGGAACGCCTTACCGGGGTTCGCAGCAACGGTGACAGTCAGCTTCCCCCCGAGCCCGAACGCGCCTTCCACACTCACGACCCCGGAGTCCCAGGTCGGCCAGGCCGCAACATCCGTAAGCACGGGCCACACCTCCGCTGGAGAGGCAGCGATGTGCGACGTCGCTTCGAACGCGCGTGCGGCACTCACCGGTAGCTCCCGACGACGATAGCGTCGCTCGGCGCCGGGGGCGCCGCGCACCGGCCGGGCAGATCCCGCTGGAAGTCGGCGAATGCCGGCAGGCCAGCAAGCGGATTGGCGTCATCGTCAAGGCTGGCGACGTGGACGAAGCTCACGCCGTCGGAAAGGCGATAGGCGGTGTAGTCGAAGCCGACCGGAGCGAGGTCCGCTAGGGCAGCGAAGACTCCCTCAATGAGGCGCGCATTCTCGTCGGCCGCCTCCGGGAGCGTCTGGTACCGAACGATCAAGGTCTTGGTCACTGTGGGCCTCCGCGCGTCTGCCGACTCGGGTCGTTCTATCGGGGCCTGAACGTAGCAGATCACTTGCAACTAGCAATAGTCCTTTTAGAATGAAAGTTAGGTTACGATACGTCAATGCAGGATGACGCACCGTTCACCCGCAGCTACGCGCAGGTGTGCGGCGTCGCCACCGCGCTCGACGTCATTGGGGACCGCTGGTCGATCCTGATCGTCCGCGACCTGCTGCTCGGACCGCTCCGCTTCGGAGACCTGGCCGCCGGCTTGCCCAGCATCGGCACCAACACACTCACGGCCAGGCTCAAGCTGTTGGAGACCACGGGCGTCGTCGCGCGCCGGGCGGCTCCCCTACCCGACCGCGGGACCGTCTATGAGCTCACGCCCTACGGCCGCGAGCTCGAGCCCATCGTGATGGCGCTCGGTCGGTGGGGGTCCCGGAGCATGGACCGACTGCCGGCGAACGCCGTCTGGCATTCGCGTTGGCTCGTCGCCGCCATGCTGGCCTTCCATGACGAGTCCCATGCGGTCGCGAAGCCCACGACATGGGCATTGTGGCTGTCCGACGGACCCTTCTCCGTCGTTGCTGAAGCAACACAGGTATCGATTTCCGCTGGCGCCCCAGCCAAGGCGGACGCCGTCGTTTCCGCCCGCGACGAGGTTCTTCACCGAATGCTCATCGGACAACTCGAACCGGGCGCTGCTTTGTCCGATGGTGACGTAACTTCTGACGGGAACCCTGCGGCGCTTGTCGATCTCCTTGCCTTGTTCGCATTCCCACCGGTGGACAGTGCCATCGACACCGCCTCGGCCCCCTGAGTCGGGGAGGATGTCGTGATACCTGAACCGGGGAGGTCCACATGGCCGAAGTGCTGCTGTTCCACCACGCGCAAGGACTGACCCCCGGGGTCGTCGCGTTCGCCGACGACCTACGGGCCGCGGGGCACACCGTGCACACGCCGGACCTGCTCGACGGCCGACTGTTCGACAGCATTCCCGAGGGGATGGCCTACGTCGAGGAGCTCGGATTCCAGGAGATCCTCGAGCGTGGTGCCCGTGCCGCCGCCGACCTGACCGAGGGCCTGGTCTACGCAGGGTTCTCCCTCGGCGAGATGCCCGCACAGATGCTGGCCCAGACACGCGCCGGGGCGCGGGGTGCGCTGCTGTTCTACTCGTGCATTCCGATCTCCGGCGAGTGGGCCTTCGGGCCTTGGCCGGATGGAGTGCCGGTGCAGATCCACGGGATGGACGCCGACCCGTTCTTCGTCGGCGAGGGCGACATCGACGCAGCACGCGAGATCGTCGCCTCAGTCGACGATGCCGAACTGTTCCTCTACCCGGGAGACCAGCACTACTTCGCGGACAGTTCGCTCCCGTCGTATGACGCCGCCGCGACTGCACTGCTCACGCAGCGCGTGCTGGGGTTCCTCGACCGCGTCTAGGCACGCGTCAGGAGCAGCCGCGGAACTCCGGGCGGATCGAACCCGAGGACCTGTCCGTAGAACGACAGCTCGGCCTCCAGGCACGCGATGTTCGTTGTCGCCTTCCGGAAGCCGTGGGACTCGCCTTCGAACGCAAGATAGGCGTGCGGAATCCCCTTGCGCACCAACGCATCTCGGAAGAGCTCCGCCTGGCTTGGCGGCACGATCGGGTCGTCGAGGCCCTGCAGGAGGAGCACGGGGCACGACAGCGAGTCGACGTGGTTGAGCGGGGCGCGCGACTCGTAGAGGTCGCGTCTCTCCGGCAAGGGGCCAATCAGTCCGTCGAGGTAGCGCGACTCGAAGTCATGCGTGTCGTCAGCGAATTGGAGTAGCTCGGCCACGCCGTAGTACGAAGTGCCGCAGGCGAACGCGTCCGTGCCCGTGAGGGCCGCCAGCACGGTCCAGCCACCGGCGGATCCTCCGCGGATCATAAGACGTCGTTCATCAGCGAGACCTGCGTCGACCAGGCCGCGGAGCGCCGTGACGGTGTCCTCGACATCGACGATCCCCCATTGGCCCCGAAGCCGTTCGCGGTACTCCCGGCCGTACCCGGTGGAGCCGCCGTAGTTGACGACCGCCACCCCGATGCCTCGGCTGGTGAAGTAGGCGATCTCGGGATCGAGGATTCCAGGATCGTGGCTGGTCGGGCCACCGTGAACGAAGGCGACATAGGGCGGCCGCTCATCGTCGGGCGCGACGAAGTCAGGGTTGCGAGGCTGGTAGACGAAGCAGTGAACATCACGACCCTCGTTCCCGCGGAAGGTCATCTCGTCCACATCCGGCAGATAGGCCTCGTCGGGCGCCTCGTCAACGCTGGACCGAATCACTTCGACAACCCCGTCCGCGAGACCGATCGTCAGGATCGCCGTGGCCGCGTGCGGCCCAGCAGCCTGGACGAGCACACGCTCAGCATCGACCTCGAGGAGGTGGATGTAGTTGAGTCCCGGCGTTGTCAGGTCGACCAGCTCCCCGGTTTCCGGATTGAGGATGGCAAGGGCATCGCTGCCGAAGGTGCGACAGGTCAGCAGGCGGCCATCAGCTAGCGATAGGTGCCAGCGCAGACCGAACACCCACAGCGGACCCGCGAAGTCGGCCTCGAGCGGGCACAGTGCACGCGGTTCGCCCCCGGCTGCATCCACGCGGTACAGGTTCCACCAGCCCGTCCGGTCACTGATCACGTCGAGTGTGTTGGCATCGACCCACCTAGGCTGCAGAACCGACTCGGTCGTCGAGCCCATCAGCACGCGCGCATTCGCGAAGCTTCCGTCAGCGGCAAGCTCGGCCACCCGCAACGAAGTGCCGTCCCACGGCATCTGCGGATGGTTCCAGGCGATCCACGCCAACCGTCGACCGTCTGGCGACACCGTTGGGTACGCCAGGAAGTGCGAGCCTGCGGTCAGGACCCGAACGGCGGACGGATCCTCAGCCGCTGCTCCGTCGATCGGAACAGAAACGATGTCCCGACTGACGGCGCCATCGGGTGCGTGCGTCTCGCGCACACACCAGATCTCACGACCATCGGCAGACGGCGCGAGATCGGCGTACCGCAGCGACGCCTCCGTCGCAGGGGCCGGCGTCAAGGGCACCGGCTGATCCGAACCGTGATCGAGTCGGTACATGCGCTGATCAGAGAACTCGGTGAACACGAGCGACGCCGCATCGCCCTCCGAGCCTTCTACTGTGGTCCACGAGCCCCCGCCGTACTCGTGCACGCGAGTCCGGGCATTCCACGGCGCAGGAAGGACATCCACCGGCGAGCCATCACTGCCGCGTCGCCGGACCGCGTTCCGTCCCTGCTCCTCACTCATTGTCTCGAGCCACCACACATCGGCGCCGACGAAGCCACCACCGTCGAGGTGATGACCGCCACGCGCGACGTCCGCTGCCGAGAAAGGCGAGACCCACGAGCCGTACGGCGCAACGCCGCGTCCGTCAGTAGTCATAGCGCAGGCTAACGCCAACCGGTCGGGTCGGCGATGGCTTCAGGCGCCCGATGGCGGGTAGATCCCCGCGATGCTCTGGTTGCGCCCATCAGGCCCGAGGACGACGACTGACATCCGCTGTCGCGCGCTCCCGACTGTCCATCGATTACCACCGGGTGCGTGACACTTCACGGTCATCGATTACGTATCCGTGCCGGAGAAGCGTTGGTATGTAACGACCTTTTGTACGACGTGCAATAGCAGATGCAACTAGCCCGATCACCCCGCCTTGTACAACAGGTTGGGAGCGACTTGGTAAGAACGAGGTGAAGCGAAGGCTCATCGCGACAAACGGGAGGTTACGGTCACGCACGAGTGAACCCGCACCGTGCATTGACTGCGCGGCTTTCGCGGGGGCTCATCGCACACCGGCCCTGACCATCTGGAGAACTGATGACTGCTCTGCGTCCGTACGGCCTTGGACTGTTGATGGGGGCGCTGCTCGCGGCCTCGGTGACAGTTCCTGCGGGAGTCGCCAGTGCTGCTGCCACGCCGGAACCGACGTCGGTGACGATCGCCGGCAGCCTGCAGAGCGAGCTGGGCTGCACCGCAGACTGGCAGCCGGAGTGCGCGTCGACCCATCTCGCGCTCGATGCCACGGACGGTGTCTGGCAGGGCTCGTTCGCGGTGCCCGTGGGGTCCTACGAGTACAAGGCCGCACTCAACGACGCGTGGACCGAGAACTACGGCGCCAACGCGGCCCCCAACGGCGGCAACATCGCGCTGAACCTGGCCGCCGACTCGACCGTGAAGTTCTACTACGACAACGCCACCCACTGGGTCGCCGACTCGCAGTCGTCGACCATCGCGACCGCCGCCGGCGACTTCCAGAGCGAGCTCGGCTGCGCCGGTGACTGGCAGCCGGACTGCCTGCGCTCCTGGCTGCAGGACCCAGACGGCGACGGCACCTACACCTTCACCACCACCGCGCTGCCCGCCGGCACCTACAACTTCAAGGTGGCTCACAACGAGGCCTGGGGCGTCAACTACGGGGCCAACGGCGTGGCCGACGGTGCCAACATCTCCTTCACGGTCGCTAACGCCGGGGACGCCCTGACGATCTCGTACGTTAAGGACACCCACGTCGCCACCGCCAGCGTTGCCGCGCAGGGCGGTGGAACCCCGGCTCCGAGCAAGCCGTCGGTGACGATCGCCGGCAGCCTGCAGAGCGAACTGGGCTGCCCCGCAGACTGGCAGCCGGAATGCGCGGCCACGCACCTGGCCCTCGACGCCACCGACGGTGTGTGGCAGGGCGCCTTCCCCATTCCCGCTGGCGCGTATGAGTACAAGGCCGCACTGAACGACGCGTGGACCGAGAGCTACGGCCTCAACACGGGCCCCAACAACATCCCCCTGACGGTCGCAGCGGACGCATCCGTGAAGTTCTACTTCGACCCGGTGTCGCACTGGGCCACGGACTCCGTTTCTTCAGCTATCGCAACCGCAGCAGGCAGCTTCCAGAGCGAGCTCGGCTGCCCGGGCGACTGGCAGCCGGACTGCCTGCGCTCCTGGCTGCAGGACACCGACGGTGACGGCACCTACGCCTTCACCACCGACACGCTTCCCGCCGGCAACTACGAGTTCAAGGTCGCGCGCAACGAGGCGTGGGACACCAGCTACGGCGCCAACGGCGGCGGCAACAACATCCCCTTCACCGTCGGCCAGCTCGGGGACAAGGTCACCATCTCCTACTCCCCGACCGACAACATCCCCACCGTGACGGTCCAGGCCCAGATCAGCGGCGTGCTCCCGGGCGACGACAAGCTCGCGGGCGACAGCGTCCGCCAGTCGATGACCGGCGAGAAGTTCTACTTCGTGATGCCCGACCGATTCGCGAATGGCGACACCGGCAATGACACCGCGGGTGTCGACCCGACCAAGGGCCGACTCGTGCACGGCTTCGACCCGACGGACAAGGGCTTCTACCACGGTGGAGACCTCGCCGGCCTGAAGGACAAGCTGCCCTACCTCAAGGGCATGGGCATCACGGCTCTGTGGATGACGCCCATGTTCAAGAACCAGTGGGTCCAGGGCACAGGAACGGACGTGTCGGCTGGCTACCACGGCTACTGGACGATCGACTACACCCAGATCGATCCGCACTTCGGGACCAACCAGCAGATGGCCGACCTGATCACGGCGGCCCATGCCAAGGGCATCAAGGTCTTCTTCGACATCATCCCGAACCACACCGCCGATGTCATCCAGTACGAGGAGGGCAAGGACACCTATCGGTCCAAGAGCGCCTACCCGTACCTCGACGCCAACGGCAACGAGTTCGACGACGCCAAGGTGGCGGGCACCTCTGCCTTCCCCGGGCTCAATGCCGCCTCGTTCCCGTACACGCCGACGGTCCCGTCCGCCCTCGCGAACGCGAAGGTTCCGGCCTGGCTCAACGACGTGACGGTGTATCACAACCGAGGGAACTCGACGTTCGCCGGCGAGTCGAGCCAGTACGGCGACTTCTTCGGACTCGACGACCTGTTCACCGAGAACCCCAAGGTCGTCAACGGCATGATCGACATCTTCTCGGCGTGGATCACCGAGCTCGGGATCGACGGCTACCGCATCGACACCGTCAAGCACGTCAACGACGAGTTCTGGACGGCGTTCGCGCCGGCCATCCAGTCGTACGCGACCGCGCACGGCAATCCCAACTTCTTCTCGTTCGGTGAGGTGTTCGACGGCAACCCGTCCTTCACCTCCCGCTACACGACGGAGCTTAAGCTGCCAGCCGTCCTCGACTTCCCCTTCCAGGGCAAGGCATCTGGCTTCGCTCAGGGCGACTCCACGGACACCCTGCGTGACCTGTTCCAGCAGGACGACCTCTACATCGACGCGGACTCCAACGCCTACTCGCTGCCCACCTTCCTGGGCAACCACGACATGGGCCGCATCGGCTACTTCCTGCGCAACAGCGGCGACCAGCTGGCGCGCGATGAGCTCGCCCATTCGCTGATGTACCTGTCGCGGGGCAACCCGGTCGTCTACTACGGCGACGAGCAGGGTTTCACGGGCGACGGCGGTGACAAGGACGCACGACAGGACATGTTCCCCTCGAAGGTGGCGTCCTACAACGATGACAATCTCATCGGGACCGCAGCCACCACGGCTGACGACAACTTCGACCCCACGCACCCGCTGTACCAGCACCTCTCGGATCTGGGTAGCCTCACCGCTGCGAACCCGGCACTGCGCTCGGGCCTCCAGCAGCATCGGTTCTCGTCCAGCAGCGCGGGCATCTACGCCTTCAGCCGGATGGACTGGAAGGAAGGCGTCGAGTACGTCGTCGCACTTAACAACGCCACCACCCCGAAGACTGCGTCGATTCCGACGTACTCCGCCGACATGCCCTTCACCGGGATCTGGCCGACGGGTGCTCCAGCCGCGACGACCAACGCCTCGCGCGAGCTGACGATCACGGTTCCGCCGCTCTCGGCAGTCGTCTACCGCGCCGATGGCGTCGTGGCCGACGCCCCGGCTCCGGTCATCAGTGTCAGCGGCCCCGCGGCGGGCACCGAGGTCAAGGGTCTGATCGACCTCTCGGCCAAGGTGACCGGCAGCGCGCCGGCCGAGGTGACGTTCGCCGTGCGCGCCGATGGCGGCGACTGGACGGTCGCCGGCACCGACGACAACAAGCCGTACTCGATGCAGTACGACGTCTCCGGCTACGCGGCGGGCGCCAAGCTCGACATCCGCGCGATCGTCAAGACGCGCGCGGGCGCACTCAATGCCGACATGGTCTCGGCGACGGTCGGGGCCACGGTCACACCGCCGCCGGTCACGAGCAGCGGCGCCGACTACATGGTCGTGCACTACAACCGGCCGGACGGCAACTACGACGGCTGGGGCCTGCACGCCTGGGGCGACATCGAGGGCACGGTCGACTGGACGAGCCCGATCCCCTTCTCCGGCGAGGACGCCTACGGCCGCTTCGCCTGGGTCAAGATCAAGCCGGGCGGCAGCAGCGTCGGATTCATCGTCCACAAGGGCGACGTGAAGGACCCGGACGGCGACCGCTTCGCGAATCCGCAGGTGACTCCTGAGATCTGGCTGACGTCGGGTGATGCCGGGGTCGACGGATCGCTGGCTGCCGCACGCGGCTTCGCCCGCATTCACTACAACCGAACGGACGGCAACTACGCTGGCTGGGGCCTGCACCTGTGGGGCGATGCGATCGCCGCAGGCGTGGGAACCGACTGGGCCAATCCGCGCCCGGCCGATGGCACCGATGACTTCGGCGCCTACTGGGATGTACCGCTGAAGAACCCGCAAGCGGTGCTGAACTTCATCATTCACAACGGCGACACCAAGGACGTCAATGCCGACGAGGCGTTCGTTCCTAGCGCCGCCGGCGAGATCTGGCGCAACCAAGGCGACGGCACGATCAACCGCACTCGCGGTGCCGCGCAGAAGTACGCGGAGATCCATTACCACCGTGCCGACGGCGACTACGGCGACTACACGTCATCCGTCAGCAGTGACTTCTGGGGAATGCACGTGTGGACCGGCGCAGCCGTCTCGACCCAGTGGACCACGCCGCTGAAGCCGGTCCGGGTCGACGCGTTCGGCCCGGTGTTCCAGGTGCCTCTCGTCGACGGGGCATCACGGCTCAACTTCATCATCCACCGTGGGGACACGAAGGATCCGAACGCTGATCAGGCGCTCGACCTGACGACCTACGGCAACCAGACCTGGTACGTCTCCGGTCAGGCGAAGGACAGCCAGATCCAGTGGCTGCTGCCCGTTGTCGGTCGCGGCGTCGACGCCGACCTCACCAAGGCGCAGGCGCAGTGGGTCTCGCAGGACACCGTGCTGTGGAAGGCGGAGTCTCCGGATGCCCTGTCGTACACCCTGAGGTGGAGCCCCACGGGCGAGATCACGGCCGGACCGGACGGGGTTATCGGAGGCAAGTCCATCCGATTGACGTACGACCCGGCCGGCATGACCCCGGAGCTGACCGCCAAGTGGCCGCACCTCGCGGGCTACCAGGTGTTCAAGGTCCGCCGCGCCGATCTGGCGACGGTGCCGAAGGCACTTCAAGGGCAGGTCGTGGCGGTCGAGAAGGCAGCTGACGGCAGCCTTCGCCGGGCGACGTCGGTGCAGATCCCGGGTGTCCTCGACGATCTGTACTCGGCCCAGGCCGCGAAGGTCGCCCTCGGGGCAACGGTGTCTGGTGGCGCCACGACCCTGCGGGTCTGGGCCCCCACGGCACAGCAGGCCCGAGTGCTCGTGTTCGACACCGCCACCGCGGCGGCCCCCAGCGCGACGCTCGACATGGCGCGCGACGACGCCAGCGGCGTGTGGTCTGCGTCCGGAGCCGACCTCACCGGTCGGTACTACCTCTATGAGGTCACGGTGTGGGCACCCAGCACGCAGGCGATCGTCACCAACCAGGTGACCGATCCCTACTCGCTGTCGCTGTCCACCAACAGCACGCGCAGCCAGGTCGTCGACCTCGACTCCCGGAGCCTCAAGCCGGGCGGCTGGGACGAGCTGCGCAAGCCCAAGCTCAAGAAGGCCGAGGACATCTCGCTTTACGAGCTGCACGTGCGTGACTTCTCGGCGAACGATCCGTCCGTCCCCGCCAGCAAGCGGGGCACGTTCGAGGCATTCGCGCTGGACGACACGAACGGCACCGAGCATCTGAAGGAACTGGCCGAGGCGGGTCTGACGCACGTGCACCTGCTGCCGTCGTTCGACTTCGCAACGGTGAACGAGGACCGCAGCACCTGGACGCAGCCATCGGCCGCGGACCTGGCCGGACTCCCGGCCGACTCCGAGGCCCAGCAGGCCGCGGTCACGGCCAACGCCAAGACCGATGGCTTCAACTGGGGCTACGACCCGCTGCACTACACCGTTCCTGAGGGCAGCTACAGCACCAACCCGCAAGGCTCGCGCCGCATCGTGGAGTTCCGCGACATGGTGAAGGGCCTGAACGAGGACGGTCTGCGCGTCGTGATGGATGTGGTCTACAACCACACGAGCGCGGCCGGTCAGGACGCGAACTCCGTCCTCGACCGGTTGGTGCCTGGCTACTACCAGCGCCTCAACGACAAGGGAGCGATCGAGACCTCCACGTGCTGCTCCAACACTGCAAGCGAGCACGCCATGATGGAGAAGCTCATGATCGACTCCGTCGTGACGTGGGCGCGCGAGTACAAGGTGGACGGCTTCCGCTTCGACCTCATGGGTCACCATTCGAAGCAGAACATGCTCAACCTGCGGGCCGCGCTGGACGCCCTCACCTTGGCCAAGGACGGGGTCGACGGAAAGTCGATCTACCTCTACGGCGAGGGATGGAACTTCGGCGAGGTCGCCAACAACGCCCGGTTCGTCCAGGCGACACAGGCCAACATGGCCGGCACCGGAATCGGCACCTTCAACGACCGCCTGCGTGACGCGGTTCGCGGCGGCGGTCCGTTCGACGGTGGCCTCGACCTCATCAAGAACCAGGGTCTCATCAACGGCCTCTGGTACGACCCGAACGAGGTGGTATCGGGACCAGGTGGTCCGTCGGAGGCTTCGCAGAAGGCCGAGCTGCTGCTGTCTGCTGATCAGGTCCGTGTCGGCCTGACCGGCAACCTGGCCGACTACACGTTCGTCGACCGCAACGGCAACAAGGTCAAGGGCTCGCAGGTCGACTACAACGGCTCGCCGACGGGCTACACCAGCGATCCGCAGGAGAACATCGTCTACGTCGAGGCGCACGACAACCAGACGCTGTTCGACATCTCCCAGTACAAGAACCCCCGGGACACGTCGATGGCCGATCGGGTCCGAGCCCAGAACCTGGGCATCGACTACACCCTGCTGTCGCAGGGCGTGCCGTTCGTCCACGCGGGGACGGAACTGCTGCGATCGAAGTCCCTGGATCGCAACAGCTTCGACTCCGGCGACTGGTTCAACCGGCTCGACTTCACCGGGAAGACCAACAACTGGGGAGTCGGCCTGCCGCCGAAGGCCGACAACGGCGACAACTGGTCGTTGATGAAGCCGCTCCTGGCTGATCCCGCCCTGCGTCCGGCGCCGTCGAACATCGCGTCCACGTCGAAGCACATGGACGAGATGCTCCAGATCCGCCGCTCGTCACCGCTGTTCCATCTGACCACGGCTGCACGGGTCTCCGACCGCTTGGTGTTCCACAACACCGGCCCGGATCAGCTGCCTGGCCTGATCGTGATGGAGCTGGCTGATCCGAGTCGCAATACCCTGCCGGGTGGCGACCTCGATCGTCAGGCGGAGCGCCTGGAGGTCCTGTTCAACGCAACTGATGAGCCGGTGACCTACCAGGTTGCCGACCTGAAGGGTGCCAACGTGCGCCTGCATCCGGTGCAGGCCAACTCGGCCGATCGAGTGGTGCGCTCGTCCTCGTTCGATGCGGGCACCGGAACCTTCACAGTGCCGGCTCGGACGACGGCGGTGTTCGTCCAGGCGCAGAAGACCGGTCGGTCATAGTGACGGCCGCCTGAAATCAGATGGCTGGGGGCCGGCGCGCTGCGTCGGCCCCCAGCCATGTCGCGTGATGAAGGCTGAGGAGTCCAGCCAGGGGGCGTACCGGCCTTTGAAGGCCGCCTTTGCCGACATACTGAACGCATGCGGCGCGCCCTCATCGTTATCCTCCTGACTGTTGCCGTCGTGCTCGCGGGCACCTCCCCGGCTGAGGCGCACCAGCCCGTGCGGCTCACGGCGGCAAACCCGACGCCCGAGCGCGGTCCGCTGCTCGTCGACGGAACCGTGTCGTTCGCCGTCTACGCGACCGTGCAGGGGAAGGACACCCGAGGGTTCCGATTCGGGCTGCGTACCGGACAGAAGCTGGAGGCCCAGCTGCTCATCGTCGACAAGGCACCCGGCAACACGCTCACAGCGGCAGCACTTCCCGAGATCGTCATCACCGACCCCCGCGGGAAGCGCACGATCCTCACGCCGAAGGAGCGCACGCCCTTCCTCGAGTCCTACTCGGGCACGAAGTACCTGTACCTGGCCCGACTGTCCGGTGCAGGTGGGAACGGGACCTACCAGGTACTGGTCCGTTCACGGTCGACGCAACCCGTTGAGGCGGTCGTGGCGGTCGGCTATCGCGAGGTCACCGGCCGCGTGGTGCGCTAACCGTCACTCTTTGCCAGGCCGGATCGTCGAAGGGGTACCGGCTACCTGAGGAAGTGAGACGACAGTGGACCAGACGGATGCCTTCATTGCGGAACGGCCACGACTGGTGGGCCTTGCCACGCGGATCCTGGGTGATCCATCCGAGGCCGAGGATGTCGTCCAGCAGGCGTGGCTTCGCCTCCATGGCACGGACGTCGCGATCGACAACCTGCCTGCGTGGCTGACCACGGTGACCGTCCGGCTGTGCCTGGACAGGCTGCGCCTTCGCGTGCCCACTCCTGAGGCTGAACTCGAACTCACCGAGACCGCGGCCGACCCAGCCGACGAGGTGACCCTCGCCGACACCGTGCGTGTCGCCTTGCAGGTCGTCCTGGACCGCCTGACTCCCAACGAGCGTGTGGCGTTCGTGCTGCACGACAGCTTCGGGTTCGAGTTCTCCACCATCGCGGCAGTCCTCGACACCACGCCGACGGCCGCTCGCAAACTTGCCTCCCGTGCGCGCGCCAAGGTCCGACAGCCGGCCCGCGAGGATCAACTGACCGACTGGGAGGTCGTCGACGCCTTCCTCGCGGCTGCGCGAGAGGGGGACTTCACCCGGCTGTTGCACCTGCTCGCACCTGACGCCGTGGTGTCGGCGGACGAGGCCGCACTCCTCGCCGGCACACCGCAGCGCATCGAGGGACAGCAGGAGGTGGCCACCTTCTTCAACGGTGCGGCGAAGGCGGCCCTGCCCGTCTACATCGGCGATCGACCCGGTGCGGCATGGTTCCACCTCGGCGAGGCCCGCGTGGCCTTCGACTTCGCCATTGCTAATGGTCTTGTGCAGGGCATCACCTTCCGCGCGGACCCCGAACTCCTCGCGGGAATCACCAAGCGACGCGACGGGGAACGACGCGACTAGCACCGCGATCACTCCGTCACACATGAACCACCCCCAGCGTCATACAAGGACAGGGCCCGCTGGGCACCGCTGATCGAAAGGAAGCGACCGATGAAGACCATGACGTGCAAGGACCTGGGCGGACCGTGCGATCTCAAGCTGACTGGCGAGTCGGCAGACGACGTGATCAAGGCCCAGGATCGACACCTCAAGGAGGCAGTCGACGGCGGCGACACGACCCATGCCGAAGCGCGGCGCGCGATGCAGGGACGCTGGAGGCACCCCAAGAAGTCCATGGACTGGTACAACGCGGCCAAGAAGTCCTTCGCTGCCCTCCCCGAGGACTGACGACCTCCGCTGCCTCGTCGGATCAGTCCGAAAACCCCGACCGTCAGCACGGTCGTGCCCTACGGTCGAGCCATGAGCAAGGGCCGCATGGAGGCGTACAGCGATGCCGTGATCGCGATCATCATGACGATCATGGTCTTGGAACTGCGTCCACCCGAGGGCACGGACTGGGCCGCACTGCAACCCCTCGTCCCGGTGTTCCTCGTCTACGCCCTGAGCTTCGTCTACCTCGGCATCTACTGGAACAACCACCACCACCTGCTGCAGGCAACGACTCACATCACGGGAGGGATCCTGTGGGCGAACCTCAACCTGCTCTTCTGGCTGTCGCTGTTTCCGTTTGCCACCGGGTGGATGGGCGAGAACCACGCTGCAACCGTCCCGACCATCGCGTACGGCATCGTGCTGCTGCTCGCAGGCGTCGCCTACTACATCCTCCAGTCCGTGATCCTGAGGTCAGAAGGGCCCAACTCGGCACTGGCCACCGCCCTGGGTCGTGACCTGAAGGGGAAGTCCTCACCGGTTATCTACGTAGTGGCGATCCTGATGGCATTCGTCAATCCCTACATCTCCCTCGCCCTCTACGTGGTGGTCGCCGCGATGTGGCTGATCCCCGACCGCAGAATTGAGCGCCTGCTGTCGACCAGTTGAGCGACGGGCCTGACCGCGCAACGGTTATGCGCCCGGCATCTCCAGCATCTGCAGGATCTCTATGGTCCCCATCTGGTTGTGCGGGTGGTCGGCGAGGATCGCTTGAACTGACGCCAGGTCGTCGGCTTGCAGGATCGAATACCCGCCGATCCATCCAGCAGGTCCCGGGTCGTCCTGCGAGGTCGGCATGGTGGGGACGCCCCAGTCGACGAGTGCGTCGCCTGCGCCGGCACCCCACGCCATCCAGGCGTCCATGCCTGCCTTCATATCCTCCGGGGTGGAGCCGGCCATCTGCTCCCCCATGGTCATCTTCGAGCGATACAGAACGAGGTATTTCTCCATGTCGCAGTCCTCTCAGGGCAGACCCAGCGGGAGCTGGAAGCCATAAGCATGCCGCTCGGGGTCCGGCTCGACAAGGCCGAATTCAGGTCCTTCGCGACCACTCAGGGCTTCGCACTACGCCGGACCACTGTCGTTCCCGAGCATGGTTCCTCCCCACCCCGCGTTCTCCTTCGTGGTCACCTCGCGCATGACTTGAGCGAGACGATCGGCGCGCGTTCTGTCGTCGTCGTAGGGAGCCCGCCTCGCGGCGTACAAGAACCAGTGAAAGCGGAGCCCCTCAGCAGAAGACCGGTAGGAGATCCAGTTCTTCTGAAACTGAAACACCTGCTGCAGACCCTCGAGAACGACAACGGCAGCGGCCAGTGACGCCGTAAGGATGGGCGAGGCTGCTGACGCCGCGAGGACCGTCACCGTGGCACCTGTCACGAGAACGAGGACCCTCAACACCTGATAGGCCTTTCGCGCCCGCGTTGCCTGCCTGTTGTACCACTGGAAGACCGCGTCAACTTCTTGCTCCAGCAGCAGTTCCTGCTGCCCGTCCGGAGCCGCCGGCGGGAGGGCGGCTTCCAGCGCCATCCACGACTCGTCTCCCGGTGGTGGGGTACCCGGAATGCGGTTGCTCATGACCAGATCATTGCGCACCGGTGCGGGCATCCGGCCGTGCGATTCGGATACTTGCCAGGTTCCATCGCCGAGGTCAGTTGGCTGACGGCGCAGGTCCGAAGATGTCGAGGCCGAGTTCTCCTGCTAGCTGGCGGGCGACCCGCTGCCCCTTGACGCTGTTGCCCGCCGCATCAAGGGGCGGAGCGAACGTGCCAAGGCTCCCCCTCCCGGGCGATACGGTCACGATGCCGCCACCGATGCCGCTCTTGCCGGGCAACCCGACGTCCAACAGCCAATCGCCCGAGGTCTCGTAGAGACCGGCCACCGCCATCACTGCGATCGTCGCTCGGGCGACGTCCGAGTCCACCACTCGCTCGCCGGTCACGGGATTCACTCCCCCGTCAGCCAACGTCGCCCCCATCAGCGCCAGGTCCGCGGCCGTCACTTCAAGGCAGCTGGTCCGCGTATAGAGGTCAGTGACCTCTTCGGGATCTCCATCAAGCGCCTTACGGTCCGCAAGGAGAAGCGCCAAGGCGCGGTTGCGGGAGTTCGTCAGGGACGCCGAGGCGTAGGTCGCCCCATGGACTGAGAGCAACCGACCGGCAAAGTCAGAGAGGCCCGTCGCCACGACATCCCACTGCTCGTCGGTGCTGCCCCCGGGCAGGAGGCCCGTGCTCATGAGCGCGCCCGCATTGACCATCGGATTCGTCCGCGACTCCGGGTCGCGCTCGACGGCAGCCAGCGAGTTGAACGGCAGGCCCGTGGCGTTGACGCCGATCCGGCGTCGCACCGCCTCGAGCCCCCGGGCCTGGCAGACCAGGGCGAACACGAAGGGCTTGGCGCAACTCATGATTGTGAACGGGTGGCGCGAGTCCCCCACTTCGCTAATTTGACCTTCGACGTCCGCGACGGCAATGCCGAAGAGGTGAGGATCGACCTCGCTGAGTGCCGGGTAGACCGTCGAGACGACGCCCACGGTCGGCTCAGCGCAATCGGCATGCACCCGGTTGATCAGGTCCTGAACCCGACTGGCGCCGCCAGCCACATCCGTCACGTCATCACCCCCCAGCCAACGGTGCTTGCGGGGTACTGCCGCTCGTCGCAGAGGCAGGCGACCATGCCGCCGTGGGGACATCGCGGAGCGACCATGGCGGGCACCCTACACACCGAACATTCCGGCCGCCGTCGCGTACGGATGAGTGCGCGGACTCTGGCCTTGTCCCTGTCGGACGGCTTGAGTACGTTCCTTGGTGATCCCACCCCGACGTTTCACGGTCGACGCCGACCTCACACCAAGCGGGTCCGTCACCGCCACATGAAGGAGCAACCATGACGCGAGTGCGAGTCGACCTCATGGTCTCCCTCGACGGGTTCGCCACCACGACCGACCAGACACCCGAGAACCCGTTCGGCGAAGACTGGTCGCGACTCACACGCGACTATGCAGCGACCCGCACGTTCCGAGCACGCGTCCTGGGCGATACTTCCGGCGAAGGGACCACAGGCGTCGACGACGAGTTCGCGGCTCGATACTTCGAGGGAATCGGCGCCGAGATCATGGGCGCCGGGATGTTCGGGCTTCATTCCTTCCCCGATGACCCAAACTGGAAGGGCTGGTGGGGTGACGAGCCACCGTTCGGGTGCCCCGTGTTCGTCCTCACCCACACGCGACGCGAGGCGATCCCGATGCAGGGCGGCACCACGTTCCACTTCCTGTCTGCTGCACCGCCCGAGGTGCTCGCCCGGGCCGTTGCCGTCGCCGGCGATCAGGACGTCCGCATCGGTGGTGGCCCGTCAACGGTCCGGGAATTTCTCCAAGCAGGGCTCGTGGACGACCTCCACGTCGCGATCACCCCGATCATTCTCGGGAGCGGGATACGACTCTGGGACGACCTTCGTGGGCTCGAGATCGGGGCTCGAGTCACGTCCGTTGCAGCGCCGAGCGGCGCCACCCACATCACGTTCAGCCGCTGACCGAACGCACGCCCAGACCGCCCTGGACACCGTTGCCGCGCCCATCGGCGACACCTGACGGCGGGTCAGTCGCGATCGAGGCGGACCGTCACCTTTCGCCCTCTGATCTTCGCCTGCTGAAGGCTCTTGATGACCTTGTTCGCCTTGGGCGAGGGAACCTCCACCACGGAGAACATCTCGTGGATGCTGATGGCTCCGATGTCCTTGCCCTTCAGCCCGGCCTCGCCCGTGATGGCGCCGACGAGGTCGCCGGGGGTAACGCCGGCCTTGCGACCCAAGGAGACGAACAGTCGAGTCATCGGGCCCTCCGGTGCCTCCCTCCGCTTCCTCGGTGCGCGTGAATCGGTCGAGCGCGAGTCGGCCGAGAGAGACTCTGGCGCGAGCGTCGCGGTGAGATCGTGGTCCGACTCTTCGGCCGCCATCCCCTGGATCGCCTCGTGCGCCAGGGTGAACGCCGCCAGGGCGACGTCGCTGGCCTCACGACCCAGCAACAGGTCGTCGAGGGCTTCGCGGTGGGTATCGAGTCGGGACTGCGCTTCCGGATCGTCGATCAACGTCTCGATCGCATCGCGCGTGCGCTGCTGCCGCATCTGTCGAACGTCGGTGACGGTCGGCACCTTCTCGACGACGACCCGACCACCCAAGAGCTTCTCGATGGACATCAGCAGGCGACGTTCGCGCGGTTCGACGAGACTCAACGCGACGCCTTCACGTCCCGCGCGCCCGACTCGACCAATGCGATGGATGTAGGACTCCGGACTCATCGGCAGGTCGTAGTTGACGACGTGGGACAGCAGGTCGATGTCGAGGCCGCGCGCGGCGACGTCGGTTGCGACGAGCAACTCACTCGCACCCGAACGCAGTCGTCCGAGCACTCTGGTGCGCTGGTCCTGAGTGAGGCCACCGTGCAACGCCTCGGCCTGATATCCGCGCGCAGTAAGAATGTCGGTGAGATCGTCAACGCCGCCACGCGTGCGACAGAACACGATGGCGGCAGTGGGATCTTCAGCGTCGAGTATGCGGCCGAGGGCGGCGGCCTTGTTCGGCCGCGTGACGATGTAGGCAACCTGCCGCACGCGGGGGACTTCGTCCTGCGCGGTCTCCTGCGACTTGATCGAAATCCGCTGCGGATCACGCAAGTGTCTCGCCGCCAACTTGTCGATGCGTTTAGGCATGGTGGCGGAGAACAGGATCGTCTGCCGGCTCTCGGGTGTCATCGCGATGATCGACTCGATGTCCTCGATGAAGCCCATCTCGAGCATCTCGTCGGCCTCGTCGAGCACGAGAGTCTGGATCTCGTCGAGGACGAGAGACTTCCTTGCGCAGAGGTCCAGTGCTCGTCCGGGTGTCGCTACCACTACGTCCACGCCGCGACGCAGGGCATCGACCTGATGACGTGCAGGGGCGCCACCGTAGATCGCGACAGTGCGCGCGCCGAGTTCGCGGCCGTACCCATGAAAAGCCTGCGACACCTGAAGGGCGAGCTCACGGGTTGGCACGAGGATCAAGGAGGTCGGTGCCTTGCCACGATCCTTCCCGTCAAGGTTCTCAAGGATCGGCAGCGCGAATGCCGCGGTCTTGCCCGTTCCCGTAGCCGCCTGGCCCAGAAGGTCACGGCCGCCGATGAGTAGCGGGATGGTCGCCGACTGAATGGGCGTCGGCTCCTCGTAGCCGAGCGCAGACAACGCACTCAGCAGCTCCGGGCGCAGGCCCAACGAGGCGAAGGTGGTGCCGGACTCATCCAGTGGTGAATTCACCAAATCACGGTACCCAAGTTCGTGGCGTGATCGACACCGAGCCGCCACGAAGTTCAGTTGATGCCGATCGACCGCCCAGCCCATTCGCGGGCGCGGAGAACGTTCTTCTGCACTTTGCCCGTCGACGTCTTCGGCAGCGGCCCGAAGTCCACGGCCACCGGCGCCTTGAAGCGAGCCAGCCTCTCGCGGCAGAAGTCGATGATCTCGCGCTCGGTGGCGTGGGCATCGGGCACAAGGGTGACGAATGCCTTCGGGCGCTCGCCCCACTTCTCGTCGGGGATCGCGACGACCGCGCACTCCAGGACGCCGGGGTAGGCGGAGATCGCGTGCTCCACCTCGATCGTCGAGATGTTCTCCCCGCCAGAGATGACGATGTCCTTCTTGCGGTCGCGCAGTTCGATGTAGCCGTCGGGGTGCATCACCGCGATGTCGCCGGAGTGGAACCATCCGCCGGCGAACGCGGTGGCGGTCGCGGCCGGGTCGTCGAAGTACCCCTTCATCACGTTGTTGCCGCGCATGACGACCTCGCCCATCGTCTCGCCGTCTGCCGGAACGTCGCGCATGGCGTCATCAACCACGCGGATCGGGTCCGAGATGACGTTGGCCACGCCCTGGCGCCCCTGCTTCTTCGCTCGGTCCTCGGGTGAGAGCTCCTGCCACGACGCCTGCGGTTCGCAGATCGTGTACGGGGCATACGTCTCTGTCAGCCCGTAGACGTGCACGGGCCGGAGGTTCAGCGCGATCATCCGCGCAAGCAGGGTGGGAGACGGCGGCGCTCCACCGGTGATGACGCTGATCTCCCGTTCCAGGCGGTGCGCCGCCGGATGCGACGTGGCTCCAAGCCAGACCGTCGGCGCTCCGTTGGCATGCGTGACCGTCTCGCTGTCGATCAAATCCCAGATCGCCTGCGCGTCGACCTTGCGTTGGCAGATGTGCCGACCACCCATCGCGGTGACGGCCCAGGGGAAGCACCAGCCGTTGCAATGGAACATCGGGACGATCCACAAGAACACCGATTCCGGGCGAAGGTTCGCCTGCAGTGCCTCGACCAGTGAATTCAGGTACGTACCGCGGTGCGTGTACAGAACGCCCTTCGGCCGTCCCGTCGTGCCGGACGTGTAGTTGATCGAGATGACGTCCTCCTCGTCGTTGACGACGAAGTCCACAGGATCGGGAGAGCCGCCAGCGAGGAACTGCTCGTACGGGTCGTCGGTCTGCCCGGAGTCGTCGATTCGCACGACCTCGAGATCGAGGCCGTCGACGAGATCGACGAGCTCGAAGTCGCAGAACACCATCCGCGCGCCGCAGTGCTCCAGGATGTCGGCGACCTCAGAGCTCGCCAGTCGGGTGTTGATCGCCACGAGGACGGCTCCGGACGCCGGCACTCCGTAGTGCGCCTCGAGCAGCGCGGGGATGTTCGGGGCGAGGAAGGCGACACGGTCGCCCGGCTCGATTCCCGCGTTGAGCAGGGCCGACGCGAGCCGGTTGACCCGTTGCTCGAAATCCCGGTACGTCGTACGGCGCTCGCCGTGAACGATGGCCACCTTGTCCGGGAACACCAGGGCGCTGCGTCGCAGGAAGCTGAGCGGCGTCAGCTCAGTACGGTACGGCTTCGCCGCGTCCGGCTCGTCAAGAGAAGGCCACGGGTAGACGGGTTCCCCGAACGACTGTGTCGTGGAGGGGGAGATGGGTTGCAGCACGGCGTCCTCCTGCGTAAGCGGGCGATGCAGCAAAGTATGTTAGCAAGTGCTATATTAGTCAACCATGGGGCGACCACAGAAGATCGATGACACTGCGTTGCTGGATCGCGCGACCGCGCTGTTCTGGCGCGACGGTGCTGATGCCGTGACGATCCGCGACCTGGAAGTGGCCCTCGGCCTGAAGGCGCCGGCGATCTACCGTCGCTACCCGAGCAAGAACGCCCTCATCGAGAGCTGCGTGGAGCGCTACATGGGTCGCGTCGTCGACAGCCGCATCCGTCGCTACCTCGAGAGTTCCGAGGACCCGCTCGAGGGTCTGCGCTCGTTCTTCGTGACGACCCTGGAACCCCACCCCGGGGAAGAGACGACGCGCGGGTGCCTCCTGACGGTGACGGCCAACCAGACCGTCTTCCAGGACCCGTCGATTCGCGCGGCTGTGCGCGACGGGATGGACCGTATCCGCGCGGGCTTCCAGACCACGATCGAGCGCGGCCAGACGACGGGGCAGATCCGCACGGACGTGAGCGCCGCGACCCAGGCCATGCACCTGATGCTCGTACTTGAGGGCTTGCTCGTGCTTGGGCGCTCGGGGTCGACCGACGTCGTCGAAGGCGTCCAGCTAGCCCTCGACTCCTTACGCCCTGCGGCGGGTCGAGCCGGGCGATAGCTGAGCCGCACGCCAGGCCATCACTCTGATCTTCACGTCAGAAGGAAGGTGCCCACTTCCGCCTACGTTCGTGGACTCATAGCTGACGACAGGGCCGGTCAGGGTTTCTTTGGAGCCCGAGGCTTGCGCACCTGGCGGCTCGGCGGCGACGCGGCCGCGTGTTGGGCGGCACGAAGGCCCTCACCACCGGCTGCCTCCTCGATCGCTTCGATGCTACCGTCCGCGATGGCCGCGACGAACGTCTCGAAATCACGCTGCACTTGGTCGGCGTATGCACCGGCGAAGTCCGTGACGGAACGGTCGAAGCTCTCCCCGCTGCCGAGATAGGCGGCGATAGCGACGGCGTCGCCGGAACGGGCGTGCGCGCGGGCCAGCGCATATCCGCAGAGTGCGGCGTACCGCGGCAATGCCGATTGGTTCAAAGTGGCCGGGTCCGGTGACCACTTCATGTCACGCAGTTGCCGTACGTAGTAACTGCGACCGGAGCGGCCTTCGACCCAACCCAAGAAGGAATCACTCGCTGCCTGCATCAGTCGTTGGCCGGACACAACCCGGTGACCATGCTGCGCAAATGGCGACGTCCCGGTGAATGCCTCCAGTACGGAGGCTTGCGCCTGCTTGACCTGCAGCACCATGACGTCATCGTCGTCCCGGCCTTGCATGAGCAGCGCGAATGCCAGCAGTCCGACGCTCCCGACTCCGACAACCTTGTGGGCGATGTCGATGATCTCGTATCGACCCAACAACTGCTGCCGATCATCTTGCAGGGTCGCGATGTACTCGCCGTAGAGGCCGTTGACCATCGCGTAGACGTCCGCGTTCGCTTCGAGCCGGTCTAGCAATGGCGGCTGGTGAATGAAGCGCCGTCGCCCATCGATGACTTCCGTGATCTTCGCAATGACCGACCACGCGTCGCGGGACCGAGCCTTCGCCACGGCGCGTTCTACCTCGCGTCGGGCCTTGGCTTCCTGCTTCGATAGGGCTTTGCGCTGCTTTCCGGTGAGGATCTCATCGACGGCCCTCTCCAAACCACCCTGATCCACCCGGTCGTACCACAGGCCCAGTTCGGTCTTCCGCGCGAAGCTCGCCATCGACTCCCGGTACGCAGCGGCCGCCGCTCCGGCCGCTGCCAATCCATGCTTCTCCTGCACACCGTTGTCGCGCGCGGCCAAGACGAAGGAGGTCGCCAATCGTTTGATGTCCCACTCGAACGGGCCTGGGTGGGTCTCGTCGAAGTCGTTGACGTCGAAGACCACGGAGCGATCGGGCGCGCCGAAGAGGCCGAAGTTCGAAAGGTGCGCATCCCCGCACAACTGCGCCGTCAAGGACGTCCGAGGCGATGCGGCAAGGTCGCTCGCCATCACCAGAGCGCTGCCGCGGTAGAACGTGAACGCACTTACCGCCATTCGGGCATGCCGCACGGGCACCAGTTCCTGCACGCGGGAGGAATCCTGGCCAGCGAGCAAGGCGACGGGATCCGCCCGGTCAGATGCCGGTGACCACACGGCGAGCCGGCTGCGAGGCACCTCGGCCCGAGCCGATCGCCCTCGATCCTGGCGCTGGCCGACACTCAGGTGCGTGCCGGCAACGGCTGCGGGCGCCGACTTCGGGGCGCCACCCGAAGCGGTCATCGCCTGCGCCACGGCATCACTGGCCGTCGTGGGGGCACCCGAAGGCGCCACCTCGTCAGGCTCCTGGACCGCGCCGGACATTAAGCGCTGACCCGCTTGTCATGGACGGCCTTGGCGGCGTGCCTCGACAAGCGAGCGATGACCGCAGCCCGAGTGGCCGGATCCAGGGCAGCCAGTTGCGCCTCAATGTCGTCGACCGTCGATACCGCGACCTCGTGCTTCTCCCGGACCGAGACTGCCGCGAATGCCAGCGCTGCAGCAGCGGCCACCAACAACCCCACCCGTAGGAGCACCTTCGGATCGACCATCACCATCTCCTCAACGGAAGACACGATCACGCATCACGGCCCTGTCTGTCCGCCCACTATGGACCGGCCGCGCGAACATCGGGCCGAAACCTCGACATCGCCGCGCCAGCCTTGCGACCTGAGAGTACCTATCGTTGCCGTTCAATGGAATGCCGCGGACAGCGCGGCCGGCAGGCCTCGAACGGATCGCTTGCATGTTTGCCCTCTCGCTGAACGAGCCGGGCCATGGTTCGATCAGTACCTTGCGCCGATTCTGTCGACTCCGAGTCGACTCGACTACCTAAGGACACGACATGTCCGTGCCAGCCGAAGACACAGAAGGTCCTTTCACTGACACGGTCACCGACGGGTCCGGGAGCCGTGAGGTGACGATCCGGTTCGACCTTCGCTCCGTGCGTCGAGCCGGAACCCTGCTGTTGTTCCTGGTCGCCGTGTTCCTGCTGGCCCTGTGGCTGTTCTCCGTCACCGGGCACTTCCTGTTCCTGGTCCTGATGGCATGGCTCATCGCGATCGCCCTTGAACCGGGCATCCGCGCTCTCATCGCCCGCGGGCGATCTCGCGGCACCGCCGCGGCGATCATGGGCGGCGGCGCACTCCTGGTGGTCGTCGTCCTCGCGGTCGTCTTCGGTCAGCTCTTCTTCACCCAGATCGCGCAGTTCGTCAGCGGTGTCCCGGCGTTGACAACCACCGTGATCGACTGGGTCAACTCCACATTCCACACCACCTTGGACCAGACGTCCATCACCTCGTCGCTGCAGCTGGACCCCTCCAACATCAGCTCATGGGCCGGGTCGCTGTCCGGCGGCGTCCTGGGCGTCGTCGGATCCTTGTCGTCGGTGCTGTTCGACCTGGTCACGATCCTCGTGTTCGCGGCCTACTTCGCCGCCGACGGTCCGCGCTTCTTCCAGACGATCGCGTCGGCGATGCCACCCCGCGCCCAGCGCGTCTTCATCAACGTCTCCGAGATCACCATCGCCAAGACCGGCGGCTACGTCGTTTCGAAGATCATCCTCGCCGCGTTGTCCGCGGTCTTCCACGGCATCTTCTTCTTCGCCATCGGCGTCCCCTACTGGCTGCCCTTTGCCCTTTTCGTCGGCATAACCGCCCAGTTCATCCCGCTGATCGGCACATACCTCGGCATCATTCTGCCCGTGCTGGCCACCGTCTTCGCATCACCGTGGAAGGCCGTCGCCATCATCGTCTTCGCCGCCATCTACCAGCAGATCGAGAGCTACATATTCACTCCACGCGTCAGCACGAAGACGATGGATGTCAACCCTGCCATCGCGCTGGCAGCGGTGTTCGTCGGAGCCGCAATCTGGGGACCGGTCGGGGCGCTCATCGGCATCCCCCTCGCCGCCGCCGGCGTCGCCATCTCAAGCAGCTACCGCAAGTACTACGACCTCGTTCCCGAAGTCGAGGCCCTCGGAGAGGGCGGCAGTGCCGAGGGACGCGACCCCGAATCATCCACCTGACCATTGCCTCACGTGCCGATCTGACTGATCGCACGCATCACTAGTCCTGGTCGCTGGAGTTGGGTCATTCCTATTCAGGTTCTGGATAGAAGACGCAAAGCTCATCGCGGTGCGTCAGTGACGTCCCATTCGAGAATCGTCGCTCGACGTGCTGGGCCCGCAGTTGGCATTGACCGTTGCGTCGGTCTTCGCCTTGCGTCGACTTGTCGTGCGTGCGACAGCGAATCTCGACAGGCGGAACGACGATGGAATCGGGAAACAACCCTTGCGAGCAGTACGCCATCAACGCCAGGGTGCTAACCGAAGTGGCGAGAGGTGAACTCATGAAGAATCCACGCAACCCGTCGCTCGTCGCAGGCTGCCACCTTCGACTTCACGACTGGGACACGAAGTCGAACGCCTCTGGAGAACTGGTCTCAAGGTGCAGGCGCTGTGGCAAGCGCGAGTACCTCAGTCCCCGCCGTCGCCCGTTGCCGTGGCCGATGTTATGACTGCACTTCACAGCGCCATGCCGTGCGACGTCGAACGAACTCTGCACCATCGTGAGCGACGTCTGGCGTCTATCCCCTCGGGGCGCGGCGATCACGGACTGGCGCATCAATACCCATTGTTGACGGATCTTCGTGCGAGGTGAACCTCATGTCCAAGAAGACCAACGCACCCATGACCCCCGACCAACTGGCCGAGGAAGTCTGGGAAGACGAATCGCCCACGAACTACCTGGTTCGAGATGACGACGCCGATACCCAGCACCGACCACAGACGGACCCCCGTGACAATCCGCGAAGCCGGTGACTCACATGCTTCCACGCAGCGTACGACCTCATCCGCCCGCCGCCGTATCCGTTCGTTGCGACTACTCGTCGAGCAGGATTGTCGGCGTGCGAGCCTCCTGACGGTCAACGGCATCAAGCATGGTGGCCTCCAAGGGAATGGCGTCGTAACTCGGTGCAAAGGAGTCGTCCCAATGGTCGGTTTCGGCCGTGTCGCTAGCAGCTGGTTCAACGGACCTGTCGGCCACGGTGAGCGGCCGACCCTCACGAATCATGGCCCCGCGACGTCCGAGGCCCAAGTACGTAATGGGGGTCGTCCACGACGACGGCAGTCCGCAGTCCACCGTGACCTGCCTCAGCGTGACCAACTCATAGGCATGGCCTCCGCGACCTTCAGTTTGATCGAGTACGGCCATGTTCGACTCGGCGACAAGGAGGACGTGGCAGGCATGCGGCTCGGGGCCGGACTTCACCAAGGTCCACGGACGAACATTCTTTCGTGGCGAACGGCCCCGGCACCAAGCCGACTGAGCGCCCCGCATGGTCCCGTACAGGGCAATGGTCGGCGGTCCGACTGGCCCGAACTTCTCCTGGATCCGGGAAGGGCAACGATTGCTTCCGTATGCCAGTACCGCGCCATAGCGCTCCTCGGTCCGGACCCGCAGCCAGTGTGTCAGCGGCTCCCCGTTCACCAAGCGCAGCGGTCCCTGACCGGCAAGGGGAAGCACACGACCATCAGAGTGGACGAAGGAGTAGGCCGGGACCCGGCCGGGATACGGAGAGGCCGCAAACTCGGCCGCGTCGACCCCCGCGAGGCGCGTCATGCGCCTTCCCCCAGCCTCGACGTTCGACGGCGACCGCGAGGGCGCGCTCGGTCAGCAGGCATCGCTCCAGCATGCCGCAGAAGAGGCGTTGACGCATCAGCCGCTAACGGGCACACTCGACGCGAAGGCGCCGATAGCTGGGGGAGGCACCCTCGAGCGGCGCGCGCACGCGTGCTGCGAGGCCCAACCCGGGAACTGGGACGCTGCGATGGCGACTGAGTCGGTTTCGGACGTGGGTAAGGCGATCGAGAACGATCGTCTGCTTGGGGAACTCGCTGAGGCTCGCGACCAACTCGACGCCACGGCGAGGATCTTGCAGTCCATCGGTCGGTCCGCGTCGGACTTTGAAGGTGTCCTCGACGCCATCGTCGAGAGCACGCTGAAACTGTGTCGCGCCGACCAGGCCGTCATCTGTCTCATCAATGACGGAACCTTCTTTGTCGCGAGTGCGACGGGACTATCAGACGAGTACCGCGACTACATCGCAGGACACCCCATCATGGTCGATCGGACAACCGCAATCGGCCGGGTGGCAATCGACCGCGTTGCCCAACAGATCGAGGACGTACTCGCCGATCCGGAGTATGGACGCCCCGATATTCAGCAGCTGGGTGGCTACCGAACTGTCCTTGGGGTGCCCATGGTCATCGACGATGAGGTCGTCGGCGTGGTGAACTTGTGGCGCAGCGACGTCGACCCGTTCAGCGATCGGGCCATCGAACTCGCTACCAGCTTCGCCGCACAGGCAGCAATCGCACTACGCAACGTCGACCTGGTCCGGGCTCTCCAGGGTCGCACCGCCGAGATGGATGAGAAGGTCGCCCAACTCGAAGCGCTTCGCACGGTCGGGCAGGCCGTCAGTTCCACCCTCGACCTCGACGAGGTGCTGGCAACGATCGTGAAACTCGCTGTCCAACTGACGGAGACAGACGGCGGATCCCTCCTCGAGCTCGATCACGCCTCCCGCGTCTTCCGCACCCGCGCCGCCTATGGCAGCAGCAGTCAACTGCTCGAGGCACTCCGAAGCACGCGCATCGCCCTGGACGAAACCCTGGTGGGTCTCGCATGCCTCGAGGGCCAACCGCAGATGGTCGCCGACCTGGAGACAGCACACCTTGACCCTCACCTGGCGGTCCTCAAGGGCGAGGGCTGGCGCTCGGTCCTGGCCGTGCCCATGCAGCACGAAGGGGAAATGGTCGGCGCACTAGTGGTCCGCCGGCGATCCACGGGGACCTTCGACGCCGACACGTCAGCCCTCCTGCAGACATTCGCGAGCCAGTCAGCCCTCGCCATCGTCAACGCGCGCCTGTTCCACGAGCTCGAGCGCAAGTCCGCCGAGTTGCAGATCGCCAGCCGGCACAAGTCGGAATTCCTCGCCAGCATGTCGCACGAGTTGCGGACGCCACTGAATGCGGTGATCGGCTTCTCAGAGGTACTCCTGGAGCGGATGTTCGGGGACCTGAACGACAAGCAGGAGGACTATCTGCGAGACATCCTCGGATCAGGCCGGCATCTACTGGAACTGCTCAACGACATCCTCGACCTATCCAAGGTGGAGTCCGGTCACATGCAATTGGACCGATCCGACGTGGATGTGCTGCCGGTGCTGGAGTACTGCTTAGCGCAGGTGCGCGAACGGGCAGGCGCACACGGGATTTCGCTGCACCTGGAGGTCGGCGCGGAAGTCGACACGGTCGTGACAGACGAACTGCGCCTCAAACAAGTCCTGCTCAACCTGCTGTCCAACGCGGTCAAGTTCACCGGTGAGGCAGGCCACGTGAGGCTTCACGCCCATGCAGGCGACGGCGAGTTGACCATCTCCGTATCCGACACCGGCCCTGGCATCGACCCAGCGGACCGCGAGAGGGTGTTCGAGTCCTTCGAGCAGGCCGGGCGCCCGCACGACCAAACGGAGGGAACGGGCCTGGGTCTGGCCTTGTGCCGGCGCATCGTGGACCTGCTGAGCGGACGCTTGTGGCTGGAGAGCGAGGTCGGGGTAGGTAGTACTTTCGCGTTTACCCTGCCGCTCAAGGATACGCCCAGTCACTCCTCGAGCCACGACGCAAGCCGCGAAGGCCCCGTGATCGTGATCATCGAAGATGACCGGCGATCACGGGAACTCACGTCGCTGTACCTCGAGGGCGCTGGTGCTCGAACTGTCTCCACCGCCACAGGGATTGCGGGGCTGGCGGCCGTGCGCAGTCATCGACCGGCGGCCGTGGTGCTGGACATTCGTCTGCCCGGCATGGACGGGTGGGAAGTTCTTTCAACGTTGAAGGCCGACCCGACAACGTCCCTGACCCCAGTCGTCGTCATCACGATGCTGGACGAGAGATTGCGTGCGAAGACCCTTGGCGCCGACGAGTACCTCATCAAGCCCGTCAACCGGGAGCAGGTTCTGGAGGCGCTGGGCCGGGTCGGCGTCATCGATTCGGGCACTCGTTCGACCGCGTCGATGCCGGAGGGGTCATGAGCGAACTGAGGGTCCTCGTCGTCGAGGACAACGACAAGAATCTCAAACTGATCCGCGACGTCCTTGAGTTTGCCGGGTTCAACGTCGTCACCGCCGACACGGCCGAGATCGGGGTGCGCCTCGCCATCGAGGATCCCCCCGCGATCGTGCTGATGGACCTGCAGCTTCCTGGAATGGATGGCACGCAAGCCCTCGGCGAACTGCGCGCGTCACCTCGCACGACCCACGTCCCCGTGGTGGCGGTCACCGCTTATGCCATGGACGAGGACCGCGAGCGGGTGCTTAGCGCGGGCTTCGACGGCTACATCACCAAGCCGCTGAACATTCGTGCCCTCCCCGCGCAGATCCGCGACTACCTGCCTCCCGAAGGGAATCAGTCATGAGCGAGCCGGCAACCGTGCTGGTGATCGATGATCTTGCGCAGAATGTGCGACTGCTCGACGCCGTCCTGAGCCCACGCGGATACACGATGACGAGTGCTTCGTCCGGCCAGGAAGCCCTGGACTCGCTCGCTGAAGAACTGCCCGACATCGTGCTCCTTGATGTCCTCATGCCTGGGATGGATGGCTACGAGGTTTGTCGACGCATACGCGAGAACCCTCGAACGGCCTTCCTGCCGGTCGTGATGATCACCGCCAGCGGCGATCAGGAGAAGGTGCGCGCCATCGAGGCAGGGGCCGACGACTTCATCATGAAGCCGTTCGACCAGTCCGAGCTGCTCGCGCGCGTGAGGTCGCTGGTGCGCCTGAGGCGCTACCACGACACGGTGGAGCGCCAGGCGGCGGAACTCCAGGAATGGAACAACCAGTTGAAGGAACGAGTCGAGGCGCAGGTCAAGGAACTGGAACGCGTGAACCGGCTTCGACGATTCCTGGCCCCCCAGATCGTCGACCTGGTCGTCGATTCCGGAGACGAGTCATTCCTTCGCAGTCACCGCAGGGAGATCGTCGTCGTGTTCTGCGACCTGCGGCGATTCACGGCGTTCACCGAGACCTCCGAACCGGAGGAGATCATGGCCGTACTAGGTGAGTTCCACGCCGCGCTGGGAGACCTCGTCCACCGTTTCGAGGGAACACTTGAGCAGTTTGTCGGCGATGGGCTCACCATCTTCTTCAATGATCCGATCCCGTGTGACGACGGACCGCTTCGGGCGATTCGGATGGCGGTCGCGATGCGCAATCGGGTGCAGCAGCTCACCACGTCATGGTCCAAACGCGGACACGATCTCGGCTTCGCGGTGGGCGTCGCCCAGGGCTTCGCGACCCTCGGGCGGATCGGCTTCGAGGGACGCTACGAGTACACCGCGATCGGCAGCGTGATGAACCTTGCGTCACGGCTGTGCTCGGCCGCCGAGCCCGATCAGATTCTCGTCACCCAGCGTGTCCACAACGCCGCCGACGGCTTCATTGTCAGCGAGCCCAAGGGCGACATGGCACTGCGCGGTTTCTCGCGCCCCGTGACGGTCTACAACGTGCTAGGACTCGACGCCGCGCGAGGGCCATCATGACCTCGCTCGACGGGACCGGCGTCACCCTGTCCCAACTGGACGAGGCGCACAGGTACGACCGGTTCGACCGACTCCAGCAGCGCCTCGATCACGTTTGGGCCGCGATGCGCCTGAATGAGGAAGGAGAGTCCGTCGTCGTCATACCGTCGGTCACCCTCGATCGGGTCCAACAGTCCAGCGGCTCGCTGAGTCAGGCGATGGAGGAGCGCTTCCTGTTCCTGCTTCTCCTCCTGCGCGAGCCCAGGCTGCGAGTCGTCTACGTCACCTCCTTGCCGGTGTCACCCGAGATAGTTGAGTACTACCTCGCGCTGCTGCCAGGCATCGTTCCCAGCCACGCGCGGGCTCGGCTGTCGCTCGTGTCCGTCAATGACGCGTCATCGCGGCCCCTGAGCGAGAAGCTGCTCCGGCGACCCCACCTCTTGCGTCACATCGCCGACCTCATTCCCGATCCATCTCGATCACACCTGATCCCCTACAACACGACGACACTCGAGCGGGACCTCGCCATCGTGCTGGGCATTCCCATGTACGGGGCCGACCCTCGGCTGTTCGGATTCGGCACGAAGAGTGGGTGCCGCCGACTCTTCGCAGACGAAAATGTCAGGCATCCGATCGGCTATGAGGATCTCCACAGCGAGGATGACGTCGAAGACGCCATCGTCCGCCTGCGCCAGAGGCGACCGGCCGTCAGGAGCGCGATCGTGAAGCTCAACGAGGGCGTGTCGGGCGCCGGCAACGCGATGGTCGACCTTGACGAGCTGCCGCCGGTCGGCGCCTCGCAGGAAGGGCCCGCACTTCGCGACCGCATCGGGCGAATGGAGTTCGAGCAACCGGACATGCCTTTCGAGGCGTACATGGCCAAGCTCGCCGAGCGTGGCGGCATTGTCGAGGAACGCATCCACGGGGAGGAACTGCGCAGCCCAAGCGTTCAATTGCGCGTGATCCCGGGTGGCAAGGTTGAACTCCTGTCCACGCACGACCAGCTCCTTGGCGGTCCCAGCGGGCAGAGCTACCTCGGATGCCGCTTTCCGGCCGACTTCGCATACGCCCGGGAGATCAGCGCGGAGGCGATGCTCATTGGCGAGCGCTTATCGCGCGAAGGCGTCCTGGGAAGGTTCGCCATCGACTTCGTCGTCGTCAAGAACAGGGGCGGCACGTGGGACACCTATGCCATCGAAATCAACTTGCGCAAAGGCGGGACAACGCATCCCTTCCTCACTCTTCAATTCCTCACTGACGGGAGGTACGACGCCATGACAGGGCTGTTCATTACACCCGACGGGCGCGAAAAGCACCTCGTCGCAACCGACCACCTCGAATCCCCGACTCTCTGCGGACTTACTCAAAGCGACCTGTTCGACATCGTTGCGCGCCACGGACTCCACTTCGACCAGTCGCGACAGTGCGGTGTCGTTTTTCACATGATCAGTTGCCTCACCGAGCTCGGACGCGTCGGACTCACCGCCGTCGGCGACACGCCCGATCAGGCCGACTCGATCTATCGGCGCGCGGAGCAGGTCCTCTTGGACGAAGCCCAACAAGCGAATCGTGAAACACCGGTCCCGGCAATCTGATCGGGTAGGCAGTCGTGAACTACGAGGCCCACGGCACCGACCACCGGAACTCCCCGTCGGATAGCGGGTGCCCAGGGCCCTAGCGTGCCCCGAGTTCCGTCTCCTGAGGCGACAGCTCGTTGCCGTGGCGGCGAGCGATCAGGGCTACCGTGATCAGCCAGGTGAGGAAGAGTCCGACGAAGATCCGCTGAGACAGGCCGTACAGGTTCTCTCCAAGGATGGGCATGAGGAGAAATGCCGGTACCGACAGGGCCGCCCATGCCAGTGACCACGGCGCGAAGCCCGACCAGTGCAGGTCACGGCGCATCGACCGGTAGGACGCAAACATCGCCGCCATCATCAGGAGGAACACGGAGACGGCGGCCAGTGCGTGGACGTTGCTCACGGCGGTGGGGGGCGTGCCGGACGCGTTGGTTCGGAACACTCCCGCCACGAGGTCCAGGACCCCTGCGACCAGCAGGAGGACTGGTGTGACGCGCATCCGCTGGACGGTGCTGCGCAGAACCGAGGCGACCAGGACGGTGCCCGCACCCATTGCGCAGAACGCGAGTCCCATCACCACACCCGCGTTGCCCAAGGCCAGTTCACTCATGGGGTGCGAGAGCGGCGCATAGTCGTCGGGCTGGACGAGCTGCACAAGGGCCACCGCGATGGGGAAAGCCACGAGGCAGGCAAGGGCCGCGGTGGCTCGCCACCGCACGCCCGTATACGACCGAGTTGGGGCTATGGCGAGAGGCATTGTCATTGTGACCTCCGGGGCTTCGGATGGCTCCACGCTCATACGCTTCTCCACCAGCGGGCCAGAAGCCGCTAAACCACTCGTAGCCCTACCGGGCCTTTCCGTCTAGAGTCCAACAACCCGTCCTCAGTCCCCGAGGGACTTACGCACGCAGCGAAACTCCACGTTCCAAACCGCGGCCCGCGGCACGACACCACTGCGGCACGCGTGGCGATCAGCACTGCCTGGAAGGGTTGAGTGGCGTCGGCCACACCCTGCCGGCGAAGCACTCAGTCGTCCGTGCCCGTCGAAGAGGCTGACCCGCACGATCGGCAACGGCGCGACGCATCCCTGCGCAGCCTTCCGCGCCTCGTGCCAGCTCGGCTCGACGAGTGTCATCAGCCGACCTTCTCCCAACCCCGCTTGGGTGCGTGGTTGCCGGCATCGTGCGGACCCTTGTCGCGGTACACGACGTACGGCCGGAACACGTAGCCGAAGGGTGCGCTGAACGCATGCACCAGTCGCGTGAAGGGCCACACGATGAACAGCAGCATGCCGGCGACGGCATGGATCTGGAACGACGGCAAGGCTTCCGCCATCAGCTCGGGCTGCGGATTGAGCAGGAAGATCGATCGGAACCAGGGCGAGACCGTCTCGCGGTAGTTGTAGCCGTTGCCGAGGACTCCGGAGCCGATGATCGTAGTGAGCAGGCCGAGACAGATGGCCGCGATGAGGAACACGTACATCGTCTTGTCGTTCTTGGTGGTGGCTGCCATCACGGCACCGGTGGTGCGGCGTCGGTAGACGAGGAGCGTCACCCCGACGAGCGTGCACACCCCCGCGACGGCACCGATTCCAACGGCCATCAGGTGGTAGGCGTCTTCGCTGAGTCCGGCGGCATGGGTCCAGGCCTCCGGGATGAGCAGGCCCATGATGTGGCCCATCAGAACCGCGAGGATGCCGATGTGGAAGATCGGGCTGGCGATCCGGATGAGGTTCCGCTCATACAGCTGGCTTGACCTCGTGGTCCAGCCGAACTTGTCGTACCGATAGCGCCAGATGGTCCCGGTGACGAAGACGGCGATCGTGATGTACGGGAGGGCGACCCACAGCAGGATCGCAGAGGCGGTCATCGGCGGGCCCCAATCGATTCGATGGTGACGCTGACTCCGAACGGCTCGAGACCCACGGTCTCAGCGGGAGGTCCCGAGGCAGCCAGCTGGGCCATGCGGGCTTCGATGTCGGGCGTGATGGCGGGGAGCGTGACGACAATGGCATCCAAGACGTGCACGTAGTCAGAACCAAGCTTGGCCAGCGCATCGCGGAGCAGATGGATGGGAACCGAATGCTCGGCGAGCAACGCGTCGCCAGTCAGGCGATCACCTACGGCCGCGAACTCCAGCACCATCGCGAGGTGATCGGCGAGCTCGACGTCTCCGGCGTCGAACCCCGACTCAAGGTAGGCCTGCTTGAACCGAAGGATCGCCCGGCCGCGGTTACGCGTGTCGCCGTCGGTCCAGTAGGTGAGATAGGGACATGCCTTGCGCTTCATGTCGAACATGGCGACGTAGTGGGCCTGCACCTCCCTGACAGGCGTGTTCTCGAGGTATTCGAGGAAGGTCCGCAGCGGCGCTGCCAATCGATCGGGCAAGTCGCCGGCCACTTCAGCGATGTCGTCGAGCCGGGAGAGCAGCAGGTCGTCCGGATACCAGAGCAGCCACGATGCCGCGAGTCTGGCGACAGCGATCTGCTGATCCTTCGGGTGGTCACTGGTCATCAGACTCACCCGCTCCGCCCCAACTGCGCAGGTTCATGCGCACCGCGTCAAGCGGTATCAGCACCTCGGTCGTCTGGCGCTCCTTCAAGGCGTGGAAAGTCTCGACGGCAACTGGCACCGGGCGGCCAGAGGCGTAGCCGAATGGGCCGGATGCGTCATGGGGGTCGCCGTCGTAGTCGACTGCACAGGCCAGTTCCTCGAGGTCTCGCGCCGTCTCGGCGTGCGCCTTGGGGATGATGTAACGGTCTTCGTACTTGGCGATAGCCAGGAGTCGGTACATCTCGTAGACGGACTCTTCGGTCATGCCGACGGCCTCGGGGATCTCCGGTCGTGGCTCACGGCCGAGGTTGACGTCGCGCATGTAGGACCGCATCGCGGCGAGCTTCCGCAGCGATGCCTGCACCGGAGCGGGGTCGCCCGCCGTGAACAGCTCAGCGAGGTACTCGATGGGGATACGCAGCGTGTCGAGCGCGCCGAACAGATTGTCGACGTCCTCTGCGTCGTTGCCCGTGTCGCGCAGCGCATCCACCACTGGCGACAAAGGGGGGATGTACCAAACCATCGGCATGGTTCGGTACTCCGGATGCAGCGGCAGGGCGACGTTGTAGACCTTGGCCAGCTTGTAGACGGGCGAGCGCTGCGCTGCGTCGAGCCAGTCAGCGGGAATGCCGTCACGGCGCGCGGCCTCCTGCACTGCGGGATCGTTTGGATCCAGTAGCAGGTCCAGTTGTGCCTGCAGCAGGTCGTGCTCATTCTCGACCGATGCGGCGGCGGTGACCTCGTCGGCGTCGTAGAGGAACAGGCCGATGTAGCGCAGGCGACCGACGCAGGTTTCTGCGCACACCGTGGGCAGTCCCACTTCGATGCGCGGGTAGCACATCGTGCACTTCTCGGCCTTGCCCGTCTTGTGATTGAAGTAGACCTTCTTATAGGGGCAGCCGCTGACGCACATCCGCCAACCGCGGCACTGGTCCTGGTCCACAAGGACGATCCCGTCCTCGGATCTCTTGTACATCGCGCCCGAGGGGCAGGCTGCGACGCACGCCGGGTTGAGGCAGTGCTCGCAGATCCGGGGCAGGTAGAACATGAAGGCGTTCTCGAAGTCCAACTTGACGCGATCACCAACCTCGTCGCGGATCTTGACAAGGATCGGGTCCTTGGGCGCGAGCTCAGGGCCGCCCGCGAGGTCGTCGTCCCAGTTGGCGGACCACTCGATCTTCATGTTCTTGCCGGTGATCAGTGACTTCGGCCGGGCCACCGGTGTGTTCTCCCCCAGGGGGGATGAGATGAGCATGTCGTACTCATACGTCCACGGCTCGTAGTAGTCGTCCAGCGTCGGAAGGTTGGGGTTGCTGAAGATCTGCGCGAGTCGCTTGAATCGCCCGCCGGATCGAAGCTTGAGCTTGCCGCGCTTGACCTTCCAGCCGCCCTTCCACTTCTCCTGGTCCTGGTAGGTGCGCGGGTAGCCCTGGCCGGGCCGGGTCTCGACGTTGTTGAACCACACGTACTCGACCCCTGAGCGATTCGTCCACGCCTGCTTGCAGGTGACCGAGCAGGTGTGACAGCCGATGCACTTGTCGAGGTTCATCACCATTGCCATCTGTGCCATGACGCGCATCAGTACTCGACCTCCTGCGAACGGCGGCGGATGACGGTTATCTCGTCCCGCTGGTTGCCCGTGGGTCCCAGGTAGTTGAACGCGAAGGACAACTGGGCGTAGCCACCGACGATGTGGCTGGGCTTGATGAGCAGGCGGGTCAGCGAGTTGTGGATGCCTCCTCGCTTCTTAGACGTCTCGGTGATCGGGACGTCGACCGTACGGTCCTTGGCGTGGTACATGAAGACCGTGCCGGCCGGCATGCGGTGCGAGACGATCGCTCGCGCTGCCACGACGCCGTTGCGGTTGTATGACTCAACCCACTCGTTGTCCTTGACGCCGATGGCCTCGGCGTCCTGCGGACTCATCCAGATCTCGGGTCCGCCCCGCGACAACGACAGCATGAAGAGGTTGTCCTGGTACTCGGAATGGATCGACCACTTTGAGTGGGGCGTGAGGTAGCGGACGGTGACCTCCTTGCCATCACCGAGTTGCTGGTTACCGTCGAGACGGTGCAGGTTCAGGGGCGGCCGGAAGATCGGCATGTTTTCGCCGAGCTCGCTCATCCAGTCGTGGTCGAGGAAGAAGTGCATGCGGCCGGTGAGCGTCTGCCACGGCTTGAGCTGCTCGACGTTGATCGCGAATGCGGTGTAGCGGCGGCCGCCGTGCTCGCTGCCTGACCATTCCGGGCTGGTGATCACGGGGACGGGTCGAGCCTGGGTGTCCGGGAAGGTGATGTGCTTGCCTTCCTCCTCCTCGGCGAGGAAGGCAAGCCGTTGGCCGGTGCGCTTCTCCATTGCCTTGAAGCCCTGCACGGCAAGGCGTCCGTTCGTTGTTCCGGACAGCGCGAGGATCGTCTCGCAGGCATGCACGGCCGTGACGAGAGAGGGCCTGCCCGCGGCAGGTCCGTCTGGGATGACCCCGTTCTTTCCCGCGAGCAGTGCGATCTCCTCGGTCGGTGAGAAGGGCACCCCCTTGGTGACCATGCCGAGGGTCTCGGCCAGCGGGCCGAGTGCCGACATCTTGGCGCCGATCGCCGTGTAGTCGCGCTCGACGACGACGAACTTCGGGGCGGTCTTGCCTGGGATGAGCTCGACCTCGCCGGTCTTCCAGTCCCGGACCACTCCCCCGGGCATCGCCATCTCGTCAACGGTGTCGTGAAGGAGCGGGACGGCAACGAGGTCCTTGCGTACGCCCAGGTGACCATGCGCGAGGTCCGAGACGCGCCGTCCGAGGGCCTGGAAGATGTCGTAGTCGCTCTTGGTCTCCCACGGCGGGTCAATTGCCGGGGTGAAGGCGTGGATGAACGGGTGCATGTCGGTCGATGAGAGGTCGTGCTTCTCGTACCACGTGGCTGCGGGCAGGAGGATGTCGCCGAACAGACCCGTGCTCGTCATGCGGAAGTCGATGCTGACCAGTAGGTCGAGCTTTCCTTCCGGCGCCTCGTCGCGCCAGGTCACGTCGCGCGGTCGCTGGTCCTCCGGTGCCTCAGTCGCGCGTACTGAGTTGTCCGTGCCGAGCAGGTGCTTGAGGAAGTACTCGTTGCCCTTGCTTGATGAGCCGAGCAGGTTTGCCCGCCACACCGTCAGGACGCGCGGCCAGTTGGCCTCGGCGTCGGGATCCTCGATGGCGAACTTCATCTCGCCGCTTGTCAGCTGCTCTGTTACATAGTCGGCCGGCGCCTGCCCAGCGGCCTCGGCCTGGGCGGCGATGTCGAGGGGGTTGCGGTCGAACTGCGGATACGAAGGCATCCAGCCCGAGCGCGCCGACTGCGCGATGGTGTCAATCATCGACTGACCGACGAAGCGACCCTCACCCAACGGCGAGGCGAGCAGATCGGCGCCGAGGCGGTCGTAGCGCCACTGGTCCGTCTGCACGTACCAGAAGCCGGTGCCGATCATCTGGCGCGGTGGCCGCGACCAGTCGAGGCCGAAGGCCAGCTGCGCCCAGCCGGTGACGGGCCGGCACTTCTCCTGGCCCACGTAGTGCGCCCAGCCGCCGCCATTGATTCCCTGCGTGCCGCAGAGCGTCGTCAGGGCGAGGAAGGTGCGGTAGATCGTGTCGGAGTGGAACCAGTGGTTCGTGCCGGCGCCCATGAGGATCATCGATCGACCGCCGGAGTCCTCGGCGTTCTGCGCGAATTCGCGGCCGATGCGCTCGGCCATGGCGGCCGGCACGCCGGTGATCTCCTCCTGCCATGCGGGCGTGTATGGCTCGGGATCGTCGTATCCGGTGGGCCATTGCCCCGGCAGGCCATCGCGACCGACGCCGTATTGAGCGAGGAGGAGGTCGAAGACCGTCGTCGCGAGTCGTTCGCCGCTTGCGGTCGCCAGTCGCGCTGCTGGGACGCCGCGGTGGTGTACCCCGCCGCCCTCGTTGTCAGCCTGGCCGACGTCGAAGCGTGGGAGCAGAACCTCGACACTCTCGGTGCCGCTGGCTCCGTGCAGGGACAGGGCAGGATCGACCCCTTCGAGGTCGAGGTTCCACTTGCCCATGCCGGACTCGTTGAACCGGAACCCGAGGGATCCGTTGGGCACATGCGGAAGGCCAGTGGCGGCATTGACGAATACGGTCTTGAAGTCCGCGCCCTCAGCTTCATCACCCAGATCGGCGGCGGTCACGAACTTGTCCGGCACCCATGCGCCGTCCTTCTCCCGCAGCGTAACGAGGAACGGCAGGTCGCTGTACTTCTTGACGTAGTCGACGAAGCGCGGCACCTGCCGCTCGATGAAGAATTCCCTGAGGATCACGTGGCCCATTGCCATCGCGAGCGCGCCATCGGTGCCTGGATGTGGCGCCATCCACTCGTCGGCGAACTTCGTGTTGTCCGCGTAGTCCGGCGAGACGGTGACGACCTTCTGCCCGCGGTACCGCGCCTCCGCCATGAAGTGCGCATCGGGGGTGCGCGTGACGGGCACATTCGAGCCCCACATGATCAGGTAGGCGGCGTTCCACCAGTCGGCGGACTCCGGTACGTCGGTCTGGTCACCGAACACCTGCGGCGAGGCGACGGGAAGGTCCGCGTACCAGTCGTAGAACGAGAGCATCGACCCGCCCATGAGCGAGATGAACCGCGCACCAGCCGCATGGGAGGCCATCGACATCGCGGGGATGGGGGAAAAGCCGAAGACCCGATCGGGGCCGTGCGCCTTGATCGTGTGCACGTGAGCTGCCGCGATGATCTCGTTGACCTCAGCCCATGACGCCCTGACGAGCCCGCCCTTGCCGCGCGCTCGCTGGTAGCTGCGCCTGGTTGCCGGATCATTCACTACCGCAGCCCACGCATCGACCGGGTCGTCATGCGTAACGCGTGCCGCGCGATAGGCCTCGAGCAGGACGCCGCGCACATAGGGGTAGCGCACCCGCGTGGGCGAGTAGGTGTACCAGGAGAAGGCCGCACCGCGGGGGCAACCGCGGGGCTCGTACTCGGGGCTGTCCGGGCCCACGGACGGGTAGTCGGTCTGCTGCGTCTCCCACGTGATGATGCCGTCCTTGACGTACACCTTCCACGAGCAGGAGCCCGTGCAGTTCACGCCGTGCGTGCTGCGGACCACCTTGTCGTGGCTCCAGCGGTCGCGGTAGAAGACGTCGCCTTCACGGCCACCGGACTTGGTGACGGTGCGCAGGTCGGCAGACACCTTGCCAGGAGTGAAGAAGCGACCTGCCTTGACGAGGAACTCCTCGGTGGCCTTGCTGGTCGAGGTGTCGGTGCTCATCACTGATCACTCTTCGACGAGGAGACGCGTCCGCGACCGTTGGCGGTGATGGTCCGGGCCGCCACAAGATCAGGTCGGTTCAAGTGGGCGATGCAGATGCCCGGTCGCGCCCACACGTCGACGGTCCCGACGGTGACGGGCTGTCCCGTCTGCTTGAGCAGCCGCGCGATGAGCGCCGTGTGGATGTCGCAGATCACCGGGTTGTCATCGACCAACGTGGCATAGGGGCACTGCGTCACGGCGATCGCGTCACCCACGGGATTGGTGACCGCAGTGAACCCAAGCCGGTTGAGCGCGCCGGTGGTCTCGAAGACGGCCTCATCGGGGGAGTTCGCCTCCAGCAGTGCCGGCAGGGCGCGGGCCCACTGCTCGGCGGCCCGCTCCGAAAGTGCGGGATCGTCTACGTGGCTGAGTTGGGTGCTCAGGGCCTCCGCAAGGGCCTGGAAAGGTGACGCCTTCGGGGACGAGGCCCGGTATAGCCATCGCGGACGGCCTCGACCCGAGGCGTCGGCTGCGTCGCGGTTGATGGCCCCCGATGCCAGCAGGACGTCGAGGTGGCCGCGCACGGTGTTGGCATGAAGCCCCGTGCGCTCGGAGATCTCCTCGACTGTGAGGGGATTGTCCGAAACCTCCACCGCCGCCAGTACGCGGCCTCGGCTCTCCTGGGTGACTCGGGTGTCGTTCATGAGGATTTTCTACCACACTCTCGAGACTTTTTCACTTTAACACCGTGTTTAATAAATCTCTGTGGTTTAATCCTGTCTTGTGACGACTGAAACCCCCGAGAAGGGCCGCGTCCCGGTCCTCGTCTGGTCCACCCTCGGCTTCACGCTGATGTTCGCCGTCTGGCTGATGTTCGGCGTCCTGGGCATCCCGATCCGCAAGGAATTCGGCCTGTCGGACGTACAACTGGCCTGGCTCACCGCCGTCGCCGTGCTCAATGGAGCCATCTGGCGCCTGCCCGCCGGTATCGCCGCGGACCGGTTCGGCGGCAAGCGTGTCTTCGTGACCATGCTGGCCATCACGGCCGTGCCCGCCTACCTCGTCTCGACCGCGACCTCCTTCACGACCTTGCTGTTCTATGCGTTCCTGGTCGGCTTCGCCGGCAACTCGTTCAGCGTGGGCATCGCCTGGGTCAGCGCGTGGTGGCCGCAGAATCGGCAGGGCTTCGCGCTTGGCGTCTTCGGTGCCGGCAACGTGGGGGCGTCCGTCACGAAATTCATCGGCCCGGCCCTCATCGTCGCCGTCCCCGCCGCCGGCTACCTCGGTGGAGTTGTGCCCGGGGGTTGGCGGTTCGTGCCCTTCCTGTACATGGTCCTGCTCATCGCGATGGCCATCGGAATGTGGGCGTTCACCCCGCACCGTGAGATCAAGCCCGGCAGCGGCCGCTCGATGAAGTCGATGCTGGCCCCGCTCAAGCAGACCCGCGTCTGGCGATTCAGCCTCTACTACGTCGTCGTCTTCGGTGCCTACGTCGCACTGGCCGCATGGCTGCCGAAGTACTACGTCGACGTCTACGGAATGCCGCTCTCACAGGCGGCCCTACTCACCGCGATCTTCATCTTCCCCGCGTCACTTCTTCGCCCCGTCGGTGGCTGGATGTCGGACCGCATCGGCGCTCGCAAGGTCATGTACATCTGTTTCACGATCATGCTCGTGGCATCGGGAATCCTGATGATGCCCTACGGCCACATCGTCCTGTCGAATCCCAACGGCACCACCAGCGAGATCCTCCCCTGGCAGGTGGGCACCATCCTCTTCACGTTGCTGGTCTTCCTCATGGGCTGCGCGATGGGCATCGGCAAGGCCGCCGTCTATAAGCACATCCCCGAGTACTTCCCGAACGACGTGGGAGCCGTGGGGGGCCTCGTGGGATCCCTGGGTGCCCTGGGCGGGTTCTTCCTGCCACTGCTCTTCGCCTACACGACCTCGTTCACGATGCTCCCGCAGTCCACCTTCTTCGTGATCTTCATGGTGACCCTGATCGCCATGGTCTGGATGCACGTCACCGTCGTCTCGCTCCTTCACAAGGCGAGCCCGGAACTGTCCAACAAGTTCGAGCACGACCACCACACACCTCTCGCTGACGAAGCTCCCTTCCTCGACGAGTCCGAGTTCGACAAGACAGGAGCCCGCTCATGAGCACGACGACATCACAGCGCAAGGGATCGGACTGGCTGCCGGCGTGGGATCCTGAGTCTGCCGATTGGGACTCGGGCCGTGCCTGGAAGACCCTTTGGGTCACCACCTATGCACTGAGCCTTGGCTTCATCACGTGGTTCCTCGCCTCGGCCATCGCCCCGAAGCTCAACAGCATCGGCTTCGACCTGAGCCAGGGACAGCTCTACTGGCTGATCGCGATGCCCGGCCTGGCAGGTGGCACCCTGCGGCTGATCTGGACGTTCCTTCCCCCGATCGTCGGCACCCGCAAGCTGGTTACCCTCACCACGGCGCTCTTCCTCATCCCACTTATCGGGTGGGGTCTTGCCGTCCAGAACCCGGCCACCCCGTACTCCGTGCTTCTGCTGCTCGGGGCACTTGCGGGAATCGGCGGCGGCGCGTTCTCCGGCTTCATGCCGAGCACCTCCTACTTCTTCCCGCGCTCCAAGCAGGGCACCGCGCTGGGCCTGCAGGCCGGCATCGGCAACTTCGGCGTCAGCCTCGTGCAGTTCGTGACCCCATGGATCATCGGCATCGCGATCATCGGCGGATCGCAGATGATGACGAACAAGGACACCGGCGCCACCAAGGAGGTCTGGTACCAGAACGCCGGCTACCTCTGGGTCCCATTCGTGATCGTGGCTGTCATTCTCGCGTGGTTCCTTCTCCGCAGCGTCCCCGTGCAGGCTCGAGGCTTCAAGGACCAACTCGATATCTTCAAGAACAAGCACACCTGGATCATGACCTACCTCTACGTCATCACCTTCGGAACCTTCTCCGGCCTCGCCGCGGGATTCGCGCTCCTCATCAACAACCTCTACGGCACGAAGGTGTTCGGTGATGCCGGCATCGACCCCGTCAAGTACGCCTTCCTCGGAGCCCTCATCGGGTCCGTCGCGCGAGTGATCTCCGGACCCATCGCCGACAGGGTCGGCGGCGGGCGCATGACAGTCTTCGCCACGGTCGGAATCTCGCTGGCATCGCTCTACACGCTCTTCCAGCTGTCCCCCACGTCAGCAGATCAGTTCCCGCAGTTCCTCTACGGGATGCTCGCCATCTTCTTCTTCGCCGGTGTCGGAAACGCCAGCACGTTCAAGCAGATGCCCATGATCTTCGAACGCCGTCAGGCAGGCGGAGTGATCGGCTGGACCTCAGCAATCGCCGCCTACGGCCCCTTCATCTTCGGCGTGATGCTCGCGTACATCTCCCCGACACTGTTCTTCGGGCTGGGAGTCGTGTTCGCCCTCATCGCCGGAGTCATCTCCTGGTGGTTCTACGCGCGTCCCGGCGCCGAGAAGCCCTGCTGACCACACAGAGATGAACCGCGAGGGGCCGGCAGCAAGGAGGCAACCAAGCGAATGACGAAAGGTCGAGTCTCAGTACGCCCTCGTCAATCAAATTGAGACAAGATGAGAGACAAGGTCGCAACTCTCGCCTCTGAGTTCGGCCTCGACATGACGCCGGGGGTGCTCATGGCAAGTGGCGCGATACTGGATTCCACAGGCCTGCAGGCACTCCTCGATGCACTGCACACGCGCGGCTACCAGGTCCTCGGCCCGACGCTTCGAGATGGCGCCTTGGTGCTGGCCGAGATCTCGACCCTCGACGACCTGCCTCGGGGCATCGGCGACGAGCAGGCGGCCGGGCACTACCGGACACGGCCCCGCGGCGATGAGTCGCTGTTCGGGTTCGCTGCCACCGCGCAGTCCGCCAAGCCCCTCCTCTTCCCGGCCGACGAACTGCTGTGGAGGGGGACGCGTACCGACTCCGGATTCGACGTGACCCGCGAGACCGGAGAGCCTGCCCCCGTGGCCCTTCTCGGCGTTCGCGGATGTGACCTCGCCGCGATCAACATCCACGACACCGTCCTCCTGAGCCGGAACGCCATGGACGTCCACTACGCGTCACGACGCGCTCGCTCCCTCCTGATCGCCGTCACGTGCGCCACCCCGGCGGGTACATGCTTCTGCGCCTCGATGGGCACCGGCCCCAGGCCCGGCGAAGGCGCCGACCTGATCCTCACTGAACTGCTCGACGCCGACGGGCACCGCTTCCTCGTCGAGTCCCATTCGCCCGCTGGCGCTGACCTCCTCGCGTCGTTGCCCACCGTCGAGGCAACCGCGGCGGACCAGGAAGCGGCGCAAGGCGTGGTGACCTCGGCGACCACCCAGATGGGCCGGCAGATGCGCACGGACGACCTGCGCGACCTGCTCTACGCCAGCGCCGAGAGCCCCCGTTGGAGCGATGTGGCCGAACGTTGCCTGGCCTGCACCAACTGCACCATGGTCTGCCCCACCTGCTTCTGCACGTCCGTGGAGGATGTCAGCGACCTGTCCGGGGATGTCGACGAGCGCCATCGAGTGTGGGACTCCTGCTTCTCGATGGAGTACTCGCGGCTACACGGCGGCGCCGTCCGCACCTCGACGAGCGCGCGCTACCGGCAGTGGCTCACGCACAAACTCGCCGCATGGCCCGACCAGTTCGGGATGTCCGGCTGCGTCGGCTGCGGACGGTGCATCACGTGGTGTCCCGCCTCGATCGACATCACTGCCGAGGTGACCGCACTGCGCGAGGACGCGGCACACCGGGAAGCCACACCGGCCGGTCCGGGCACCCCGAGCCTGCCCAACACGGACCGATAGGAGGACTACATGCGCACCCTGGCCGAGTACCTTCCCGAGCATCCCTTCCTCGCCGGACTCGACGGGTCGGTGATGGACCTGGTGGTTGGCTGCGCCCAGAACGTGCACTTCAAGGAAGGCGAGGTCGTGTTCCGCCCCGGGGAGCCAGCGAACACCTTCTACGTCATCCGTCACGGCAGGGTGGCCCTGGACATCCACGACCCCCGTCGCGGGACGATCGTCGTCGCCAGCCTCGGCGACGGTGAGGTCGTGGGATGGTCCTGGCTGGTGCCGCCGTACCGGTGGATGTTCGGCGCGCGGGCAGTCTCCCCTGTCAGTGCGGTCGCACTGGACGGAGCGTGCCTGCGTGGCAAGGCGGATGAGGATCCGGCCATGGGCTACGCCCTTATGCAGCGCGTTGCGAGCGTGATGTACGACCGTCTGCAGGACGCCCGGCTGCGCCTGCTCGACCTGTATGGGAGCCCCATGTGAGCGTGAATGCGCTGGCTCCTGCGTCTGACCTTCTTGTCGACCCGATGATTCCTCGCGAGTTCGCCGTAGTAGCGACACGCTTGGACACCCTCGACACGGTGACACTCGCGCTGGAGCCGCTTGACGGCATTCCCTTGGCATACCGGGCCGGGCAGTTCACCATGCTGCACGCTTTCGGCGTCGGCGAGGTGCCTATCTCCATCTGCGGCGATCCCACTGGCTCGGGTCCGCTGCTGCACACCATCCGCGACGTCGGCGCCGTCACGCACGCACTCGTGACGGCCTCACCGGGTGCCACCGTGGGCGTCCGCGGCCCCTTCGGCACCGGCTGGGACGTCACCGACGGCAAGGGTGGGGACGTCGTCATGGTGACGGGCGGGATCGGGTTGGCGCCCTTGCGCCCGGCCATCCTGGAGGTCATCTCCCAGCGTTCCGAGTACGGCCGCGTGGTCCTGCTCTACGGTGCCCGTTCGCCCGCCGACATCCTGTTCGCCGACGACATGACGAGGTGGGCGGAGCAGTACGACATCGTGGTCGAGGTGACCGTCGACTACGGTCCGCCGAGCTGGAGCGGGCGAGTGGGGCTGGTCACCGCGCTGGTGGCCCGCGCGGGCTTCGACCCGCTTCGCAGTCTGGCCCTGGTCTGCGGTCCGGAAGTGATGATGCGGTACGCGGCCGATGCCCTCATCACTCGCGGCGTGCCGGCCACTCGCATCCGGTTGTCCATGGAGCGCAACATGAAGTGCGGCGTCGGCTTGTGCGGGCACTGCCAACTGCGCGAGCTCTTCCTGTGCGTGGACGGGCCGGTGCTGACCTACGACAGACTCGCCCCGCTGATGGACGTCCGGGAGCTGTGATGGCGGAGAAACCGACGTTGGCCGTGTGGAAGTTCGCCTCCTGTGATGGCTGTCAGTTGACGTTGCTCAACTGCGAGGACGAGCTGCTCGCAGTGGCCGAGCGGGTGAGCGTCGCCTACTTCCCCGAGGCCACCCGAGCCGTCGTCGCCGGCCCGTACGACATCAGTCTCGTCGAGGGCTCGATCACGACGCCGGCGGATGCCGAACGGATCCAGGAGGTCCGGGCCGCTTCCGGCATGCTGATCACGATCGGTGCCTGTGCGACTGCCGGCGGCATCCAGGCCCTGCGCAATTTCGCCGACGTGTCGGAGTTCCTGTCCGTCGTGTACGCCCACCCCGCATACGTGGCCACCCTCGACCGTTCCACGCCCATCTCGGCACACGTCACCGTGGACTTCCAGCTGCGCGGCTGCCCGATCGACAAGCGCCAGTTGCTCGAGGTACTGGCGGCCACCTTGCAGGGCCGTAAGCCGCGGATCCCGACCTACAGCGTCTGCGTCGAGTGCAAGAGAAGCGGGACCACGTGCGTTGCCCTGGCGAGCGGATCGCCCTGCCTCGGTCCGGTCACCCAGGCCGGGTGCGGGGCGCTGTGCCCGAAGTTCAATCGTGGTTGCTACGGCTGCTTCGGGCCGAACGACACCCCGAACACCGCCTCGCTCGCCACCCGACTGCGGTCTGAGGGAATGGCGGAGACCGACGTGATGCGCTTCTTCCGGACCTTCAACGCTGCGGCCGAGCCGTTCCGCGTTGAGAGCACGGCGCACGAACACTCAGTGGCGCCACGCGAGGGGGTGATCTCGTGACTCACAAGATGACATCCGGCAGCCACGTCCTCTCCGTCGAAATGCTCGCCCGGGTGGAGGGCGAGGGCGGCATGCACGTCCACGTCCAGGACGGCGAGGTCCGCGACGTTCACCTGCGCATCTTCGAGCCGCCCCGCTTCTTCGAGGCATTCCTGCGCGGACGGGCCTACACCGAGCCGCCGGACATCACGGCGCGCATCTGCGGCATCTGCCCAGTGGCCTACCAGATGAGCGCTTGCCTCGCCATCGAGGACGCGTGCGGGGTAGCCGTACCCGACGAGATCCGGCTGCTGCGCCGACTGCTGTACTGCGGAGAGTGGATCGAGAGCCACGCGCTGCACATCTTCATGCTCCACGCCCCGGACCTCCTCGGCTACGACGGTGCCATCGAGATGGCCCGCGACCATCGCGAACTGGTGGAATCGGCCCTGCGTATCAAGCGTGCGGGCAACGACCTGATGACAGCGGTGGGCGGGCGCGCGGTGCACCCAGTGAACGTGCGCGTAGGCGGCTTCTACCGACTGCCCACCCACGTCGAACTCGCCCGCCTGCGCCCGCAGCTGGTTGCCGCCCGGGAGGAGGCCATCGCGGCCGTGCCGATCGTCTCCGGCTTCGAGTTCCCCGACTTCGACCAGCCCTACTTGTATCTGTCGCTCTCCTCGGAGCACGGCTACCCGATGGAGTCCGGAACGCTTGTCACCACGGCAGGTCTGACGGCACCGGTCAGTGCCTTCGGCGAGCACGTGGTCGAGGAGCACGTCGCGCACTCGAACGCACTTCACTCTGCTTTCGACGGCCAGCCGTATGTCGTCGGGCCGCTGGCCCGGTACACCCTCAACTACGCGTCGCTGGCACCTTTGGCCCGCGAGGCCGCAGAGGCCAGCGGCCTCGGGCCCACCTGCCGCAACCCGTTCCGCTCGATCATCGTCCGCACCGTCGAGCTGATTCACGCCCTCGACGAGGCGATCCGGCTGATCGACGGCTGGCGCGGGGCGCCCATGGCAGCGGTGCCGGTTCCGGCCCGGGCCGGCGAGGGCCATGGCGCCACCGAGGCCCCACGTGGCCTGCTTTACCACCGCTACCGGATCGACGACGCGGGGACGATCCTCGACGTGCAGATAACCCCACCAACGTCGCAGAACCAGTCGGCCATCGAAGGCGACCTGCGAACATTCGTGCAGGCCAACCTGCACCTGTCGCACGATGAACTGACCCGCCAATGCGAGGTCGCGATCCGCACCTACGACCCATGCATCTCATGCGCCACCCACTTCCTTGACCTGGACGTGGAACACCTGTGACGCACGATCCCTCGCGCGTTCCGGGCCCGCGACGGACGCTCGTCGTCGGGCTCGGATCAATGGACCGCGGAGACGACGCGGCCGGACCGCGTGTTGCGAGCCTGGTCCACGATGCCGTGGCGGCACTCGGCACGACAAACGTGCAGGTGGTCGAGCATGAGGACCCGACGTCGCTCGTGGATCTGATGGCGGGCTTCGACCTCGTCATCATTGCTGACGCTGTTCGCTCCGGGGCGGCGGCGGGGACGGTGAGCCTGCGCGAGGTGGGCAGGGGCGAGGCTGCCCTGCCTGCGCGCACGGATCCCGGACCGTCCGGTACGCACGGACTCGGCCTAGCATCGGCGCTCGAACTGGCCCGAGCCCTCGACCGCCTCCCGGAACGGGTCGTGGTCGTCGGCATCGAGGCAGTCGACTTCGAACACGGGCGAACGCTGTCCGACCCAGTGGCGGCAGGGGTGGCAGCCGCCGTTGAAGCGATCCTCGACACGCTGCGAGGCTGACGGAGGTTCAGGCCGGCATGTTCCGCGCAGCCCAAGTCGCGAAATCCGTGGACGACGTGGTGGCTACTCGCCGCGCCAACTCAATGGCCTCGTCGCCCCCGGGGCCGAGGTAGGTGTAGCGCTGCCAGTAACCCATCATTTGTGCCATCTCCTCGGCGCCGGGGAAGAACGTGGCGAAGACCTCGGCGGGCACTTGGATCGCGGTCACGGAATGGCCTTGGGCGTTCAGCGTGTCGACCATGTCCGCGAAGCTCATCAACGCCGCGGCCGAAGACAGGTAGGCGCCGTCTCCAACGAGCTCCGGGTGGTCGAATGCACCCGCAACCACCCCGCCCAGATCCTGGATCGATCGGGCGTGCACCACCCGAGCGTCAACACGCAGCGGCAGCGCCCAGCCCAGACTTCCATCGGGCAGTGGCGAGGGGGGCATATTCGTGACCAGGTTCTCGAAGTAGAAGGGTGCTTCGACGAAGGTGTGGGACGCGAACACCGCATCACGTACTAAGGCGTCCACCTTGGCCTTGCTCGTGAAGTGCGCCACCTCGAACTCGCCACCGCTGATGCGCTCCACGTCGGGCAGTGTCGACCACACGAAGTGGGAGACTCCAGCCTTCTTGGCCGCCTCGACGGCGTTGCGGCCCTGCGCGATCTCGTCGCTGCCCGGCTCCCAGAAGTTCGACACGGCGAAGACGCCGTGAGCGCCAGCAAAGGCGACTTCCAGAGTTTCGGGACGCTTGAGGTCCGCCTCGACTACCTCATCGGCAGGTCCACGGTAGGTATCGGGGTGGCGGGTCAGCGCACGGACACGGAAGGCGCCACCGTCGACCAGTGCGCGCACGACGCTGCCGCCCTGCGATCCGCTGGCACCGATGACGGCAATGATCGGTCGGTCGTCAGGCATTGCTCACCGCCGGCGTGGGTGACTCGACCTGAGCAGCGCGGTACAGGGGCGTCAGGCCGACGAGAGCCGCCAGACCGGCAACGAGGTGCATCGCGACCAGCGTCACCTTGTTGGACGCGGTCAGATCCGCGGTCAGTGGGGCCAGCAGCGACAGCAGCGCCACGACCACGACGACGCCGGCGAAGACGCGTGGGTTCGAGACCCCCACCCGGCGCAGCACCAGCAGGAGCACCGCTGCCAGCACGAGCGGGACGACCGTGAACGCGACCACCATCACGACGCTCAGCGGGGTCGGCGTTGCGCCCTGGGGCACAAGGATCTCCACCCCGATGGCGGTCGCGACGAGATACACGGCAACGTTGATCACGGCGGCAACCGCGATCACCAGACCCGTCCGCTTCCAGAACTGCTTTCCAGACATGCTTCCTCCTCGACTTGGATGTTGTACGTGCAACATAGTCGAAGCATCTTGCATATGCAATACTGCCGAGGTGAAGAGTTCCGGGGTCGCCCAGAGAACATGGGACGCGCTGCCCGATACGGACCGCTTCGCTTGGTTGACCTTCCGCCGTGCCGCCGTCGAGTTGATTGCCGTTCTCGATGCCGATCTGCAGACGCACGTGCAGATCGGCTTCACCGACTTCGACGCGCTCATCCGCCTGCTCAACGCCCCCGATCGCACCATGCGGATGGCCGACCTGGCCCGCTCCGTCTCCCGCAGCCCGAGCGCCCTCACGCGCATGGTGAGCCGGCTCGAGACGCGCCACCTGGTCACGCGCAACCGACATTCGGCGACCGAAGTGACCGTGACCATCACTCCACAGGGGCTGGCACTTCTCGACGAAGCGGCGCCTCGGCACCTCGATCTCGTCGGCCAGCTCTTCTGGTCACCCTTGACCCCCGCGCAGCGCACTCAACTTGGCGCCTTGTGCCAGCAACTCATCGAGGCGGAATGCGAACTCCCCTAGATTCCCCGCGGCCGCCTCGGGGGCTTGTCCCCTGACCTCTGCACTACGAGCACGCCGCGACGGCACATCGGCTACGAGCAGCCGGACTGCTGGTCGAGCATGCGCCGCAGCAGCGCAGTGAACTGCTCGCGCTCGACCGGATCGAGGGCTGCGAGGAATGCGTCCTGCGCCTCCTCGAGCGCCTGAGCGGCCGCCTTGCGTACCCGCGTCCCCTTCGCTGTGATCGCCACATTGTGGCGGCGACGGTCCTCGGCGCAGCGGGTACGACTCACGTATCCGTGCGACTCCAGCTCGTCCAGCACGGCGACGACATCGCTCGGGTCCAGGCCCAGCCGCAGGGACAGGTCGCGCTGGGAGGACAGGCCGTACTCGTGCAGGCAGGCGAGGACGGCGTAGGTGTTCAGCCGCAGGCCGGCCTTCGTGACGGCGGCGACAGCGCGGCGCCGCCCGTCGACCGACAGTCGACCGACCAGGTACGTCGCCGTTGAGAGCATCACCTGCGGGGGCTGGAGGAACTCGACGTCAGGTCTTGCAGGGTCCACGAAAGCAGGGTAGCGTCCCGGCAAACAATTGGCTGTACCAATCATTGATTCATCCACCTGAAGGGTCAACCCATGATTCTCGTCATCGGCGCCAACGGCACCATCGGATCGGCCGTCGTCCCCGCCCTCCTCGACCGCGGTGAGTCCGTGCGGGTGCTCGTGCGGGACCGTGCGAAGGCGCAGACGGCGTTCGGCGACCGCGTCGAGATCATCGAGGGAGATCTCGGAGACGGCGCCGCGGTCGAGGCGGCACTGAGCGGTGCGGACAAGGTCTTCCTCAACACCCCGTCGCTCGATGGCTTCGTCGACCTGCAACGACCGCTCATCGATGCCGCGGCGGCGGCCGGGGTCTCGCACCTGGTGCGCATCTCCGTCATCGGTGCCGACGCCGCCAGCCCCATCAGCTATGCCCGCGGTCACGCGGCGCTGGACGCCCACCTCGCCTCGAGTGCTCTGCCGTGGACCATCTTGGCGCCCAGTGGCTTCTTCCAGAACCTGCTCTCAAGTGCCGAGACGATCAAGCAGGGTGCCATCTACGGATCTGCCGGCGACGGAGCGGTCGGCTTCATCGACACCCGCGACATCGCCGAGGTGGCCGCGGCAATCCTCACGAGTGACGGACACGAGGGCCAGACCCACCTGCTCACCGGAGGGCGAGCGATCACCTACGCCGAGATCGCCGCCGCGTTCCAGGCAGAACTGGGTCACGACGTGGCCTACGTCGACGTTCCCCCGGAGGCGTTCGCGCAGAACCTGCGCGGCTTCGGCCTTCCCGACAGCCAGATCAAGGACATCCTGGCGCTGTTTGAGGTCTTCAAGGCCGGGTACGCCGCCATCGTGACCCCCGAGGTCGCTGAACTCCTGGGTCGTGAGCCGCGCACGATCGCCGACTTCGCCCACGACTACCGAGCCGTGGTGTCCTAGCCACGGCAATCGCCTCACAAGTCAGGCGGCGGGCTCGCAATATCCATTCGCTGGATGCTGGCGATCCGCGCGCCGTGGCATTCCTTCCACTTCCGACCGCTGGCGCAGGAACAGGCGTCGCTGCGTGCGCGCTTGGCATCGCCCGCCGCGTACCAATCCCTGAGTCCGGTGGCATCGCGTCCCCTGCGCAATAGGTCTCGCATCACCCTCATGGGCTCGTCAACGTGTCGGAAGAAGAGCTGGTATCCGTCACAGAGGTAGTGCAGGCCGTGTTCGCCGTCTTCCGTGGTGAGGAAGCGGTCCTTCGGGCACCCGCCGTTGCAGGCGAACCGAACGTCACACCGGCGGCAGTAGGCAGGGAGCGTGTCGGCCTTGGCCTGGCCAAACGCCCGCTGCCGGGGCGAATCGACGAGTTGCAGGAGCGTGCGGCCCTGAGTGATGTTGCCGAGCAGGTAGTCGGGGTCCACGTAGTGGTCGCAGGAGTAGAGATCGCCGGTGTGCTCAAGGGCGACAGCATCGCCACACGTCCGCGCGTGGACGCACATGCCCGCCTGATCCATACCCATCCAGTGGGCCAGGGAGGTGTCGAACATCTGCACGAAGACGTCTCCAACATCATGCCGGGCCCACTCCTCGAACACGTCAATAAGGAACCGTCCGTACTGGACGCCGCTGACGGACCGTGCGCTGGCACGCTCCCCCTCCTCGTGCTCCACGATGGGGATCAGCTGCATGTAGGCGGCCCCGAGGTCGTCACGCAGGAATGAGTACACCGCGCGTCCGTGGTCTGCGTTGGCTGCGTTGACGGTGGTCAGAGCGTTCCACTCGACGCCGTGCCGCTTGAGGGCGTCGAGTCCAGCGATGACGCGGTCGAAGGTGGGCTTGCCGCCCTTGTCGACGCGGTAGTGGTCGTGCATCTCACGCGGCCCGTCGATGGACACGCCGACCAGGAATGCATTCTCCGCTAGGAAGGCGGCCCACTCGTCGTCGATGAGCGTTGCGTTGGTCTGCAGGGTGTTCAAAATCCGCTGGCCAGGAGCCGCAAGCCGCGCCTCAAGCTCCAGCGTCCGTCGGAAGAAGTCGATGCCCATCAGGGTCGGCTCCCCGCCCTGGAACGCGACCACGACCTCGTCCGCGCCGCCCTGCGCGGCCAACAGCTGACCTAGGTACGCCTCGTGCACGTCGGGCGGCATGCGGAAACCGCTGCCCGGGTACAACTCCTCCTTGGACAGGAAGAAGCAGTACTCGCAGTCCAGGTTGCAGATCGCACCCGTCGGCTTCGACATCACGTGGAAGACACGCGCTACCGGAGGCATGCGCTCAGTCAAGCAGGAACCAACCGCGCACCGTGGCCTCATGATCGACGTAGCGCTCGCCGGACAGGTCGACCACCACCTTGTCGATCATGCCGCCGGTGAACGTGAACGGCGCCCGGTACGCGGGTGTGACGGCGGACCCGCTGTCACGGCCCACCGCGATCCCGTCGCCCGTCAGGCAGAAGTAGCCCGGCTGCGTCGTGATCTCCCCAGACCCCACGGTCTCGGAGTCGACGTACAGGGTCAGGGTTCCCTTGGCGCCGGGCATCTTCGGGTTGTCGCTCTTGCCCGTCGCGACGAACTCCGCGACGCACAGGTGCTCACCAGGTGTCAGGTCCCGGTCGGCGACGACGTCCTGCAGGTAGGTGCCGACCCAGTTGAAGGTGTAGCACAGCCGGCCGTCCTTGACATACAGGCTGTGGCCGCCGGCCACGCCGCCCGCCGCCCACAGCACGCCTGCCGCATCCGGCTTGTCGACGGCGACGCCCGCGGCGATCGTGTACGAGCGGCCGGGGATCATCGGGCCGGCCGACTCCGGCACGTCGGCGCAGTCGGGGTAGAAGACGAACTGGTCTCGGACATCGGCGGCGCGGGGTCGTTCGGCGAGGACCTGTTCGAGGGCGGACCGGTCGTCGAGCGGCAGGCCGTTGTACTTGTCCGCGCACTCGAACCACAGGGCCGTCATCGATGCGAGCCGATCCGGCTGGGAGTCGGCGAGGTTCGTGGACTGAGACCGGTCGACATCCAGGTGGTACAGCTCCCACACGTCCTGGTCGAAGTGCCCCCAGCTCGACAATGGCGGATGCACGGTGCACGCGAGCCAACCCTCGTGGTAGATCGCGCGCTGGCCCAGCATGGTGAAGAACTGCGTCGACTTGCTCGGCGCGCCCGGGTCGGTGATCGCGGCTGCGAAGCTCTCGCCCTCCATCGGCAACTGCGGGTAGCCGTTGATGACATCGGGCGGGGTGATGCCGAGGAGGTCGTAGAGCGTCGGGACGACGTCGACCGCGTGGACGTACTGGTCGCGCACCTGGTCGCTCGCGGCGAGCTTCGCCGGCCAGGAGATCAGGCACATGTCGGCGGTGCCGCCCTCGTAGCCGGCCCACCTCTTCCAGTACGGAAACGGAGTGTCCAGGGCCCATGCCCAGCCGGTGTTGTAGTGGTTGTTCGAGGCCGGCGTGCCGAGTTCGTCAATGTGCTCGAGCACCAGGTCAGTGGTGTCGGCGATGCCGTTGAAGAACCGCCATTCGTTGAACGTCCCATTGGGTCCGCCCTCGCCACTGGACCCGTTGTCCGAGACGACGACGATGATCGTGTTGTCCAGCTCGCCAGCCTGCTCGAGGTAGTCGATGAGCCGGCCGAGGCGGTCGTCGTAGTAGGAGATGTACCCGGCGAAGACCTCCGCCATCCGGACGAACAGGCGCTTCTCGTCGTCGCTCAGGGTGTCCCACGGGCGGACCGTGTCGAGCAGCGGCCACGGCTGGCCGTTCGGCCCGGTGGTGTTGGGCTCGCCGTGGGGGTTGATCCCCGACAGCTCGGTGCCCTCCGGCAGGAGCCCGAGCGCGATCTGACGGGCCAGGATCTCCGGTCGCATCGCCTCGTAGCCGGCGTCGAACACGCCCTTGTATCGGTCGGCCCACTCCAACGGAACCAGGTGGGGGGCATGGCCGGCCTGCGGCGCGAAGTACATGAAGAACGGCTTGTCCGGGTCGATCGTCTTGGCGTCCTGGATGAACTGGATGGCACGATTCGAGAGGTCATCGGCGAGGTGGTAGCCGTCCTCCGGACGGGCGGGCGGCTCGATCGGATGGTTGTCGTGCACGAGGTCCGGGTAGTAAGAGTTCGTCTCCCCGCCCAGCCAGCCGTAGTAGCGCTCGAAACCGCGCCCCAGCGGCCAGCGGCCCTTGTATGCGGCGACGTTGCACTCCTCACCGGGAGTCAGGTGCCACTTGCCGACGCAGTACGTGTTGTAGCCCTGGCCGGCCAGCACCTCCGAGATGAGACCGCTCTCGAACGGGATGCGGGTGGAGATGCCCGGGAAACCGGATGCGAACTCCGCAATGGTGGCCATACCGTTGGTCGTCGCGTTGCGGCCGGTCAGCAGGGACGCGCGGGTCGGCGAGCAGAGGGCGGTCGTGTGGAAGTTGCCGAACCGGACGCCCAGGTTCGCGATCCGCTGCATCGTCGGCGTCTGGATCGGGCCACCGAAGACGTCCATCGCGCCATAGCCCACGTCATCCCAGGCGATCAGCAGCACATTCGGTGAGCCCTTGGGAGCCTTCGGGGCGAGGTACGGCTCCCAGTCCGGGACCGAGTCGCGAACGTCCAGCGAGATCTTCCCGGTGAACGGCTTGGCCATGACACTCTCCTCGCGTTGGACAACAGTTCGTCACTATTCCCGATTTCTTCCCTCGACGCACGGCTCGAAAGGGCCGCGTCCCGAAGGTGCTCATCCGAACGCCACGCCCAGGAGATGACCACGCGTTTCACCCGTCCCCGCGACGCCGGCCATCACTTCTCCCCTGCGTATGGGGATGGGGCGGAAGGCAGCTTCTCGGTGACCGATCCCGCAGTACATCCGGGCTGCCGACGCGGTCGCCTTCGGCGGCGTCGACGGTTTGACAAGTAGTGCGAAATGGTTCGGCCGAGACCCATCACTTCGACGGCCATGCTCTACCGCAATGTCGATTGAGTCCCTGGTCGGGTTCGGGCGGTCGCCGAATGCTCACCGTCATGGGGATCGTGCTCGTGCGGCTACCTCCTCACCGTGTCGGCTGTCACTACACCGCGACCGGGTGGCCGACGTCAACACCTCAGCGGTGAACATCCCCGGAGGATTCCGGCGTTTCAACCGGCCGAGTGTCGAGGGTCCCTGGGAGGGAGCCAGCTCGGACGGGTGGATGTATCCCGATGTCGGGTACCGCTCGGGCCCCTGATCTGGTTTCATGGAAGCTACCCCACCTGTCCCGGTGGTTCCTCCTTCCCCAAGAGAGGCGCCATGACGACGTCGCTGGCGATCAGCCCTCTGGTGCGGGACGCCCAAACCCTGGCCCAGAGCCTGCTGGTCGACGATCCGGGTCGGCTCGCGCATGTCCGCGGAGCTGGCCTGGTCGCCGGCATGGCGGCCGGCGCGCTGCGCCTGGATCAGCCCGAGATGGTCGTCGCTGCCGCGTGGCTGCACGACATCGGCTACGCCCCCGCCATCGCGCGGACCGGCTTCCACCCGTTGGACGGCGCCCTGTTCCTGGCCCGCGAGGGCTGGCCGGACCAGGTCGTGCTCCTGGTCGCGCACCACTCGCACGCCGCCGTCCTCGCGCCCTACTACGGCGTGCAGCACCACATGGCGCTGCTCGAGCACGTGCCCGGCCTGGCCGACGACGTCCTGACGTTCAGCGACCTGCGTGCCGGCCCGAACGGACTGGGCGCCGACCCGCGCGATCGGGTGGAGGACATGCGACGTCGCCATGTCGATCGCACCTTCGTTCCCGACAACATCCGCGAGGCCCGCTACCGGATGCTGCTGACCGCCGCCGCCCGCATCAACGCCACCGTCAACCGCGCCACGCACGCCCGACCCTCCACCACTCGGCAGGCCGCGCAGGCGTCCTGAACCATGGCCACCGCCGTGCCTGCGGCGTACCGTCGGACGACCAGGCAACCCGGGAGAGGCCATGAAGTTCGATGACATGATCGCCAGTGCCAAGGACGCCATCACCGTGAGCAAGGTGTACGGCGAGCCGTTCGAGAAGGACGGCATCACCTTCATCCCCGCCGCCCGCGTCATGGGCGGCGGAGGCGGCGGGACCGGCCAGGACGACGACGGTCAGCAGGGCGAGGGCGGCGGGTTCGGGATGAACGGCCGCCCCGCAGGCGCATTCGTCATCCGGGACGGCAACGTCACCTGGCGGCCCGCCGTCGACCCGAACACCGTCATCGTCGGCCTGGTGATCGTCACGGTCGCGGTCCTCGTCACACGGGCCTGGGCGCGCACACGCGCATGAGCGGCGGGCGAGCCTGGGACTAGTAGGCCCGAGAGCCATAGGGCTGTCGTCCGCAGTGACGAGGCGCGGCTGGTCGCGACGCTTCCGGTCTCACCCTTCCTGCTCGCCGCGCTCGGGCGGGCGTCGTAGCCACGCTGCCAGCAAGGCCGACGAGGCGATCACCGCGATCCAGGTGATGCTGATCGCGACCACCTCAAAGCGGTACCCCAGGTCCATGCCGAACCACCACGACATGACCACGAGCGCCACCAGCGTCAGCGCTCCCGCGACGAGTAGCAGCCACCGAAGGGCCCGCACGAGCCATCCGCGTCCGGTGATCACCCGCGACAAGAACACGAAGGCGACAGCGAGGGCCACATACCCGACGTTCTCCAGTGCGATGAACACTCCATGCGGGTTGTACTGCGAGACCAACGCGACGCCGTCACTCTCCCCCGCCAGCAGACTCGGCTGCACGACGGCCAGCTGGATCGCATAGTCGACGACCAGCGTCGACGTTGCCAGCAGGACGAACGCCACGCCGATCATCGCCGGCAGGCGCCGATCCGGGGCCGCGTGCGCGAGCACCACGATCGTCAAGATCAGGTACGTCAGCAGCATCACCGTGGCCGGGTACATCCACAGGAAGTCCCGTGGCACCAGTGCGGCCGCTCCCGTATAGGGGTAGTCCAGGCACTCCGCCGGGCAGAACGGTCCCGCGCGCGGCGTCGTCGACACCGCAATTCCCAGCGCGACAAGCCCGAAGACCACGGACAGGACCGCGATTCCTAAGCCGAAGCGGTCTGGGCGTGCGCGCACGGCGGCCTTTGTCATCGTTCGCTCGTCCATCCACCCATCGTCCCGCGGTGAGGACCGCGATGCCGGTCGTGGCGACGGCCACTCACCTCGGCTGAGTGAGACGGGTGGGTGCAGTTCAGGCGGTGGCGCTGGCTACGGACCAGGACACTGAAGACAGATGCCGCCGAATCAGGCCCAAGGTCCCCGCGGCGACTCGCCTGCCAGCCTGGAACTCGTAGGCCACATCGATCCAGCCCCTTTGGCAGTTCCGGCGTCGGTGACCCCAACGTCGGCGCTGCCCGAGAAGGTCGACAGCTGACCCGTGCCACCGGAGAACGTGATGATCATGGTGGTGGCGTTCAGCGTGACGTGGCCAAATAGCATATTTCCGCGACCGTGAGTGACGACAATGTCGCTGTCGAGGGAACCGTCCGCGAGCAATGCGGTCACGGACCCTGGACTGCGGAATAGTCCACGAAGGCCGGACGCGGATCAGGACTACCGCACGGCCGCTGCCAGCGCCCTCCCAGCGGCGCCGGGCAGCGCCTTGCCGGTCGCGTAGTACTTCTTGATGATGCTCGCGTCCTGGGCGTTGAAGCCGAACCAGTCCTTCAACTGCGTCCTCTTCGGCGAGTATTTCGCCGGCTCCGGCAGCTTCGCCGCCGCCTTCACGACCTTGACGTAGTAGTTCCACGAGCGCCGCAGATCTGCGGTCGACGCGCCGGCCTTGGCCTTGCGCTCCATGACGTCAAGGGCGCTCAGCGCCGGCAAGACCGCCTCCATGTATGTGATGTTGCGTTCCGCCCACGCCTGCCTGTCGAAGGAGCCGGTATCCCCTTTCGCCCCCTCGAGCCAGTGGGTGCACTCGTGCCAGATCCGCAGGCCCATCGAGGTGTCACTCAGCGGGGTGGTGCGTGGATCCTTCCTGAGCTTGAGCGTGTTGGTGTCGAAGCTGTAGCTGCCGTCCACCTCCGCACCATCGGCCCCCTTCAACGTCGGATCGACGACGATCACGACAGCTTTCGGGCCATTCAGGCACTCCTTGAAGGCTGCCTCCTTACCGATCTGGACGTACTTGGTGTACGCCTGGCCGGTGTTGTACCTCGTCAGGAACGGCAGCAGGTGGGCTTCGCTGGCCTCGTTCAGCGATCCCCCCGGCGCGGCGGACGTCGGCTTGGGCGCCGGGGTGGCGGACGGGGGAGGTCCGGAGAGGATCGCGAACTTCAAGATGACCTCAGGTCCGCCGCACCCTCCATCCGCGCAGTTGCGCGAACTCATGGACGCAATCACATATCCGACGTACCCGACCGGGACCGCGGAAGGACCAGTTGCGGTCGCAGAACCCGAGCGGGACTTGGTCTTGGCGGCCGCGGGCACCTTCAAGTCCAACGAGAACGGCATCGTGTAGGTCGCATTCCCGGTGGCGTCTTGCCGCTTCTCAACCGCAGGCACCACGATCCTTGTCCCGTCGGCATAGCCACCATCCAGACTCGCCAGTTGCGACAGTCCGGTGTGGAAGCCTGCTCCACCACCCATCACGTATACGGCCGAGCCGGACAGGTTCACCGTGCTGCCCCGATAGACCACACCGTCCCAGTCATCGGCGAGATCGGTCCGGCCAGCGGGAATGGGCGACACCCCGGAGGTCGTCCATGTCAGTGTGTGTCCGTCCAAACTCACCGGCGATGTGGGGTGCTCCCGCGCCCGCACGACTCCCGCGCGCGACACTGAGCTCCCCTCCATCACCAGATCCCGGGCTGGCGCCGCAACCACAGACAACGGAAGCGGACCGGCCGACGCGCCACCACTGGCGATCAGCATGCTGGAAAGCAGTGTGACGACCCCGACACCAACGGAAACTGCCGAACAACGATTTCGCACGGCACACCCCACCCGGCGCTACCGGGGTGGCCGCCCGATTGCGGGCTGCGATCCGCTCACCCCGACTCTGGCCCACCTCCACTCTCCACCGATTGTTAGTGCTTGCCAAGGTCTATCCACCCGCCATCTTCAGAACAGGCGTACCGTCGCAACAACGCTTGAACGCGAAGCGCTCCTGACGACGGAGGTGCCAGCATGGCTGGACACGGATGGCGGGGAGCCGTGGTGGTTGCGGTCGGCCTTGTCGTAGTGACGGCGGTGGCGATGCCGGCACCGGCCGTCGTGGGATCGCCGACGTCGTACCGGTATGACGTGCAGTTGGCCTTCACGCAGTTGGGCGCGTGGACATACGACGGGCTGCTCGCCGCGACGCCTTGCACCCGTACGGACTCCGGTTTCGGGTCGGACACCATCCGTCTGGGGGCCAGTGCCCCGTTCACCCCCGGGCGGAGTGGGCGTCCCGGCGTCGCGGTCCTGTCGGCGGCAGGGCAGCACGAACGAGTGGGCACGATGACCCACACCGTGTCGGGTGCTGAGTGCGAGACCGCTGGTACGACGGAGACCGAATCGATCGCCGGGTGCGGCTCCAAGGACACGCTGCGATACGCGAAAGTGACCCTGTCGGGCAGGAAACTGACGCTGCACTGGGACCCGTCCATGTCGGCGCCGCAGTTCGCATGCCCGTACTTCGGTGGCAACGACGACGCCGCCCCGGGCCAAGAGCTTCCAGGCGATGCCTACCTCGATGCCACGATGACGTTCGACCCGACGCCGCTCCTGCGAGGAGCAAGGAAGGTGGTCGCAGCAAAACGCGTCGTGCGCAACGGCATTCAGGACTGCGCCAGCCTGCTGCAGGGGTGCTCCGAGGGTGTCAGTTTCCGGGCCACCGGGAACTCCGAGGCCAGGGTGCTGCTGTATTTCATTCGCCGGCGCTGAACTCGGCACTGCGCGCGGGGGAGAGCGTTCTTGGTCGGCCTGCTGCGTCGTCCAATCGCAGGGCGTGCACGTTCGTTCGAGGAGGCCGATTCAATCGGATCGCCAGCTGGAGTCCGTCGAAGGCGATCGCCAGCCAGAACACGGCGCGGTCTCGACTCCCGGCTCGAGGTGGCCTCATGGCTCACCGACCCTCGGCGATCCGTCAACGCAACGGAACCGACCAGGCTGATCTCAGCCCCAAAACCCCTTCGGGCCCACGCTCTTAGCAGATCTTGGACAGTCCGCGGTACACCTGCTGGAAGTCCGTCTCGGCGTTTATGGCCCTCTGCGGCAGGTCCGCCGTTGCCGCGTACCACCCGTCGAGGTTGGCTGCGATCAGGGCGCTATAGCCGCTGGAGTAGGAGGACGCGAACGCGTCGTACCAGTACTCGCGGTAGAGGCTCCTGATCTTCGTGATGCGTCCCTTGACGAAGCTGCGGTGGTTGGCCGGGAGGGTTCCCCGTAACCGCGATCCGAGCAGGATGATCTCCTCGAGATCGTCCTTCATCTGCCCCGTGCGGTACTCGGCCACCCCAGCGAGGAATTCCTTCGCGCCGTCCTTCTGCATCTGGAGGACCTCGAGATCGCTCGGGTCCGAGGACCCCACCGTCTGCTTCATCGCATCAGCGAGGGCGTCCCCGGTGTCCTTCTCCCTGGCCGCCCATGCCTGCATCCCGTCCCAGAGCACGCCCAGCGTCTTGACGTTGACGGAACAGCCGATGTGCGCCGCGGGCCGGCCCGGGCCCGTCGAGGCGGCACTGTCGGCACTCGCTTGCCCGACCGGGGCGGCCAGCAGCATCGCGGACACGATCGCGACGATCCAGAATCTGACTGGCGCATTCATGTGCGGCCCTTCGCCGAGGTCTCCTCGCGCACGGGGGACGCTTCCCAAGGTAGAAGAGGCCGGAGCGGGAGTCCACACGATCCGTCACGGATCTGGCTCGGCCTGCTAGCCGTGCCCACTTCTGAAGCGGATCGAGACGAGCCCTGCGAGTCAGACGGCCGCAAGGGCTCGAGTGAGGCGTTCGACGTCTGATCCGTCGTTGTAGGGGGCGAGGGAGATTCGAATTCGGCCACCCCGCATCCCGCAGACGATGCCTTCATCGCGCAAGTGCCGCACAGCCATGGGAGCATCCCGTGCGGATGCTGCTAGGGAGACGATGTGACCGGATGCGGCTGAGTCTCCCACCGGGAGGTACGGCTCCCAGCCGGTGCCGGCCAGTCCCTCCACCAACTGCACCGATAGCGCACGCGCGTGGTCGGCGATGCCGTCGATCCCGATGCCGAGCAACTGCTGGATGCTCACGGTGAGGGCCGCCATCGAGGCGTAGGACATGGTCGATTGCGTGTATCGACGCGCATCCGGAGCCAGATCGAGTCTGGTGGCATCGAAGTCGAACGGATCGCTGGCTCCCATCCAGCCAGGCAGGGCAGGCACAGCCCCAACCAGGTCGCCAGCCACCGTGGCCAGGGCCACTCCTCCGTGGCCGCCCAGCCACTTGTAGCCACTCGTCACCACGACGTCGGCCTGCCACCCGTCGGCATCGATCGGTATCGCGCCGGCCGCCTGCGTCACGTCGAGTATCAGCCTCGCGCCTACCTCAGTGCATGCATCGCGCAGGCGACCGGGGTCGACCTTGCGGCCGGTCGCGTACTGCACGTAGCTCACCGCGACGACCGCCGTCCGGGAGTCGATCGCCGCGCAGAGCGCCTCGGTCAGGTCGATCTGGGGGTCGTCCTCGATGAACCTGAGTCGGCAGCCGCGCTGTTGCTCCAGGCGAAGCCACGGCCGCGTGACGGCGGGGAAGTCCGACGCAAGCAAAACGACGCTCTGATCCGCAGCCACCGGCACCAGATACGGCAGCTGACCGAGCAGCTCGCTGGCACTCCCGAGGATCGCGATCTGCCGCTCAGTGGTTCCGAGGATTGATGCCGCCTGTTGGCGAAGGAGCTCGAAGTAGGAGACCTCATCAACGTCGCTCATGTACAGGTTGCCGTGTCGTCCAACATCTTCGACGAAGCTACGGAAGGCCGTGACCGCTGGCTGACCCATCATGCCCAGAGAGGCCTGATTCAGGTAGGCAAAGTCCGCGAGGGCCGGATAGTGGGAGCGAGGGACCAGACAGTCATGCACCGTGACCTCCCCTGCCCTCGTCGGCCAGATACTCCGTCGCCAGTGTCACCCAGACGGGGGCTCCCACCCGGTGTGCGCCCACTCGGGTCCTACGCGGGCGTTTGTTCTGATGGTACGAAACCTGGGCCGTGCTCGCGCACCTCGATGGATGGTCCACTCACGCTCTGGACATACGCCGTCCGCAGCCGTAGGCAACTGTCGCCGGGGATGGGCTGACGTCGACGGCCCATCACTGCCAGATTCGCCGCGCCAGCAGCTCCTCAAGCGCCCTGGTCCCTGTCCCGGTGTTCGAGATTGCGGTGCACGTGGTGGCGGATGCGGGGTGGTGCAGGCTGTAGAACGAGACGCCGGCGTCGTAGCCGTGAATCTCAAGAACTCCGTCACGATGGATCCACACACCAAGTCCGTATTCCAGAGCGCTGTCCCCCGATCTTCGACGCGGGACCAGCATCTGACCGACCCTTGCGGGCGGAACAATCCGGCCCTCGACGAATGCCCGCCACACAGCGCTGACATCTGCCACGGTCGAGTAGATCCCGCCGTCGCCGCTACCAAGAACGGGAAGGTGGAACACGTTGGTGCGCAGGCCATCGGCGTCTAGGTAGCCCAGCGCTGCGGACTGCGGGAGCTCGTCGGAGCGCAAGAAGCGTGTTGCATCAAGCCCAACGCGGTCGCAGACTCGCTCGCGGACGAGCACGTCGAACGGCTGGCCTGCTGTTCGCTCCGCGACTAGCGCAAGGACAACATAGCCGCCGTTGTTGTACTCGAACTGCGCACCCGGAGCCGACACGGGTGGATGGCCATCCAGGATCGGAACGTACTGCTCGGTCGACCAGAGCCGTTGAGCCGGCACCGGAAGCTCGAAGTCCGTGATGTCGTCGAAGAGCGACTCGTCGAGGTAGTCCCCAATGCCGGAGCGGTGCGAAAGCAACTGCTCGATCGTGACGTCATCACCGATGAGAGGCAGGTCCGTGCCGAGCGGACCGCGCACGGGGAGGTCGAGCCGCAGCTGCCCCGACTCGATCAGGCTCATCACTGTTAGTGCCGTGAACAGCTTCGTACCGCTCGCCAGGCCGAACTGCGTGGACAGCTCGACGGCGATGGCCGATCGGCGATCGGCGAGGCCATACGCCGCCGCGGTGATCGCCGAACCGGCGCGGTCGACCAACACTGCGCCGGAGAAGCCTGACTCGCGAGCAGCGGTGTCAACCTCGGCATCGAAGTCGGTCACGAACTCACCTCGGTCCAGCATTGGCACGATGAAACGCGAGGCTAGCAGCCGCCACACCCCGCGAACTGAGGGTCACGACCCGGTCCACCACCGGGAGTGCCTGCGGCCGCATCGCTTCCCCCAGCGGCGCGAATCAACGCAGCCACAATTGATGGGTCGTACTGCCATCCAATGTCGGAAGCGAGCGTGGTCGAGCCGGAGTTGTCTACGCCCCGATGGCCACGCCTGCTCCGAGGGCGACCAGAACCACTCCGGTAACGCCGTGGAGCCAGGTGGTCACCGACGGGCGCGAGACGAGGGACCTTCCGTGCTCTACCCCGGCGATGAACACGAAGTACCAGGTCGCGGTGGTCAGGGACCAGATCAGGCCGAGCATCGCTGCGCTGGCGAACACGTGTCCCTGCGGTGAGATGAACTGCGGGATGAGCGAGATAGCAAAGACCCCCGCTTTCGGGTTGCCCAAACTCGTGGCTAGGCCTGCGAAATACGCTCCGCGCGCGGGGGGCACTGCTCTTGTCTCGACCTGACGTCGACTGCGTCTCATCGCGCGCAGGCTGCTGACGCCGAGGAAGACGAGCACGGCGCCTCCCAGGATTCGCAGGATCGCGTACGCCGTCGGGTTAGCGAGCAGGATGGCAGACAGCCCGGCCGCGGCGGCTGTGGACCAGATGACAAGGCCTGTGCAGGTGCCAGCGACGCTGATCAGCGCAGCACGTCGACCCCGGGTGAGGGTCTGGCGCAGCATGAGTGCCTGGCCGGCGCCCGGGAGCATTGCGAGCAGCCAGCACGTCACGACGAACGCGGGCAGATGGACCGGCACGGAACTCCCCTCAGGTCGTCACAAGGGTGCCCGAACGGTGGAGTAAAGAGAAGTTAGTCAAGGAGCGCCCTATCCTTACGATTGTGAATACCAACGTTCCGGATCAGCTGCGGCTTCTCGCGCTGATCGACCGGACCGGCACGCTCGCGGGAGCGGCCGACCTCCTCGGCATCACACCCGCGGCTGCGACCCAGCGTCTTGCTAAGGCCGAGCAGGATTGGGGCACCACGCTGGTAATCCGCGGCCCACGTGGCGCGGCCCTGAGTCCCGCCGGAAGGATCCTCGCGCCCCACGGGGAACTGGTCGACGCCGAAGCCCTCCATGCCAAGGAGACCTTCGACGCGTTTCGCGGCCACGCCTCCCGACGGCTGCGCATCGGCGCCTTCCAAGCCGCTGCCCTGCACCTGCTTCCGCCGGCGCTCACTGCACTGCGCCACCGACACTCTGACGCGGACCTGTCCGTCGTCGACATTCCCTCCGATCGAGCCGTACAGGCCGTCGCGGCAGGCGACCTCGATCTTGCGGTGCTCGCTTCCTACGGTGTCTCGCCAGCCTCGGATCCCGGTGTGGCCGTGCACCACCTGCTTCGCGACCCTCTGGTCGTTGTCCTGCCCGACGATCATCCGCTGGCGCAGGGGCCCACCCGTCCGCTAAGGCTCCGACAACTGAGCGACGAAACATGGGTGCTCATCCGTGCGGGTCACGTGGCAAGACAGCAGTTCGACCGCGCGGTCGAAGCTGCAGGGTTCACGCCGCATGTGAGATTCGAGACCGAGTCGTACGACGTGGCCCAGGCGCTCGTGGGAACAGGTATCGGTATCGCCCTCGTGTCTCTCCTTGCTTTGAGCGACGCCCCGGGCACCAACCACCGGCCCTTGCGCGCGCCCGCCCTCCATCGCGACATCCACGTGGCGATTCCCGCGGACACCTCGCTTGCCCCGCTCACGGAGGCCTTCTTGGAGTTGTTGCGCGACGTCAGTCGCCAGGTCAACGACACCTCACCGAGGAATCACTGAGACGCGAGGATCTGGTGCCCACTGGCAGCACCCCTACTTGCACTGAGTGCACCTGCTCGCACTGGACGGGTGACGGTTGGGGCTAGCCGTGGGGCTAGCTTCCGGCCCTTCGGGCGCCGAGATCGGCTCTTGGACCCTCGCACCACCGATGCGTTGGTGCGAGGAGTCCTTCCTGGCCGAGGCGTCTCAAGGCGACGGCTCGTGCATCCGTTAGCTGCTCGCCGAGGGGATCAAGTCAGTGTTGGCTGGTGAGACTTGGGTGACCGCTCGAGGCCGTCTGAGAGGACGTAGTAGAAGACCGGCAGGGCGAGGAAGAGTGCCACGGCCACGAGTGGGTTCCAGTAGTAGCCGATGAGGGCTCCGACAAGGGTGGTGCTGATCCCTACTACGGAGCCAAGGCGGTCGCCCTTGAATCCGTCGGCGTGGGTGGGGTCCTTCAGGAGGTCAGGGTTGGTGGCAAGGACGTGGAAGAGCAGCCCCCAGGTGACGGCTCCCAAGCCGGTCACGATTGCGTAGAGAACGATCTCCTGCCGGCCACCATCGCCGCCCTCGGTCCCGCTGAGTGAGGAAGCGAGGGTCGCGGTGACCCACGGGACCATCGTGATGCTGGCGAGTACGAGCAGGTTGGCGCCGTTGAGGGCGCGTGTCTGTAGGGCGACGCGTCGGAAGACGTTGTGATGGTTGGTCCAGGCGACCCCGATGAACACGAAGGACGCCGCGAACGCCAGCAAGGTGGGCCATTCGACACTGAGCGCCTGGGCGAGGGTGGTGTCGGGCGGGTCGGCGTGGATGCGTGCGAGGTCCAGAGCGAGCAGCGTGATGGCGACGGCGAAGACTCCGTCGCTGAAGGCCTCGGTGCGGCCGACGCCTGTCGGTTCACCTCGTCGTGGTCTGAGCATCAACTGCCTCCGTCATTCGTTGGGTCGCGGTGCTGCGCCGCATAGAGGTGGTCGAAGGCGTCACCGACGGCAGGGAGATCCTTGCGGGGTACATAGTCGAGAAAGTGCGAGCGCACGGACGCCACGTGCACCGGACCCATCCGGTCGCACAGCTTCTCCCCCGCCCTGGTGATGACGGCGTGGACGAGGCGGCGGTCGTCGTCGCAGCGCCGTCGCTCGGCCAGTCCCTTCTTCTCCAGTCGCTTCACCCGGTAGGTGATGACGCTGGCCTCAGTGCCGAACTGGCCGGCGAGGTGCCCCATGGTCAGGCCGTCGGGGCTGTTACGGAGCATGAGCAGGATGCCGTGGTCCAGCAATGTCACGTCGAAGGCGTCGCGCAGGTCTCGGTCCAGGGCGGCGAACATGTGCATCCCCGCCACGACGAGGGAATGCCAGGCGGCCATCTCGGTCTTGTCGAGCCAGCGGGGTTCGGTTGCCATGACGGCACCCTACATGATCCTTGCAATCTGAAGGATCGTGTGATTGGGTACTTCAAATCTGAAGGATCGACCTCAAGGAGTTCCCATGGCAGCACTGCAAATCGTCCGCTTCCGCACCAATCCCGACGTCGCCGAGGCCGACATCGTGGCGATCAACGAGCGCTTCCAGCGCGAGATCGCGCCTGAGCTCCCTGGCCTTGAGCGACGAGAGGCCACCCGCACCGCCGACGGAGGCTGGGTGCTCGTCCTGCGCTACGTCGACATGGAGACCGCCACGGCTCCGCCCGCCGACCACGGCATGGAGATCGCCGGCGCGCTCATGTCCATGATCGACATGTCCACCATGTCCGCCGAGTTCCTCGACGTCGTCAGCGAATAGCTGGCTAGCGGCTCGAGGGGCCCGTGGTCCTCCACCGCAGGCCCCTCGCATCCTCTGAACTGCCCGTGGCCTCGCCCCTAGTCGCGAGCGGAGCGAAACATCGCATCCCCGCCTCCGACCTTTGGCTCAACCGGCAGCGCGGCAGGGTGCGCGGGATAGCGTGAGGGCATGCGCGTTGGACTGCTTGCCTACGGGGCCATAGGCCATGAGCACAACCTTGCCGTTCAGGCGACCGACGGACTCGAGCTGACGGCTGTCTGCGACACCAACCCGGAGCGCGTTGCGGCCGCCCTCGCGCTCGCTCCCGACGCCGTCGCGTTCGCGGATGCGACACGGATGCTCGACTCGGGGATCGTCGACCTGGTCGTGGTCTCCACGCCGCCGAACACGCACTACGAGTGGGCCAAGGCGGCCCTGGCTCGCGGCATCCACGTGGTGCTCGAGAAGCCGATGGCGCTGACGGTGGGGCAGTGCGACGAGCTCATCGACCTGGCCGCCACGGCTGGCCTCACACTCGTTGTCTATCAGAACCGGCGTTTCGACCGGGACTTCGTCACGTTGCGAAGGCTCATCCGAGAGGACGCCATCGGCGACGTCTTCCACTACGACAGCTTCGTCGGCGGCTACTCCCGACCATGCGACTACTGGCACACGGATGCCACGGTTTCGGGTGGCGCGATCTTTGACTGGGGCTCGCACTTCATCGACCAGATCCTGAACGTCTTCGACCAGCCGATCGCGCACGTGTCCGGGATCAACCACAAGCGGCACTGGCTGCATGTCACGAACGCCGACCACGCCACCGTCACCATCACCTTCGTGGATGGGACCCAGGCCACCTTCACCTATTCGGACCTCAGCGCCGCGCGCAAGCCGAAGTACCACGTGCTGGGCACCCGGGGAGCCATCGTGGGCGACTGGGATCCGGCGGGCGAGCCTGCGGTGGCCGACCTCCCTGCGCTCATCCACCTCGCCGGGATCGACGGGGCTCGCAGTGACGTCGCGCTCGACTCCGTCCATGCGTACGAGTTCCACCGGGAGCTCTCGGCGCATCTGGCCACGGGTGCGCCGATGCAGGTCAGCACGCGACAGTCGCGCGACGTGGTCGCCGTGATGGAGGCGGCTGAGGAGTCGGCACTCGACCAGGGTCGCCCCGTGGATCCTGCCATCAAGCGCTGAGGGACAGGCGATGCGCGACGTCGGTTGGGGGGTGCTCGGAGCGGGCTGGCTGGTGACGCGTGCAACCGGCGAGGCCCTGCGCAGCGCGGTCGGGGCTCGCGTCGTGGCCGCGGGAGCGCGCGATCTGGATCGAGCCCGCAGCGTCGGCGCCGTCCGTTCGTACGACTCGTACCGTGCCGTCATCGAGGACCCCGACGTCGAGGCGGTCTACGTCTGCCTGGCCAACGACGCTCACCTGCCGATGATCCGCATGTGCATCGAGGCGGGGAAGCACGTCCTGTGCGAGAAGCCCCTTGTGCTCTCAGCCGCCGATGCCGAGTCGGTGTTCGGGCAGGCCACGGAGGCAGGTGTGATTCTCGTGGAGGCCACCTGGTCGCGCTGGCACCCGCGCATGCGGCGCATCGTTGAGCTCGTGTCGGACGGCGCGATCGGCGACATCCAGTCATTCCTCGGCACCTTCACCGGGATGGGCCCGGCACCGGACAACTACCGGACCAATCCCAACATGGGCGGCGGGGCTCTGTACGACGTGGGCGTCTACCCCTTGCATGCGATGCTCGCCTGCCTGCCCGACGTCGAGGAGTTCCGCACCCTCGAACTGGAGCAGTTGCGCAGCGACCGTGGCATCGACCTGACGACGAAGGCGGCGCTGTCGTGGGGCGCTGGCACCCGCGCCACCATCGTCGCGTCGTTCGTGATGCCGGAGTCGCAGCGTCTGGTGATCCGCGGCACGGGCGGGGAGATTCGCGTGGAGGACGACCAGGCCTTCACGTCGTGGCGCACGCCGAGCGGACTGTGGATCGACGGGCGCATCGAGTCGTTCCCCGCCACGGACGCCTACCGGGTGATGTTCGAGGAAGTCAGTGCCAGCATCCGAGGGGAAGGCGGCTGGGTGCTACCGGCGCGGGATTCCGTCCGGGTGGCACGCGCCGTCGACGCCTTGCGATAGCGATCGCATCCGCCACCGGGACACCCGCACCACCGAGAAGTACTACACGCGCGCCATGAGCGAGAGGGCCCACAACCCCGACCGCGCCAAGCTCCGCCTCAAGCCCGAACTCTCGCTGTCGGAGCGGGTCGAGGAGCTGTGGCGCATCTGGGCTGCCAAGCACCCGCGGGCGGCTGCCTGCGTCACCTCGGCCAACAAGGGGCCAGGCTCAGAATCGGTGCTGTAGTCATGAACCGGAGGCCATACGAGTCCACGGGTGTGATGACGTCGGCGAGGACTGCTGCGTCGTGGCTACCCTGCCTTGCGTACGTATTCCTCGAGGGCCTCGCGCGCTAGGGCCGAGACGGTCATCCCCTTGCGCTTTGCGACGGATTCGGCCCCGGGGCAGATCCGGGGCATGTCGAGATGCTCACCGGTAGATCTCGCGTCGATGACCGATCCGGACGACGTGGACCAGGAGCACAGCGTCGAGGACCTCGTAGACGATCCGGTAGTCGCCGACGCGAACCCGGTAGACCGAGTCCTCGCCCTGCATCGCGACGCAGTTCGGCGGCCGAGGGTTGTCGGCCAGCAGATCCAGCGCCGCCCGGATCCGCTGCTGCTCGCGGCGCTGCAATGCCGAGAGTGCCCGAGCGGCTCGCCGCGCGAGCCTGACCTCGTACATCGCGGTCACGACAGGCCGAGATCGGCCTTGACCTGCTCCCACGGGATGTAGTCATCCTCATCTCGTGCCAGCGCAAGCTCAGCACGATCGAGGGCGTCCTCCGCGTCATCAAGGAGCTTCTCGAACACCACAGGATCGACGACCACGGCGACCGCGCGACCGCGCCTGGTCAGGTAGACCGGCTCACCCGTCCGCTGGGCGCTGTCGATCACCTCCGCCAAGTGCTCCCGGGCCTCGCTCACCGCCATCTCGGTCATGTACGAATCGTACAACATGAGTCGCCGAACCCCGGACCGGCTGAGTCTGGCCGGCCGCAACCTCACTGCCAGCGGGTCAGTCACCAGTCGGCGCTGACGGATGTCTCCGAGCGGCGGCCACCGCCACCGGCATCTCCTCGCACAGTCCCAGCGGCCACCAGAAGCGGTACGTGCCCAGGCCCATCACCACCTATACGCCGCTGGGTTCACAGCGCCCTTCAAAGCCGTGTCCGACTTCAACTATGTGCAAATGACCCCGCGAGTCCCCGAAACCGCTGAAACGCCTAGAGAACTCGGCTCAACGAAACCCGTTCCTCTCATCACATGATGTTCAAGAAAACATCTCTCCCAGTGTGTGCGTGGACCGGAGGAAACCGGTCTCGCGACCGGGGCATTACCGGGGCATTCGGGGCTAGAAGACCGACGAAACGGACTCCTTGACGGGACCGGTGAATCGCCATAACCTGTTGCAGCGCAACAGTTTTCGGGCCGCGGGCCGCCTCGGGTGTGGTGTTTCACGACATATTTATCGCATGTCCCGCGTCATGCTTATCACGTGAGGGGTTGATCCCGGGCAGCGTTGCTCGGCATGTCCAAGCAGCGGGTCATCGTCGAAGCGGTCCTGGCCGGCAAGTCACAGCGGGAGGTCGCCCGGGCCTACGGGATCTCCCAGCCGCGCCTGAACTACACCCTCAAGAAGTGGCTACGAGCGCGACCACCGGCGCAAGCACCGATCCCTGGGCAGGCGAACCCCGAACACCGCCTACACCGCCCGCGCCAAGGCCACCCCCGACCACGACCGATCCGGCCACTTCCGCATCCGTGACGACACCAGCGACGCCGGCGGCAAGGTCACCCTGAGACGCGGCGGACGCCTGCACCACATCAGCCTCGGCGTCGAGCACGCCCGCACCCACGTCCGGATGCTCGTCCACAACCTCGACGTCACCATCATCAACCGCGACACCGGCGAGATCATCCGCGAACTGGTCCTCGACCCCGACAAGGACAACCAGCCCCTCGGCGTCAAACCCGGACCCCGCCCCGGCCACCGCTCAGGAGGCATGCCCAAGGGC
>JBAXSI010000140.1:0-3238 GCA_037130755.1 Actinomycetes bacterium
GTAGCGGGGACAGGATTTGAATCGGTCCCGCCTACTGGATTCATCCCCACAGAATGGCGGTGTTGTGAGGGAATCCGGCGGGACAGGGTGTCATTCTGTGACACTGATTGCCACCGATGTACCCTTGAAGTGCACGGGCGTGCACCTAACTTGAGGGGCACGGGGGCTCGGGAGGCAGACATGGCAGCGGCCAGGACCGTCCGCAAGCGCAGACCACGGGGCACTGGCAAGGTCCGTCAACTCCCGAGCGGGAGGTGGCAGGCCAAGATCCCTGGGCCGGATGGCGTCTACCACCCCGCACCCGAGACGTTCGACACGAGGATGGACGCGGAGGGGTGGCTGGCCGGTCAGGTCACCGACCTCGACATCGGGACGTGGTCACCGCCGAAAGCCAAGACCAAGTCGGGCACGCTGGCCGACTTCTCCAAGGAGTGGCTCTCCACCAAGGCCGACCTGCGGCCCCGAGTCCGAGTCGAGTATCAGCGTGACCTCGACAACCGCATCCTCCCCGATCTGGGCGACGTGCCCGTGAACCGGATCGACACGGCGATCGTGCGCCGCTGGTATTCCAAGCAAGGCGACGAGTTCCCGAGTGCGCGAGCCCATGCCTACGCGACGTTGCACAACATCCTGGGCGCGGCGATGGACGAAGGGCTGAGGGACGACAACCCATGCCGCATCAAGGGGGCGACCAAGTCCAAGCAGCAGAAGAAGGTGCGGCCCGCGACTCTCACCGAGGTCGGAGTCATGGCCGACCACATGCCCGACCGCCGCAAGGCGATGCTCTTGATCGCCGCGTGGTGCGGGCCCCGATTCGGCGAGCTTACCGAACTACGCCGTGACGACATCGACCTCGACGGCGGCGTCATCAGGATCGAGCGGGGGGTCGTCAAGGTCAAGGGCGGCTTCATCGTCGGCGAGACCAAGTCCGATGCGGGCGTGCGCGACGTCGCCTTCCCGCCGCACCTGATGGACGTGATCACGGGTCACCTCGCCACGCACGTCGGACCCGAGGGAGACGCCCTCCTGTTCCCGTCGTCACGCGACCCGAAGCGCCACCTGTCGGAGTCCACGCTGGAGAAGTCCTGGTATCCGGCGCGGGAGGCGGCGGGCCGTCCCGATCTGCGTTGGCACGATCTGCGCCACACGGGGGCGACCCTCGCGGCGGCGACGGGGGCCACACTGGCCGACCTGATGGCACGCCTCGGGCACTCGACCGTAGGCGCGGCCATGATCTACCAGCACGCGGTACAGGGGCGCGACAAGGTGCTGGCCGAACGATTGTCGGAGATCGCGCTGGGCGGCGAGGTTTGAACCCGCGCCGACCTGGGCATCACAACGGTGAGCATTCGTCTCCGAGCAGCCCCCCGGCCGGCGGGGCTGTTCGGTGTCTGGAGGTGGTCGCGTTAGCCGGACTGGGGCTCGACGGCGAGCAGCTCCCCGCTCACCCAGTGCAGGTAGGTCAGGCCGTCGCGTGGGTACTGCACCAGCGCGGTCCAGGTGCCCGTTGGTTTGTCGACCCAGCGCCACTCGAGCATCGTCCCCTGCCAGGTCTCCGCCGACTCGGAGTGGGGCAGGACTCCGATCCACGGTGGTGCCGGTGGCCGCTCGACGATCGCCTCGACACGCACGAGCCGACGGACCCCCATGACGCGAACGTTAGGGCGTGGATGTGACCACGACCCCGCGCCAAATGAACGGAGACGCAATGAAGGTCATCGGAGTACTCCTACTGATCGGGGCCGCAATCTTCGGGGTGATCACCCTGTCCGAGTTCTCGCGCTACCAAAGCCTCGTCGCCGACGGGAACCCGTTCGCGGGGCTGGTGTCGAACTCGTACGTCTACTGCGGCGGCATTGCCATGACCGCGCTGCTGTGCGGGATCGGCTTCCTGCTCGCACCCACCAAGGGGAAGATCGGGCAGCAGGCTGCCGCAGCCGCAGGCAATGCCGGCCGCTACGAAGGCGTGGTGTGGGACGGCAAGCACTGGGTCGCACCGGCTCGCCAGTACCCGCCGACCCCGCAACTCCCACCCCACGCGCCGCCCAGGGGTTGAGAGTCATCGTCATGATCGCGGCGACCGCGGTCATCGAGTTGTTGCGGCTAGATACGCGCCCAGTGCTTGGGTCGGTAACTCCCATGCACGTTCAGGTTTGAACCCGCGGCAGAGTTGGTATCACCGACCCACAAATGAACCCCCGACCCTCGACCCCGACGAGCTCGACAGCGACCCGGTGCAGGCGCTGTGGCGCATGGAGGGCGAGGCGTGTCGCGACAGCGTGCAGCGGACCCCGTCACGGCACAGGTGACTCCGATGACGGCTCATCCGGGGGGATCGGGCCGCCCTCGGTTGCCACGGCCAACTTCAGCGACTCTGGGTCAGGTGTCCTCGAGAGTGATGGCCCCCGTCGGGCACAGATCGGCGGCCTCTTGCACCTTGGCGCGGAGACTCTCGGGAGGCTCGTCCTGGAGGATGTACAAGAACATGTCTGGCCGGATCTCGAAGACCTGCGGACACACATTCGTGCAGCCACCAGTAGTGGCGCACACGTCATAGTCGACCTTGACCTTGTATCCCATTTCGGCTCCCTTGGTGGGTCTCCTGCGCCATCAAAGCCAAGTGAATCGTGCGATGCAGGTGAATCCCTCATTTCGGGCGAACCGACCCGTGTGCTGTGTCGTGCCGTCACAATGCTGGTGACCTTGGCCCATGACGTGAGGACTCGCTATGAGTGCTATTTGCCCCGAGTGCGATGCCAGAATCACCCTTGGGAGTGATGCAGTGGAGGGGGAGATCGTCCGGTGCCCCGACTGCGGAGCCGAGCTGGAGGTCACGAGCCTCAACCCCCCCCGAGCTCGCCCTGGCCCCCGAGGTGAATGAGGACTGGGGCCAGTAGAAGTCACTCCTGCGCCTCGACGTCGAGCAGCTCCCCGCTCACCCAATGCAGGTACGTCAGGCCCTCGCGCCGGTACTGCACCAACGCCGTCCAGGTGCCCGCCGCCTTGTCGAGCCATCGCCAGTCCAGCAACGTCCCCGGCCAGAACTCCTCATGGAGAGGGAACAGCAGTTCACTGATCCACGGTGGAGCCGGCGGGCGTTCGATGATCGCCTCGACGCGACAGGAGCAGTGCTTCATGGTCATCGTTCCGACGGTAGGGCTACGCGGTGACAGGTGTGAACCTGCGCGGCAGCGGGCATCACGCAGCCTATGAGTGACCCCGTGACCCTCGACCCCGA
>JBAXSI010000141.1:0-3227 GCA_037130755.1 Actinomycetes bacterium
GGCCTGCCCGCTGGGCGACGCCTCGGCCGGCCCGGCGGCGAAGCCCGCCAGGAGAGTTACGCACAGGGCAGCGGCGACCACTGCGGCCCGAGCTCTGGAGGAGGTCATATCGACACGGTACCCGCGCCCCATGGCATGGACTCCTACGGGGACTGGAAGGACGAATCGGACTACTGTGCCAGATAGGAATGGGGTCCTTCGTGGCACACGTATCGGTGTCGCCGACTTCCGAGCCGCTCCCCGGGGGCGCCCCGGTCGTCAACAGCCATATCCAGCGCGTCGTCGGCATCGGCTCGTCAGCCGGCGGACTGGAGGCCCTCCAGGAGTTCCTCGGTGGTCTGGAGCCCGGCACCGGCTCGGCCTATGTCATCGCCCAGCACCTGGCCCCTGAGCGCCCGAGCCTGATCGTCGAACTGCTCGCCCGATCAACGACCCTGCCCGTCACCACGGCGGCCGACGGCGACCTGCTTGCACCCGATGCAATCGTGATCGGTCCGCCCAACGCCGATGTCACGGTCGTGGGTGATCGCCTGCGCGTGCTGGCACCCGATGAGCGCTTCAGCCCCAGCCCCAGCGTCGATCTGCTCTTCACCTCGATAGCCGAGCAGTGGGGAGCCCGGTCAGCCGCCGTGATCCTGTCCGGGATGGGCTCGGACGGCGCCCATGGGCTGCGCACGGTTCGCGCGGCCGGCGGACTGACGATGGTCCAGACTCCCGGGCAGGCTCGGTTCGACGGGATGCCGCAGGCGGCGTTGGCACTGGGCGGTGTTGACATCACGGCCGACGCCCGTGAACTCGGCCAACGACTCTCCGCGATCTCCCCGACTGCGACGATGTCCGCTCACGATTCGGGACCCCATCTGGACGGGCTGGCCGGCGCCATCGCGGTGATCAAGAGGGCCTCAGGAATCGACTTCGGCCAGTACAAGGAGCCCACGGTGCGCCGCCAGGTGCAACGTCGAATGGTCGTGCGACAGGTTCACGACATCGACGACTACATCCCGCTCCTCGCTGCGGATCCCGAGGAAATACATGCCCTGGTCACCCGTCTGCTCGTTACGGTCACGTCGTTCTTCCGGGACCCGGACGCGTTCGACGCGTTGCGATCAGAACTGACGGGCTACTTGGCCGATCGTGACCCTGGCGACGTGATCCGCATCTGGGTCCCGGGCTGCGCGAGCGGTGAGGAGGCCTACTCGCTCGCGATGGTGGTCAGCGACATCCTCGGCGATCCTCCCGACCTCGCTCGAAGGCTGAAGGTCTTCGGCACCGACCTCGACGAGACGAGCCTGGCAGTCGCCCGCAAGGCGACGTACGCCGTCGCCGCCGCCGAGCACATCCCGGCCGATCTGCGGAGCCGATACACGACCGAGCAGGGCCTCGACGTGCGGATCGTCGAAGCCCTGCGTGAATGCGTCGTCTTCGCGCGGCACGACGTCGGTCAGGATCCGCCCTTCCCGCGCATGGACCTGGTCTCCTGCAGGAACACCCTCATCTACTTCACGACCACGCTGCAGGATCGCGCCGTCAGCCTCATGGAGTACTCCCTCAAGACGGGCGGGCTGCTCTTCCTCGGGGTCGCCGAGTCGCTCGGTCACCGGAACGTGGATTTCGAGGCAGTCGATCAAACAAACCGCATCTTCGTCCGCACCGGTGGGCGATCGGCTCCGCCATCGGTCAACAGGGCCCTTTCCACCAGCCCGATCGCCCCCTCATTGAGTGCCATTCGGCGCGTCGCCGTCATCCGCGATGTCATTCCCGAGCAGCACACAGCGATGCTGGAATCCCTCGTCAGGACGATGGGACACCCGCTCGTGGTCCTCGACGAGGACCACCAACTCGTAGAGGTCGTGGGGGACGTCTCACCGTTCTGCCGTCTGCCTCAGGGACAGGTCACCACCGCGGTGGCATCATTCCTCGCGCCGGAATTGCAGTCGGAGGCACGTGCGCTGCTCTTGATGTGCCGAGCGGAGGGCACCAACGTCTCCGGGCGCCACATCCGCATTGACGACGCAGACGTGACCGTTCAACTCGAGGCGGCGCCCCTCGTCGTCGGCAGCCGGAGGCTCACGCTGCTCCGCTTCATTACGGCCGGCACGGAGACGGAACCCGCCGCCACGGCACACACGCGGGAAGGAGACTTCGATCGCCAGCTCGAACGGCTCGAGCGAGAGTTGATCGCCAGCCAGGACACCCTCCGCAGGTCGATGGCCGATCTGGAGACGGCGAACGAGGAACTCGAAGCATCGTCGGAGGAACTGCAGGCGGCGTCGGAGGAACTGCAGGCGACGAACGAGGAACTCGAGGCCTCCAACGAGGAGCTCCAGGCCACGAACGAGCAACTCGGCTCGATGAACGAAACGCTGCGAAAGCGCAGCGAGGAGATCCAGCTCGTCAATACCGATCTGGAGAACATCCAGTCCTCGCTCAATCAGGGCATGGTGATCGTCGACGAAGACGCGAAGGTGGTTCGATTCTCGCCGGTCGCCGTCCGGGTCTTCGGCCTTGCTGACAACGACCTCGGCATGCCGATCACCCAGGTGCCGACGAACATCGCCATTCCGGGGCTCGGCGAGGCCGTGCATTCCGTGTCGACCGGAGGCCCTCGCGTGTCGATTGAGGCTTCCGGCGATGCCGGCATCACGTTCGTCGTCCAGGTTCTGCCCTACCAGCAGGACGATGGCCGTCGACGCGGGGCACTGATCACGCTGACAGACGTTTCCGAGACCAGCGCCTTGCGGCGGCGCGCCGAGCTTGCGGTCCTCGAGTTCGGACACCTGACGGACGCCCTTGACGAGGCGGTCTGGAAGCGCGAGACCGGCATGGGCAAGGTGATCTACGTCAGCGAGCGGATGCACACACTGACCGGCTGGCTTCCTGAGGAGATCATCGCTCAGGAAGGCCTGCTCGACGAGGCGATCGATCCACAGGACCGCGAAGCGGTGGCGTTGGCCAGGGCGGACGAGTCCGGGATCTGGTCCGTGCAGTACCGCGTCACCTTTCCTCGGGGAGGGGTCAAATGGGTCCGGGAGACTGCCGCCGAGGTGGTCGGTGAGAGCGAGTCCTACGTCGTGGGCACTCTTGCCGACGTGACGGAACTGCGCGACCTCGCCCAGACGGCGGCCGATACTTCTGACATCTTCCAGACGGTGTTCGACACCAGCACCTTCGCCGTCATCATCCTCGACGCCGCGTACCGAATCCTGAATGCCAACGCGGCCTTCAGC
>JBAXSI010000142.1:0-3185 GCA_037130755.1 Actinomycetes bacterium
AAAAATACGAGGTACCGAGGGGTCCATTCCGTTGTGAGGGTAGGAGACCAATTCGGAAAGGACCCGATCATGACCGTCACCAACCTGCACCAGCCCGAGCCGCCGCACTCCGCCCGGCTCGATCCGATGCCCCGCGCGCTCTACACGGCCGATGAGGTCGCCGACGCGCTGTGCATCTCGGAGACCCTGGTTCGCCAGCTCACCATCGACGGCGAGATCCCGTGCCGCCGCATCGGGCGCCTCGTTCGGTACACGCCCTCAGACGTGGCGTTCTTCGTCGCCCGCCGTGAAGACCATGGCTACCGCTGATCGTCCACAGGCCCTGTCTGCGTCCACAGACGCATGCCTCGCGCGGCAATCAGGGTCGCCAGTGAGTGACGCTGACCTGTTCACAACATGTGCGAGCGGAGGGACCCCATGACGCGACGTTCCAGCGCGGGACACGAGGGCACCGTGCGCGAGAACCCACCGGGCTCGGGACGATGGCAGGGGCGCTTGCCCGTGCGCCTGGACTCACGGCGGCGGCCTATCGACGGCATCTTCGCGACCCGAGCGGAGGCGCGCCGGGCATTGAACACGGCCATCGTGGAGATCGACCGCGGCTTGCGTGCCAAGCCCGTGCGCAAGCCGAGCGGACCGGTACGCCGGCTGTCGGTGCTGATCGAGGAGTACATCGAGGACCGCCGCAACGACGCCCTGGATCCCATCGCGGTGAAGACTGTGCGGGACTACCGCGAGGTGCTGAAGAACGTCATCTGCCACCCGTCGGCCAATCTCGGCCAGGTCAAGGTCACGCAGATCGACAGCCCCGCGCTCGACCAGTGGCTGCGCGATCTTGCCGAGGCAGGACTCGCCCACCGAAGGATCTCCAAGGCCTACGCGGTGGTGCGCGCGTCACTCGCCTGGGAGGTCAAGAAGGGGCGCCTCGGCGTGAACCCCGCTCGCGAGGTCCGTCGCACCAGCACGAAGAAGGGCCGGGCCGCTCGAGCGACTGCGGACCCGGTGCTGCTCGCCTCCTGGGAGGAGGTCGCCCGGCTCGCGTCATACCCCGAGTTACTTCAGGACCGGCTCCTCATCCTGCTGATCGCCTGGGCGGGGCTGCGCTGGACGGAGTCCATCAGCCTGTCCGTGAAGGACATCTGGCTCGACCGGCCTCGCCTGTCCATCGCCCGGGTGTACGTCTGGGATGCCGACACCAAGAAATGGGAGATCGAGGACGTCAAGGCCGGCCTCACAGCAACGGTCCCCGTCCCACGACCTCTGTGGGAGGCGCTCAAGTCGCACGCTGCATCGCTGCCCGTGGAGGATCGACTGGGCGGCGAGCTGCTCTTCCGACCCCTGCGCACCCGCTTCGCCGGACGACCGCCAGTGATCATCGATCAGTCCGACTGGGGAAAGCGCGTGTGGATCCCGGCGCGGACCGCGGCCGGTCTGGTCGGCGACCTGTCGCTCCCGCCGCTCGACCCGCGCCGCCGAGCCATCCACGTCAAGGACCTGCGCGCATATGCCGCCAGCGTCATCGTCGACAGCGGCGGCACCGTCTACGACGCCGCGCAGCTGCTGCGGCACTCGGACATCATGACCACCAACAAGTACTACGCACGCGCTCAGGACGAGCGCAGCCAGGACCCCGCACGGGCACGCCTACGCCTCGACCCCGGCCTTCCGCTCGACCTGCGCATCGACGCGCTTTGGGACTCGTGGATCACGAGCTATCCACTCCTCACCAAGGACCTCTTCGCAGCGGATACGTGAGGACCTTCAGCCCCAGCAGCCACAATCTGACGTTCCCGTTCGCTTCAGGACAGCCCGAATCCGGAGTCGTGTGAGGGCGGTTGCGCGGAGCCAGGAAGCCCTCGCCCATGCTCCACGGCCGGACGTGTGCTCGACGACAGATCCGTTGTACGGGACTGCTGTTCGAAGATCTCCTCGAGTAGGTACTGGGCTCGCGGCGGAATCGGATAACCCGGCCCCAGGCATGCACGGGCCACATCGATCGCCTCGTCCGCGCTGGACAGTCCCATGACCCCCACCAGAAGAGCGAGGTCGCCGCGGTCCTGCTCGACCCGGGCCGCCGCAACCTTCATCGCCAGCAGGTGCTCAGCACTCGCAACGCAAACCCGCAGATGCGTCGACTCGAACACGACCCGCTGATGCGAGTCCGTCCCAGGGGGGACGAAGCCCTTGACTGCGTCGTTCAGCCAGTCAACGGACAGCCCATTCGCCTCGGCAACGGCCTCTGCTGCGGCCCTCACCTGAGCCGTAGGAACGAACACCGCGTCGAGGTCGCGAGTGGTGCGAGCCGCGTCGAACGACAGGGCGATAGCCGCACCGCCGACGAGATAGACGTCCGCAGTCGTACCCCTCGCCGCAAGCTCCACGTCGAGGGCCTGCAGCAGTCTGCCGATGCCCGCTGCATCCAGGGTCGTCATACGCGCTGCAGGGCCGTGTCCGTGATGAACACTCCGCGAATGCGGAACTGCGCCGGAGACTGCACCATCGCCCACGCCCGGCCGTACGCTGACGACGAGACGAACCACCAGGGTCGCGCTACCCGCTCGTCGGCAAGCGCCCAAGCCGGCGCCAGCCATCCATCGCGGTCCGCAAGCCAGCACGCGAGTCCCGCGTAAGCGGCATCCACCCCGGTGTGTCCCGTGGATGCGGGTGCCTCCCTCATCAGGAGAGCAGCTGCCTCCACACCGTCAACGGCGCGGACTGACTCGTAGTCGTCCAGAAGCTGCAGTACTCCGAAGCGCCACAAATCCTCGCTGGCTAGCGGTCCGCCGGCCATCAGGGAACGCACCGCGGCAGCGGCATCCCCAACTGCCTGAATCGACATGGCACAAGGGTACTCGCGACTGCCGACAACGAACGATGTCGCGAAGGGACCCCGCCCCAACCGGTAGGCGTGCACCAAACGGGCCCCGATGAAGGATCGGCGTCGCGCACGACTCTGCGGGAGACGGCATCCACGAGACTTCCGACGACTAGCTGAGTGCATGTCGGGGCCCAGACGGACCCGTCGAGGACCGCTCAGGCAGATCAACGAGGGCTAATATGAGGGCTAAATGGCCATTTCCTACTCTTGGAGTAGGCTATTGCGCCTCTGATAGTTGTTTATTACCAACACTTTTCGGCTGTGGGTCGCCGGGGGCTCGAACCCCGAACCTACGGATTAAAAGTCC
>JBAXSI010000143.1:0-3120 GCA_037130755.1 Actinomycetes bacterium
TCCTGCTACCTACAAGGCCCGGTGCCAGACCCTTGCGGACTTCGCCAACAAGGCGGCGGACGACTACTCGTACGGCGACGGGATCGCGGGAAGCGCGAAGTACGCCGTCATCCGACAGGAGACTGTTCCGCTACTGGCCGCCATCAACGCCGGACTGGGCACCACCTATGCCCTTCCCTAGTCCGTGGCATGGCCAACGACCTGACGGCGTAGCCGCATCGTCGAGGAGTCTGTTGGGCTAGTGGTCGGCCCTCGCGACGGCGGCTGCAAGGCGGAGCCGTTGGGCAATCGCTCTCGCGAGTGCCCAGATGAACACCCACACAAGCATGCCTGCAATCCCCGCACCGATCAGCGTGAAGTCCGGGGACATCTCGTTGGGGTAGCAGTCCAGTGTCCCCGCGGGGCAGACCTGGTTGACAAACGCCGTGATGATAAGGATGGCTCCGCCAAGGATGCTGAGCACGAGCAGGACAGTCGCAGACGTCTCCAAGGTGGTTGCCGAGTCCTCTACCTTGCGAGCTGCATCATGAACTGGCGAACTCGCGGTCAGGGTCCGCTGAACTGCTCGGGCTTCACCAACTGGTGGTGCTCCCGCACTTGAGCCCGCACCCGAAGTGTCGGTCGCTGTGGCCACACGCACCGGCACGCCGGGGCAGGCCGGACAACCGGGCACCTTCGCGTCGTCGTACTCCCACCCGCAGATGGAGCACGTTGTCTTCGCCATAGTTCCCCCTACCTCAGCATCGCGACCACACTACGGCTCCCATGGCTCGCGTTGCCCAGCCAAGCGGCCAAAGTCACCAGCTGAAGCAGTCGTCTTGCATCACTCAGGTGCCCGCGTTCGAGCCGGTCATCCGGCTCGGGCGCGGGCGCTCGGGGACTTTTCTGCGTTTGGGGCCAGTCACGAGGCGTCAGCGGGGCGCTTCGAGGCCAGGCCGGAGGTACGTTCGACTCTTAGGGGGTACGAAATGAAGCGAACGCTCTCGCTGTTCGTCGTCGCATCGGTAGGCCTTGTGGGAGCCTGCTCCAGCCCGAGTGGGGAGCCGGGCACACCCAGCACATCACCCCTTTCGTCGTCCGTCGTCTCCTCGGCGTCGGCTCTGGCTTCGTCATCACCGACGACTACCCCGGCCTTGCCATCTGAACCGTCGAGTCCTGCTCCATCAGTCACGGCTAGCGCCACATCACAAGCTCCACCACTGACGACGTCCCAACTCCATGTTGCCCTGCTCGCACCTAAGGACCTTGGGCGCGGATGGAACGTCAAAGCTCGCACGCTTAAGGCGACCACAGCCAAAGACATGCGCAGTTACTCGCCGGAATGCCGCGACTTCCTTCGAGAGTTCGTCAAGCCAGTCCCCAAGGACGACCCGTCGACGGTCTACGTTGACATGAATACTGGTACGAGCCTCAACGATCGAAGCCTGACCGAGCGGATCCAGCCGATGCCGGTCAATGGTCTGGACACCTATCGAGACGAGCAGTTGTCCTTGATCGACGGGTGCCCACAGATCGTCACCCCTTCAACTGGCCCGAATAGCCTCTCGTCGACGATCCAGGTCACCCCGCTGAATATAGAAGGCTTGCCCGACGGGTCGTTCGGCTTCCTCATGACGGCCAACGCCGTCATCGCCACCTACTACATCATGAGCGTGACCGTCCCGGCAGGCGACCACCTCGTGACGCTTCAGAGTTCCTGGGGCCAGAAGAGCAAGAAGACCCTCCAGAAGTACGTTCGCCAGGCAGTCGCCAAACTCCAGAAGGTGCAAGCAGGAACCGTGGACGCAACAGCCCTTGCGAGTCCGTCGCCGACGCCGTGAGATCGGCTCCCCGTTCGTGCGATCACAGCACCCGTGCCAGAGGCCGAGGGGCGGTGCATCGGAATACTGATCCCATACGGAGCGCTATCCCGCGGGAATGGTGACACCGACTTGCGCACACGCTTGCGAGACCTGCTTGTGCTGGTAGACCACCATCTCAGGGCTGATCATTCGGTGGGTGATCGGATCAAGCATGGAGCCCATCGCGAAGGCGAGTGACTGGTTTTCGGCGACGTCGGCACGATCCTGCATCGCGGCGATCCCAGCGTTCATGTCTGCGTCTGTATAGCGACCATCGATTACGCTGCGCATGAACGTGTCATAGTCGTAACAGAGCAAGATGGTCGCGGTTTCCTTCTGCCGTCGCTGATCCTCCTGCCTGGTGTTCACCACCACCGCTGCAATGATCACGACGATTACAACCGCTGCAGCCCACCAACCCCAACGGCTCCGGCGCTGGGGAACTGTTTGGTATGTCACGGGCTTGAAGCGCAGGGGCGCTGCCGGACGTGCCGCTCTCGCCGCGTCGACAGTCGGGAGATCGGCAAGGCGATGGAGCCGACGTGCGATCGCCCACCACGTGAATGCCACAAGAAGGCCAAGAAACAGAACAAGAAGAAAGGCGTTGCCCCACGGACCGCCCATTGCGCGGGCGGGGTAAGCCACGACGGCGAGCGCGAGACCCCAATAGGTCAAAGGTGATGGGCTCAGCACACTCCAGCCGCGGACCCACACGCCAACGAGGGCGGCCAAGGGCCACACGAGGGCAGCGAACCACATCCACAGCGGCCTGGTGGTCGGCATATTGCCGCCCGACCACATCCACACAACCAGGCCGACACTCCACCAGAACCAGAACGTTCGAAAGATGCTCCCTCGCGGCGTCCATGGTTCCGCCTCCGGCACGTCGTCGACCCTCTGCGATGTCCCTTCAGGCACGCGAGGTTCTGACTCGACGGCCGGCACCGCGTGTTCGGCTTCGGCCCCCTCTTGGGACAGGGGTTGAGAACTCGCCTGAACGGGTCTGACGGCCGCTCCGCATGAGCCGCAGAAGTCATCCTCAAGCGACAGGGCTTGGCCGCATTTCGTGCAGAACGTTCGCTCTGCCATCGCCGAACCCCCGCACCTCTTGGCCTAACAGCGAGAGTTGGGCGATCACGCTCATCGTTGCCCGCTGGAGATATTCCCTACGAGCGTTCGAACCCAATCGAGAAGGCGTCCTCCCGATTTTCGCGGCTGGGCTCATAGAGCCGGGCGAGGGCATCTGAAAGACCCGACCCTGCCGCGCCATGCGAATATC
>JBAXSI010000144.1:0-3103 GCA_037130755.1 Actinomycetes bacterium
GTGTGGGCGGCATCGTCGTGGGCCTTGCGGTGGGCTACGCCGCCGCCCGCACCCGTCACCCCATCGCCTAGCCAGCGGCGACGAGCGCCGCGCACTCCGCGACCCGTTCGCGCGCCACTCGCAACGGCGGCACGTGGCCCCTGCTCTGGGCGACAGCGAGGGCCTCGCGAGCGCAGGTGAGAGCCCCAGAAGCATCTCCCAGGGCCTCGCGCGCAGCCGATCGGGCGATCCACAAATGGCCGTAGTCGGGCGCGAACTGGGTTTCGGCCAGCAGGTCGAGCCCGTCTGCGAACCGCTCCTCCGAGGCCTCGCCCTTGCCCTCATGTGCCAGCACAAGGCCGTCTGCGATGGCGAGGAAGATCTCGTTCACCACGTCGGATGGTTGGCTGATCGCCCGGCACTTCACCATCGTCGCCCGAGCCTCGTCGTCCCGGCCCTGCCTCGCCAGCACGAAGGCAAGTTCGGCCAGCCGGGTCGACTGCATCGAGGTTTCGCCACTCGCGAGCCCCAGGTCAGTCCCCGCACTCAGGGACTCCTCGGCCCCGGCCAGGTCACCTGAGGCCAACAGGGCGTAGCTGATCATCAACTGGAAATCGATGGCGAGATAGGAGTTCTGCTGCTCCCGAGCCAGGTCCCTTTGAACGGTCGCGTAGTTGACGGCTTCGGCCACATGTCCCTGGTCCGATCGAAGGATCGCCTGATAGGTCGCCATGTCTCGAGCAAGAAGTGGCTCATCTCCGAACTCCGCAACCAACTCCGCAACGACCCGCTCCTCTTCGAGCAATGTGCCGTTCCCCAGCCAGAACTGCGTCAGCACGCCCTCGAGGAGTCTGCCCACCAGGACCAGGTCGCCCCCGCGACGGGCCGCCGCCAGGCCCATCCGTGCCGCAGCCGAGAGTTCGTCGAACCTGCCGAGAGTGACGTGGTTGTTGCACAGCGCGTAATAGCCTCCTGCCACTCCTGCGTCGTCACCGATGGCACCGAGCTCCCGGATGGCTGCCTCGGCTACGACGCCCGCGGCGTGCATGTCGAACGCGGGATCAGTCTGGCGATTGAGCCAACCGCTCAACAGGCGCGATCGCCACAATGTTCGTAGATCGCCCGTACTCTGCGCCAGTGCCTCGATCCTGTTCGCTTGATCGAGGGCCCAGGCGTAGTCGCCTCGCATGAGTCCGACATCCACGCGAGTCACCGCCGCTGCCATGCCGAGAGGGGAATCGACAGGCACGAGCGCCTCCGCAGCCGCGAGGAGAGCGTCGGCCGAGGGCAGATCCCCGATCAGCCTCGCTCGGTCAGCACACCCGCTGAGTCTGATCGCCGCCTCCTCGGACAGGGCTGGGTCATGGTCACCGAGCTCATCGCGATAGACGGCCGCCCGCTCCAGGTGCGATGCGACTACTTCAGGAGCACGCGACGCGACAACGGTCGAGTCGAGCCAGCGCGCGAAGGCCTCGTGCTCCTCCGCTCTACGGGCTTTGGGAATGCCTTCGTATGCCACATCGCGGATCAAGAGATGTCGGAACGAGTACGCATCATGCTCGGCGACATCCGACGCGGTCGGCGCGATGAGGTCGGTCTGCACGAGCTCGGCAATCCCCTGCATCACGTCCGCAGCGGAACGACCCTGTGCCCTGATGGCGTCGGGGTAGAACGTCTGTCCAATGACCGATGCGGCGTCGATGACGCGACGCGCCGTTGACGGCAGACGGTCGAGCCGTGCTGTCATCAGGGCTTGAACCGAGGGAGGGATCTGAACCTCGTCAAGGTCGATCGAAGCACGCCACTCCCCCGAGGCGTCGGTCTTCACGAAACCCTGATCGACGAGACTCGCCACGACCTCCTCGATGAAGAGCGGCACTCCATCGGTGGAGGACGCAATTCGATCAAGGACGGCGGTGTCGACGTCGCTTCCGAGCAGGCACCGCGCCAAGGACGAACTCTCGCCAGGTGATAGCGCGGCGAGCTCTATCGCGACGAACCGCGGGCGATCCGCATGCCATGCCGGCCTCGCTTCAAGAAATTCAGGCCGAGCCATGCAGACAACGAGGATCGGGGCTGCTCGTGAGAAGTCGAGCAGATGATCGAGCAGATCGACGAGCGCCGGTTCGGCCCACTGGACGTCATCCACGACGATGATCACCGGCTGAGTACGGGCAAGGGTCTCGAGCAGTCGCCGAAATGCCCACGCCATATGACCGCCGCCGACAGCGCTCGACGAGCCCATGATGCTGTCCAGGCCCTCGGCGATCTCAGCTTGATGGTCCACCTCGCCTAGCCGTCGAGCCCACGCAGGACCCTCGGGTGTCAGCAACGGCTGCAGCATCTGGACAACGGGCCAGTAGGTGATGCCATCGCCATAAGGCAGACACCGACCCTGGAGCACAAGTGCTTGCGAACTCACCTGCGACAGCAACTCCGCCACGAGGCGGGACTTGCCCACGCCAGGCGTGCCGACCACGGTCACCAAGGTGCACTCTGACTCGGCGACCGCCGCATCAAAGGCCGAGCGGGCGAGCGCCATCTCGAGGTCGCGGCCGACGAGCGGACTGACGAAGCGTCGTCGAGACACGGGATCGGTGACCGCCTGTGCGTGCGTCAGGCGGAAGGCCGGAACGGGATCGTCCTTGCCCTTGGCGATGATCGGCTCGACAGGTTCGGCCACAACCCCATCGCGGACGAGAACGAAGGTTGCCTCGCCCAGCAGGATGTCGCCTGGCTCGGCCGCCTGTTCCAGTCGCGCGCAGACGTTTGCCACGTCACCGGCGAGCAGCGAGACGTCGTCATCCAAGCCATCGATCATGATCGGGCCGGTGTTCACGCCGATGCGGATGGAAAGCCGGATCCCGAGCCGGGTCTCAAGGTCGGCATTCAGGGCCTCGACGCCGTGGCGCAGGTCGACGGCGGCGCGGACCGCGCGCAGCGCGTCGTCCTCGTAGGCAGCAGGGATGCCGAACACGCCGACGGCGGCATCACCGATGAACTTCGCCACGCGACCACCATGCTGCTCGATCGCCGAGCGCGCCGCGCCCCAGTACGACGCGACGACGGACCGCAGCACTTCAGGGTCAAGGGAGCTTCCCAACCGGGTCGAGTCGACCTGATC
>JBAXSI010000145.1:0-3066 GCA_037130755.1 Actinomycetes bacterium
TTCGTTGGTCACCGCCATAGTGAACCAAAGGGCTGGGTTAGATGGGACCGTGTTGACCACACCGAGCGACCCGTTGGGGGCTTTGGCGGGATATCCCGTCACCGCCGCGGCGCTCGATGCCGCCCGCACCGAGGTGGACGCCCTCCTGTGGCGTCGGGACGTTCGCGCCGCGGCGGCGGAGGTCGCACTGGCGTCGATTGAGCGCGGTGGCCGTGACTCGGCTGCGATCGATGGCGCTGACGTTGTGGTGGTCGATGATTCTCCGATGGGGCGGGTGCTCGACGCGGCGCTGCGGCTGACGGCCGCCGTCCCCGGGCAGGTTGACGTGTTCGCCACCGCACCCCTTCAGGCGCTGGCCTATCTGCACGCCCTGACGGCGCACGGCTTCGTGTCCGAGAACGAACTGGGTCGGCCGCGCGCTGCTGATGTGGCTGATGATCCGCTGTCCCTGGGCGTACTGCCGCCTGCCCAGGTCGCTGCCGACCGCCTTGCCGCCCTGGCTGACCTGCTCACCACGCCGACTGCGGCGCCGGCGCTGCTGCTCGCGGCCGTCGCCCACGCCGAACTCGCCGTGCTGCGCCCGTTCGCGTGGGGCTCCGGGCTGCTGTCACGCGCCGTGGTCCGGCTGGTGATGGCAGCGAAGGGAGTTGATCCGTCGCTGTTCAGCATCCCCGAACGCGGGATGGTCGAGCTTGGCCGCCCGGCGTACGTCAAGGCGCTGCGGTCCTACTCGTCCGGCACGCCCGCCGGCGTCAGCGAGTTCATCGTGTGGCACTCAACGGCGGTCGCGGCGGGGGCGCGCGCGGTCATCGTCCCGACCTGATCCTCCCGCGCGGCGGATGGGCGGGACTCCGACCGTCGGGACCGGCACAATGTCCGCATGCCAAGTCGCGCGGGGGGCGTGGGGCGTGCCTTCTGGCCTTTCGTGCCGGTCGCGCTCGCGTTGTTCTGCATTCAGTTGGACTTCTTCTCACTGGGCCTTGCTCTGCCGGTCATCGCCAAGGACATGGGCAGCACGACCACGAACCTTCAGTGGGTGCTGAGCGGCTACATGCTGGCACTGGGTTCCCTGATGATCCCGGCGAGTCGGATGGCCGACCTCGTCGGCCGCAAGAAGGTCCTGCTCAGCGGCGTTGCGGTGTTCGCGATCGCCTCACTGCTGTGCGGCCTGTCGCAGTCAGCATCCATGCTGGTCGCGATGCGAGTCCTGCAGGGAGTGGGCGGGGCCATGATCCTTCCCGTGTCGTTGGCACTGGTGACGAATGCGACTGACGCGGCTGTGCGCCCGCGCGTTCTGGGAATGCTGTTCGGCATCGCCAACATCGGCACGGCGGTCGGGCCGCTTGTCGGCGGCGGACTGGCTGCGACGGCTGGCTGGCGATGGGTCTTCTTCGTCAACGTCCCGATCGCTGTAGTCGCCTTCGTGATGGGCGCGCGGACGCTGAAGGACAGCCGTGACCCGGCCGGTCACACGGTTCGCGAAGTCGACTGGATCGGGCTCGCGCTCGTCATCGTCGCCGTCGCGACGCTGAGTCTGGGCATTGACGGCATCTCCGCGTACGGGCTCGTGGCTGCTGTGACGCTCGGCGGCCTGGCGCTAGCGATTCTCGCCACCGGGCTCTTCGTCCGGCAGGAACGACGAGCCACGTGGCCGCTGATCAGCAGACGACTCGGCTCGATGCGCTCGTTCTGGGTGTTGCTTGGGGGCGGCACGTTCGCCAACGCCGGGTACGCAGTACTGATCGTCGTGGTCATCATTCAGCTACAGCAGGTGCGCGGGTACTCGTCGGCCGTGGCTGGACTGGTCTTCGTGGCGCCGGCACTTGCCACGGCCGCATGCGGGCCGATCTCGGGTCGCTTGGCGGGCAAAGTGCCGGCGGCACAGGTGATGGCCGTCAGTATCGTGCTGGGCGGAGTCGGCATGGTGGTGCAGGCGATGGCGGAATCGCTCGCCGTCGATATTGCGGGCTTGACCCTTACCGGCCTGGCCTTCGGGATGGGTTACACGTTCACCAACATCGCCACGCAAAGCGTGCTGCCCGAGTCGCTGGCCAGCGAGGCGTCTGGAGTGGTGCTCACCACGATCGTCGCGCTCGGTGGTGTCGCCGTCGTGATCGGCGCGATGGGTCTGGAGATGTTCGGGGGCGACACGAACATGGCTGCCGCGACGACATCGATGCTCCTGTGGACCGGAGTGGTCGCGATCGTGGTAGGCGCGGTCTTTGGCTTCGTGACCCGACGGATGACGCCGATCGAGGCCTCGGTCGCCTGAGCCACCCGTGGGGTGGTGCCGGACTAGGCGTGGGGGCGGATGACGCGGGTGCCGACGGGTGACGCCCCGCTCATGGCCATCAGCGCAGCGGGCGCGTCGTCCAGCGAGATGACGTCGGTCACCAGCAGTCCAGGCTTCAACGTCCCGGCTGCGACGAGGTCGAGCATGGGCTTGTAGTCGTGCGCGGCCATGCCGTGCGAGCCGTGCAGCGTCAGTTCGAGCCACACCACGCGTGCCATCGGCACGGTGGGTCGGCCGACAGCCTCCGGCAGCAGCCCGACCTGGACGTGGCGACCGCGCCGGCGCAGGCTCTCGATTGAGGACGCGAGGGTGTCCTCGCTGCCGAACGCGTCGATGGACACGTGCGCACCGCCTCCGGTGGCGACGATGACGGCGGTGCCGACGTCGTGCGTGACGGTGGCATCGATCGTCGCGACCGCGCCGAGTTGACGGGCCATCGCCAGCGCCTCCGCCGACACGTCGACAGCGACGACGTTGGCGCCGAGCTCAGTGGCGATCATCACCGCGGACAGTCCGACGCCGCCGCAGCCGTGGACGGCGACCCACTGGTCGCGGTGGACGTGGCCGTGCACGCGCACTGCGCGGAACGCGGTCGCGAATCGACAGCCCAGCGCAGCAGCGTCGACGAAGTCAACGGAGTCGGGCAGTCGCACGAGGTTGACGTCCGCGTGGTCGATGCGCACGTACTCGGCGAACGACCCGTCATGCGTGAAGCCCGGCTGCGTCTGGTTCTCGCACACCTGGTGGTCGCCGTTGAGGCAGGCGCCACATGA
>JBAXSI010000146.1:0-3048 GCA_037130755.1 Actinomycetes bacterium
GTCCTGGGCCTAGCACGGCGAGCAGGGTCAGGAAGCGCAGGCGGTTGAGCCCTCGCATGCCCGGCGGCCGCTCGGGCGCGGTGGCAGTGGTCTCGTCGATGGCCATCGGCTACTCGCCCAGCCGGGGAGGCTGCCACGGCCAGCGCCTCGAGGAGCGGGATTCGATGAGGGCGTCGACGACGTCGTCGGCGAGGATGCGGCCGATCGGCCGTCCTTCCTCATCCACCACGAGGAGCGACGACTCGCGGTTGGCGATGAGCTCCTCGACGACCTCATCGAGTGATGCGTCGGGGAGGACGGTGCCCGGGATCGGCGGTCCGATGACGTCGCTGACGAGGTCGGTGGGCTCGGCGGCGATCATGTCCATCAGGGGCAGGTCATCGACCATCCGGCCGTCCTCGTCGACCACGACCAGGCACGTGACGTCCTGGTTCTCGCGCTGCACCAGCGCCTTGGTCCGCGCGTCGGCGATCGTGTCGCCGAGCTGGAGGATGACCAGGCTCGTGGTCATGATTCCGCCCGCCACTCCTTCGGGGTAGCCCAGGAGGCGCGACAGCTGGGCCGCGCGTTCCGGCGGTACGAGGTGCAGGATCGTTCGGCGGTCGTCCTCGGGCAGATCGCGAAGGGCATCGACGGCCTCGTCCGGCTCCATGCGGGCAATCAGCGCTGCCGAGCGCTCCACCGGAGCGTCGCGCAGCACCTCCTCGAGCTCGTCCGGTTCCATCTCCTCCATGACGTCGGCGGCGGCATCCGGGTCCATCAGCGACAGCAGGAGTTGGCGCTCCGGCCGGGCGAGATCCTCCAGCAGGTCGGCCAGTTGAGCGGGTCGTAGCTGCTGGAGTCCACGGTTCGTCTCACGCAGTCGCACCGGCTCGCCTGGACGGCCGAAGGACTGGATCGATGCCCAGTCGACGACCTTGCTCGCGGTCGCCGTTCGCCCGGGGCTTCCGGGCAGCACGCGGCGCAGGAAGGAGGCGAAGGACACATCGACGCCGACCAGACGAAACGATGCGCCCATCTGGGTGAGGTACAGGTCCGCGGCGCGAACAACACGGGCCCCGTCCACATCCAGGAGCTGGTGATCGAGCAGGTCCTTGCGTACGAGCCACTCGCCCGGACGTCGCTCGTATTCGCGGAGGTCGAACTTCGCCGAACTCACGATGACCTGGCTGTTGTCGATCAGTTGGACGTCCTCGGCGTGCAGCCAGGCGCGACGGAAACCCACTCGAACAATCATCCCCGTGAGCAAGGGATAGACCCCGCGATCCCATCGGACGACGAGATCGACCACCCGTCCCACATCGGTCCCGTCCGAATCGCGAACCGGTTGGCCGGCCAAGCCAGCAGTCGAGATCAGCGTTCCGGCGACCGCGCGACGCGCAGCCAGTGTGGGTCGCTTGATCGAGCGCGCCCACCGTGGTCGACGAGAATCGGTGCCTGGCAACGAGCACCTCCCTCGCCGAAACCCACCGTCGCGCACGCCAGACGCATCGCGAGTCTAGGAGCGCCGACATCTTGAAGCGCCTCTAGAAGATCCGGCTCCGCCCTTCGTTCATCTGCCGTCCATGGAGTTGCCGAATCACGTGAGGCGAGCCAGACGAGCGGACCTATTCGTGTGCCCACCTGCGGCGCGGGCTGGATTGACTGCTCGTGCCATGACTTGCGTTATGCAAGTCAATTGGCTAGATTGCGGAATGCAAGTTATCCAGACTTGCCCCTAACCGACGAGGAGTCACCCACATGACGGATGAGACCGCACCGGCGTACGCCATGGTCCAGATCACGATCAAGAACCCTGCGGAGTTCAATGAGCGCTACTCCCAGTTCGTCTTCCCGATTCTGGAGAGGTACGGCGTGCAGATGGTCGCCGGGTCGCCGACCCCGACCACGAGGGAGGGCGAGTTCGACGGCAACTGGGCTGCGATTCTTCGATTCCCGAGCATGGACGCTGCGCAGGCCTGGTACGACTCCGCGGACTACGAGCCCTTCAAGCAGCTGCGGATCAACGAGCTGACCGACTCCAACAGCATTGTCTTCATCGAAGGCTTCCCGGTCGCGGCACCGGTGAGCTGACCGGCGGCATATTCGCATCCGCCATCAGGCCACATCGACTTCTCACCAGCGGGAGACACACGAGATGACTGCACGCGTCTTGGTCACGGGCATCAGCGGCTACATCGGGCAGCACGTCGGCGCCGAGCTGCTCCGTCACGGCTACGAGGTTGTCGGGACGGTTCGTTCGGCTTCGAAGACCGCGCCCACGATGGCCGCCATCGCGGCCGTGGCCCCGGTGGACCGGCTCAGCTTCGTCGAAGCCGACCTGCTCTCCGATGGTGGATGGGATGCGGCGATGGAGGGGTGCACGTATGTGATCCATGTGGCCTCGCCGTTCGTGCTGACTGAGCCGAAGGATGAGAACGAGCTGATCGCTCCTGCGGTGGAGGGCACCAGGCGCGTCGTCAGAGCCGCGCAGCGAGCTGGGGTCACCCGTCTGGTGCTCACGTCCTCGATCGTGGCCGTGGCCGCCGGCAAGGACAGCGGTCGCTACGGACCGGACTCGTGGTCGGACACTAACGCCAACATCGGTGCCTACGCGAAGAGCAAGACGCTGGCCGAACGCGCCGCCTGGGACATCAACCGTGACAGCGAGATGGAACTCGCGGTGATCAACCCAGGCGGGGTGTTCGGCCCGTCGCTCGGCGCAAAGGCGGACGGTCAGAGCGTGGCGATGATCTCGGACATGATCGGCGGGAAGATGCCGATGATCCCGGACGTTGCCATGGGCATGGTGGATGTGCGCGACGTCGCAGTGCTGCACGTAGCGGCGTTGACCGCGCCGCGCGCCCCGGGACAACGGTTCATCGCAGCGACGTCGGAGCCCATCGAGATGTCCTCCGTCGCCACGATCCTCAGGCAGGCCGGCTACACCAAGGTCCCCTCCCGCAAGGCACCCAATGTGGCCGTGAGACTGATGAGCCTGTTCGACCGTCAAGCGAAGGCGATGGTTCCCCTGCTCGGCAAGAAGATAGCCTTCGACACCAGCGCGAC
>JBAXSI010000147.1:0-2997 GCA_037130755.1 Actinomycetes bacterium
GACATGAGCTCACGCACGAAGTGCGACCCGATGAAACCGGCTGCACCGGTGACGAAATACCTCACGGCGTAATCCCCTTCAGTTGGTCGAGCCACTTCTGCGCCTCAGCGAAGTCCGTGTCAGTGACGCCATCGCGAAGCACCGGCTGCTTTCCGTCGTGTCGCGGATACGAGCCGAGGAAGCGCACGTCGAGGCAGACGCGGTGCAGGCCCATGAGCGCCTCGGACACCCGCGAGTCGGCGACATGTCCCTCGATGTCGACGCTGAAGAAGTAGTCGCCCAGCGCCTTGCGAGTGGGACGCGATTCGATTCGGGTGAGGTTGACTCCGCGCACAGCGAACTCGTTGAGGATCGCCATCAGCGCACCCGGCTGGTCGAGTCGCATGAACAGGCTCAGCGTTGTCTTGTCCGCACCCGTGGGCGCCGGGATAACGCCTGGCAGGCGCACCATGACGAATCGTGTCGTGGCGTCCTCAGTATCGCCGATGTTCTCCGCGAGCACCGGCAGTCCGTAGCGCTCCGCGGCCAGGTGCGGCGCGACAGCAGCATCGAAGGGAGACGGCTCGTGCAGCAGCGCCGCCGCGGCCCCTGCCGTGGACAGCGCCGGGATCGACGTGGCGTTGGGCAGGTTGGCCTCGAGCCACTCACGGATCTGGGCGAGAGCGTGCGGGTGCGAGGCCACCGTCCGGACGCGGTCGAGGCTCATGCCCGGCCGGCCCATCAGTGTGAAGTGCACCGGCAACGCGACCTCGTCGACGATGACAAGGCGCACGCCCTTGGCCAACTCGTCGAGCGTGATCGACACCGAGCCCTCGACGGAGTTCTCGATCGGGATGAGGGCGAGTTCGGCATCGCCCGCACGCACGGCATCGATCGCTGCCTGCACGGACGCTGCCGGCACATGCTCGGCGTCCTGCCAGTTCGGCATCGTCAGCAAGGCCGCCTCGCAGAAGGTGCCCTTCGGACCGAGGTAAGCAATGCGTGTCATGCCGGGCCTCCCCTAGCCAGGCGCACGGCCTGCGTCTCTTCCGGGGAGAGCGTGACGTCGCTGTCGCCACCGGCCAGGCCCTTGAGGTAGGTCCTGGTCTCGCTGCGCGCATGGATCGACGTGATGACCAGGCCGTCACCGTGGTCGTCGAGCAGGGCGGCGGAGAACGAGAAGCGGCCGCCCATGTCACCGAAGGCGTCATAGCGAACGACAGACACGTGGCGAAGGGCCATCGCCAGGTCACGGCGCGTGGCCGCGAGTCCGGCCTCGAGGGTGAGCACCTCGTCGCGCAGGTCGCCGAACTCGTCCATCGTCCGGCCCATCACGTCGACGATCGTCTCGCGGCCCTCGGCAACCTGCAGCAGCTCGTAGGAATGATGCAGTCGGGACATCCGGACCAGCGCATAGGCACCCAAAGCGACGCCGACGACGCCGATGGCGAGGCCGAGTAGGGCGACGATGAACGCCGACTGGGGATCCGATGTCACCGCCGAAGCGTATCCGTCCGGTGTGGGACGATTCGCGGGTGCCGCAGCTGATGTCCGACCTGCTGTCTCGCGGTTCGGCCTCAATCGCGGGCGTCATCCTGCTCATCATCACCTCGCTGAGCCTCATGCGGACCGTGGTGATCCCCCGGGCCCTGCGGTCCACCCTCAGCGATGCGGTGTCACTGACTGTCATCTGGATCGCGGTGCGCATCTCCCGCCTTCGCCGGAACTTCCGCTATCGCGACGCGGTGCTGGCGGCGGTCGGGCCCGTGGTGATCATCCTGCAGCTGCTCACCTGGCTGGTGCTCTACCTGATCGCCTACGGTCTGCTCATCTACGGAGCCGGTGGCCGCCAGGGGCTGGGCGACGCGATGCGCCAGTCCGGGTCGAGCCTGCTGACGCTCGGCTTCGCCTCGGACGATCAGTCGAGGCAGACGATCATCGACTTCATCGCCGCAGCAACCGGGCCGATCGTCATCGCCCTTCTCATCGGCTTCCTGCCGACCATCTACTCCGCCTACCTCGAGCGCGAGCAGAACGTCACGTTGCTGTGCGCCACCGGGGGCGAGCCGGCGTGGGGACCCGAGATTCTGGCCCGCTATGCGGTGTCCGACAACTTCGAGGCCTGCGACCGTTCGTTCCATGACTGGTCGCTATGGGCCGCGCAACTGCGGCTGACCCACTTGACGTACCCCGTCCTCGTGTGGGTGCGCTCGGCACGTGCCTCCCGCCACTACCTCACGTCGTTGATTGCGGTCGTCGACGCCGCGGCACTCCAGGTGAGCCTCAATCGGTCGCTCCCCCAGCACGAGGCGTACGCGGTACTGCTGCAGGGCGGCCAGTCGATCGACTCGCTATACGCGTTCTTGTTCCACCGCCGCCGTTGGCGCGACAGCATTCCCCTCGTGGGCCGTTCGCGAGGAGGAAGCGAGCCTGGAGATCAGGCACTTCCACTGGGCTCGCAGCAGACGCTGGCCACCCAGCGGGCGGCCTACATGGATGCGGCCCGCCAACTGGAGCCAGCAGCCGTGGACGCCATGACACGGCACGGGAGCCAGTCACTCTCGCTGACGCGCGCGGACTTCGACTCTGCGGTCGACATGCTGCGCCGAGCCGGTTACCCGATTGAGAACGACGTGGACGCGGCCTGGGAGCAGTTCAGCGTGTACCGCTCGCGCTACGAGTACGCCGGACTATCGATCGCGAAGACCCTCGATGCAACTCCCGCACCGTGGACCGGGGATCGAGCCGTGCCGACACCGGTGATGTGGCCGACACTGGTGGTCGACCTTCTGCCCGGCGACTCGCCAGACGACCCAACCCAAATCGGCCGTCAATCGTGATCGACCTCGTCATCGTCCTGACGACGTTCGCACTGATCTTCCCCGCCGAGCTTCCTGACAAGACCTTCATCGCCACCCTGGTCCTGTCCACGCGATACCGCCACCTGTGGGTGTGGATCGGCGCCGTCGCCGCGTTCGGCGTGCAGATGGTCATCGCCGTCGTCGCCGGTGGGCTGCT
>JBAXSI010000148.1:0-2990 GCA_037130755.1 Actinomycetes bacterium
CGGCGACATGAGCCAGTTCATCGTCATCACCCAGGACACTCTGGACAAGCTGACCGCCGGCAAGCAAGCCGATGCAACAACGCGCATCACCGATCTCGAGTCCGCGTGGGACAACGCTCAGGCCACCCTCAAGCGCCGCAACCCCGACGCCTGGACCGCCGTTGACGACAAGATCGACACCGTCCTGCGGGAACTGCGCTCGACCAGCGCCAACCCCGCTACCGAGACCGCAGCCCTGAAGGCCCTCCTCGCGCAGATGGAGGCCTGATCTCTGTCGAGGTCAAGGGTGCGACACTGGCGATCTGTGACATGACACACGTGAGTTCCCAATCCGGGACCGGCTCGAGCCGATCTCGTGGTGCTTGGCTACTGCCGCTGACATTTGCTGCGCTCGCATTCGTCGTGCGGTGGCAGTCCGTGCAGCACTCTGGTGGCCTGCATGCTCTGCTGGGCTATGACGAGGGCGTCTACTTCGGCGCGTCGACCAGCTTCGTGTCCGGCCTCATGCCCTACCGCGACTTCGTTCTCGTTCATCCGCCGGGATCGGTCGTCCTGCTGTCTCCATTCGGGCTGCTCGGCAAGCTCACGTCAGACTCGACCGGGTGGGCCGCTGCCCGGATCTTCGTCATGCTCCTGGGAGCACTCAACACGGCCTTGGTGTTCGTCATCGCCAGGCGCATCAGCCTCGTCGCGGCAGTGGTTGCGGGTGGCCTGTATGCGGTGTGGGCGCCGGTCGTGCACGTCGAGCGCACGACGATGCTCGAGGCGTTCATCCTGACCGCGATCGTCGTTGCCCTGTGGGCCCTTCGCACGCCGCGGGAGACGACCTGGCGGTTGGCGCTGGCGGGCTCGTTCCTCGGACTCGGCGCGGCCACCAAGCTCTGGGGGCTGGTCCCGCTGGCGGTAGTTGTCGCCTGGATGCTGTTCTGCCGTGCCTGGAAGTCCGCCGGCATCACCGCGGCCTTCTCCGCAGTGGCCTTCGCCGTCATCGTCGTTCCGTTCGCCGCCATGGACCCGAACCGCATGTTCGACCTGGTGATCCGGGCTCAGATGGGGCGCGGCAGGGGCGGAACCCACACGATGGACCGGCTCGCCCGCATGTTCAACCTGGACGTGTCGTCGGTCGCGGCCAGCGGGCGGGCCGTGACCGTGGTCGGACTGCTCGCTCTCCTGCTCGTGCTGGCCGCGATGGCCATGGCATGGTGGAAGGCACCCACCTCACGACTGTGGGTGAGCCTCCTGGGCGTCCAGCTCGCAGTACTCATGGTGGTGCCCGTCTACTTCGATGGCTACTCGTCCTTCATCACACCGGCCTTGATGCTCGTCGCCGGCACGACGACGGCGACCGTGTGGTCGATGTTCGGCCACTGGCCTGGATGGCCTGCCGCTGTCCTTCGAGGACTGCTCGTCGCCGCCCTCGTTGTCATCGTGGGCGTTAGTGGATACCGCGCCCTTCAACCCACTCGCGAGCTCAAGCCCCACCTGGCCGCCATCAGCAGGATCACGGGAACGGCCCAATGCGTGGGCGCGGACTCCGCCGGCCTGCTCGTGCTCACCGACACCCTGACGCGCAACATCGCACGAGGCTGCCCGACCGTCCTCGACTTCGACGGAATGGTCTACGCGTTCGACGACGGATCCAACCCCGAGAGGCTGAGCTCCACCAAGCGACGCCTCGGATCCGCGGCCTATCAGCAGGCCATGCGCGACTACTTCAACGGCAACGACGTCCTGCTCATCCATCGCGCCAAGGCCGACGCATTCGACCCGACCACGCGGCAGGCGCTTCGTTCCCGCGCGCTGGTGTACCGGCAGCAGGGTCTGCGCGTCTTCGGCCCTCCCGCCTCGCCAAGAGCGGTCTCGACCGGTGATGGCGCTGCAGCCACAGCCCCCAACGGCCAGTAGCCTTCCGTGGTGCCTCCCCTGAACGAACTGTTCCTGTCCGTGAACGACTTCACCGTGAATACGCCGTGGCTTCACTCGCCGATGGCCTCCTACGCCAAGTACGGAATCCTGCTCTTCGCCGTGTTCATCGTCATCGGATGGTGGATCGCCAGGGGCCAGGATGACGTGGCCATGGCGACGGCCCTGCTCGTCCCTGTCACGGCGCTGGGAGCTGTCGTGGTCCAGCAGGCCGTAGTGGCTTTCGTGAGCGAGCCACGTCCCTACGACGTGTATCCGAACATCCTCGTGCTGGTCAGCAAGACAACCGACCCGTCCTTCCCGAGCGACCACGCCTGCGTGGCCGGCGCCGTCGCGGCCGGCCTGTGGTTCTTGGACCGTCGGCTCGGCGGGATCGCCACCGCGGCAGCACTCCTCATGGCGTTCGCCCGCGTATACGCCGGGGCCCACTGGATCCTCGACGTAGTCGTCGGGCTCGCCTTGGGGGCCGTCGTTGCCGTGATCATGATCCTGGTCCTGCGCAGATGGGTCGCACGAGCGGTGAACTATCTGCGTGGCACGCGACTGCGGCCACTGGTAGCTCTGAACGGGCCCGCCATGGCGGGAGCAGCGGTACCGACCCGCCAGGGCTAGGGGAGCAGCAGGCCCACAAAGCGTCATGCGTGCGCGCCACGGTTAAGTGTGGGTAAGAGGCATCACCGGGCGTTCCGTCAACGGGCAACAGAGTGCGCGGCCCAATAACGTTCGAACTGGTGGCCCGACAGTTGGGTCCCGACGCCCCCCCGACGTCGGTGACCCGCCGTCGGGCCTCTCCACTCACCAGTTGCGGCAGGCATGGTGACCTTGGCGCGAAGGCAACCGCTTCGTGATCCGAAGTAGTGTTGGGGATGAGTTCAGCCTGTGACTGCCAGTCGCTTAGCCCTCATTCTAGCCCTCGTTGCATCGGACTGGGTGGGTCTCGACGCGCCTGGCTGGCTCGGAAATCCCTTTGTTTGCAACACAATTCGGACTTCTCCACCCGGATTTGATCCCACTTTTAATCCGTAGGTTCGGGGTTCGAGCCCCCGGCGACCCACTCGAAAGTCGTT
>JBAXSI010000149.1:0-2902 GCA_037130755.1 Actinomycetes bacterium
ATCCCCTCAGCTCCACATTGATTCAGGGGTCCCGGTGTTCCGGGGCCCCTGAGTTCGTTCAGGGTGCGAGCCGATCAGGTCCAGGTGGGCATCCACATCCGAAGTCGCCACGCGTCGTACGGAATCACCTGCCCGGTCCAGATCGGGTAGAACCACCACGACGTCGCAACGGCGAGAAGCAGGAATGCGCCGACGGCGATCGCGCCGTTGCGTCGGCGCACCGCGCTTGCGTTGGCCGGACCCAGGATCGTGCCGAGTGACATCGCCACCGCGATGACAACGAACGGCACGTACACGATGACGTAGAACGTGAAGATCGTGCGGTCGAGATAGATCAGCCAGGGGATCCATCCGGCGGCGACGCCCACGAGGAGGGCGCCGGAGCGCCAGTCGCGTCGGGCGATCCAGCGCCAGACCTGATGGATCAGCGCGAAGATCGCTGCCCACCAGATGATCGGATTGGCCAGGGCCAGCACCTCTGCCGAGCAGTTGTCGGTCGGGCACCCGTGCGAGCCGTCCTTGAAGCTCTCGTAGTAGAAGGCGGTCGGTCGCGTCATGAACGGCCATGACAGCGCGTTGCTGCCGTAGGCGTGCCCGGAGTTCAAGCCGACGTGGAAGTGCCATGCCTCTGCGTGGTAGTGCCACAGCGACCTGAGCACTGCCGGAATGAATGACGGCGGGTGCGTTGCGGCCCACTGCCGATCCCAGCCGCCGCTGGTGAGGAACCACCCTGTCCAGGTTGATACGTAGACGACCGAGGCGATCGCGACCATCGAGATCGCTGCCGCTGGGGCATCACGCACGATGGTCGCGACCCACGGACGTCGCACGCCGATCACCCGTCGCGCGGACACGTCCCAGACCACGCTCATGATGGCGAACAGCGCGAGGAACCACAGGCCGGACCACTTCACGCCGCAGGCAAGGCCGAGCGCTACCGCCGCGGCCCAGCGGTAGGGGCGCACGCCCAGGCGCGGGCCCCACTCCGTGGCGAGCGGTGCGATCCCGTTCTCCGAGACCATGCGAGCGAGGCGTCGGCGAGTGTGGTCACGGTCGATGAGCAGGAGGCCGAACGCCGCCAGCACCCAGAACATCAGGACCATGTCGAGCAGTCCCGTGCGACTCAGGACGAGGTGCATGCCCTCGACGGCCAGCAGGAAGCCGGCCAGGGTCCCGATCAGGTCCGAACGGGTGAGCCGACGCGCGATGCGCGCCGTCATGAGGATCGACAACGTGCCGAGGACAGCGACGGCGAACCGCCAGCCGAAGGGAGTGGCACCGAACAGGTACTCGCCGGCCGCGATCGTCCACTTGCCGACGGGCGGGTGGACCACGAACTCCGGCGTCGTCTTGAAGATGGGGAGTGTTCGCCAGTTGCCGTCCGATGCGAGCAGGAGGTCGTTGGCCTTGTCGATCAGGGTGCGCTCGTACCCGAACCGCAGGAGGGAGAGGGCCTCCTTCGGGTAGTACGTCTCGTCGAACGCGATGGCGTGCGGCTGCCCGAGATTGACGAAGCGGAGGATGCCGCCGAGGATCGTGACGACGATCGGTCCGAGCCAGCCGCGCCACCCCGACGAGGGCATCGGCGGGAACAGACGCGCGGGCAGTGAAGCCACATCGCGGCGTGGTGTCGGTGACAGCGCGGCCTGCGCCGCGGACACCGATGACCCGTCGGACTCCTCGTCCAGTTCGGGTGTCGCGGTGGCGGTCACGCGGCAATAGTAAGCACGCTGTCAGGATGGCCATGTGAACGGTGAGGAGCTTCCGGTCGGGGCGGTGATCCTGGCCGCGACGCCGCTGGGCAACCCGGGTGATGCATCGACCCGACTTCGTGACGCACTCGCAACCGCAGACGTCATCGCCGCCGAGGACACTCGGCGCACGGGACGCCTCATCGCCGATCTCGGGATTGGGGCGCACGGTCGACTGGAGTCCTTCTACGACGCGGTCGAGCGAGAGCGGACCGAGGACCTGCTGCAGCGAGTCAGAGCCGGCGAGACCGTCCTTGTCGTGTCCGACGCGGGGATGCCCCTGGTGAGCGATCCCGGATATCGACTCGTCGTTCGCGCCATCGAGGAGGACGTCCCCATCTCCGTCCTGCCCGGTCCGTCGGCCGTGCTGACGGCGCTGGCGCTGTCCGGCCTGCCCGTGGATCGCTTCTGCTTCGAGGGCTTCCTGCCGCGCAAGGCCGGCGAGCGGGCCAGCCGACTGAAGGAACTGGCCACTGAGCCGCGGACGATGGTCTTCTTCGAGGCGCCGCATCGACTCAGTGCGATGCTCCGCGCGCTCAAGGAGACGATGGGCCCAGACCGACGCGCTGCTGTCTGCCGCGAGCTGACGAAGACCTACGAGGAGGTTCGGCGCGGGACCGTCGCCGAGCTCGTCGCCTGGAGCGAGCCCGGCGTCCGTGGCGAGATCACGGTGGTCGTCGCCGGTGCGGATGCGGCCGAGGCGCGTGCTGCGGCGGGCCTCGATACGCCGGCGGCGTGGGTCGCCGCGGTGCTGGCGCGTGAACAGGGCGGTGAGGACCGGAGATCGGCGATCGCCGCGGTCGCGAAGGACGCCGGCATTCCCCGGCGGGAGGTCTACGACGCGGTCGTGAAGGCGAAGTCGCCCCGACCGTAGGATCGGCCCATGGCCGAGACGAAGGCGTTCTACCTCACGACGCCGATCTACTACGTGAACGATGCACCTCACATCGGCCATGCCTATGCCACGACCGCTGGCGACGTGGCCACCCGCTGGCACCGTCAGCGCGGCGAGGACGTGTGGTTCCTCACCGGCGTCGACGAGCACGGCACGAAGGTCGAGCGAGCGGCGGACGCCGGCGGCGTGACGCCGCAGGAGTGGGTCGACGGGCTGGTCTCCGGCTCCTGGATCCCGGTCCTGGGGACGATCGACG
>JBAXSI010000015.1:0-70805 GCA_037130755.1 Actinomycetes bacterium
CTCTCGCCGAGTGGCGACTTGTGGCCGCATCGGACGGAAACCGGCCACGACTCGCCACTCGACATAGATTGGCGGGGCTGACGAGCGGGTCAGAAGCCGTGGTGGACGGCCTCCACGTTGTTGCCGTCCGGGTCCCGGACGAAAGCGCCGAAGTAGCCGGGGTGGTACTCGGGCCACTCGCTCGGCTCGTGCAGGACCTCTGCACCGAGCCCGGCAGCAGCATCGCGGAAAGCGATGACGGCCTCCCGGGAAGGTGCCCGGAACGCCAGGTGCGTCTCGCGGAAGCCCACGCCGGAGTCCTGGGGGCCGAGCCAGAAGGACGGGAAGTCCACCCCGTACCCGACCACCGGTCCCATGTCGAAGATGCGGTGACCGCCGAGGGTGCCGAGTACCGCGTCGTAGAAGGTCGCACTTGCGGCGACGTCGGAGCACTGGATGCTGACGTGATCGATCATGCCTCCACTGTGCCACCGACGTCGCCGATCTCGCCCTAAGTTGTGCGGATGGCCAAGAAGCACGCGGGCGAGCATGGGAAGAAGGGCGTCAACGCAGTGGGCCGGGACTGGCCCCTGCTGCCCGTCACCGCCTTCGAGCAGATCCCCCTGAAGGAGGTGTCCGGGCTGGCCGTGGCGCCACTGCCCCGCGGCACGTGCCTTGTTGCCGTCGGAGACCGGGGTCCCGGCGTGGCGTTGGCGCCGCTCGACACCGGTCGGATGACCGGCTGGGACGTCATCGACGTGTCCCAATTGCCCCGCCCGGAGGGGGCTCCGAGCTTCGAGCAGGCCGAGGCGGTCGCCGCCGACGGCGACCAGCAGGCACTCATCTTGATCGAGGACCCGGCCCTGCTTCTGGTGCTGGACACCCTGAACCGGCGCCTCACCCACGCCTACGCCCTTGACGGCGGGCAGCACGAGGGACTGGCCGACACCTGGCGCGACGACCCATCCTCACGCGGCGAGGGCATGGTGCTGCTGCGCGACGGTCACGTCCTCGTGCTGAAGGAGAAGCGGCCGGCCGGCCTGCTCGAGTTCGGACCTGTGGGCGACGAGCCGCGCGGGGTGTCTGCCGGGACCCTGCACGTTCCCGGACAGCGATGGGACGCGCCAGCGGGCGACCGACTGGTGGCGTTGGCATGGTGGCCGGTCGACGACACGTTGGCGGACCTGTCCGATGCGGAGATCGGCCCGGACGGCGGCCTCTACCTGCTGTCCGACCAGACCAACGCCGTCGGAAGGCTCTTCCTCCCGCTGACGGTCGGCGCGGTGCCGCAGTACGCGCGGGTGTGGGCTCTCGATCCGAGCATCGAGAAGGCCGAGGGCCTGACGTTCCTGCCCGATGGCACCGGTCTGGTCGCGGTGGACCGCCGCGACCTGGGCCGCAACCTCGCCAGCCTCCCGCCGCTCCCTACCTGGCCCTAGAGATGCCTCGTCAAAGGTGGTTGGTTTCGTCCCGCGTCCCGTAGCCACAAAGACGAGGCATCGGGGAATCCGGCGTCAGAAAACGGAGTTCTCGGTGTAGCCGCCCCACTCGTCGCGCAGGACCCCGCAGATCTCGCCGAGCGTCGCCTCCGCACGGGCGGCCACGAGGATCGGCTCGATCAGGTTGCCGCCGTCGCGCACCGTCGACGTGATGGCGGCGAGGCTCGACACGACGACGGCCTCGTCGCGAGCCGCGCGCCGTTGCCCGAGAGTCGCCACCTGCTCGCGCTCCACGTCACGACTGATCCGCAGGATCTCGAGATCCTTGCCGACAGTGTCCAGATGGCAGTTCACGCCGACGATCCGCTTGTCCCCCGTCTCGAGCGCCCGCTGATGGACGAAGGCCGCCTCGGCAATGTGCGAGGTGAACCAGCCCGACTCGATGCCGCGCAGGATGCCGGTGGTCATCGGGCCGATCTCGTGATGCACGCCCTGCGGCAAGGCCCCCATCTGGAGGATCTGCGCGAAGATCGCGTCCGCCTCCGCCTCCATGCGATCGGTCAACGCCTCGACGTACCACGAGCCGCCCAGTGGGTCGGCGACGTTCGCGACGCCCGTCTCCTCCATCAGGACCTGCTGCGTGCGGAGCGCGATCTCCGCGGCCTCCTCCGTTGGGAGCGCCAGGGTCTCGTCGAGTGCGTTCGTATGCAGCGAGTTCGTGCCACCCAGCACCGCAGCGAGCGCCTCGACCGCGGTGCGCACCACGTTGTTCATCGGCTGCTGCGCCGTCAGCGACACCCCGGCCGTCTGCGTATGGAAGCGCAGCCACTGCGCTCGCTCGGTCTTGGCGCCGTACACGTCACGGAGCCAACGGGCCCAGATGCGCCGCGCCGCACGGAACTTAGCAATCTCCTCGAAGAAGTCGACGTGACTGTCGAAGAAGAACGAGAGCCCCGGAGCGAACACGTCCACGTCGAGGCCACGCGAGCGTCCCAGCTCGACGTACGCGAAGCCATCGGCCAGCGTGAAGGCGAGCTCCTGCGCAGCCGTCGAGCCGGCCTCGCGGATGTGGTAACCGGAAACGCTCAACGGCTTGTAGTCAGGGATGACGTCGGAGCAGTACTCCATGAGGTCGCCGATCAGCCGCAGGTGCGGCTCCGGCGGGAAGAGCCACTCCTTCTGCGCGATGTACTCCTTGAAGATGTCGGTCTGCAACGTGCCGTTCAATGTGCGGATGTCGATTCCCTGGCGTTCGGCCGCGACGATGTACATGCAGAACACCGGAACCGCGGGCCCCGAGATCGTCATCGACGTGGTGACCTCGTCGAGCGGAATCCCGTCGAACAGTGCGGCCATGTCAGCAGCAGAGTCGATCGCCACTCCGCAGTGCCCTACCTCGCCTCGCGCACGAGCATCATCGGAGTCGAGCCCCATCAACGTCGGCATGTCGAACGCCACCGACAGGCCGCCACCGCCGCGCTGCATGATCATGCGGTAGCGCTCGTTGGTCTGCTGGGCGCTTCCGAAGCCGGCGAACTGGCGGATCGTCCACGTGCGCCCGCGGTATCCGGTCGAGTAGAGGCCGCGCGTGAACGGGAACTCGCCCGGCCACCCGATCGCCGCCATCCGAGGGTCGGAAACGTCCTCCGGTGGCCCGTACACCGGATCCACGAGCCAGCCGCTCAGCGTGGTGAAGTCAGCGTTGCGCACCTGCCCGAGGGCGACCGCCTCGTCGTAGCGGTGCTGCCAGCGGCGCCGTCCGGCGGCGATTCCCTCGGGGTCCATGGTCACCTCCCGGTTCACCATACGCGCCAGCATCAGGGCCGGGTGGACTCCGCGACGATCTCGAGGATGTGACGGTAGGGCCGCCCGGTCGCCCGCGTCATGCCCAGTTCGCAGGTGCGGTTGACCGACGCATACGCGTCGAACTCCCGCATGGTGACCGAAGCGCTCTCGGCTGCAGTGGCGGATGCAGTGAGCTCGGGATGAAGGAGGCCGCGATCGCCGGCGAAGGCGCAGCAGCCCCAGCCATCGGGAACCACGACCTCGTCCGCGACGGCAGCGGCCAGCGAGCGGAGGTCGCCGTTGATCTCCAGCCGCGTCGAGGAGCACGTCGGGTGGAGTGCAATCGACGCGAGGCGTCGAGTGACCGTGACCTGCGGCATCACCGAACCTGCGACGAAGGCCACGGAGTCCACGATGTCGAGGCGCTCGCCGTACTGCACCTCGACGTCCGCGACGACCCCACGCAGCCCCTCGGTGCAGGATGCCGCGTCGCACACGACCGGCAGCGCCCCATGGCCGGTCGCCTCCCACAGCCAGGGCACGAGCGCATCGCGCATGCGGTCGTACCCGGACGTCATGCCCTTCGACTTCCATGGCGTGCCACAGCACATGCCGGCGATGCCCTCGGGGATCGCTATCTGCACCCCGGCCCTACGGCACAGTTCGAGGAAGGCCCCCCCGACGCCGTCGCCCTCCTCTGCCCCGAACATGGCACCGACGCAGGCCGGGAAGTACACGGCTGCAGGGCGAAGCGCGCGCATCGGGACTCGGGCGTCGCCGCCAGACGGCAGGCCGTCGTCCCACTGGGGCACGACCCCGGCGGGGCCGATCCGACGGGCCGCCTTGGAGGCCGGCGCAAGCAGCGCAGGGGACAAGTGGGAGGCGACGTCGAGTGCCTTGCCGATGCCACCGCTGGCTGCGCTCCAGTGCGCGCTCGCGAACCCCCACACGGCCTCCTGCACCGGCTTGCGCTGCTCGGCGCGGAGCCGCTTCACCAGCGTGCCGGTGTCGATGAGCACGGGGCAGGCGGTCTGGCACATCCCGTCGACCGCGCATGTCTGGATACCGTCGTAGCGGTAGTCCTCCTCCAGTTCCGCGAGGAGGCGGACGTCGCCCGCCGCACGAGCCGACGCCATGTCCCGTCGCAGCACGATCCGCTGTCGCGGAGTCAACGTCAGGTCACGGCTCGGGCAGACCGGCTCGCAGTAGCCGCACTCGACGCAGCGGTCCACCTCCTCCTCGACTGTCGGCGTGACCTTCAGGTCGCGCAGGTGCACCTGGTCGTCGTCGTTGAGCAGCACTCCCGGGTTGAGGACATCGTGCGGGTCCAGCAACCGCTTAACGCCGACCATCACCTCGTACAGCTCATCGCCGTACTGCCGTCTCACGAACGGCGCCATGATCCGACCGGTGCCGTGCTCGGCCTTCAACGTGCCGTCGTTGCCCAGCACGAGGTCGACCATGTCGTCGTTGAAGGCGCTGTACCGGGCCAGTGACTCCGGGCGGTCGAACCGCTCGTTGAGCAGGAAGTGGATGTTGCCGTCCTTGGCATGGCCGAAGATGACGCTCTCCTCGTAGCCGTGCCGTCCGAACAGGGAGATCAGCTCCATGCACGTGCCCGCGAGCAGCGGGACGGGGACGGCGATGTCCTCCAGCAGCGCGGTGGTTCCCGACGGCCGGTTGCCAGCGACGGTGGCGTACAGCCCCTTGCGGATGTGCCACAGGCTCGCTCTCGTCGCTGCCGAGTCGGTGAGTTCGGCCGGCGTGGCCAGCGGCAGGAGGCCTAGGAGGGACTGAGCGTGGTCGATGCGCGCAGCGAGCTCTTCCGGCGTCATCTCCTGGTATTCGACGAGGAGCGCCGCATGGTGGTCGACGGTGACGCGGGTGAGCACGTCCGGTGCGTGCGGGTCGCGCTGGGCGACACGCAAGGACGTCTCGTCGAGCAGCTCGATGGCCGCCAGGCCCGAGGCGACCAGCTCTGGAAGGGCGTCGGTTGCCTGCTCGAGTCCGTCGAAGACGAGGAAGCCGGTGGCCACGCTCGGCCGGATGGGGATCGTGCGGAACGTGACCTCGGCGACGAAGCCCAGCGTCCCCTCGCTGCCGATCATCAGGTGGGCGAGGATGTCGACGGGTGCACTGAAGTCGAGGAACGCGTTGACGCCGTAGCCCATCGTGTTCTTCAAGGCGAACTGCCGCTCGATGGTGCGTACCGACTCCGGGTGGGACCTGACGCGGTCGCGCAGGGCCAGGAGTCCGGCGTGCACCTCCGGCTCCAGCTGCTGCAAGCGCGCATCGGCGTCGGGCTGCCCACTGTCGATCACCGTGCCCGTCGAGAGCACCACGACCATCGACTCGACGGTCCGATAGGAGTTGAACTCCGTTCCGCAGGCCATGCCGCTGGAGTTGTTGGCCACGACGCCGCCGATCGTGCAGGCAGCCTCGCTGGCCGGGTCAGGGCCGAGCTTGTGCCGGTAGGGGGCCAGGCGCGCATTGACCTGGCCCACCGTCGCGCCCGGTTGGACGCGAACCCGACGACCCTCGTCCAGGACGTCGATCCTGCGGAAGTTGCGGCGTGTGTCGACGAGGACGCCGCTGGTCGACGACTGGCCGCTGAGGCTGGTCCCACCCGAACGGAAGGTCAGCCCGAAGCCCTGCGCGGTGCTGGCGGCCAGAAGTCGAGCCACGTCGTCGGCTGACGAGGGGGTGGCCACCAGGGCAGGGGTCATCAGGTAGTGCGAGGCGTCATGCGCGTAGGCAAGACGGTCCGACGCACGACTGCGCACACCATCGGGAAGGACGGCCGCAACGGCTTCGGCGATGCGCAGGTCGATGGGCATCGCCGAAGTTGGGGCCGCGGACGTCACAGCCCCAACCTAGGCGTGCGCTCAGTAGCCCCGGGAGGCATCCCCCGCCGAGCCGCCGGCGAGCGTCCCCGCGAACTCCGCCGCCGTCATCGGCTTGGAGAACATCGGGTAGTCGTACGTGATCGCGTTCGCATGCTCCTCCTGGCTTGTCGCACCCACGCAGTCGGTGAGCGTGACCACCTCGAAGCCGCGCTCGTACGCCGAGCGCATCGTGGACTCCACGCAGCAGTTGGTGAGGAAGCCACCGAGGGCAACGGTCTGGATGCCCTTGCTGCGGAGAATGAAGTCCAAATTCGTGCTGGCGAAGGCGTCGAGGCCACGCTTGCCCTCCAGCACGATGTCGCCGTCCTGCGGAGCCATGACGTCGACGATCTCTGCGCCCCACGAGCCCTTGACGAACGAACTGGTGTCGACGACGCCCTTGAGGATGCCGTAAGGCGTCGACGTGATCTCGTTGTAGCCCTCGGCGAACTGGATGGGCGCGTGGATGATCGTGGCGCCGGCCGCACGCGCCGCTGCCACGGCGGCCTGGGCGTTGTCGAGCATGTTGGTCGAGTCCATGACGTCTTTGACGGCGCCGTGCAGGGTGCCGCCCTCGCTGGTGAAGTCGTTCTGGAACTCGACCAGCACGACAGCAGTTGTGTTCGGATCCATGGCTCTCCTTGGGTGAGGGTTCGTCCGGCCGACTGGCATCCGGCCCGGCGCGTCGAGTCTGTCACTCCCCGCGGTGCCGTGGACGCCCTTCCGTTCCTCAGGCACAACCCATACGCTTCTCGTCATTCGTCACATTTCCGGCACGGTGATGGCGGGGCGACACGATGGCACTGCTGGGGGGCTACGCCCGCGGGAGCGGCGCGGCACTGCCACGCGTGGTGACCATCAGTGTCACGCGGGCGGCAGGCGCGCATTCGAACAGGTACGTGGTGCGACTGCATGAGGAGGGCACGCCCGTCGCCTGGCGCCGCGATGTCGCGCTCAGTGCCGCCACTGCCGGCGCGATCGCCAAGGATCTCGTCGTCCTCGACGACTTCTCCGAAGGACTGATCGACGCTCCGTCCCGGGCGATGAAGGCGGCTGAGCGCATCGGTCGGCGCCTGCACGCGACTTTCCTGGGCACCACCGGGGCGCAGTTCCTGCGCGAGCACGAGCCGACGGCCTTGATGATCGACGCTGACGAGATGGCCCTGGACCTGCCGTGGGAACTCCTCGGCGACGAGGACGGGCCGTTCGTCGAGCGCTGGCCGTTCGGCCGCCTCGTGACGACCGTCACCCGCCCGAAGCCGGAGCGCGACCCGACCGACGAGGACTCCACAATCGCCGTGCTCGCCGTCGTGGACCCGTCGCGCGAGTTCAGCGACGTCGATGAGGAGCTGTTTGCCCTGCGCCGCCTCGGCGAACTTGGCCCCTTCACCCTCGACGTCCTCGAACGCGATCACGCCACCAGCGCTGCCCTGGCGGAGCAGGTCTCACAGACGGCATACGACGTCGTGCACTTCTCCGCGCACGGCGGATTCAGCAAGGCCCGACCCGGCCAGAGCGGACTGCTGCTCGCCGACGGGCCGCTGCTGACCTCGCAGATCCTCGACCTGCCGTGGCGAAAGCCCCCCTACCTGGCGATCGTGAGCGCGTGCTGGAGTGGACGATCGGCTGCTGACACGCGCCTGACCAGTGCCCGTTCGGGCAGTAACGGCGTCGCCGCCGCCTTCCTCGCATCCGGTGCGAGTTCGTGCCTGGGCTTCGCCTGGCCGGTCCACGTCGGCGCCGCCGCGACGTTCGTCGACCGGTTCTACGGCTCGCTGGCGCGCAACGTGAACGTCGGCGTCGCCGTCCTCGAAGCCCGTCAGTCCCTGCTGAGCACGTTCGACGATCACCGCGACCTCGCGGGCCTGGGTGCAGTGTTCTACGGCGACGTCGGCACCGCACAAAGGCGCGACATGCCCATGGCTGAGCCACCGCAGCCCACCGAACCCGACAAGCCCACCCGACGAGACATCGCAATGGCGAGCTGAGGAGACAGCAATGGCACGACGCAAGTTCGGCGACCTCATCATCCTGCTGCCCGGAATCACCGGCAGCGTCCTGCAGTGCAACGGCAAGGACGTCTGGGCCATCACCCCGGCCTCCGCCATCGCGGCGCTGTTCAGCCTGGGGAACAACATCAAGGACCTGCAGATCAAGGGCAAGGACGACTGGACGAAGGACGACCTCGGCGACGGCGTCACCGCGCCCCGGCTCGTTCAGGACATCCACCTGATCCCCGGGTTCTGGCAGATCGACGGCTACACCGCGATCAAGACCCGACTGTTCGCCGAACTCACGCTCGAGGAGGGCAAGAACTGGTTCGACTACCCCTACGACTGGCGTCGCGACAACCGCGTCCACGGACGGCAACTAGGCGAGCGGGCACCCAAGTGGCTCGACGCCTGGCGGAAGGCGAGCGGGAACAAGGACGCCAAGCTCGTCCTCCTCGCGCACTCGATGGGCGGGCTGGTCGCCCGCGACTTCCTCGAGCGGCATGAGGGCTGGAAGATCACCCGACACCTCATCACCTTCGGCACGCCATACCGCGGATCGATGAACGCGGTGTCGACGCTCGTCAACGGCATCGACAAGGGACTCGGCCCGATCTCGATCGACCTCAGCCCGCTGGTCCGCTCGTTCCCGTCGATGCACCAACTGCTGCCGATCTACCCGTCGGTCGACGTGGGCGGCAAGCTCGTGCGCCCTGGCGAGGTGGCGCTGCCGGGGATGAACAAGGCACTCGCGGCAGATGCCCTGAAGTTCCACCGGGACATCGAGGCCGCGGTGACGGCGAACTCCGCGATCGCGGCGTATCGCAATGGCGGGTACCAGATCACGCCGCTCGTGGGCATCGCCCAGCCGACCGACCAGTCCGCGAAGCTCACAGGCTCCACCGTGGCCACGTACACGAGCCTCGGCGGCGAGGACAGCGGCGGTGACGGCACCGTTCCGCGCGTGTCGGCAACGCCGATCGAGCTTTCCGACTCACCGCGCGAGACCTATGTGTCGACCAAGCATGGCTCGCTCCAGAACGCCGAGGCCGCGCTCACGCATGTCGTCGGCACCGTGACGCGCAAGAGCCTCGCCGGCTACAGGGACTTGCCGTTCAACGGCCTGACCCTCGACGCGCCCACGGTGCTCGGGACCACCCAGGAGCTCGACATCACGGTGCGCACGCTTGGTGCGCCGTCCGCCATGCGCGCCGTCGTCGAGGACGTCGCCACCGGACGCACCGTCCGTCAGCGGACGTTCCGTCGCAAGCGCGACGGCTCGTTCCCGACGACCATCCCCCCGCTGGAGGAGGGCGTCTACCGCATCACGGTCACATCGGATAGCCCCGAGGCGACACCCGTGTCCGACCTCGTGACGGTCATCAACCGACGCAAGCGCAATCGCTGAAGCTCGCCCGCACATCACCGACACCACCGATCACACGGACCACCCGCCGAGAGAAGGGACAGATCCATGACGACCAAGCGCGCCCTGTGCGTGGGAATCAACGAGTTCGCCAACCTGCCGCGGGCCAACTGGCTCTATGGCTGCGTCAACGACGCCAACGACATGGCCGCGCTGCTCAAGGCCAGATACGGCTTCGGTGCCCGAGACGTCACCGTGCTCACCGACGCCAAGGCCACGAAGGCAGGCGTGATGGCGAAGCTCGAGTCGATGGTGCGGCTCGCCGAGCAGGGCAAGGTGACGCACATCGTCTTCACGTACTCCAGCCACGGCACGCAGGTGCCCGACACCAACGGCGACGAGCCGGATCGCGCTGATGAGGCCTTTGTCGCCTACGACATCAACCAGGTCGGCGATCACTGGGACCCCAACACGGTGATCGTTGACGACGAACTCGCCGCGCTCTTCGCCCGCGTCCCTGCCGGTGTCGTCGTCGAGGCCTACCTGGACACGTGCCACAGCGGCACGGGACTGAAGGCGATGGACCTGCTGCAGGGTCGACGCCCGAAGTTCCTCCCCCCACCGACACCGGTCGGGCTGGACGACGTGTCCGAACGCACGGTCAGTCCATTCATCGAGGGCGTGTCCAAGGGCGCGAAGCAGCCGAAGTTCAAGCCCGGGAAGGCCATGCGCGAGAGCATTCGCGGTGTGGGCAGCGCCAACCCAGTGCTGTTCGCTGCCTGCCGATCAGACCAGACGTCATCGGACGCCACCTTCAACCGTCGGAACAACGGCGCCTTCACCTACTACCTCCTGAAGGAGCTGAAGAAGAAGGTGAGCACACCGCGGGCCGAACTGCTCAAGTTGATCCGCGCCGATCTCAAGGCCGGGCGCTTCGACCAGGTCCCGCAACTGGAATGCGCAGCGGCAGCGAAGAAGACGAAGGTCGGCGCCTGACCTGTCAGCTTCCGGCCGGGCCGTGCATGTAGCCGAACACGGCTGCCCGGCGCTTCGCGACCTCCGGCTCGGCCATGCCGAGAACGGAGGGACCCGCCGCGTCGTCGAGGCGCTGCTGCTGGCGCTCCGCGTCGAGTACCGGCTTGAGGGCAGCGAACGCCAGGCGTCCGCCCTCGTTGAATCGGATCAGCCCGCCGCCGCGAAGGACGACGGGCTCCTTCGTGCGCAGGCCCAGGCGATTGCGGGCATCGTGCGCAGACATGGGCAACTGCTGGACAAAGCTCGCGCCGATCTCCGACACGACGAATCCGTCGGGCGCGACGCGCAGACTGGGCCGCACGCGCTCGACCAGCAGCGGAACATCGGGATCGATCGCCGCGGCGCGAAGGATCGCTGGGTTCTCCCACAGGAAGCGATAGACCTCCTCAGGGTCCGACGCGAGCGCCGAGAGGCGCACCGGGTAGCGAAGGTCGCGCAGTCCCTCCAGCCCGTCAAGCTCGTCATCGGCCACCGTGCCGATGCCTGCAGGGCTGAAGGCCTCCCGCACGACGCCCCGGTAGTCCATGGAGTCGTCAGGCATCACGACAAGGTCAGCGGCGAGGATGCCGCGGAGGAGGTCCTCGAACGTCACGTCGATGGGCGGCGTGTATCCGAGGCCGCGGATCAGCATCGCCAGCATCTGCCGGCCGACCTTGGACCCCGACTGGGCGATCTGATACTCACTCGATCGTCCCCCGGGACGATTCATGCGTGCCTTCCACAGCACGAGCACCGCATCCATCAGCGCGTTGGTGAACACCGACCCGCGTTGGTGCGGCTCGGTGATGGAACGCCAGCCATCCGGTGTTCCAGCCGGAACCACCCGACGCAGAGCCGGATGCGACGGGCTCGACGCGCCCTCGGCTGCATCGGGATCCTGCAACGACGGGCGCCCACGGTCGATGTGTGTGAACAACCCGTCGGCAATGCCGAACAGTCCCGACTGCAAGAGGGCGTCATCGTTCTCGTCGAGACCGTCCGTCGCGCTGAGCGTCGCCTGCAGCTGCTCGACGACCCGCTCCGTCGATGAGAAGACGGAGAGCATCGCGACGACGTCCGCCATCGACTCGTGTATCGCATGCTCGTCGAACGTGCCGTCCGGGTCGGCCAGGTGCGGCCGGTAGCCATCGACGATCGCGTGCGTGACCTCGTGCGTCACCACATCGCGGTACAGCGCAAGCGGCACGTGCTTGCGGGCGCGCGAGTCATGGCGGTGACCGAATCGGATCACGCCGCGCTGCCCGTCGTACCCGCTCTCCTCGTAGGAGATCGGCTCGAACAGCTCCAAGGACAGGCGATGCCCACGCCACTTCCAGCCAAGCCGACGCCCCATCGTCGACTCGAACAGCGACAGCGTCGCAGCGGCCACGGCGTAGGCGTGCTGGGCGAGGAACTTGCGGTCGCCGAGCAACTGCTCGAGGTCCGCCGGGCACGGCCGGTCGTTGTAGGCGACGTCCTCGAACTCGGAGTCCAGGATCAGGGGCCGGCCCTTGGGTCCGTCCTCCCCGCCGATGTGGGTGCTGAACCGGCCGCCGGTGGGGCCGCGCGCGAGCCGCTCCCACGGGACCGACAGCGTCGTGGTGAGGGGAGCGTCGTTGAGCAGCGTGAACGGCCCCTCGGCGAGGGCGGTGATGTTCCGGCGGCTGCTGGCGAAGTCCGCGACCTGGAGTGACTCGTCGGTCAAGCCGGCTCCCCCCGAGGGCATGGTGCGATTGCCAAGATTGTCCTGTTTGCGCTAGTTCGCGTCAACGGTGACATCCCGCCCGACCCTGATGCAGGTGCGCAGGTGCTCGTCCGGACCCACGTACCCGCCGTCCCAGACGACGACCCGGTCGAGACTGCCCGCCACCGTGGCTCCCGCGCCGATGACGTTCGCTCCCCCGCTCGCGGCGAGGTTGGCCCGCAGGTAGTCCCGCGGCGTCCCGCAGTCCCAGAACTCACCCGCCGAGCGGACGATCTCGAGGTCGCCGGACGTCCATGCCGGCGCCCAGACGAGGTCGTACAGGCTGGCGAACCGGTCGGGCAACTGCGCCGCCAGCGCTCCTGGCAGCAGGCACGCCCCGACGTACTGAATGCTCCCGAAGTCGCTGGGCCGGCCGAGGTCGACCCCGAGGATGCGCGGTCGCGATCCGTCCCAGCCGGACACCAGGGAATGCAGGTCGTCCGTCAGATACGCGTCACTGTTGCGAACCAGGACCGCACGCCCATCGATCCACTCGTGAAGATGCCCGACGGCACCCGCACTGCCGAGCAGCTGACTGGTCTCGTCGGAGATGACGACGTCGCTGCCGCGCAGGTGCTCGCGCACCAGGTCGCCGAGGTAGTGGACGTTCACGGCGATGTCGCGGGCGTGCGGCTGGACCGAGGCGATCGCGAGGTCGAGCAGCGCCACGTTGTTGACCGGGCACAGGGCCTTCGGCCTCATGTCCGTCAGCGGACGAAGGCGCGTGCCAAGGCCGGCAGCAAGAACCAGTGCGCACAGCCCGTCGGGTCGCTTGCTGCTCACTCGGGCAGCGTATCCACGCCCCCCTCCCGCCGAGTCCGACCACCACCGTCACTTACGGGGGTGTCTAACGACCGTGGCGGTCGGACTCGGCGAAGGGACAGACCTCCTGTGGACGACGAGTTGGCGAGTCGCCGACACCTCGCGAGGCTCAGCGCATGCCACCTCGCGCCGAACCGGACCCCGCCGGACTGCCCGACCTGCTGACCCTGACCCAGGCGCTAGCCGTCGGACTGACCCCCGACCAGGTCCGACAGCGGGTGCGCTCGGGCCGTTGGCTGCGCGTGTCGACGGGCATCTACCTGCGGGGCTCCACAGCCGAACAGGACCCGTATGAGGACGCGCGACTCCTCCACGTCGCCCGCGCCACCGCAGCGGCCATGACGCACGAGGATTCCGTCATCTGCTTGCACAGCGCGGCCGCCGTCCACGGCCTGCCGACGGTCTCGAGACCACCCGACGTCGTCCACCTCATCAGCGATGCTGGCCGCTCGGGGATCCGGGCCGGAGTCAGCGACCACCGCCTGCCGCTGGCCATGGATGAAGTCATCACCAGCGACGTCCCGGTGACCACGCCGCTGCGGACCTGGCTCGACGTCACCCGGTTCGGCTCGCTGCCCGACAGCCTCGCCATCGGCGATGCGGCAGTCCGACGCGGTCTGACGACCGTGCTGGAGATCCAGCAGCGAGTCGACGGACTCGATGGCCGGGGCTGCCGCATGGCGCGCTTGGCAGCCACCTTGGTGGACGGGCGCCGGGAGTCGCCCCTGGAGTCCTGGTCCGCCGTCTGCTTCCACCGCTGGCAGCTGCCCGCGCCACAGCCGCAGGTGGTGATCCGCGATGGCGACGGACGATTCGTCGCACGCGTGGACTTCCTCTGGGAGGACGCCAAGGTCATCGGCGAGGCTGATGGCGTCCTGAAGTATGACGACCGGCAGGCCCTTGTCGACGAGAAGCGCCGCGAGGATCGCCTCAGGGAACTCGGCTTCCGTGTGGTGCGGTGGGGATGGGCGGATCTGAACGCGAAGGAGGAACTGCGCTGGCGCCTGACGACCGCGCTCCGTCCGCGCCGATTCATCCGAACCGGCTGACAAGTCCCCGACTCCGACCGCACGCGTCACAAGACGCGCGCCAAGTGACGGTGGTGGTCGGAGTCGGCGAAGGGGGCGGGAGGCTAGTCCACGTCGGCCTGGACATCGGCCGAGACCGCGACGGCCGCCTGGAACATGAAGTCGAGCACTCGGGTCAGGTGGGAAGGAGCGAACGGGCTCCCGTCGACGTTCCCCGAAACCCACAGTCGATCGTCGAGGATCGAGAACGTGACGAAGGTCGTCGCGGCATTGCGGTCGTTGAGGTACTCCAGCAGGGGTGAGGTGGCCTCGTACTCACCGGGCAGCCGCAACTCGAGGCCGACGATGAAGTCGCTCATCGTGCCGACGAAGAGGGTGCCGACGTCAGTCTCCGCACCCCATGCCTCTCCCGGCGCCTCGGTCAACTCGATACCGAACGAGGACAAGACCACCTCGCGAACCGCAACGAGCAGCGTGGCGTCGTCGGCGACAGCGAACACCGCGGTGTCGAGCACGTCGATGTCCTGCAGCCCGTCATCGTGAGCCATGGCGCACCTCCGTCGTTCACGGTAGCCCCGGCCCCGGGTCGCCGTCGCGCCGAGGACCCGCGCGCAGTCATACTGGAAGGACGGCGACTTCCAGGAGGAGACATGGGCGACAAGGCTGACTGGCAGGGTGTGGGCGACTCCCTGAAGAAGCTCGGCGCGACCCTGACGGGCCACGCGACGGACGGGACCGAGAAGGTCAAGGCAGCATCCGGCGATGCCGGACCCGGCGCGGTGGATCAGGTCAAGGCGGGCGGCAAGGCCGCGGTCGACAAGTTCGACGAGACAACCAAGGACCCCGAGGTCGGTGCCGCTCTCAAGGACGCGACCAACAAGTTCCTCGACGCCGTGAAGGTGAGCCTGACCGGCGGTGACACCCCCGCTACCGAGCCATCAGCCGAGCCAGAGCCGCCGAAGCCCATCGAGCCCCCGCAGGAGTAGTCGAGAGTTCAGCGGACGCGCGCGGCCACGGCGTCGGCGGCGCGGAGTGCATCAGGCGAGGCGGTGTACGACGTGACGTGCACGGTGGTGCCATCGACGCCGTTGCCGTTCGACTGAAGCAGCGAGTGGTAGTCGCAGATCACGTCGGCCTGCTCGCACACGCTGATCACGCGCGAGGCAAGGCGCGCAGGGAGCTTGGTGCCGCGCACGCGCGAGTCCTGCGGCGACGCATAGCTGATCCCACGCCCCGCACCGGCACTGCCCAGGCTCGTCATGTGATCGCTCGAGATACGGTCTCCGTCAGCTAGCAGGACGGCGCCGTCGATGTGGTTCAGAATCTTGCGCGACGTCGCGTCGCTGGATGCACTGAGGTCCTGCACGACCCGATGCATCACCATCGCGCCCTGCGAGTAGCCGGCAAGGATGATGCGCTGCCCCGGGCAGGACTTCACCTGGCTGGCCAGGGACTTCTTGGCGTTGGTCACCCCGCGCTCAAGCCCGCTGAAGTAACTCGCCGCGTCGAGTACGAGGAGTTCGGCCTGACGAGCGGGGTAGTGCAGTGCTCGAGCCGTGACAGTCTTGCCCGGCAGGTCGGCCTGAATCCGCTGGGCGACGTTGGCCACCTCCGCCCCGAGGCCAGTGCCACCGTCCTTCGCCGAGCCCGCCTGCGGCTGGCCAGACCCGCGAGCCCCGAGCACGAGTACGTCCGAGCAGTCCCCTCGCGATTGACGAACGGTGGCCGACGCCGTAGTCGGCACCACCGAGAGGGCAAGCAGTGCTGCCACTCCGGCGACGCCGACACGTATTGCGGCAAGCGGTAGCGCCACCGGCACTCCTACTTGATGTTCCAGGAGATGTTCACCGACACCGTCACCTGCTGCGTGCCGGGGTTGATCGGCGTGGACTTGTCCGCCGCGGGCGCTGCTGCTTCGGCAAACGCGATCGGCGGCGGCGGAGAAGTGCTGGTGGACTCGGTTACGTTGGCGACGTCGCCCAGCGTGAAGCCCATGAGCTTCGCGTACTGCTCAGCCTGCTTGGTTGCGATATCGACGGCCTGCGCGCGGGCGGCGTTGCCCGCAACGGTCGGATCGGTGACGTACGGCGACAGCGAGTCGATACGAACCACATTGCCGCCGGCCGCGACGACGGAGTCGAGAGTGGCGCCGGCCGTGGCGAGGTCGCGCATGGTCACGCTGAGGGTCTGCGAGGCGCGGTAGCCGGTCAGGGTCTGGCCGCCATCCTGCGTGTAGTTGTAGGTCGGACCCACCTGGATGCCCTGGGTGGCGATGTCCTTCTCGTCGACCTTCGCGGCCTTGAGGGCCTCGAGCACCTTGGTCGACGCTGCTGCTGCGTCGGCCTGTGCCGTCTGGGCAGACGTCGGGTTCGTGACCTCGACGGTGATCGAGGCCTTGGCGGCGTCCGGGATCGCGTCGGCGGTTCCGGTCGACGAGACGCTCACGGTGCGAGCCGCGACGCCCGATGGCGAGACGACCGTCGTGGGCGAGCAGGCCGTGACGAGCACGGCGGTGGCGGCCGCGGCTGCTGCCAGGCCGATCAGGGCGCTTCGGTTCATGTGTCCTACCTCCATGCCCCTCAGACGTACGTGTGGACGGGCCCGTTCCCACCAGCCTAGGGTCCATTTCATGAAGTCGATGATCATCAAGGAGTTCCGCGAGCTGAGCCGGGATCGACGGACCATGGCGATGATCATCGTCCTGCCGATCCTCTTCCTCGTGATCTTCGGCTACGCGGCCAACTTCAACGTCGGCACGCTCAAGACCATCGTCATCGGACCTCAGGCGTCCGTGGCCCAGAAGATGCTCCCGCCACTGTTCGAGGTCACGTCCGTGCTGCCGGGTGCGACCACGGAACAGGCCAAGCAGATGATCGTGCGCGCCGAGGCCCAGGTCGTGATCGACACCACGACGAATCCGCCCACGGCGTGGGTCGACGGGGCCGACCTGTTCTCCGCTCAGACCGCCAACGCGGCCCTGGCCCGCTCCGGCGGGCAGGTGCGGACGGACGTGCTGTTCAACCCCGAGTTCAAGACGTCGTGGTACATGGTGCCCTCGCTGATCGGGCTCATCCTCACGTTCATCGGCACCATCGTGACGAGCATCGGCCTGGTCCGCGAGCGCGAGAACGGCACGCTGGAGCAGCTTGCGGTGATGCCGTTCCGTCCAGTCGACGTGATCCTGGGGAAGATCGCGCCGTACTTCCTGCTGGCCAGCATCGACCTGCTCATCATCACCGTCGTGGGCATCCTGCTGTTCGGTGTGCCGTTCGCCGGCAGCGTGCTCGTGTTTGCCCTCGGGGCCGCACTCTTCTTGTTCGTGGTGCTCGGCATGGGCGTCCTGATCTCGACGCTGTCGCAGACGACTGGCCAGGCCATCCAGCTGGCGATACTGACCCTGCTCCCACAGGTCCTGCTCTCCGGAATGATCTTCCCGCTGATCGCGATGCCCTGGGCCATCCGCTGGATCGGCTACCTGATGCCGCTGACCTACTTCACCATGATCAGCCGTGGAGTCTTCCTGCGCGGGACCCCGATCGACGCCACCGCGATGTGGCTGCCCATCCTCGTCCTCGCCGTAATGGCCACGGTCATCTTCAGCCTCGCGATCATCCGCTTCCGCCGCGACCTCGCCCCGCGCCGCAGCAGCCGGATCAGCACGTTGGCGCAGGAGGCCTGACATGGCCGATCGCTGGGGGGTCCGAGACGTCACTGTCGCCTTCGGTGCGCGCGTCGCGCTCCGCAACGTGACGTTCGAGGTAAGCCCGGGCGAGATGGTCGCCGTCGTCGGTGGCGACGGAGCCGGCAAGTCAACGCTGCTGCGGACGATCACCGGTCGTGTCATCCCCGCATCGGGCACCGTCTCGGCACCTGACTCGACCCGCATCGGCTACCAGGCGGCGTCGTCCGGCGCCTGGGGCCAGTTGACCGTCGATGAGAACCTCGACGTGGTCGCCGGCGCGTACCACCTCGACCCGAAGCCTCATCGGGAACGCGCCGATCGCCTGCTCGAGGCCGCCGGCCTCATCGACGTACGGACTCGACTGGCCGCCCAGTTGTCCGGGGGCATGCGGCAGAAGCTCGGCTTCTGCATGGCCATGCTGCACTCCCCCGCCCTGCTGGTCCTCGACGAGCCATCGACCGGAGTGGACCCGGTCAGCCGAGTGGAGTTGTGGGGCCTGATCACCGAGGCTGCGGCCGGCGGAGCGGCGGTCATGATCAGCACCACGTACCTCGACGAGGCCGAGCGCGTGCACGACGTGCTGGTGCTGGACGAGGGCGTCGTGCTGCTCGACGGCACGCCGGGCACGGTCATCGCCTCAGCGCCTGGAACAGTCGTGTCGTTGGCCACTCCGACCGATCCTGCGCATGCGTGGCGACGAGGCCGCGACTGGCGGCAGTGGCATGCCGGGCCACCGATTGCCGGCGATGACGTCGTGGTTCCGGACATGGAGGACGCTGTCGTGTCCGCGGCGTTCAACGCCAGGGCCGCGGATGTCCTCCCCCCGGTTCCCCCGGCTCCCACGACCACCTTCCCCCCGGTGGGCACCGAGCTGGCAGCCGTCAGTTCGGTGACGAAGCGCTTCGGCCACGACGCCGTCGTCGACGACGTCTCGATGCAGGTCCACGCGGGCGAGATCGTCGGCCTGATCGGGGCCAACGGTGCCGGCAAGACGACACTTATCCGCATCCAGCTCGGACTGCTCCTCCCGACCGCCGGCTCCGTCGCGCTGTTCGGGCGCGAGCCGTCCCGCGAGACGCGTCGTCGGATCGGCTACGTGCCGCAAGGACTGGGGCTCTACCGCGACCTCACAGTGGAAGAGAACGTGCGCTTCGTCGCCAGCGCGTATGGCCGGAAACCGAGCATGGACGAAGGGCTCGCACTCGTCGCCAACGACCTTGTAGGCGACATCGGACTCGGGCGCCAGCGCCAACTGGCCTTCACGTGCGCGCTCTCGCACGAACCGGAGTTGCTCGTGCTCGACGAGCCGACGTCAGGCGTCGACCCGATCTCGCGCGCTCGACTCTGGGACACCATCCACGCGCAGGCGGATGCTGGCGCCGGTGTCCTCGTCAGCACGCACTACATGCAGGAGGCCGAGCAGTGCGACCGCCTCGTACTTCTCGACCTGGGGCGAGTGGTCGCCCAAGGCACAGTTGCCGACATCGTCGGCAGCACGACCGCCGTGCGCGTGGTCACCGAAGGCTGGAGCGTCGCCTTCACCGCGCTCACCGCCAACGACCTGCCGGTTGCGCTCTCGGGCACGGAGGTCCGCGTCGCCGACACCGAGGCGGACGTGGTCCTCGATCTCCTGCGCGCCGCCGGCATCGATGCTCAGCTGGAGGTCGTGCCCGCCACCTTGGAGGAGAAGATGACCGTGATCACCCGAAGCCGGGAGACCGTCTAGGAGGCCGAGGGTGCCGCCGAGGCCGACGGGGCTGTGGACTGATCCGGTGCTGCCGAGCCGCCCCCTGTCGGGGCAACCATGCGTCCTGCGCAGGCGCGGTCGTAGACCGCCCCGAAGGTCGACTCCTTGCCGCCGACCTTCGTGACGAAGTCCTTCGGCTGCGCGGTCGCTGCCCAGCCGGTCGTGAGGTTCGCCGGGAGGATGAGGAAGTTGCTGCCCTCCACGACGGGAACGACCCACTCCTTGGAGTCACGGATGGTCTGCGGCACCGCCTGGCACGTGACGAGCGTGGCGAATCCGTCGTCGACCGAGCCGCTCGCGAGCATGATCTGGAAGTCCGGGCAGCGCACCAGCGCGTGCCCACCGAGGTCCTTGCCGGTGAACGGGTCCTTCGTCAGCACCTGCGGTTGCGGGTCCGTCGACGGCAGCGTGCAGTTGAAGCCGGCGGCCTTGACGCCCTCGAGCACGTCCTTGGGCGTCTGCCATCCCGACGGTGCCGGGGACGCCGACGCGCTCGGGCTGGACGAGGAGGATGAGCAGCCGGCCAGGCCGATCGCCAGAACGGCGGCAACGGCGGCGGTGCGAAGTATCGGGCGCATGGATCCCCTCGGATGGACGTCCCCATGACCCTAACGACCTGTGTCAACCGCTCCGTCGGGGGTCAGACATCGCCGGGAGCTGGATGAAACGGTACAAAGTTAAGAACAAGCCAAACCCTTTCGCCCGCTTTGAAACCCCCTGCCGCGGGTGTATACCGTCGAACCATGCCGGGGGCGGTGGGATCGGCCGAGGTCACGCCAGTGCGCAACCGGCGTCGCCAGATCCTGTGCGAGATGACCACGCGCGAGACGCCCCGGATTCTGCTCGCCTTCGTGCTGCTCATCGCGGCCTACGTCGTCGTCAGCCCAGTCAGCGGCGAGACGCACCACCTGTCCACCTACCTGACCGATGTTGCCCTGGGGATCTACCTGCTCTCGATCGCACTCCTCATCCGCAGCGAGTTCCTCACCCAGAGCATGTCCCCCACACTGTTCGCCTCGGCTGTGGTGGTCACCATCGTGGCCTTCAACTTCGAGTACTCCCTCGAGCCCGACGTGAACACCCTGGGCATCATCCTCATCTGCCTGACCGCCTGCGGCCCCCTCATCCTGATGTGGCGCCCGTTCATCGTGGCGATGATCGCCCCGGCGGTTCTGACCGTCTTCACGGTCATCAGGTTCACGCCGTTCCACATCGTCGACTGGCTCGTGACGATCCTGATGGCCGTCGGCCTGAGCGCCGTCATGCTGGCCGCTCGACGAAGCTCGGCCACCCGATTGGCCATTGCGACCGTCACGATCGAGGAGATGGCAACGCGAGATCCCCTCACCGGGGTCCTCAACCGGCACGGGTTGGATGCCGCGTCCGGCACCCTCGCGGCGTTCGCCCGGCGGCACCACGAGCCAGTGTTCGCCGCCTTCGTCGACATCGTCGGCCTCAAGGGCGTCAACGATGCGTACGGACACGCGACCGGAGACCTGGTGATCCAGCGGACCTCCCGGGCAGTGGAGAGCGTGTCGCGCGGCAGCGACATCGTCGTGCGCATGGGCGGTGACGAGTTTCTCGTGCTCGGCATGGGCCCCCAGCCGGATCCGCGCAGCTATGCCAGTCGGATCACGGCGGCCTTGGACCTCACGGACCTCGAGACCGCCTGGGCGGGCAAGGTGTCAGTCGGCACGTCGTCGAGCATCCACGGCGACATCGACGACCTCATCGACGCCGCAGACAAGGCGATGTACGACGGTCGCAGCCACCTCCACCAGGGCATCGCACCATCGACGCCCACCGTGCACATGCGCGACTGGCAGCCCCTCGCCCGCCCCCGAGTCGTCAGGTCAGGGGATGCGGACGACCTGTCGGCTGGCCAGGCACCACGGGTCGGGGAGGAAGAGCGCACGGATGAAGGCACCGTTGAGGCGACGGTTAGTGGCCCCTGACACCCGGAAGGCACCGAACTGGTCAGGGAACGCCGAGCCGATCGAGGTCCACTTGCCGGTACCACCCCGCACCTTCGACAGGTAGCCGTACAACCGGATCGTTCCAGCGGCTCCGATAGCGCCGCGGTTCGTCCTGGCGACCACTTTGCCGGTGACGGTGAGAGTGCCGCGCCGTACTGACGCCGCCAGCGCGGAGAACTGGGTCGGCGCGCGCGACACGTTGAACGCGGCAGGCGCGAACTCTGCTGCCTCAACAGCCGTGTTCAAGGTGCCCGAGACGTTGTAGGCACCGGGGCCGTCGATCGACGGGCAGACTTGGAACGTGTCCTTGATGGGCCCGGAGGCGTTCGCCAGCAGCGACATCGACAGTGCGTTGTTGGACCCGGTGATCGCCGCCGCGAGATGGACGGTGGCGAACGAGTCCACCTGGTCGAAGGTCGCCTTCACTGGGGCGTTCATGCACTCGGGGCCCTCGAAGATGACGTCCGGGATCGTCACCACGACCCGGGTCCCCCCGGCCGTGGCCGTCGTGAGCCCGTCGGCAATGGCCACGGCAGGTGCAACCTGCCCGACACTCAGCAGCAGGATGACAGCCGACGTGGCGGTCGCCCGGAGACGTCGCATTCATTCCTCCATGCCTGCCTGATTCCGCGTCCGCCGTGCCCCCCGGACTTCACGAGGGTACCTTCCGTCCCGCATGACGGTCGACAGGCAGGTACCCCCGAAACATGGTGTACCCAGAACTCGCTCAGGGATAGGCGAGCGTCCCGACTAGTCTGGAGTGGCTTACGAGGAGAGGATCGCCGTGAACATTGAGATGCTCGAGAAGATGCGCGCCGGCCAGGGCTTCATCGCCGCCCTCGACCAGAGCGGCGGCAGCACGCCCAAGGCCCTGAAGCTCTACGGCATCGAGGAGACCGAGTACTCCGGTGAGGCCGAGATGTTCGACCTGATCCACCAGATGCGAGCGCGCATCATCACCAGCCCCGCTTTCAACGGTGATCGCATCGTCGGAGCCATCCTGTTCGAGATGACGATGGACCGCCTTGTCGAGGGCAAGGGCAGCGCCGAGTTCCTCTGGGAGGACAAGCAGGTCATCCCGTTCCTCAAGGTCGACAAGGGCCTAGCCGACGAGGCCGACGGCGCTCAGATCATGAAGCCCATGCCGGACCTGGGGGCACTCCTCGACCGAGCCAAGGGCCACAACGTCTTCGGCACGAAGATGCGCTCGGTCATCAAGCTCGCCAACCCGACCGGCGTGGCGGCAGTGGTGTCGCAGCAGTTCGAGGTGGGCCGACAGATCATCGCTGCGGATCTCGTCCCGATCATCGAGCCCGAGGTCGACATCCACAGTCCGGAGAAGGCCGCCGCCGAGGAGCTGCTGAAGATCGCCCTGCTCGACGAGATCAACCGGCTCAACGACGACCAGCACATCATGCTGAAGCTGACGCTGCCGGAGCAGGACGACTTCTACGCCGACCTGGTCGCGCACCCGCGCGTGCTCCGCGTTGTCGCGCTGTCCGGTGGGTATTCGCGTTCGGAGGCCGACGCCAAGTTGACCCGCAACCACGGGGTGATCGCGAGCTTCTCGCGCGCACTCACCGAGGGCCTCAGCGCACAGCAGACCGAGGCGGAGTTCGACGCCACGCTTGACGCGACGATCCAGAGCATCTACAACGCGTCAATCACGTAGGCGCCTGCGTACACCTTGATGGAGCGATCCGGAGCCGCACCGGTTCCGCCCGTTTCAGTCGACCAGTCGCGTGTAGGCGTGGCCGTCGCGCAGGACCATGATGACCTCGCCGTCGACCTCCGGGCCGGCCACGATGCGCTCCGGCAGCCACTCATCCGCGCCGATCCGCCACGTGCCCGGACCCACCGGCACGAGAAGGCAGTCGAACTCGGGCGCCTCGACTCCCCCGGCCGTGATGAGGAACAGCTCACCGGACCGTTCCACGATGCGCAGTGTCGGGTACCACGGGGAGTACGAGCGATAGCGACCGATCAACGGCACGTGCTCGGGCTTCGGCAGGGTGGGTTGCGCCGGCGCCTCGCGCGTCAGCACATGAGGTCCGTTGATCCAGCCGCTGTCCGCGGGGTCCCATCGGAAGGAGCGCAGAGCCGGATGGTCGGTGACGTAGCGACCGTCCCATATCCGGGTGAGGTTGGCGGAAAGACCACCGAACGAGAGCGAGAGCTCCACCGGCTCGTCGCCGCTGACCTCCACCGTGAAGCCGCCCGGCCCGTCTGACGTGAACGATCCGACGAGGTACGACAGCGCAGGGGCGTGCTCGATGCGCACCGCGTCGCGTGCGGGGGGCAGCGCACGGTCGGGTTCCACCAGCAGTTGGTGCGCTGCGCGGGCGATCACCTGTGCCACGGGGTAGCAGCCATTGGCGTTCGTGAGCACCTGCACGCCGATCCCCGCATCGCGATCCGACAGCAGGAACGCCTGGTACCCGACCATGCCGCCGCCATGGGTAAGGCAGGTGCGTCCGTCGATGACCTCGACGTTGACCCCGAGACCGTAGCGGCTGTCGGCGCACTCGAAGCCGTCACGCAGGCCCACGATGTCCTCACCCTGCGGTGCCGTCGCTGTGGTGACGCGAGACATCGCGTCGGACGACATCACGCGCACTCCATCAACCACGCCGTCCCCAAGCAGCAATCGCGCGAACTGCGCCATGTCGGCGGCCGACGACGCGACATTGCCCTCGGCAGCATCGATGTCGAACCAGTAGGCCGGGATGATGGGGTCGCCAGGTGCCCACGGCGAGTCCTCGCGCGCGGGCCAGTAGCCGGTCGCCATGGTGCCGCGCATCGACTGGCGGGTGCGGCCGAAGGAGTTGGTCATCCCGAGCGGCTCGAAGATTCGACGGCGGACCTCGTTGGCCAGCAGGTCACCAGTACGCGCCTCGACCGCCTGGCCTAGCAGCATGTAGCCGACGTTCGAGTAGTGGAAGTGCTCGATCGGCCTGGCCAAGCGGGCCAAGTTGCGCAGGTCCCACGCCTGGGCGAGGTCATCGGGCAGGCCGTCGGCACCCATGATCAGGCCGCCCGTGTGGGAGAGCAGCTGCCACAGCTCGACCTCGGGCTCGCCCGCACCCAGATCGACCCAGGGCAGGACGGACGTGATCGGCTCGTCGAGTGCCATGACGCCCTCGTCGACAAGCTGATTGACGACCAACGACACGAACGTCTTGCTGATCGATCCGATCAGCCACACATCATGCGGGGATGCGGGCTCCTCGTGCTCGGCGTCGGACATGCCGAACCCGAAGGTCGCCAATGTGCCGTCGCGGTCGACGAGCGAGACGGCTCCCCCGGCCAACGGCCACCACTCGGTGAGGTCGAGCGCGAACTCCGCGAGGCGTTCAACGGCGCTGTCGATACCCATCAGTCCACCAGCATCTCTCGTCGAAGCAGGTCGTCATACGTCTCGCGACGCACGGCCAGCCTTGCAGAGCCGTCACGGACGAGGACGACTGGCAGCCGAAGCGCCGCGTTGTAGTTGTTCGACATCGTGTAGCAGTAGGCACCCGTGACCGGGACGACGAGCAAGTCGTCGACCTTCGGGTCCACGACGGATGCATCCCAAGCAAGGGTGTCACCGCTTTCGCAGTGCCGTCCCACGATGTCGCAGGTGACCTCGTCGCCCACCTTGCCGACGATGCTCGGCTCGAAGGCCTGTCCGTACAGCGACACCTCGAGGTTGTCGCCCATGCCACCATCGACGGCCACATGTGTGCGGACTCCCCGCTTGACCGTGACCACGCGGTAGAGCGTGATGCCGCAGGGCGCCACCATGGATCGCCCGGGTTCGACCATGAGCTCGATGTCGGCGCCGAGGTGCTTGTGCACCGCCGAGACGGTGCGGTCCGCGTACTCCTCCACCGATGGGGCCTGGTCGGCGTGCACGTACCGCACGCCCAGGCCGCCACCCACGTCGTACACCGGGAACCGCTCAAGTCTGCTCAGTGCCGCCACGGCGGCTTCGAACTGGTCGAGTGCCGTGACGCCTGACCCGATGTGCGAGTGCAGCCCTCGCAGGTCGATCATCGGCTCACGTCTGATCTGCGCGATCGTGTCCTCGATCATCGTCGACGGCACGCCGAACTTCGATGCGTCGTGACCGGTCATCATCTTCTCGTGGGTGGTCGCGAGGACGCCCGGGCTCACCCGCAGCAAGGCCGGGACCGGCGAGGACGCGAGCCTGGCGATCCGCTCGACGTCGTCGAGGTTGTCGATGACGATGTAGCGGACTCCCGCGCCGATCGCCGCGTTGATGTCCACGTCGGTCTTGGCGTTGCCGTGGACGACAATCCGGGATGCCGGAGCCCCGCCACGCAGCGCGATGACCAGCTCGCCCACCGCGGCGACGTCAGTGCCGATCCCCTCCTCGGCGAGCAGCCCGGTGATGACGGCGGATGGGAACGACTTCGACGCGAAGAGCACGAGGCTGTTCGGGTGCCGGTCCGCGAAGGCATCCCGGTAGCGACGCGCCCGAGCACGAAGGGCACCCTCGTCGACCACGTACGCAGGAGTCCCGTACTGCTCGGCGATGGCCTCCATCGGCACTCCGCCCACCGACAGGTGACCACCGGCGTCGAGGCTCGCGCCATCGGGGTAGAGCGACAGATCGATGGACATCGCGGGTCTCCTTCTACAGGGCGGGCGCACCGACGAAGTGACAGGCAACGCGGTGCAGGGCGACCTCGAGGCCATCGTCATGGAAGCGGCCGTCGACAGGGCGCAGCGACGGATCCTCCAGGCGGCAGCGCTCGGGCTCCCCGAGCTCACGGTAGAGGGGGCAGCGGGTGTGGAACCGGCATCCGCTCGGAATTGCCGTCGGGTTCGGGGTCTCGCCCCGGAGAACCGTGCGCTCCGCACTGCGGCTGGTCTCGGGCACGGGAATGACGGAGACAAGTGCTCGCGTGTACGGGTGGATGGGCTGTTCGATGAGCTGAGCTGACGTACCCTCCTCGACGATGCGCCCGAGGTAGACCACAGCGATGCGGTCGGCGAACATCCACGCGAGCGAGAGATCGTGCGTGATGAACAGGTAGGCGACTCCCAGGCGGTCACGCATGTCCGCCATCACCGTGAGGATTCCCGCACGCAAGGAGACGTCGAGCATCGATACCGGCTCGTCGGCGACGACGAGGGCGGGCTCGAGGATCATCGCCGCGGCGATGGCCACGCGCTGACGCTGGCCGCCGGAGAGCTGGTGGGTGTAGCGAGCGCCCATCCGCTCCGGCGGAGTCAGCCCGGCCCGTTCGAGGGCGACGAGCGCCCGCTTGCGGCGGTCGTCCGCGGAGTCACCGATCCCGTTGATGATCAACGGCTCGATGACGGTGTCGAGCACCGTGCGACGCGGATCCAAGGACTCGAACGGGTCCTGGAAGATCATCTGGAACCTTGGCCGCATGCTCCTCAGCCGTCGGCCGGTCAGTGGGACCAGGTCGGTGCCCTCGAAGAGGATGCGACCGGACTCGGGGTTGAGCAGCCGCATGACCGCGTTGGCGATCGACGTCTTGCCGCTGCCGGACTCCCCTACGAGCGCCAGCGTCTCGCCCGGGTAGACAACGAGGCTGACGCCGTCGACCGCACGGGCAACGACCTTGCCGCGCTGCCCCGGCACCTTCACCCGGTACTGGACCTCGAGGTCCTCCACCACCAGGACCGGATCGCCGGTCGGCTCGAACGCTCGGGCGGGCATCGGCTGCTCGGTCATGCCGTCACCTGCGTATCCAGCAGGTGGCACGCGGCGAGCTGTCCGTCGCCGATGTCGCGCAGTGGCGGCTCCACCGTCGCACAGATGTCCATCGCGACCTCGCACCGCGCGCGGAACCGGCAGCCGACCTGCTCTCGAGTGAGGTCCGGCGGATAGCCGGGGATACCCTCGATGAACACCCGCTCGCGGCGGATGTTGGGATACGCGCGCAGCAGGCGCTGCGTGTACGGGTGCTTCGCCCCTCCGGAGACGTCATCGGAGCCGAACACCCGGCCCGCGGCCCCGGACTCGACGATCTTGCCGGCGTACATCACCGCAACGCGGTCGCACGTCTGCGCAAGCACCGAGAGGTCATGCGAGATGAGCAGCATGGACAGGTCGTAGCGCGCGCAGAGGTCGCGCAGCAGGTCCAGGATCTGCGCCTGCGTCATCACGTCGAGCGCGGTGATCGGCTCATCGGCGATGACCAGCTGCGGACGGCAGGCAAGTGCCATGGCGATCATCACGCGCTGCCGCATACCGCCGCTGAACTGGTGTGGAAAATCGCCGGAGCGCCGCGCGGGGATGCCGACCGCCTCGAGGAGCTCGGACACGCGTGCTTTGGCGTCAGCATCCGACGCCTCGATGTCATGCACCCGGATCGGCTCGAGGATCTGGCTGCCGATGGTCTGCACCGGGTTGAGGGCATTCAGCGCACCCTGGAACACCACGGATATCTCGCGCCAGCGCACCTTGGCCAGGCCCTGGTCGTCCATGCCCACGAGCTCCTGGCCGGCGAAGCGGATCGAGCCCTCCGCGATGCGGGCGCTGCTCGGCAGCAGGTTCGGGATGGCCATCGCCATGGTCGTCTTGCCGCATCCGGACTCACCGGCCAGTCCGACGAACTCGCCCTTCTCGATGGTGAAGTCGACGCCGTCGACCGCGAGCACGTCGCCGTGCTTGCCCGTGTAGGCGACCTTGAGTCCGCTGATCTCGAGGAGGCTCACTGGATCCCCCTCAGCTTCGGGTTGGAGACCCGCTCGAACGACTGTCCGACGAGGGTGAAGCCGAGTACCACGACGAGGATCCCGAGGCCGGGCGGAAGGAAGTACCACCATGCGCCGCGACCGACGGCGCCGGAGACGAACGCGAAGTGCAGCATCGAGCCCCACGAGATGCGGTTGGGGTCGCCCAACCCGATGAACGCGAGCGTCGCCTCGGCGAGGATGCAGCCCGCGACGACCAGGATGGTGTTGGCCACGATCAACGACAGCAGGTGCGGCGTGATGTTGGTCCGGATGATGCGGCCGTTCGACGCCCCGAGCGATCGGGCGCGCGGCACGAACTGCCGCTCGCGCAAGGACAGCGTCTGCGACCGCACGATGCGAGCCGTGCGGGGCCACGCCAGGACGCCGATGACCAGGATGACGATCACCAGGTTCTGACCGAAGATCGCGGCGAGGGCGATCATCAGCGGGAGGGCGGGGATCACCAGGAAGAAGTCGGTGACGCTCATCGCCGCGGAGTCAACCGGCCCGCGGAAGAAGCCCGAGAGGATGCCGAGTCCCGCGCCGATGATCGTTGCGATGAGGGTGGCCATAATGCCGACGAACAGGGAGATGCGCGCGCCCACCAGGAACTCGCTGAAGACGTCACGGCCGAGCTCGTCTGTGCCCAGCCAGTAGGTCGTCGACGGCGGCTGGAAGATCGACGACGAGTCGGCGCCCACCTCAGTCGGGTCGAACGGCCAGATCATCGGCCCGAACACCGCAGCGATCGTCACGATCACCAGGATGATCACGCCCCAGCGGCCCATGCGATCGGCCCACAGCAGCGACCACGTCGACGGCGGCTGCTCGTACTCGATGTCGTCGAACTCCGCGGGATTCACCTCTGCGCTCATTTGGTCACCGCCACGCGGGGGTCGAGTCGGCGGTAGACCAGATCGGCACCGAAGTTTGCGACAAGCACGACCACCGCGGTCACGAGGAAGCACGCCTCAAGCACGGGATAGTCGCGTGACAGCACCGAGTTGTAGGTCAGCAGTCCCATGCCCGGCCAGGAGAAGACGACCTCCACCTGGATGGCTCCGGCCACCAACGCCGAGATGTACAGCACCGATGCGGTAAGCACCGGCAGCAGCGCATTGCGGAATCCGTGCTTCCACACCATCGTGCGCCGGGACAGGCCCTTGCCACGCGCGGTGAGCATGTAGTCCTCACCCATGACGTCGACGAGTGACGTGCGGGTGATGATGATGAAGAACGCGATGTCGACGATCGCCAGCGTGATCGTCGGCAGGATCAGGTGCCGGGCCACGTCCATGACCTGCTGGAACCCGTTGTGATAGACCGCGTTCGGGGTGGTGATGCCTGAGATCGGCAGGCCACCGATCCATACCCCGAACGTGAACACGAGCAGCATGCCGACCCAGAACGTGGGCAGGCTCCAGAAGATCAGCGATGTGACGACCGTCGCGTTGTCCGACTTCTTGCCCTGCCGCGATCCTGCGAACACTCCGATCATGATGCCGACGCACACGACGATGATGGTCGACACCGTGAGCAGGATGAGCGTGTTGACGAGGGCCCGGCCGATGACGTCGCTGACCGGCTCCCTGAGCGAGAACGAGTAGCCCAGGTCGCCGTGCAGCAGGTTCGACAGGTAGCGGAAGTACTGCTCGAGCAGGGTGCCGTCGAGCCCGAACGTCCGGCGAAGCTCCGCCACTTGCTCGGGATCCAACTTCTGGCTCCGCGCGATCAGGCGAACCGGATCGCCGGGGATGACGTGGAAAAGGAAGAAGTTGAACGTGACGATCGCGAAGATCGACGCCAGCAGTACGAGGACCCTACGCAGAAGAGGAGGCATGCGGGCTCACGGCTAGCTGCCGGGCTTCACCTTCAGGTAGTTGTCACGCGTGAAGTTGAAGATCACACCACCCGGCACGGGAGACCAGCCGGTCCACGTGTCGTTGCGGTAGGCCTGCAGCTTCTTGAGGTAGATCGGGATGAGGTACGCCGAGTCCTCGTAGAACATCTGCTGCATCTTCTTCACGATCTCCGCGCGCTTGGCAGGGTCGAGCTCGGTCGCCTGCTGGGCATACAGCGCGTCGTAGGCAGGGTTCGAGTAGAACACGTCGTTGTTGCCGCCGATCTGACTGGTCAACGGCACACCCAGCATGTAGGACGGGTCGTTCACGCCCGAGTCCCAGCCCCACACGAACATGTCCCAGTCGGGACCCTCGGTGTTGTAGACGGTGCTGGCCATCGTGTCAGAGTCAACCGTCGACACGTCGAGCTTGACCCCGATCTTGGCCGCGCTGGCCGCGAACAGCTGCGCCGTGCGCACGTCGGTGGAGGTGCTGTCGATAGCGATCAGGCGGAACTCCAGGGGCTTGCCGTCAGCAGTCTGTCGGATGCCGTTGGAGTCCTTCTTGGTGTACCCGGCGTCGTCGAGCAGCTTGTTGGCCTTGGCGATGTCGTTGTTGATGACCTGGTCGCCGGTCGGCTTCCAGTAGAAGTCGCCGAAGGCGGGCATCAGGATGGAGTCACCGGGCTCGGCGTAGCCGGCATACGCCAGCTCGACGATCTGGTTGCGATCGAGTGCGTAGCCGAGCGCCTGACGCACGGCCTTGTCCTTGAGGACCGGATTGCCCTTCGAGTTCGCATCCTGCGAGACGTTGAACCCGATGTGGTGGAACGAGAACGACGGCAGTTCCTGCGTGGTGAGGTTCTTGTCGCCCTTGAGTCCGTCGAAGACGGTCGGCGGAACCTGCGGAATGATGTCGATCTCGCCGTTCTTCAGTGCCTGGGCCTCGAGGTCGTCGTTGGTGTACACCGACCAGGTGATCCCACTGGCGGCCGGCTTGGTTCCCCACCAGTCCGCGTTGCGCACGACGGAGATGTTCTGACCCTGCTTGCGGGAGTCGAACTTGTACGGGCCGGTGCCGATCGGCTTGTCGTTGGTGAACTTCTGCATCTCGTCGGTGCTCATCTTCGACCAGATGTGCTGGGGGAGGATCGGCACGACCAGGCCCGGATCGAATGCCTGCGGCTTCTTGAACGTCACCTTGACGGTCTTCGCGTCGACGGCCTCGGCCGACACGTAGTCGGTGAAGTACTGCGCGTTGATGCCGAGCTGGTTCTTGCCGATCGTGTCGAACGTGTAGACGACATCGTCAGCGGTGAACGGCTCACCGTCCTGCCACTTCACGCCCTCGCGCAGCGTGTACGTGATGGTGTTGCCGTCGCGCTTGACGTCGGTGGCCAGCGACGGCTCCTGCTTGAGGTCCAGGCCGTAGTCGAGGAGCTTGTCGTAGATCATCGACTGGACCTCGACGGCCTCGGTGGTGACCGTCGTGAGCGGGTTGAGCGTGTCGATGTCGGACTTCCAGCCCACCCGGATCGGCTTGTCGGCCGACGAGGACGTGGTGTCGGGCGCGCAGGCGGCCAGCGCGAACGGCACCACCATCGCCATCACGAGCGCGACAAGGGACCGGACCCACAGGCGCGTGCGGCGCGAGGGCTGCTGCGAAGTCTTCATACTCTGCATCATCGGAGTGAAGCAGACCCCTTCAGGACCGTCAACCATCTCTCGTTCCTTCCCGAACACCCAGGGAGCCTGCGGCTCCCGTTCGCTGATTGAACCTCATGCCTGTCCCCGAACGGCGGCCAGGAACGTTTCGTGTCGATCTGCGGCCGCTGCCCATCGTGCCGCTGCCGCAGGATCGGGCGCGGAGCGCTCCCCGTCGACGACCGCGAGCACGGACGGCCAACCGATGGACGCAGCGGCCACCTCAGCGGCTCCCGCGGCGGAGCGGTCCGTCTCGCCGCCATCGGTGCCGACCACGACGCGGCCCGTGGCGTCCGCGAGCTGCCGACGGAACCAGGGGTCGCTGGCGCTGCCGCCGCTGACCTGGACCTGACCGGCGTCGATGCCGTTCTCCTCGAGAGTGGCAAGGCATCGACGGCTCTCGACGACGATCCCGTCCACGAGCGCACGCGCGATGTCGGCCCGCGTATGGCCCACATGCAGGCCGGTGATCGAGCCGGTGAGATCGGGGTCCCATAAGGCCCCCTGCTCCCCCGGTGCCACGTAGGGCAAGAACACCGGCCGGTCGGTCGACGACGTGGACGCCGCGAGCGCCATGAGGCTGGCCTCGTCGGCAACGCCCATCAGGCCGGCCAGCCACCGGAACGCACCACCCGTGGCCAGCAGGTCCATCTCGAGGCCGTAACTGCCCGGCTCGGCCATCGGCGTGACGAGGAAGCGGTGCTGGTCGTCGAGGACGACGGCATCGGTGACGCCCAGGATGATCGTGCTGGTGCCGCCCACGTAGGCGATGTCGCCGGGAGTGCTACACCCCATGCCGATCGCTCCGAGCACGGAGTCTGCGGCGCCGAGGCAGACAGGCACGGCCGCCGCCACCCCCAACGCGGCGGCGGCCGTCCCAGACAGTGGGGCGGTACTCGACGAGGGCCGGACCTCGGGCAGCGCCAGCGAGGCCCCCGCCAGCTCGGCGGCGGTCGCCACGATCGCCGGATCCCAGGCGCTGGCCGCGAGATCGAAGCAGCCGAAGCCGGTGGCCGTGCTCGGGTCGGTCGCGAGCTCACCGGTCAGCCAGGCGAACAGGAAGTCCTTCGCGCCGAGAAGGGTCGCGGAGGCCGAGAGGCGATCGGGCTCGACGCGCACGAGCCTCGCGAGCATCGGCAGCAGGTAGCGGCCGTCGACCCATTGCCCGGTGCGCGAGTACAGGTCGCACGGCCCGATAGCCAGACGCAGCGCATCACCCTCGGTCTCGGCGCGGCTGTCCTCCCAGGTGATGGCCGCGCCGATGGGCGCCAGCGCGGCGTCGACCGTCACGAGCGTCGGAATCATCCCCGACAAACCGATGACCGCCCACGCTGCGCCGTCAGTGGCGCTGCGGATCTGCTGAGCGACCGAGACGGTTGCCGCGATCCAGTCACGCGGGTCTTGCTCAGAAGCCCCGGGCTCGGAGCGCGAAGTCGCGTAGGACGCCGACGCGCGCGCGAGCACGGCGCCGGAGGAGTCGAGGGCGACCGCCTTCATCCCGGACGTGCCGAGGTCCAGTCCGACGGCGAGCCCGGCCGTCATCCTCGCGCACCCTGCTGCAGCGCGCTACCGACCACGGGCCACGACCGGCAGCGCCTCGGCTGCGGCCTCCAAGGTGAGGTCGATGTCCTCATCGGTGTGGACCAGCGAGACGAAGAGGTTCTCCAGGTGGGAGGGGTGGAAGAGCACGCCGCGCATGAGCATCTCGTGGTACCAGCGGGTGAACAGCTCCTCGCTCGCGTTGGCCTCGGCGTCGCGCCAGTTGTGGATCGGCTTGTCGGCGAACCAGAGCTGGAAGACCGTGCCGATGCCGTCGACCCGAACCGGCAGGCCCGCCTGCTGCGCCAGCTCGGTCAGCCCGTTCGCCAGCCGGAAGCCCAAGGCGCGCTGCCGCTCGTACAGGCCGGGCTCGGCGAGCAGGCCCATCGTCGCGGAGACGGCCGCGCACTGGACGACGTTCGCGTTGTACGTGCCCGAATGCGAGTAGCGGCCCTCAGCGATGATCGACATGACCTCCTTGGTGCCGCCGATGGCAGCCACCGGGAAGCCACCGCCCAGGCCCTTGGCCATTGTCGTGATGTCCGGCATGACGTTGAACCACTCCTGCGCGCCGCCGCGGGCGAAGCGGAAGCCGGTGATGACCTCGTCGAAGATCAGCAGGGCGCCGTGCTTGGTCGTCTCCGCGCGCAGCAGCTCGAGGTAGCCCGGCTCGGGAAGGATGCAGCCGGTGTTGAAGACGGCCGGCTCGGTGATGACAGCCGCGATCTGGTCACCGCGTTCGTCCATCACCTTCTGGAAGGACTCCGGATCGTTCCACGTGAGGACGATGAGGGTGTCCTCGAGCTCGATCGGCACGCCCGGGCCGGAGGGGATCGGCCGGGGGCTGCGCCAGTCGCCGGCCTTGGCCGGGTCGACGTGGTTGCTCCAGTACACCGTGTCCTGCCAGCCGTGATAGTGCCCCTCGAAGCGGATCACGAGGCGACGGCCGGTCACGGCGCGCGAGATGCGGACCGCCGAGCCGACGGCCTCGCTGCCGGAGTTGGTGAACCTGACCATCTCGACCGATGGCACCGCGTCGACGACCTTCTGCGCGGCCTCGATCTCGAGCTCGTAGGGCAGGCCGAAGCAGGTGCCGAGGTCGGTGACCGCATTGACAACGGCCTTCGTGACGACCGGGTTCCGGTGCCCGAGGATCATCGGGCCGAGGCCGAGCAGGTAGTCGATGTACTCGTGCCCGTCAACATCGGTGATGCGCGAGCCCAGGCCCTGGGCGATGAACGGCGGGTAGGGCTTCCAGCCGAAGTAGGCGGTGCGGGCACTGCTGCCAGCGCCGCCCGGGATTATCTCGCTGGCCCGGTCGAAGAGCTCCCCCGATCGGGGCGCGTACGCGGCGTACCGCTCGTCGAACGTGCCGTCGAGTTCCTGTGCGGACATGGCGGGCAACCTATACTCTGCATACTCTTTAGGCAATCGGCGTCCCTTCTCGCGGGAACTGTCCATCAACCGCCCGCGAGGGACGTGACCGACCAGTCCTCGCCCTCCCCGGACTCCAGCAGGCGCCGATTGCGGGTGCCCGACACGTAGAAGCCGAACCGGCGGGCCGGATAGACCTGCTGGTAGCAGTCGAAGGGGGTCCCGTCGGAGGTGAAGCTGACCCCCTTGATGGCGACCACCTGCTCACGAGCGGGCAGGTCCAGCCACTCCCGCTCATCGGCGCTGGGCACGGTGACCTCGAGGTACTGCTCCTCGTAGTCGTCGAGGAGGCCGTAGTGCTCGCCTATATAGGCGTACAACGAGCCGCCGGCGCCCAGGAACGTGTCGTCCAACGCCTGGATGAGGGCCAGTGGGAGAACTGCCCGCTCCACGATCAGGGGGATTCCCGCGAGACGTCGGCGTCTGACCACCTCCCAGACCGGCTGGCCGGCAGTCAGGTGCAAGGCCGACGCGATCGAGGCGCTCGGCATGCCCACCTTGAGGCCGAGCAGTTCAGTCGTCATGTCCGTGGTCGCGTCGGTCTCGCCCAGCGTTGTCAGCAGGGCACCGGACCGGGCCGGATCGCTGACGATGCGGGGCTGGGCGACGAACGTGCCGACGCCCTGATGTCGCGCGATGCGGCCAGCCCGTTCGAGTTCGTCGAGCGCTCGACGGACCGAGATCTGGCTGACGCCGGCCATCGCCGCGAGCTCCGCCGACGACGGGAGCTTGTCCCCGGGCTGCAGGCCCTGATCGGCGATCATCGCGACGACGAGATCCTTGACTACCTGATAGCGCAATATGCGCTGTTCATCCCCCTGAGGTGCCATGTGCGCAAAGTACCTGCTGGGCATCCGCGTTGCCATGCCGGAGCGTGGCAATTGCAGGGGAGGGGCATCCCAGAACTCGGGGTCCGGACGAGTAACTGATGCACTTTCCGACCTGCACAGGTTTCGCAGAGGGCCTCGCCAACCATGCGTGCAGGATGTCGCCACCGCACCAACGACCGGGCACCGCTCGGCAGGACCATCACTGACCAAGACCTGACGGAGGACCACAGCATGGCCATTCGACTGGGCGACGAGGCCCCGAACTTCACCGCCGAGACCACCGACGGCACGATCACCTTTCACGACTGGAAGGCCGGCAGCTGGGCCGTGCTCTTCAGCCACCCGGCGGACTTCACGCCGGTGTGCACGACGGAGCTCGGCCGTACCGCGAGCCTGAAGTCGGAGTTCCAGCGGCGCAACACCAAGGCGATCGCGGTATCGGTCGACCCGATCGCCGACCATCAGGCCTGGGCCGGTGATATCGGCGAGGTCGGCGGCACGGACCTGAACTTCCCGATCATCGCCGATCCCGACCGCACCGTGTCGAACCTCTACGACATGCTCCACCCGAACGCCGGCGACACCTCGACGGTCCGCTCGGTGTTCATCATCGACCCGAACAACAAGGTGCGTCTCACGCTCACCTACCCCAAGTCGGTCGGCCGCAACTTCGACGAGATCATCCGCGTCATCGATGCCCTGCAGCTGACCGACCTCGCACCGGTCGCGACCCCCGTCGACTGGACGCCCGGTGACCGCGTGATCGTCTCCGCCACGCTGTCGACCGCCGATGCGAAGGCGAAGTTCGGTGCCGACAACGTCGAGGAGGTCAAGCCCTACCTCCGGTGGACGCCGCAGCCGGTGCTCTAGCCCCAGACAACGCGAAGCCGGGCCGGTCATTGCGACCGACCCGGCTTCGTCGTGCTCGGGCTACTGCGAGACGGCGGCCGTGTAGGTGACCTGGGTGGCTCCGTTTGCGTCGCGCACCGTCAGGGTGCTGCCGTCGATCTGGTAGGTCGTGACATTGGCCAGGGCAGCGAGGTACTCCTGCTCGATCTGGTTGATCGGGTCCTCGCAGACCTTCATCGTGCTGGCGAGAGTCCCGAACGTCAGGCCGTCCGGCGGGGTCTCGGTGAACGGGCCGTTGTAGTTGTTGCAGCCGCTCACGCCGCTGACGTTGCCATCTGCGCCGAAGTCGATCGTGACGGTCTCGACGCCAGCCTGGGCAACCACGGCTTCCTTGCCGTTATTGATGCCGGTGGCCGTCCATGACGTACCGGCCAGTCCGGCGATGCCCGGTTCGTAGTCCATGAGGGCGATGCCATCAGCGGACAGCAGTTCCAGCGTCTCGTTGGCCGTGAAGGTGGCGACCTTCGGGAAGGCGGCGAGCACCGCGTCCTCCTGCGAGGTGAGCTCGGGCGCGCACGCCTTCTTGGTGACCGGGCCCGGCGTCATGATCAACGCGGCAGCCTGCTGCTTGTAGGTGCCCACGACACGATTGCACCCGGTCGAGCCGGAGAACGTGCCGTCGGCCGCGAAGGTCAAGGTGCCCTGGTCTGGGGCCGTGCTGGCCGGCACCAGCGAGCCGGACTCGTCGGCATAGGCCGTGAGGTTCCAGGAGGTGCCCGCCAGATCGGTGAGGGACTGCGCTGCGGCCGAGGCTGCTGCGCCCGACGCGCCGGCAGAGGCAGCGGCCGAGCCGGCAGCGGAGGCGGCGGCCGAACCGGCTGCGGCCGCCTCGGACGAGGCCTTGGCAGCGGGCGAGACGGCGGCATCGCCACAGCCAGCGAGCATGAGGGCTCCAAGGGAGAGGACGACGGGCAGGAGGGCGCGCTGGGCGCTCATTCGGATCATGCGGTCACGGTAACTCAGCCGCTCGATATCGGGACACATCGCCCACCAGAATCATCCGGTTCGGCTGGAACTTTCACCTATTCGTTACCACTTCGCGACGTGCTGGCCGCAAGTCCTGCCACCCCGAGTCCAGATTCGAGAAGGGGCGCCGGGCAGGTTAAGGCCCTGGTCACAGTGCTGTTGCTGGTAGCGGTCGCGCTGCAGGCCAGGGCACCTTCAACCTAGGAGCGTCCGCCCCCTCGGTCAATGGCCCGATCGGACACCAGGCAGTGGTTCTATCCGGCCCGAGGCGAGCACCGCGGACGAGGTGCAGTGCTCCCAGTGCGGCGAGCTTGTCGCGCCTGCCGCCCGGCAGCGGCATCGTCGACGGCATCGACGACTTCTGACTCGGGCTACTCGCCGACTGCCGTCGAGGCGGTCGGCGCGAGCAGGACCTTGGCCGCAGGGTCGCCTTCGACCAGTCGCTCGTACCATTCCTGGCCGTCCGCGAGCGGCGCGTTGACGACGCCCTGGCGCAGGCCGACCCGTCCCGAGGCGAGCCAGTCGAGCGCGGTCGCGAAGTTGAAGGGTGTGTAGGCGAAGGCACCCGTCAGCGTGATCTCAGAGCGGATCACCGTGTTGATCGGCAGCTCGGTCACGTCCGAGTGCAGCCCCGCGAGGACGACGGTGCCGCCCGCTGCAACGCTCGCCAGCGAGTCACGGCGGGTGTCACCACTGCCCACCGCGTCGAACGCGACGTCCACCCCGAAACCGTCGGTCAGTTCCTTGACGACCTCGCCAAGCGGGCGGTCCCCTGGATCCACCGCGATGTTGTCCATCGCGGTGGCCATCTCCAGCCGATCCGGGTGGCGTTCGACGACGAACCGGTTGTCGACACCGAACTCCGCCAGCACTTGCATGATGAACAGGCCGATCGCGCCGGCGCCGATCACCAGAGCCGACGTCACCTCCGGGCCGTGCCCGATCCCGACCGCGTTGAGCGCGAAGGCGACGGGTTCGACCATCGCGGCGGTCGTCAGGGGCATGCCGTCGGGCAGCGGCAGCACTGACCTGGCCGGCGCCCGCACGAACTCCGCGTTGCATCCGGGCAGCGATGCACCGAGAAGCAGTCGCTTGGGGCACAGCTGCGGTCGCCCGGTCTCGCAGTAGCGGCAGGCACCGCACGAGATCAACGGATTGACGGTGACGGCGCATCCGACGTCGAGCCCTTCGACCGCAGAGCCGACGGCCACGACGTGCCCGGAGACCTCGTGACCGAAGACCAGCGGTGGCTGGCGGATGCTGCTCTGCCCGAGGAAGCCGCTCAGCTCCGAACCGCAGATCCCCGCGTAGGCGACCTGAATGAGCACGTCGTGCGGGCCGATCGTTGGGACGTCGAGATCTCGCATCACCATCAGACGCGGAGCCTCGTAGACCAGGGCCTGCATCGTCGTCATCGCCGCCTCCTCATTGCGCCGTGGCAAACCTGAACGCCGCGCGACCAGGCACCCGCACATGCCCGGCGGCCAGCAGGTGCCCGGCCCACGGCTCGGCGGCCCGCTGCTCGTCGGTCATGCCCTCCCAGCTCGTGGCCAGCACCAGCCGGTCGTGACGATCGCCGGAGAAGCCCGCGCAGGTGGGTTGCGACACCGGCACCCGCCATCGCGTGACGACGGCACCGGCCTGGTCGTAGCTGGCCAATTCGCCGCCCTGCCACTGCGGCACCCACACATGACCCAGCGCGTCCACGATCAGGCCGTCGGGCACGCCGGGGCGGTCCGAGAGGTCGACGAGGTCCGGCTGCCGCGGCCCTACCTCACCGGACGCAAGGTCGTAGGAGTAGCACCGGACCGCGGACTCGCTGGAGTCCACGTAGTACATCGTTCCGCCGTCGGTCGACCAGCCCAGTCCGTTGGACTCGGTGACCCCCTCGAGGACCACGCGACAAGCGCCCCCGGGGGCGATGCTCCACAGCAGACCGTCGGGGGTCGGTCCCCCTGTGCCGACGAGGAAGCGGCCCGCAGGGTCGCAGGCGCCGTCGTTGAAACGATGGCCACTCGGCATGTCGACCGCCAGGGAGTCAGCGTCGTCGATCCCGAGTGCATCGAGGAAGCGCACGGACGAGTCGACCGCCGCCACGAGCCCGCCGTCGTCGCGCAGGGCGACGGCTCCGACCACGACTCCGAGCGGAACGACCGTGTCGAGCCACTCCTGGCCGGGCTCCGCTGACGGCACGCTTCGGTGCATGCGGCCGGCCAGGATGTCCGGCCACACCAGCGTGCTGGTCTCCGCGTCCCACACGGGACGCTCGCCGATCTCGGCCGACGACGACACGACCACCCGCCACGACGGCGACGCGGACTCGTTGCTGTAGCTCACTTGCTGATCCCGGCCGTCAGACCCTTCACCAGCTGCTGCTGGAAGATGAGGTAGACGATCACCGCCGGGATGGCGCTGACCAGCGAGCCGGCCATGAGGACGGGGATCTCGGTGACGCGACCGGCCGACAGCGCACCTAGCCCGACGGTGATGGTGCGCTCCGAAGGGTTCTGCAGGAACAGCAGCCCGATGAGCAGGTCACCCCAGATCTGGATGAACTGCAGCACGCCGATCGTCACGATCGCCGGGATCGACAGCGGCAGGGCGATGCGCCGGAAGATTCCCCAGTAGCCGACGCCGTCAATGAGTGCGGCCTCGAGCAGTTCGTCAGGCAGCGACCGGTAGTAGGCCGTCATGAGGAACGTCGCGAAGGGCACGCCGAGTGCTGCGTAGACGATCACCGCGCCGAAGTAGGTGGTGAGCAGGTTCAGCTTCGAGATGTTGACGTAGGCCGGGATGATGATCGACTGCATCGGGATGAGCATTGCCGCGATGATCAGCAGGAACACCAAGGTGGAGCGGCGGTAGCGGAGCTTCGCGAAGGCGAATCCGGCCATCGTGCTGACGACGATGATGATCCCGATGCTCAAGGCGCAGACGATCATCGAGTTCATCGTCTGCTGGCCCACCGGCAGCGTCTCCGCGAGCTTCTGCCAGGACTCCAGGCTGAATCCCTCGCCGGCGATGTACTGCGCCTGCGTCTTGAACGAGGCGCTGATCATGAACACGAACGGGTAGAACATCACGATTGCCACGAGCACCATCAGGATGAACAGGAGGATCCGTCCGATGCGCAGCTGGCGGCGCGGGCGGATCGAGAGCCCCGTGACGGACGCGTGCGCGAAGTCCTCATGCGTGGAGGCGGTCATCGCTCAGTCCTCCGTTCGCAGGAGCTTGAGCTGAGCCAGCCCGATCATGGCCATGATGAAGAACAGGATGATGCCGAGCAGGGCGCCTGTGCCGAAGGCGCCCTTGGCGAAGGCCGTCTGGTAGACGAAGAACTCCAGGGTGGTGGTGCCGTAGCCCGGACCGCCGCCGGTCATCACGAAGATGAGGCTGAACAGGGCGGTGAACGCACTGATGACCGTCATCACGAACGCGAACTGGATGAATCGCTTGAGCTGCGGCAAGGTGATCGACCAGAAGACGCGGAAGTAGCCGGCGCCGTCGACTCGGGCCGCCTCGTGCGTCGACTCATCGAGCGTCGCCATGCCGGTGAGGAAGATGATCGTGTTCGTCCCGATCATGGACCAGACGAAGGTGATGCCGATCGCGAGCAGGGCGAGACGCTCGTTGCTGAGCATGTCGGTCTTGATCCAGCCCAACCCGACGTACGCCATCAACTCGTTGAGCAGGCCCGCCTTGGCGAAGAACCGCGAGGCCACCATGCCGATGACGACCCAGGACACTGCGGTGGGAAGGAAATAGATCGTGCGGAAGAACCGCCACCCGTAGACCCGCTCGTTGAGGATCGCGGCGATGGCCAGCGGGATGAGGATCGCCACCGGGACCGATAGCAGGAGCAGCGCGTTGTTCTCGATCACCCGCCAGAAGGTCGGGCTGGTCAGCTCCTTCCAATAGGCGGACGGGCCGATCCAGGTCGCCGTGATGCCATTCCAGTCCGTCATCGAGTAGTACCCGGCCTGGATGATCGGGATGCCGAGCGCGAAGGCGACGAGCAGGAACGCCGGCAGCGTCATCAGCAGGCCGGCGCGGTTGCGGCTGCGGACCAGAGGGGATCGGTCCCTGGCTGCCAACGTCACTCCTTCACTGATCTCGATGCGGCGGCGGTCCGGGGGACACGCCATCGTGGCGCATCCCCCGGACCATCACTGGTCGTTCCTGCCAACTGCTACTGGTACGACGATCCGCGATTGGCCTCCGGCAGCGCCTGCCATGCGGCAGCCATCTGACTGAGTCCGTCCTGGACCGACGTGCTCCCATCGAGGACCGAGGGCAGCATCTTGTTGCCGACGTCGACGACGTCGCCCTGGACGACGTTGTCGAGCATCGGGTAGCGGGTCATGCCCTCATTGGCGGCGAAGCCCAGCATCTGCTCGTTGACGGGGTTGGTGGTGGTCGTTCCGTCGAGAGCGGGGATGAGGCCGGCCTTGTCGATGATGGCCGCACCCTCCGGGGACGCGAGGAACGTGAGGAAGTCAGCAGCTGCCTGCTGGTTCTTGGAGTACTTGGTGATGGAGAAGCCGTCACCCGGGTACTCGATGACGCCCTTGACCGGGGTGTCGCTGAACGGCGGGACGAAGGCCGCGACGTTGTCCTTCATGACGTCGGTGAACTTCTGGGTGTCCCACGTGCCGTCGATGATCATCGCGGCCTTGCCGCTGGTGAAGTCATCGAGGTTGTTCGTCTTGGTCAGGATGTCGTCGTTCGTGCAGCCCTTCGTCTTGAGGGCCGCCCACTTGTTGAGCTGGTCGACGTTGGCCTGGGAGTCCCACGCGATGGTGCCGTCGTAGAGTCCCTTCCACTTGTCGACCGGGTACAGGCCTGACATGAGGTAGCTCATGTCGTACCACGGGTAGAACGTGGCGCCGAGGCTCTGTCCGCCGTTGCCGTAGACGATTGGCGTGACGCCCTTCGCCTTGAGCTTGTCGCACGCGGAGTAGAGCTCGTCCCACGTGGTCGGCACCGCGGTGACACCGGCATCGGCGAGCAGTTTCTTGTTGTAGAAGCCGATGTAGAACTGTCGCTCCAGCGGCATGACGAGGGGGCCGTTGTCCTTGTTGAAGTCAGGCGACATCCACTCCAGGCCCTGCACCTTCGACAGCGTGTCAGCCGGGACGAGGTCCTTGAGGTTCGTCAGCCAGTCCTTGTACTTCAGGTCGAACAGGCCGGTCCACATGACGGCCAGGTCGGGACCCGTCTGAGAGACCGCCGCCGCCTGCAGCAGGGAGAAGTAGTTGTCTCCGGGCTGGGCGACCAGGTCGAACGTCACGTTCGGGTGCTTCGCCGTGTAGGCGTCCGTGAGCGCCTTGGTAGCGACGGCGTTCTGCTCGGTGCCGTAGTTGTGCCACAGCGTGAGCTTGACCGGCGCGCCGCTGTCACCAGAGGCTGCCGCTCCCCCACTCGCCGCTGCGCTGCCACCGGCGGCGCTGCTGCTGTCGGACGAACTGCTCCCGCTGGAACATGCGGCGAGAAGTGCGGCTGTTGCGATTCCCGCAACGACTAGTGCTGCCCTTCGCATACTTCCTCCTTTGTGCGCCGAGGCGGGTCCGCCGCGGCTCCTTGTAGCCCAGGAACGACCGTCGTGCTCATGACCTCCCGATGACCGGGGGGATCACCCTGCGATGCTCCGGGCTGGGAGCACGCAGGAAATCGAGGTCGCAGCCGAGGTCCGCCTGCAGCACGTGGTGCTGGTAGAAGGCTGGCCAGCCGCGAAGGTGCGGAGTCGTGAAGCGTGGAGCCACAAGCTCACGCTCGGCGAGTTCGTCCTCGTCGACGTGCAGTACGAGTCGTCCGCCAGCCACATCGAGCGTGATCGAGTCGCCGTCGCGAACGAACCTGAGCGACCCGCCGACAGCAGCCTCGGGCGCGACGTGCAGCACGCACGCACCGAACGACGTACCGCTCATCCGGCCGTCCGTGACTCGCACCATGTCGTCGACACCTTGTACGGCGAGCTTCGCCGGGATCGGGATCATGCCCCACTCGGGCATGCCAGGCACCGCCACCGGCCCGGCATGGGTCAGCACGAGGACGGTGTCGGGCGTGACGTCGAGGTCAGGGTCGTCGACGCGCGCGCGCATGTCCTCATAGCTGTGGAAGACGAGGGCAGGACCGGTGTGCTGGAGCAGGCGTGGTGACGCCGCCGAGACCTTGATGACGGCGCCGTCGGGGGCGAGGTTGCCGCGGACGACACGGAAGGAGCCGCCTCGGTGCATCGGCTCGACCGGGTCGACGAGAGCGCCGCCGAACTCGACCTGCTGCGCGGCCTCGTCATGCCACGAGCGACCCGAGCAGGTGACAGCTTCCATCTCCATGACGCGGTCGAGGGCGCGCATCAGCGCCGGCACTCCCCCGGCGCTGGCGAAGTCCTGGATGAGGAGTCGGCCCGACGGCTCCACGTCAGCGATGACGGGAACGTTGCGGCCGAGGGCATCCATGTCGTCGAGCGTGAGGCTCACGCTGCTCCGGCCGGCCATCGCGAGCAGGTGGATGATCGCGTTGGTGGAGCCACCGACGGCGTGCAGCGCGCGCACCGCGTTACGGAAGCCTTCGGCCGTGATCGACTCCATCGGGCGGGAGCCTTCGATGACGAGTTCGACGACCCTTCGGCCGGACGCCCCGGCGATGTCGACGCGCCTCGGATCGTCGGTCGGCACTGCGGCCGAGCCCGGCAGGCTCAGGCCCAGGACCTCGCAGATGACCGCCATGGTGGAGGCGGTGCCCATCGTGTTGCAGGCGCCCAGCCCGCACGCCAGGCACTTCTCGTACTGCTGCCACCGCTCGTCGGACATCTGTCCCGATCGGTGATCCTGCCAGGCGCGCCAGGTGTCGGTGCCCGTGCCGATGGGCTTGCCCTCGAAAGCGGCCACGGGGCGAGCGCCCGCCGTGACGAGGACGAACGGCACATCGGCACTGATCGCCCCCATGACTGCGCCGGGCACGCTCTTGTCGCAGTTCGCCAGCAGCACCAGTCCGTCGATCGGGTAGGTGCGGACGTACTCCTCCACCTCGATGGAGAGCAGGTTGCGATAGAGCATCGCGCTCGGCTTCATGAGGTCCTCGCCGAGCGACATCACCGGCAGTTCCACCGCAATGCCTCCGGCGGCAGTGATCCCGGTGCGGATCGCATCGACGTAGGAGGCAAGCGGCAGGTTGCACGGGTTGAGGTCGCTCGCCGAGTTGAGGATGGCGATGACGGGCTTTCCGTGCTCGGCGTCGATGTCGAAGCCCGCATTGCGCATAGCCACGCGGTGGATCAGGGCGACCTCGTCGTCACCCTCGAACCACGCCGCGCTGCGCAGGGACGTCATCGCTTCGGTATCCCCAGTCCTGCCGCACCCGGCTGCGACTGCACGAACGACGCACCACTTCGGGCCAGCCACTCCATCGAGACCAAGGCACGCCGCACCTTCTCGCGCCCGATCAGCTCGGCGTCGGCCTGCAGGTGCATGCCCGAGGGGTACAGGCCGCGCGAGTTGCGGAGACCGAACTTCACGTAGAGGGGGGACGCCACGGCGATGAGGTCGGCCACCTGCTCTCCGCGGACGATTCCGCCCATGGCATCGGGCGCCTCCACGTAGAGGTCGAGCGGGAGCTTGGTCACCGCGCGCATCTCCGCGAGCTCGTTGAGGGTGAGATCGGTAGGCAGGTTGATGGTGTCGGCGCCGAGCCGCTCCACCACCGCACAGGTCGCCGGATTCGACGGTGCCGCCATGACGGACAGCTTCCAGACCACGTCAGCGGGGATCTCACCTCGTTGCTGAGCATCGTCGAGCACCTTCAGCAGGCCGATGTCCGCCACCAGGAACCCGCGGATGCCGCTCTCGACGGCGCGGAGCACATCCTCCACCGCGTACCGCAGCTGCCGCAGCCCGCGGATGTTGCCGTGCAGTGCACCGCCGTCCGCTGCTCGCGACATGGCCGAGATGCCCCACTCCTCGCGCGGACCGACGAAGAGCGAGATCTCCAGGCCCGCGTCCGCGCCGATCGCGGCCATCTCCCGCAGTTCGGCGACCGAGTGCAGCATGGCCCCGCTGCCCTGTGAGACGCGATTGACGATGACCGCGCGCCGGGCGGCCTCGTCGAGCACGGCCGCGAGCACGCCGGGGCCTTCGACCGACGGGATCTCGATGCGAAAGTGCGCACCGTCGGGGAAGGTTGCCGCGCTGGCGGCCGGCACGGCCTCCTGCGGCTGGCCTGACGTCGCGAGGATGGAGTCGGCGAGCATGGGGCCCTCTCAGTTCTCGATGTCGAGCACGGCGGGTCGGGGGAAGCCTGTGTGGCTGGTCGTGGGCCAGGACTCCGTGCGCGTGATCCACCGAGGGCCGTCGTCGGTCATCAGGAAGGTGTCCTCGTCCTTCGCGCCGCCCGCGACGCTCGGATTGAACGCCACGGCGCATCCGACGGGCAAGGTGACGTCCCACCAGGCGCTACTGGTTTGCACGGGTGCGATCTCGAACTCACGCTGCGCGTAGCCGATCGGCCCGCCCTGGTAGTGCTCGCGCCAGGCACCGCCACGGCCGTGCCGGTCGTAGGAGTCGGCAAGGGTCGTCATCACCGCGCCAACCGTCGAGCCGGGCGTGCACGCCGTCACGACGTCGGCCTGGATATCCTGCGTCACCCGTAGGCGGTCTGCGAGGTTGATGTCGACGCGGCCCACGGACGCGAACCGCGTGAGGGCCACGTGCTGGCCACCCCGCGAGGCGACGAGCACGGCCATCACCAGTCGGTTCACCGGGGCGCCGACGGCAACCGGATGCCGAAAGCGCAGGACGCGATCATCGCCGCCGACCAGGAGGACAGGGCCCTGGCCACCGAAGCGTTCGACGCCCTCCGCAATTCGGGCCGCAATGGCGTGATCGGTTTCGCCCGGACGCCAGGAGCGCAATGCCGACTCCACGACATGGGCGGACTCGCATGCGAGGTCGTCCATGCACTGCTGCTGCCGACTCGTCAGCGCGAGCCGGTCGATCGTCAGCGAGACGGTTGCATCGTGGCCGAAGCCCGGATGCCCGTCGGATCCGATGCGCACCGGGTCGGCGCCGATGGCCGTCGCCGCGGCGCGCACCATGGCGTCGCCGTCCCACCATGGCGCGTCCATCAGGGCGCACTCCTGGTCGAAGGCGAGGTCAACGGCCAGGCGAGGCTGTTCGACGTTGGTGGTGATGAGGGCCGTCGAGGCCGGGCCGATGGCGACCCAGATGGTGTCGGTGCCGGCGGAGCGGTCGATCGGGGTGTTGATGCCGGCCGTCGCCCAAGCGACGGCACCGGGAGTGGTGAGGACCATTCCGGCCAGGCCGTCACGGTCGATCAGGGCGCGCACGCGGGCGATCGCCTCGGGATCGATCGGGCGAACGGGCACATCCACCAGTCTTCTGTTCGGTAATACCGAACGCTGATCGAGTTTGTGCTGCGCAGCAAATCAGCGGCGCACTAGGGTGTCAAGGTGTCTACTGCCTTCGTTACCTGATCGTTCGACGGGAGTTGTTCGGTGCTGACAACGGGATCGATCTAGTGTTCGGCTATGACGAACACTGAGCCGACCGCGCCCAGCGGTCGGTACACGGTCGGCAGCCTGCACAAGGCGCTGCGGCTTGTCGACATCGTGGCCAGCGGCCCCGCCGCGGGCCTGACGGTCAGCGAGCTGGCGCGGCAGCTCGGCGCCTCCAAGAGCTCGACGTTCGCACTGGCGCGCACCCTGCTGGACTTCAACTACCTGCGCGTGATCGAGCCCGGCACCCGCTACCAGCTCGGCCTGGCCCTGGTCCGGCTCGGTGACATCTCGGCCAGCGGACTGCCGCTCGCGGCTATCTGCCAGCCGGTGCTGCACGACCTGAACGCCAAGACCGGCCTGACCATCCGGGCCGCCGTCAACGAGGGCGGGCGGCCGCTGTTCATCGAGCGTGTCGACGCCCCCGGCGCGATCCGCTTCCACGCACCGCTCGGGGTGCCCGAGCTCCCGCACGTGTCGTCCGCAGGCAAGGCGATCCTCGCCACGATGACCGACCGCGAGGTCGCGTCCGTCATCGCCGAGTCCGGCATGCCGCGACGCACACCGAACACCATCACGACCCTGCAGGGACTCTTCGACGATCTCGCGATCGTTCGCCAGCGTGGCTTCGCCATCGACGACGAGGAGGACTTCGAGGGCGTCTTCTGCATCGGGGCGGCGTTCCTCGACCACTCGGGAGCCTGCGTCGGCAGCATCAGCGCCACGGGCATCAAGCGTGACCTGCCCGAGCAGGCGGTGCTCGACCTCGGGGCCCAGGTTCGCGACTCCGCCGAAGCCATCACTCGCATGCTCGGCGGGACTCCCGCCAGCCTGACCACCGCAGGAGCCACCTCGTGAAGGCACTCGTCGTCTCGGGTCCTGGCGACATCGCTCTGCTGTCCGTGCCGGACCCAGTCGCCGGTGATGGCGAGGTCCTTGTCCGCCCGCGCCGGGTCGGAATGTGCGGGACGGACCTCGAGATCATCGACGGCTCCATCGACCAGGCGTACGTGACCATGCCACTGATCCTGGGTCACGAGTGGTCGGGCGTCGTCGTGGAGTCCGCCACCGGAATGCCGGCAGTAGGCGCGCGCGTCGTCGTTGAAGGCATCATCCCGTGCGGAGTGTGCGATGAGTGCCGGACGGGCAACACGAATCGCTGTCGTATCTATGACGAACTGGGGTTCACCCGTGCCGGTGCAGCCGCCGACCTCATCGCCGTGCCCGCGTCTCTCGTCCACGTCCTCGACGACACCGTGTCCTTCGAGTCCGGCGTACTCGTCGAACCCGCAGCAGTCGTCTACCGCGCAATCGATCGGGCGAATCCCCAGGCGGGGGCTCGGATCCTCGTCGTGGGCGACGGCACCGTCGGCCTGCTGGCCGCCAGCATTGCGCGACTGTGGTCACCGGCAACGGTCGACGTGCTCGGAGCACGAACTGCGCAGGAAACCCTTGCGCTGGCCGCCGGTGCGGATGCGTTCCTCAGCGACCCGTTGCTGCTGTCCACCACCTACGACGTCGTGATCGAGGCTGCCGGCACCGCAGCAGCGGCCGACACCGCACTTCGTTCAGTCAGCCGTGGGGGCACGGTGGTGCTCCTCGGACTGGCTGGCACGGGAGCGATGGCAAGCCTGCCCATCGACGACATCGTCAATGGCGACGTCACGGTCGTCGGCAGCTTCAGCTACACCCGAACTGCGTGGTCTGCCGTCGTCGAGATGCTCAACTCGGATCGCCTGTCACTGGACTTCCTCGTCACGCACCGCTTCACCCTCGCCGAATGGGAGTCCGCCGTCGCCACACTCCGGCACTCCGACGGCGTGCGCGGCAAGGTCCTGCTCGAGATCGGATGATCGGCCCGCGATGACTCCCCGCTCCCCCGCCGGCGTCCTGCCGGTCTTCCAGACGCCGTTTCACATTGACGGCACGGTGGACTTCACCACCCTTGAGTCCGAGCTCCACTGGGTACTCGACCAGGGGTGCGACGGTGTTGTCATGGGCATGGTGTCGGAGGTCCTGCGGCTCAGCGATGCCGAGGTCGCCGCTGTCGCGGAGTGCGCCTGCGCCCTGGCGGCCCAACGATCAGCGCAGTGCATCATCAGCGTCGGCGCGGAGAGCACGCATGTGGCGATCGGGCGCGCCCGACTTGCCGAGACACTGGGGGCGACCGCGGTCATGGCCATCCCGCCCATGTCCACGGCACTCGACGACGACGAGTTGCTCACCTACTACTCGGGGGTGCTTGACGCCATCGACCTGCCGGTCGTGATCCAGGATGCCAGCGGCTACGTCGGGCAACCACTGTCGATCGACGTCCAGGCGCGACTCGCACGCGCCTTCCCTGCGAAGGCAGTGTTCAAGCCTGAGGCACCGCCCATCGGCCCTCGCGTCACGGCGCTGCTGGAGTCCACCGACGGCGAGGCACGCATCCTCGAGGGCACGGGCGGCCTCGTACTCGTCGACAGCTACCGACGAGGTGTCGTGGGCACGATGCCCGGTGCCGACGTCTGCTGGTCGATCGTGGCGCTGTGGAACGCCCTGCAGCACGGCGATGAGGCGACAGTGCAGGCCATCAACGAACCGCTTACGCAGTTGATCTCGCTGCAGGGCGAACTCGACAGCTTCCTCGCCGTCGAGAAGCACCTGCTCGTGAAGCAGGGCATCTTCCCCAACGCGTTGGTGCGCGGCCCGGTGTCGTACCGGCTCGAGGACCGCACCCGCGTCCATGTCGACAACCTCTTCGCCGCCCTGAGGCAAGCCGCGCTGCACGACTAGGCAGCTACTTGCCCGTTCGGCCTGAGACGATGGACACCAGTTCGGCGAGCGCGTCCTCGATGCCCTCGCAGAGCAGGTCCAGATCGCTCACCGCGTCGTAGTCGCCGGTCGCTGCGATCGCAATGTGACCGTCGTACGACACGATGCCGATGCTGATCCTGATGTCCTGCCCGATCGGGATGTAGGGGAACATCTCGAGCAGCCGACGACCGAGCAGGTAAAGCGGATACTGCGGCCCGGGGATGTTCGTCGTCACGGTGTTCACCACGCGCTGTCCGACAGTGACGGCGACCCGCGCACCCAACGTCATCAGGGTCGGCGGGACGAAGTCTGCAGCCGACAGCATCGACTGCACCCCGACCGCCATGCCGCTGCTCTTGAGGTGGGCCATCTGATCGGCCACAGCGCTGAGCCGCTCCATCGGGTCGGCGACACCGACGGGTAGGTCGGCGAACATCGCCGTGACCTGGTTGCCGAGACGACCGCGCTGGTCCGCCTGTCGTACCGACACGGGCACGAGCGAACGCACCAGGTCGTCATCCACGGACTCGCCCCGCGCAAGGAGGTAGGTGCGGAAGCCGCCCGCAACGCCGGCCAACACGACGTCGTTGACGGTGCAGCCGGTCGCGTCCTTCACGGCCTTGATGTCACCGAGGTCCGCACGCGCCCACGCCCATCGCCGGTGCGGCCCCAGCGGCCCGTTGAGCACAGTGGTCGGGCTCGCGGCCTGTCGGCCCACGTGCGCGAGGCCCACGGCTCGGGTTCGTGCGCCACGAAGGACGCTCGACGGCGACTCGGAGGCTGTCGCGGCAGCGCGAAGTGCCTCACCGGGCAATCGGGCCGCCCATGAGGCACCTGACGACAGCAGCTCCACGGTGGACGGCCCGGCTTCCGGTCGCCAGGGTCCGGCAGACGCAGGAGGCACATCCGGATCCCGGTCAAGGAGCCTTTCAACGACGTCATGGCCCGAGACCCCGTCGATCATCGCGTGGTGCACCTTGTTGATGACCGCCCAGCGATCCTCAGGGAGGCCCTCCACGAGCCAGATCTCCCACAGCGGTCGGTCGAGGTCCAGCCGCTGCGACATGATCCGTCCAGCGAGCGTGCGCAGTTCGACCTCGCCGCCCGGACTCGGGATCGCCGTGTGCCGAAGGTGATAGGCGATCGAGAAGTGCGGGTCGTCGACCCAGTACGGACGAGCGATGTCGAACGGCATCCGCTTGACCCGCTGGCGATAGCGGGGCACCGCATCGAGGCGGGAGGCGATGTGGTCGCAGAAGTCCTGGTAGTCGGGCCTCGGGCCATCGAGGATGAACATGGAACCGACATGCATCTGCTGCGTGTCGTTCTCCAACTGCAGGAAGCTGGCGTCGAGCGAGCTGAGGTACTCCACGCGGGTCATTGCCGTGCACCATCGACGGGGCGCGCCTGCGCTGCCCGAGCAGCGGCGTCGGCTTCGTCGTCGAGCCATGCGAGGACCTGAGCCGCTGTCCAGTCGGGGACCTCGAGTTGCGGCACGTGTCCAACCCCCTCGGCCACCGAGAAGCGCCACGACGGATTGGTCTTCGCCGCAGCGCGTGCGGCTGCAACGGGAACCAGCCGGTCGCGATCGCCGTGCAGCAGCAGGACCGGAGCATCGATCGAACTCTGCATGTCGGCGTAGCCGCCACGATCGGCCAGCACCCACATCAGCGACTGCGCGGCCGACAGCAGTTCCGCATCGACGTCCTCGTACTGACGGCGCTGCTCGGCGACCTCGACATGCTGCGCGACGACGTCCTGCGGCACGCGTGACAGGTCGGCGCAGCACAGGCGCAGCAGGTCGTTCACGGCGGCCTCCGCCGACGACCTGCTGCGTCGGATCGACAGCAGACGGCGACCGATCGCCGGTACCGCGAACATCGCGAACGTCGCCAGCACGAGCGGATCCGGACGAGCGGACAGGCCGACCGACAGGGCCGGGTCGATCAGCACCAGGCCGGCAACGCTGGCGGGCTGGACGCTCGCCTGCATGACGGAGATCAGCCCGCCCATCGAATTGCCGACGAGGATCACCGGCGTGCCGCTCACCTCCCGCAGGAACCGGTCGAGCAGTCGTCGATTGGCCTGCACCGACGTGGACCGCGAGCCGCCATGGGTGTGTCCGAAGCCGGCGAGGTCTAGTGCCAGTACCCGGCAGCGATCGGTGAGCAAAGGCGCAAGAGCCGCCCAGTTCACCAGCGAGCCACCCAGTCCGTGCACGCACACGAGGAGTGGGCCGTCGCTCGGGCCGCCGTGGTCGACGTAGTGCACGGGGCCATCAAGGTCGACCCATCGGGAGATGGGCTGCTCGCCTTTTCCCCGGTCGCTGACCGCCATACCTCCGACCGTACCGCCGCGATCAGGGGCGATGCGATGGCCGACGAACAACGCCTGAGCCGCAGAGTGCGCGATAAGTCAGTAAAGACTGGGTAAGACCTTGGGCTCGACGATCGTCGAGACCGCGGAACGGCGTGCGCGCCGCGCGTGCAGTGGTTCGGCGCATGCCGGATCCTCCGTTAGCATCACCGAATGCCCATTTCGACCAAACTCCCCGCAATGGGCAGGAACGCAGGACGACTCGCGTTCGCGTCGGGCCTCGCCATCGTGGCTCTCGCCACGCCGGCCTTCACGCCAACCGCATCCGCGGCGACGCCAGCACAGTTGACGTTCGCGACGTACAACGTGTGCAACATCGAGTGCGACGCACCCGCGCCACCGTGGTCCGTGCGCCGCGATCGCGTCATGCGGACCATCGCCGGATCCGGAGCCGACGTCCTCTCACTGAACGAGGCGTCCGACCTGCCGTACGGCTCGATCAACCAGTGGCAGGACATCCAGAACCTCACCGGGCCACTGGGCTACGCCGCGCCGACGATTCAGGATGACCGGTGCCAGTCGCTCGGCTGCACGCACACCGCACGTCTGATGTTCAAGCCCGCGTCGGTGCAGCAGGTCCGCTTGGACAGCACCACCAGCGCCGGCTTCTGGCGCGTTCAGGACATCGCACCGAACGCCCCCGTCGATCGCGACCGGCAGGTCGCATGGGTTTACCTGCAGGGGCTCAATGGCACCGGTCCGTTCCTCGCGATCAGCGTGCACCTGTCGACGCAGAAGACCTCGGCCGCCGAGCAGCACCGGCTCGCCTTCGGCCGTGCAGCCACCGCGTGGGCGGAGGGCATGAACGCCGCCCGCGGCCTGACGGGTGCGCCGGTCGTCCTCATGGGTGATTTCAACTCCTACGACTTCCGGCAGCCGCACGGGGTGCAGCGCGTGCTCCGTGACGCGGGGTGGACCGACGCGATCAGCGCGCCGAAGCGCCACCACATCCGCATCAACTCGATCAACTACACGACGACGCAACGCACGGGCTGGCCCAGTCGTCCCATCTACAACAAGTGGCGACTTGCAGCCCGCATCGACTACATCATGATGCGCGGGCCGGTGAAGCCGCTTTCGTACTCGGTCGTCGTGCACGTGAACAAGAACGGCTCCTTCGACACGGCGTACCAGGGCAGCGACCACCTGATGGTGCGGTCGCGACTTCAGTTCGGCTGACCACGGCATAGTTGTCGCCATGGATGAGCTCGTCAGCCTGTCGGCACCTGTGGTGTTCTTCACCGGCGCGGGCATCTCGGTGGGCGCGGGGCTTCCCACGTACCGGGGCACGGGCGGACTGTACGAGTCGAGCTCCCTGCAGCCGCCCAACGCCGACGACGTCACGCCGGAGCGACTGCCGGAACTGTGGGAGAGGTTCCGTCCGCGTCTGCAGGCCTACGACGAGTTGCGACCGGCGAAGGCACACATGGAAATCGCCGCCCTCGAGGTCTCGATGCCCGAAGCCATCACCGTCGTCACTCAGAACGTCGACGGGCTCCACACCGTCGCCGGCAGCACCCGCGTGATCGAGTTGCACGGGAGCCTGCGGAGGGTGCGCTGCCTCGGCCAGAACCACCTCTCCGACATCCGCGATGCGCCCTGGGACGACGACGACACCCCGCGCTGCCCGACCTGCGGTGCCATGTGCCGCCCCGACATCGTCCTGTTCGGGGAGTCGCTTCCCGTCGGGGCATTCAACGACGCGGGCACCGTCATGCGGGCCGCGAACACGGTCGTCGCGGTCGGCACGTCGGCCGTGGTGTATCCAGCTGCCCACCTCATCAGCGAGCAGTACACAGCAGGCAGGCGCTGCGTCTGGGTCAATCCGGAGTCACCGCCTCCGACGACGTCGTGGACATGGCTGCAGAGCCCCGCCGACGAGGGGGTCAGTCGCCTTGTCCCCTCCTAGTGCACCTTTGTGCTGCCCGGGTCGGGACCATGGTCCTGCCGGCGACCGGCATAGGTCGTACCGGCACGAACAGTGACCGGCCATTGCCGATCTGGCCCGGCAAGGTGAGACATCCGAGCGATAACTTCCGATCGTGCCGGGTTTCGTTGACGGCCATGCGACTCGTCGCATAGTCGTCGCATCAATGGCCTTGGGTCTGCTGACCGCCACCCAGGCCGCCGCAGCCACGCTCGGCCCCGGAACCGTCCTCCTCACCCAGTCGCCCCGGCGAGCCCACTCCGGCGCCTACTCCGTCCTCGGCCAGCCCATCTCGTTCGTCACGGTCAACGGGGCCACGCTCGGCTACCGCACCTTCGGGACGGGACTGCCGCTCGTGCTCATCGCAGGGTCCTCGCTGACGATGTCCGAGTGGGACCCTGTCCTGCTCGACGCCCTGGCAGCGCGACGTCGGGTCATCATCTTCGACAACCGGGGCGCCGGCACATCAACAGGTACGGTCCACTCGTTGACGATCGCGCAGATGGCCGATGACACCGCGCAGTTCATCCAGCAGGTCGTGGGTGGCAGGGCGGATGTCCTCGGGTGGTCGATGGGCGGGTACATCGCGCAGGAACTCGCCATTCGCCACGGCGCGCTGGTGCGTCGCATCGTGCTCGCGAGCACCGACTGCGGCGGCCCCGGAACGAAGGGACCGACCAAGCGGGCCCTCGCCATCCTCACCGATCCGGCTGCCACCCAGGCGCAGCGCCTGAGCATCCTGTTCCCGCGCAATCGGATCGGCGCAGGGATGCTGTGGTCCGCTTCTATCGGCGAGGCGTACGCGGCCGCTGGCTACCAGCCGCAGAACGCCTTCACCGTGAGCGCCGCGACGGCCGAAGCACAGGACAAGGCCGCCGGACCCCTGTGGCTTGGCTCGGGCATGGGCACATGCGACCGACTCGAGGCGATCAACCATCGCGTACTCATCGCGGGAGGTCGCGAGGACGTGGTGGTCCCGATCTCCAACGCGAAGGCGCTCGCCGACGGCATCGCCCGCTCCACGACCCGGACGTATCACGACGCCGGCCACGCGTTCCTCTTCCAGCCGGGCCTCGCGTTCGCCTCGACCGTCAACGACTTCCTCGCCGCATAGCAGGGAGTCAGGGCTGCTGCGCTTGGGCGGTCGCCTTCTTCGCGGCCCCATGGGCGGCCGTGGCCGCGCCCGCAATGATCACGACCATGAAGAACGCCAGCACGATCGAGATGGCGGCCACGGTGGCGTCGTCGGGCTTGAACAGCAGCATCAGCACGCCGATCGTGGCGACAAGGCCGCCGCCGCCCGCCAGCCAGCGACTGCCATCCGCGTGGCCGGCGGCCCAGGCGTCGTCCGACGCCATCGTCGACGGAAGTCGGATGCCGGCCCAGTGATTGCGCCTGAGCTTGCCGTTGGCGCCCAACCAGCCGACCGCGGCCATCACGGCACCGGCCACCAGCCACAGCACACCAAGCCACACCGCCATCGACGTCCTTCCGTCCAGTCACCCACGCGCGCCACCCGTTGGCCAACCCTCCCACCCGCATTCGCCGAGTCCGACCGCCCCCGTCACTCCCGGGGGTCCGGTGCGACGGTGGCGGTCGGACTCGGCGTGGCGGGGGGGGGTGGCTCAGCCGACGTCGAGGTGCAGTTCGTCGCCAACGGCGATCCGCCCGGGCACCACAGTGCGGGCGTACACGCCGAAGTTGAAGCCCATCCCGAAGGTGGAGTCCTGACGGCCGCGGTAGGCACCGATCAACGAGAGCGTCTTGAAGTCGATCTCGCCGCTGACGGGGTGCCGCGTCGTACCCGCGCAGCGCTGCACCGGCCCGCCAACCTCGATGACCGTCTCGCCGATCCGCAGCCACCGCCCCAGCCACGTGTCCTCCTGGTGCGGCTTGGCACCGTCGAAGTCGATGGTCATGCGGAATCGACGGGCATCGACCGCCGCTACCCCTGCGGTACGCGCGAGCTCCGCTGTGGACGCATCGCCAAGGAGCGTCAACGGCTCCACGTCGACGCCGCCGTTGCGCCGGTCGGCCCGGACCAGGCGTAGTCGGCGTCCCGCCCGATCGGAGAACAGTTCGTTCCACGGGCCATCGGCCAGATGGCCGGCCACGTCGCGGAAGGCGAAGAAGTCAGCCGTGTGAGCGGCGCCCTGCTCGACCGCGGCCTCGGCAAGCACGACGCCCGCCTCGCTGATCGCCAGCACCTGAGTGTCCTCGTCGAAGTCGGCGCGCAGCGTGAGCAGCGAACCGGTCTTGGCGACCGAGAAGAGCGCGTCGGAATCGTCGACGAGGTAGAAGATCCGGTCGCCTACCGCGCCCGTGCCGGTTATCTCGATGGACTCGGGGTGGTGAAGCTCAAGCCCCTTGACGGGGGTGGTCGACACACGGGTGACCTTCATGCTCACCTCCACATCGGTGTCACGGGCTCGGCCGGTGCATCGGGCGTGCTCCACAACGTCGCCGCAGCCAGTTCCGCGACGAGGACCTCGGTCAGCAGGCGCACATCGTCATCGTCGTCATGCCGGTAGCGCACCGTCTGGTTGGCGCCGCCCACATCGCCTCCGACGCTGACGAGCGTCGAGCCGCGCTTCTCCAACCACGACAGTAGTTCCGGCTCCCACCGGCTGCCCTCGAAGAGCACGAGCCGGTAGTCAGTGGTCTTGGTGAGGTACACGTCGACGTGGCTCCAATCGCCCGTCTCGCAGCCGACCGCTGGGCGGCGCGGTCCCTCGCGCAGCATAAGAGCGCCTTGCATCGCGGAGCTCAACCGGCGGTTGGGCGCCACGAAGGCCGTTCCATGCGGCCCGATCGCGATGTCGATGAACGCCTCAAGCCACTCCCCGCGCCGGTCAAGCAGGTCGGCGGATGCCTCGGCCGAGCGCATCGCCGTCTCGCACGGCTTGCAGCCGTTGACGGTGTTGCCCACAAGGCTCTCCTCGAGCGCCAGGTGAAGCGCCAGCGTGTGCTGGAACGTCCGGCACGCAACCCCACCTGATTCGATGCCCGCCAGCATCGGCACCACGTGGCGCGACAACGCCTCGATTGCCGAGCCGGGGGTGTTGGTCACGGCGACGATCGGTGCCTTGCCCTGGTAGCGCTCCACGGCGGCAAGTGTCTCCTTGGAGCCACCGCTGGCGGACACGGCGACCACCACGGTGGTGGGTCGCGGACGCGGCAACAGGTCGCTGCTCGCCAGCTCCGCCACGGCGTCGATCCCGGCCTCGCGCAGGCGTGCCGCAGCGACGGCGTTCGCATAGTGCGACGAGCCCATGCCGAGGAACACCACGTGGCTGCTCCCGCTCATCCCCGCCTCGCGCCACGGATCGGCCGCCCGCAGGCTCAGGGCAAGCTCGCCGAGGACCTCCGGCTTGCGCTCGAGGTCGGCGAGGAACAGCTCGGGGTCCATGTCGCTCCCAGAATCGATGGCTTGGCTAGATGTGGTCGGGGTACCGTGCCAGTTCCCATTCAGTGACGGTGCCACGCCACCAATGGTCGAACGCGGCCTGCTCGGCGCGACGCGTTGCCAGGAAGCACGCGACGAACGCCTCACCGAGCAGCTCGCGCGCACGGGTCGATCCGTCGAGCATGGCGATTGCCGCCGCAAGATCCTGCGGGAGGTCGCCTCCGACCGAAGCGAGATCATCTCCCGGCGCAATGGGCGGGCCGGGGTCGACATGGTTGCGCAGTCCGTGGATGCCACCAGCGAGCAGTGCCGCCGCGACGACGTACGGGCTCGCGTCCGCGCCGGGGCGCCGGCACTCGATGCGAGCAGCCTCCGTCGGCACGTTGAGGATCGTCCGGCACGCGGCATTGCGGTTGTCGCCTCCCCATGTCGCGCGCGTCGCCACGAACAGGTTCGGGTCGAGTCGCTTGTACGAGTTCACCAGGGGGTTGTAGAGGGCGCCGAAGTCGCCCATCGTCGCGAGGATTCCGCCGAGATAGTTCGCGCCCTCAGCAGACAGTTGCTGGTTCTGGTCCGACATGACGTTGCGCCAGTCACGGCGAAGACTCTGGTGGACATGCCCGCCGGAGCCGGACTCCGTGCTGTAGAGCTTCGCCATGAACGTCGCACGGAGTCCCTGCTCCGCAGCAATCTCGCGGAAGGCCTGACGGGCCCGCGCGGCCCAGTCGGCGGCGGTCAACGCGGGTGCCGGGGCGAGCGCGAACTCGAAGAAGCCCGGCCCGATCTCGCTGTGGAACATCTCGACAGGGATGCCGACGCTCTCCATGCGCTCGCAGAACGTGTCTGCGAGCGCCTCGGACTCCCCGAGGCGCGACAGGCTGTAGCCGTTGATGGTGCGCCCCAGCGGACGAGAGCCCAGCGGGCTGTCCGCATCGTGCGTGACGTACACCTCGTACTCGTACCCGAACACGGGCTCGAGTCCGAATTCGTCGTACTGAGCAGACAGTCGACGCACCTGGTATCGAGGGCACTCCTCTACCGGGCTGCCGTCGGCATGGACCATGTCGGCGATCACCGCCTCCTGCGCCGCGCGCCAGGGCAAGGTCACCCGGGTGTCCTCGTCAGGCACCGCGAACGCGTCCGGGTAGCCGTTCGCCGCCGATCCGAGCGGGGTGTCCGTGACCTCGTCCTTCAGCGACAGGCCGTAGACGATCGTGCAGAACGAGATGCGCTTGCCCGGGGCCGCCTTGTCGGCTCGCTCGAGCTTCCCGCGCAGGCCAAGGTCGTAGTCGGCGATCTCCAGCCGAACAGTCGGGTTCATGCGTGGCCTCGACTCAGCAGGGCGGGCAGTGCGGCATCTGGAACGTACCGCCAGTGCGGCAGGTAACGCTCGGCGTAGGCAAACTCACGAAACTCCTGCTGAATCTGGAAGGGCAGGACCAGGCGGTCATCGAGCAGATCAGCATGGCCCGCCTCCGCGAGGGCCAGGTGGTACGCGTCGAGGAAGGTCACCTGCGCGTCCTCGATCCAGGACAGCACCCGATGCCGCTGCAGTTCGTCGAGGTCCTCGGTGCGATGCAGGACGACGCGGCCGACGTGATCGAGTGATGCCAGCATGCCCGCGACGTCGCGGGCCGCCGGTTGGCGCGCCAACCGCTGCTCGGGCTCAAGCGTGGGATTGCCATCGAAGTCGATGACGAAGTAGCGGCCGGACGCGCGCAGGATCTGCCCGATGTGGAGATCGCCGTGGACGTCGATCAACGGTGTTTCGGCGCACTCGGCCACAACCGCCATGCGCTCGAGCGCAAGTCCGTACGTCTCCGGCGACACCGCATCCTCGTAGTGCGCCAACTCGACAACGGCCGTTGCGAGCCAGCCCTCGACCTGCGCTGAAGACGCCTCATCGGTACCCGCGCCGGCAAGGGCCACGTGCATTCGAGCGACCAGTTCGGCGAGGTCGTGCACCCACGCACGTCCATCGCCGATCTCCCCCCGGACAAGGTGACGCACGTTGTCGACCGCCCACTCCCAGCCGTCCTGGGAGTCGGGCACGTAGTCGACGACCGTCGCCACGAGCGCCGTCGAGCCCGGCACTGCCAGCCGCGCGATGGCCCACGTCCGTGGCGTTCCGCCGAATCCGGCCCGGGCGAGTGTCGCCATCCGGTCCGGTGCGGGCTGCGCGGCCTCGGTGGGGTGCAGGTACCACTTCACGACGGCACGGTCGCCCACGACAAGCAACTCGTTCGTCTGATCGACGTCGAAGGCCTCCTCACCGGTCAGCTCGTCCACCGTGCCGAACACCTCGAAGGACAGTCCGGGTACGTCGGATCCCTGCGCGAGCGTGGCGATCAGTGCCTCTGCGACCCCGTCGCCGGCCCGGGCACGACGCAAACGGCCTTGGCGGACAACGGCCGGGACTCCAAAGCGCTCACCCCGCGCATCCTCGAGCACCAGGAGCCACGCCTCGCCACCATGATCCCGTGTCGAGCCGAGGCCGAGCGATGCCACGATCGTCCAGGGCAACTCCACCCGGTCCGCCTCGCTGGCTCGCCGCGCGGGCAGCAGTTCCGCCGGCGAAGCGTCGGCGACCAGCTGCGGGAGTTCGATCACGTGCGCTCGGCGTGGGCCCGCCCAACGCTCTCGATGACGTCAGCACCGCGACGCATGCCGTTGCGCGCCCTGATCGCCTCTCCCTGCTTGGCGAGCCGATCCCTGAGGTCGGCATCGTTGAGGAGGGTCTCGAGCGCGCCGTGCATCTCGGCGTCGGTGAACGTGTAGGTCGAGAGGCGAACCCCGAAGCCGAGTTCGTCCATGCGCTGCGCATTGTCGTGCTGGTCCCAGAACAACGGCAGGAGGATCATCGGCTTGCCGAAGTGCAGCGACTCGGTGGTGGTGTTGTTGCCGCCGTGCGTGATCACGAGGTCAACCTTGGGGATGATCGTCGTCTGCGGCAGGAACTCGGCGCCGACCATGTTGGCCGGGAGTTCGATCTCGCCGGCCTGCGGTCCCTTGCTGACGATGTAGCGGTGCGGTGTGTCGGCCAGAACGCTGATGACCCGACGCATCAGGTCGACGTCGGCCCCGCCGAGCGAGCCGAGCGAGAAGTAGATGAGCGCGCTGCCATCAGGCCGGTCGCGCAGAAGTTCGGGCAGTTCGTACTCGTCGTCGGTCTCGCGGACGCTGGAGTCCATGCGGTGCCAGGTGGCGTCAAGGGGCCGTCGGTCGACGTAGTCGGCGTCCTCCGGGAACACGTAGAGGTTCGCGACCTCGCTGGTGTGGACGAACTCGAGGTCGTCGAGCGGCGGAGCACCCTTCTCCACGACCCACGCGTTGAACATCTCCCACATGGCGCGGTGCGAGCGGTCGTATTCGGCCCGGAAGTCGTCCCACTGCGAGCGATCGTCGGCCGGCAGGCCCGAGTAGGTGGGTGCGACGTCCGGACCCTTCACCTCGAGCGGATTGCAGGAGACGATCCGCACGTAGGGCGCGTCCGCGGTGAGCAACGCAGGGAACGCCACGACGTTGTCCTCGACGATGACGTCGGGCTGAACCCGCGCGATGATCTCCTTAAGGTGCGGCTCGCAGTACATCGACCCGTCGATGAGGGCCTGCCACGTGGGCTGCATGAATCCTTCGAGCTGGTCGATCGTCGGCTTCTGGAGAACCGGTGCGATCTCCCGGATGTAGTCCTTCCAGAAGGCGCCGGCATCGGCCTCCTGGCCCTCGACCGGCTCCTCCGGTGGCGCGAGGTCGACGAGGTCCTCCTCGAAGCCGAGCGGTGACAACCTGCCCTTCCACGACGCCTCTGCGGCGAAGACGACGCGGTGGCCCCGCTCCAGCAGCACCTTGCCGATGCCCACGCACTGGTTGGTCGGCCCGTACGCCGATTCAGGCATGAACAAGATGGTCAACGGGCGATCGGTCATCGGGTCTCCTGGTCGAGCGGGTGGTTGGTGGCAAGTCTGGCGTAGCCGAGGATCAACCCAGCAGTCGCCGCGTGATCGAGGGTCGGGTGACCGGCCATGATCCGGTAGCCGTACGCATCCTCGAGCGCGACGAGGTTCCGCGAGATCGCGAGCGCATCCGCAGCCAGGGTGAAGACGCCCTGCGCCGCGCCAAGTTCGAGGATCGTCTGGTACATCGCGACCTGCCGGTCATACAGCGAGGTGAGCAGGACCGCGTACAGCGTGTTGCGTGCGGCCTCCCCGCCCAGCGCGCACAGGAGCTTGACCTCCTCGTCGTCCTCGTCGACGGGCAGGCCGTTCTTGATGGTGATGATCAACCGCTCTGCCGGATCGGTCACGCCCTGGATCGCCTTGAGGCGGTCCTCGTAGAAGCGCTCCATGCCGGCGCGGTTGGCATCGACGAGTAGGTCCTGCAGGTCCGGGTAGTGGTACAGGATCGCGCCGGACGTCAGGCCTGCCTCCTCGGCCACCTGGTTCAGGCGCACGTTGGCGCCGTGCTCGGCCATCGCCCGCTGTGCGGCCTCGAGCAGGTCGGTGCGCTTTCCGCCCTTCGCCTTGGCCATCGCTCCCCCTTCGACCGCGGGCGGTTCCCACAGTCGTCGTGGCACCCTACCCAGCCCGTCGACCATTTGAATCCGGATTCAATAAGTTTGCATAACAGTTGTGTTTCAGCCATGGATTCGCTTGCGCTGCCTTACAGCCGTGTGCAACCCTCACCCATCGCCGGCCGCTCGGGCTCGGGTCGATGACGTGTGAATAGGAGTCCATTGATGCGAGTTGGCATCCGGAATGCACGCAAGACGGGCGCTGCAGCGGCACTTGCCGCCACGGCAGCCCTCATCCTGTCGGCCTGTGGAGGCAGCGCGTCGGACACGGCGAGCTCAGCCGCCAGTGCCGCCGTCAGCGCCGCGGCGAGCGCGGCTGCAAGCACCGCAGCCAGTGCGGCCCCGGCCAGCAGCGCTGCCGCAGCGGCCAGCGCGCTTGACCCGAACGCCGACCTCACGAAGCAGACATTGACCGTGTCGAACTGGGCCGGCTACTACCCCGAGGACCTCGCCAAGCAGTTCCAGACCGCCGTCGGCACCCCGTTGACCATCGCGAACCACGCGACCAACGAGGAGATCATGGGCAAGCTCACGGCCGGTGGTGACTCCGGCATCGACGTCGCCTTCGTCTCCGGGCAGTACGCCCAGGCGCTGAACGACGCCGGGCTGCTCGAGCCGATCGACAAGAGCCTCATCCCGAACATCACGAACCTCTACCCCGAGGCGACCCAGCTGGCCTTCGACAAGGGCAACACCTACTCGGTTCCCTACACCTGGGGCACCACGGGCATCTGCTACCGCAGCGACCTCGTCGACAAGGCGCCCACGAGCTGGAACGACCTGCTCAAGCCGACCGACGCCAACAAGGGCAAGATCACCATGCTCTCGACTGAGCGCTGGCTCCTCCTCCCGGCCCTGAAGTCGCTTGGCTACTCCATCAACACGACGGACGACGCCCAGCTGCAGGAGGCCAAGGACCTCACCATCGCGCAGAAGCCCGACCTGCTCGCCTACGACGACACCGACTTCTACAAGAAGCTGATCTCCGGCGAGGCCACGATGACCGAGGCGTGGGACGGCTGGTGCAACTACGGCATCGCCGAGGACAAGAACATCAAGTTCGTCGTTCCCTCCGAGGGCAGCGACCTCTGGTCCGACACGATGGTCGTACTGAAGTCGTCGAAGAACAAGGAGGCCTCAATGGCCTTCATCAACTTCATCCTCGACCCGGCGAACCACGCATGGGTCGCGGAGAACATCCTCTACAAGGTGCCGAACCAGGCCGCCATGGAGACCAAGGGCGTCACGGATCTCAACGCGACCTACCCCAACATGGCGATGACGCCGGCCGATCTGCTCAAGCAGGAGACCATCGTCGACCTGGGCGCTGACAGCTCCAAGTACACCGACATCGCCACCGAGGTCACCTCCAGTTAGTCGTGACCACTGACCAAGCAACCACGAGCGGAGGGCGTGGCGCCATCGGGCGCCGCGCCCTCGGCTCGCGGGCGGTCTTCCTGGCCCCCGGTCTCGTCTATGTCACGCTCTTCATGGCGATCCCACTGGCCCTTGTCATCTCATACGCGTTCCTGACGAAGGGCCGTTTCGGCGGCGTGACGCTTCCGTTCACGCTCGCGAGCTTCGCCAAGGCACTTCAGCCCACCTACCTGTCCGTGCTCGGCAACTCCCTGCTCATCGCCACGGTGACGACGATCCTGGCCCTGCTGATCGGCTACCCCGTCGCCTATGCGATCTCGCTGATGCCCGCGCGGTGGCGCCCAATCGCCCTCGTGCTGATCGTGCTGCCGTTCTGGACCAACTTCCTCGTCCGCACGTACGCCTGGATGGTCCTGCTCAACACCGAAGGCCCGGTGAACAAGGCGTTGATGAGCATCGGGCTCATCGATCAGCCGATCGGCCTGCTCTACACGCGGGGCGCAGTCATCGCCGGCATGCTGTATTCGTACCTGCCATTGATGATCCTGCCGCTGTACGCCTCCATGGATCGCATGGACCACTCCTTGCTGGAGGCAGCCAGGAATCTCGGCGCGTCGCGGTTCCGCGCGTTCCGTGACGTCACTTTCCCGCTCACACTGCCTGGCGCGATGATCGGCGCGATCTTCGTGTTCGTGCCAAGCCTCGGCAACTTCGTCATCCCCGAACTGCTCGGCGGCGGCAAGACGGTGATGATCGGCAACCTCATCCGCAACCAGTTCCTGAAGGCCCGGGACTGGCCATTCGGCGCCGTCCTCGCGCTCGTCATGATCGTGTTCCTCGTCGGCCTCTTCGCCCTCCAGGCGTACGTCTCCCGACGCATCAACGGCAGGCCGAACCATGCGTAACCTCGGCTGGCTGCGCGTGCCGCTGTTCCTCACCTACGCGTTCTTGTACATCCCGATCATCACGCTGGTGATCCTGTCCTTCAACGCCAGCAAGTTCCCCTTCAAGTGGACCGGCTTCTCACTGCACTGGTACAGCCAGTTGTTCCAGGACACTGCGATCCGGCAGGGCTTCATCAACACGATGATCGTCGCGATCGGTGCGACGATCCTGGCCACGACCCTTGGCACGCTGCTCGCAATCGGGCTGGCGCGCTACACCAGGTCGGCCTGGCTGGAGGCGTACTCGCTGGCTCCCGCGATCGTCCCGGACCTTGCGCTCGCCATCGGACTGCTCGTCTTCTTCGCCTTCATCCACCTGACCCTGGGTCTCCACACCGTCCTGCTGGCGCACGTCGTGTTCGGGATGGCGTTCGTGGCCGCAGTCGTCACCGCGCGCATCGGCCAGATCGATCCCAGCCTGGAGGAGGCCAGTCGCGACCTCGGTGCGTCAGCGACGTCCACCTTCTTTCGGATCACCGTGCCCAACCTCGCACCGGCCATCGTCGCCGGGGCCCTGCTCGTGTTCACACTGTCGCTCGACGAATTCGTCATTGCCTTCTTCACCGACGGACCCAGCACGCCCACGCTCCCCATCGTCATCTACTCGATGGTGCGTTTCGGCGTGACTCCGGTCATCAATGCGCTGGCCACGCTCCTTCTCTTGATCTCGTTCACCGCCGTGATCGCCATCCAGCGCATCACCCGACTCTCGGATGCCCTATGACCCCGCTCCCCGGCGCCACGACGCCGTTCATCCAGATCAGCGATGTCAGCCGCGCCTTCGGCGAGGTCGTCGCACTCGACCGCGTGAGCATGGAGATCCACGAGAACGAGTTCTTCGCGCTGCTCGGCCCATCGGGGTGCGGCAAGACGACGCTGCTGCGCGTCATCGCGGGGTTCGAGAACCCCGACAGCGGTGCCGTGGTCATCAGCGGTCAGGACATCCTGCAGCTCCCGCCGAACAAGCGGCCGGTCAACTTGATGTTCCAGTCCTACGCGCTGTTCCCGCACATGTCCGTCGAGAAGAATGTCGCCTACGGCCTCGAGCGCGAGGGCCTGGCCAAGGACGAGGTGCGCAGTCGCGTGGTAGAGGTCCTGACCACCGTCGGACTGACCGACAAGGCGAAGGCGCGCCCCGCACAGCTTTCTGGCGGCCAACGGCAGCGCGTGGCCCTGGCCCGAGCGATCGTCAAGCGCCCGCGACTCCTCCTGCTCGACGAGCCGCTTTCCGCTCTCGACCGCAAGGTGCGCGCGGAGATGCAACTCGAGCTCAAGCGCCTTCAGCATGAGGTCGGGATCACGTTCGTCGTTGTGACCCACGATCAGGAGGAGGCCATGTCGATGGCCGACCGGATCGCGGTGATGTCCAACGGCCGGGTGCAGCAGATCGATTCCCCGGTGGACCTCTACCAGCGCCCGGCGAACATGTTCGTGGCCGACTTCATCGGATCGAGCAACCACTTCACCGGCACCTTGGCTGACCGCGGCGTCGACGTGCCGAACGTCGGGCTGCTCCCAGGATCGCCCGCAACGCCGTTGACGTCGGCCAACGTCACGCTCATCGTGCGGCCTGAGGACATGCGCCTTGTCGACGACGGCCAGGGCTTCGTCTCCGGGACGGTCCTCGACACCGTCTTCTACGGCGGCACATCGCGGATCGCGGTCGCCAACGAGGGGCACCGCACGCCGATCCTCGTGTCCGTGCCGGGAACGGCGGCCGTCGCCAAGGGACAGGTCGTGCACCTTGCCTGGACGCCGGAGAAGGCCGTCGTGCTGGACGCCTCCGCGTGACCATCACCGCTCCCGTCGGTGACGCCCTGCGCGATGCCGAGCCTCGCGCGTACTGGACCGACCGCGCCGATGCGCCCGAGCCGTGCGATCCGGTGTCGCGTACCACGACATGCGACCTGCTCGTCATCGGCGGCGGCTTCACCGGGCTGTGGGCCGCCATCGAGGCTCGCGCACTGCACCCGTCCGCCGAGATCGTCCTGGTCGAGACTCGCGAGATCGCCTTCGGGGCGTCTGGGCGCAACGGCGGATTCATCTCGGAGTCGCTCACGCATGGGCTTGCGCACGGCCTCGGCTGCTGGCCCGACGAGATGGACATGCTCGTCCGCCTCGGCCGGGAGAACCTCGCGGAGATCGCGGCGTTCGTCGCGGCCGAGGGGATCGCCGCCGATCTCAGCCTCTGCGGCAAGACCGCGGTGGCGACGAAGCCGCATCACCTGTCCGCTCTCGCGCAGACGCGTGACCTCTCGCAGAGCTACGGCGAGGACGTGACGCTCCTCGATGCGGCCCAGATGCGCGCCGACGTCGACTCCCCCACCTACCTTGGCGGCCTGCGCACCCGCACGGGTGGAGGCCTGGTCGATCCCGCCGCTTTGTGCTGGGGCCTGAAGGCCGCGGCGCTGCGGCGCGGGATCCGCATCCACGAGGGCACCGAGGTGCTGGCGATGCGCACCCACGACGACGTGGTCCAGGCCGCCACTCCGCGTGGCCGGATCGAGGCGCGCGGAGTCATCCTCGCCACGAACGCGTACGCGCCCCTGCTGAAGTCGCTTCGCAACTTCGTGCTCCCGATCTACGACCACGTCCTCGTGACCGAGCCGCTGACCGAGGATTCGCTGGCACGCATCGGCTGGAGCCAGAACCAGGGGCTCACCGACGTCGGCAACCAGTTCCACTACTACCGGCGCACGGCTGGCGACCGCATCCTGTGGGGTGGGTACGACGCCATCTACTACTACGGCAACAAGACCGATGCCGCGCGAGAGCAGCGCGACCAGTCGCACCAACTGCTGGCCCAGCAGTTCTTCCAGACGTTCCCGCAACTCGAGGGGCTGCGCTTCACCCACCGCTGGGCCGGCCTGATCGACTCGACGTCGCGGTTCACGCCGGTCTTCGGGACGGCCCTGTCAGGGCGCGTCGCCTACGCGGTCGGCTTCACCGGCCTCGGGGTGGCTGCGTCGCGATTCGGGGCCCGGGTGGCGCTCGACCTCCTCGGCGGCCAGACGACAGAGCGCACGAGGTTGGAGATGGTCCGCCGCAAGCCCGTCCCGTTCCCGCCTGAGCCGCTTCGGTATCCCGTCGTCCAGGCGACCCGGGCCGCCCTCGCCCGCGAGGACGGCACCGGCCGTCGCGGGTCCTACCTTCGCCTGCTCGACAAGCTCGGCGTCGGATTCAACAGTTGAGGAGCCAGTCATGGCGGTGACCGCCGGGATCCACATCGACGGTGCTTCGCGGGCCGGAGGCGGCGCGATCCACGTTCTCGTCAACCCAGCGAGCGGCGAGCCCACCGCGGAGATCGCGCAGGCGTCGCTCGCTGATCTCGCATCGGCGACCGAATCGGCCCACCGCGCAGGTGCCGCATGGGCCGCGAAGACCGCCGGCGAGCGGGCGCGGGTCCTGCTGCGTCTGGCCGACCTCATGGAGGCCGACGAGGACGAGCTCACGCGGCTCGAGGTACAGGAGACCGGCAAGCCGCGCTCGGTCTTCGCCGACGGCGAGCTGCCATTCGCCGGTGACAACCTGCGGTTCTTCGCCGGGTCCGGTCGATCACTCGAGGGCTCTGGCGCGGGCGTGCTCAGTCACGGTTACACGTCGATGCTGCTGCGCCGGCCCATCGGCGTGGTCGGCAGCATCGCCCCGTGGAACTTCCCGCTGGTCATGGCGATCTGGAAGTTGGGTCCCGCGCTTGCTGCGGGCAACACCGTCGTGATCAAGCCAGCCCCCGCGACGCCCGGCACGACGCTGCGGCTCGCCGAGCTAGCTGTCGAGGCGGGGCTCCCGGCCGGTGTGCTCAACGTCGTCACGGGCGGAGCCGACATCGGCGAGGCACTGGTGCGTGACCCGCACGTGCAGATGGTGTCGGTGACCGGATCGACGACGACGGGCCGAAACGTGATGCTTGCTGCCGCCGAGACCACCAAACGCGTGCATCTGGAGCTCGGCGGCAAGGCTCCCGCAGTCGTCTTCGCCGACGCCGACATCGCGGCACTCGCACATGCCGTCACGCTCGGTGCCACCTACAACACCGGCCAGGACTGCACTGCCGCCACCCGCGTCTACGTGCAACGTGAGCGGCACGGCGACGTCGTCGATGCGATCGCTGGCGTGATGTCGCGGATCCGTTACGGCGACCCGATGGAACCCACAACGGATATCGGCCCGCTCATCTCCCAGCACCACCGCGATCGCGTACACGGCTTCGTCCAGCGAGCCGTCGATGCCGGTGCCACGGCCCAGGCCGGCGGGTTCGTGCCCGACCTGCCGGGCTCCTACTACCCCCCGACCCTCGTTGTCGGCGCGCAGCAGGACAGCGAGATCGTGCAGGGCGAGGTGTTCGGACCCGTGCTGGTCGTCGTGCCCTTCGACGACGAGGCGGATGGCATCAGGCTCGCCAATGACAGTCGCTACGGGCTCGCGTCATCGGTGTGGACCAACGACGTCGCGCGCTCGCTTCGGGTGGCGCACCAGCTCGAGGCCGGTGTCACCTGGATCAACGACCACCTGCCCATCGCCTCGGAGGCCCCGCACGGCGGAGTCAAGGGCAGCGGGTTCGGCAAGGACATGAGCCATGAGGCCGTCCTTGAGTACACGGTCACGCACCACGTCATGGTCAAGCACGCGCAGCCCGACGTGCACGACTCTTTTCGTCCCGCCTGAGGGCTCTCAGCCAGTCATTGTCCGGCCAATCCTCCCGACCGTCCAAGACACCGCGCCTCCGCACGTCGCCTCGGCGTACCTTCGAAAGCGAGCCGGCGGGGGTCACCCCATGCGGCAATAAGGGAGGTAGCCATGCCAGAGATGCGGATTCAGCACGTTGCCTTGAGCGTCTCCGATATCGGGAAGAGCGGACCTTGGTACAGCGACCTGTTCGGCTTCCAGAAGGTCGCAGAGTTCGCCGACCCGCCCATGGAGATCTACATGACCCCTGACGGCCAGGCCCTGGACCTTCGCCAGGATCCGGATGTCGCGCCGGGGATGTTCGACGAGAAGCGCGTCGGCCTGGACCACCTTGCCTTCGTCTGCCTGAGCGCAGCCGAGATGGACGAGTGGAAGACGAAGATGGCCGAACTCGGTATCGCCAACTCCGGGATGATCGAGTCGCCGTTTGGCAAGCACATCAACTTCCGTGACCCTGACGGCATCGCCCTGGAGTTCTACCTGCCGGGAACGGCTGCCTGAGGTACGCCCGTCAGCAGGCCCACTTGAAGAAGGCCTTGTAGACCGTCAGCCACTCGGCGATGGTCATGTTCTTGTGGTTCGAGGACTTGGCCCACGCCTTGTTGGTCGACTGGACAAGCGTGGTGCTCGGGTACTTGTGGTACGTCAGGCAGGTGCCCTTGCGCTTCAGCGCCGCCATCTTGTTCCAGTCCGCCTTGAGCCTGCTCAAGTTGGCGGCCTGCCCGCTGGGCGACGCCTCGGCCGGCCCGGCGGCGATGCCCGCCAGGAGAGATACGCACAGAGCAGCGGCGACCACTGCGGCCCGAGCTCTGGAGGTGCTCATGTCGACACGGTACCTCCGCCGCATGGCATCGCCTCCTACGGGGACGGGAAGGACGTATCGAACTACCGTCACGGAGAGGAATGGGGTCCTTCGTGGCGCGAGCCTCCGTGTGGCCGCCTTCCGAGCCGTCCCCCGGGGGCGCCTCGGTCGCCAACAGCCATATCCAGCGCGTCGTCGGCATTGGCTCGTCCGCCGGGGGCTGGAGGCCCTGCAGGAGTTCCTCGGGGGCCTGGTGGCCGAAACCGGCTCGGCCTACGTCATCGCCCAGCACCTGGCGCCTGAGCGCCCGAGCCTGATCGTCGAACTGCTTGCCCGATCAGCGACCCTGCCCGTCGAGACAGCGACCGATGGCAAGGAGCTAGTGGCGGATGCCATTGTCATCGGTCCACCCAACGCCGATATCACCGTGGTGGGTGATCGCCTGCACGTGGTGGCTTCGGCACCGGCTACTCGAACATGACGCTCCTTGCCGGCCTGTCACCCGATTTCGTCAAGATCGATCGTTCCCTCCTCGGCGAACCCACCGACGTCGAGCGCCGAACACAGCTCTTCCGCGCCTGCGTAGACCTGATTCACTCAATCGGGGCGCGCGCAGTGGCCGAGGGGGTGGAGAGCCAAGAGCAGCGGGCCTTCGCAGCGGGACTCGGCGCCGACGTCATCCAGGGTTTCCTCATCGCGCACCCTATGCCGATCGCCGAGGTGCTCGCGTGGCTCGACGAACACGAGTCCTGCACCCCTAGCGGCCCACACAGGACACAATGCCTCCATGACCGTGGAGCCGCTGCGCACCGGGATTGCCCTCGCCGCCCTGCTCGTCTGCGCGCTCGCCGTCATGACGCTCGGCGGTCTGGGCTACCGACGGGAGATGCTGGTCTCCGCCGCGCGCGCACTCGTCCAGCTCGTTATCGTCGCACTGCTGATCGCGTGGATCTTTACGCACCCACAGGCCGCTGCCCTCTACCTCGGCATCATGGTCGTCGTCGCCGCTT
>JBAXSI010000150.1:0-2899 GCA_037130755.1 Actinomycetes bacterium
CCTAAACTCAAAACGTGGCTCAAAACGACGAATCCAACACTGCGAACGTCCAGATACCTGACTCCGACCCGGGCACCGAGCTCAAGCTTGAGGCCAGCCGGTCCAAGGCGGTCCTGTGGGTCCTTGTCGGACTGGTCGTCGTGGTGGGTGTGGGTCTGGCCGCCATCTCGATGGTCGGCGGGTCGGTGCTCTACTACAAGACCCCGACCGAGATCGTGACGCAGCACTCCAACGACCCGGTGCGGCTGGCCGGACAGCTGGTCAAGAACTCCGTTGGCGAGGATGCCACCGGGGCGACCACCTTCCAGATCACCGACGGCAAGACGACCGTGGGCGTGGTCTACCGCGGTGGAGCCACGACCGCCCTCACGACTGCGTCCAAGCCCGGCACCCAGATGGTTGCCGAGGGAACCCTCCAGTCCGACGGCTCCTTCAGCGCCACGAACCTGTTGGCCAAGTGCCCGTCGAAGTTCCAGACGGCCAAGGTGCCGGCTGACACTGCCACAGAGTCGTGACCGAAACCTTGACCGAGACCCAAGCGGTTACCCGCGTGATTCCGTCGACCCTCGTGTTCGACGGCGTCGCCAAGGAGTTCGGCTGGACGCCCGTCCTCAAGGGTGTCTCCCTCTCTATCGAGGAGGGCGAGTACGTCGCCCTCATGGGCTCCAATGGTGCGGGCAAGACCACGCTGCTGCGCATGGCGGCTGGACTCTCGGCGCCCACGTCGGGGTCGGTGTCGATCGCCGGTGTGGACATGCGCCGGGCCGGGCCGGGTCTGCGCCGCCGGGTTGGCTTCGTCTCGCACGAGTCCTTGCTCTACCCCGACCTGACCGGTCGAGAGAACCTGATGTTCCACGCCAAGCTCTTCGGCCTGGCCGATCCCGAGCGCGTCATTGAGGTCATGTCCGACCTCCTCGAGCTCGGACCGATCCTCGACCGTCCCGCGGGCGTGCTCTCGCGCGGCAACCGCCAGCGCCTCACGTTGGCCCGTGCCCTTCTCTACGGTCCACGCATCGTGCTCCTCGACGAGCCGTTCACCGGCCTTGACGAGGAATCGGCTGTGCGCCTGCTGGCCATCCTCGACCAGCTCGTCGCGTCCGGTCACACGGTCGTCATGACCACGCACGACCGTCTCGTCGCCGAATCCGGCCCGCGCCGCCTCGTGGTCCTCGCCGACGGCCATGTCGCCGTCGACCGCGAGCTTCCGGCAGGCCAGGAGGCGCGCGATGCGGCCCTGGTGACGACCGAGCCCGCACCCGCGGCCCCGGAGTTCACCCGGCCGAAGCTCGTCCTGCCACCGAGCCGGATCAAGGCGGCCCTCGTCATTGCCGCCAAGGACCTGCGGGTGGACTTCCGCACGAAGGATGTCCTTGGCTCAGCCGGACTCTTCGCCCTCGCCGTCCTCATCACGGCGAGCTTCACCATGCCGCCCGGCGACAAGCAGTCCGGAGCGGCCACAGGCGTGCTGTGGATCAGCATTCTGTTCGCAGTGATCCTCGGCACCGGTCGCACGATGGCGCGGGAGTCGGCTGACAGGGGCATCGAGGGGCTGCTCCTGTCACCGATCCCGCGCGACTCGGTCTTCATCGGCAAGGTCCTCGGCAGCCTGGTGCTCATGGCCGCCGTCGACATCGTCATCATCCCGCTCTTCTTGATCATGATGACCGCCGACGGGGCGGGCGCGAACATGCTCGCCCTCATCGGCACCGTGGCACTTGGCACCGTCGGCCTGGTCATCGTCTCGAGCCTCTTCTCCGGCATCGCGGTCGGCTCACGGCTGGGAGAGTCGATGCTCCCGCTGCTCGTCATGCCGATCGTCATCCCGCTGATGGTGGGCTCGGTGGAACTGACCCGGCAGGCGCTCGGCTCGGGCGACGGTACACAGATGTGGCAATGGCTCGGCATCATGGCCGGCTTCGACCTGATGGTGGCAGTGGCGGCAGTTGCCCTGTTCAGCTTCGTGATTGAGGAGTGATTCACATGACACAGCAACAGGTTCCGGACGCTGCATCGGTCGTCGTCGACGACCACGCAGTCGGGCATCACAAGGAGGCGAGCGGGCACGGCATGCGCTGGCTGGGCATCGCCACCCTGGTGTCGCTGGCCGTCTTCGTCTACACGTCCTTCTTCTTTGCTCCCGAGGACGAAGTGCAGGGTGTGGTCCAGCGCATCTTCTACATCCACGTATCTTCCGCGTGGATCGCTGCGGTCGCCTTCTTCATCGTCTTCGTCGGGTCGATCGCCTACCTGGCCAAGAAGGACATGCGGTGGGACGCGCTCGCCGGTGCGTCCGCCGAGGTCGGCCTGCTGTTCACGACCGTCGTGCTCGTGACGGGAATGCTGTGGGGCAAGGCCATCTGGGGTGTCTACTGGACGTGGGAGCCACGCCTGACCTCGGTTCTCGTGCTCTGGCTGCTGTACCTGGCGTACGTCGCCATCCGTGCCTACGTCCCTGAGCGCACCCGCAAGGCCCGCTTCTCCGCAGTCCTGGGCATCGTGGCCTTCCTCGACGTTCCGATCGTCTACCTCTCGGTCATGTGGTGGCGCACGCTGCACCCGCAGCAGGTCATCATCACCGAGAACGGGCCACAACTCCCCGGCGCGATGCTGGCGGCGATGTTCGTCGGCCTCATCACCTTCTCACTCGTGTACGCGTACTTCGTGCGCATGCGCCTGAACATCAACCGACTCGAAGAGCAGATCAAGAGGGAGGCGGCCAAGTGAACGCCACGACGTCATTGGTCATTGGATATGGACTTGCGGCCGTCCTATATGGGGGCTATTGGCTCTATCTGCGCAACAAGACCGCGAAGTTGAATGGTGTCCTGAACTCGATGAAGGCAAGGTAACGATCTCTCATGGGCTCCTTCGGCACATTCGCCACGTACTTCTCCCTCCT
>JBAXSI010000151.1:0-2860 GCA_037130755.1 Actinomycetes bacterium
GCTACTCGCAGCGGAGCACCCCGTCGGACCTCGCCATCATCATGGAGCGACTCACCTCGGCCGGTGGCGTCATCCGGTCCGTTGGATCTGGCGCGCTAATGATCGTCTGGGTCGCCACCGGCCAGTGCATCGGCTTCGTCGAGATGGTCATCAACTCGTGGGACTGCCTGGCCGCCCTCTGCATCGTTAACGAGGCCGGCGGCCGCACCAACGACTTCCTCGCCGAGAACGGGCCGGCGGGCAGTGGCCGGATCGTCGCAGGCGCACCCGGAGTGTTCGACCAGCTCACCGCTCTCCTGCCCTGAGGTCGGCACAAGGCCGGACCGTCCATCGACCGTTCGCGTGCGGGACACTGTGCCCACAGAACCGTTCCCGAGGAGTTTCCATGGCCGGCAAGAAGAAGGCAGCACCTACCACCGTTGCGGTCCCTATCGTCAACACACCAAGCGAGATCTGGAAGTCCGAGCCGGACGATCACGACTACCCGGCGGCCCAGTCGTTCCTGTCCCTGTTGACGACAGCCGATGAGGCCAAGAAGGTCGCCCGCGACATGAAGAAGTGCCCGATCGAGATGCACCCAGCGAAGGACGTGCTTCGAGCAGCAGGCGTCGACCTACTCCCCGCAGACGACGCATCCGTGGCGCGCGACCTGGCGAAGGTCAAGGCCGGTGACCGCCTCTCGCCAGTCCTCATCGTGCGTGGCGACGGGAAGATGGGAATCCGCGCGATCATCGCCGACGGCTACCACCGCGTCTGCGCGAGCTACCACCTGAGCGAGAACGAGCAGATTCCCTGCCGACTCATCGACTACCCCGGCACGTACGGCACCAAGTAGTCCGCTGTGGCCGACGACACCGTCGATGGCCTGCTGCGCGGATGGGACGCCGAAGCGCAGCAGCGAATCACCGACTTCCAGGACCCCAAGCAGGAATGGCGACGGCTGCTTTCTGAGGCGGTCGGCACGTTCTTCCTCGTCCTCGTCGCGGCAGGTGCGCCGATGGTGGGTGCGAAGTACCCGAACACCGTGACGCTGACGGCCGCCGTCGTGGCACCGGCCCTCATGGTGATGGCGATCATCATGTTCATGGGCAAGGTGGGCGGTGCCCACCTCAACCCAGGAGTCAGCATTGCGTTCGCGCTCCGCGGCGACTTCCCGTGGCGCCGCGTGCCCGGCTACGTCATCGTCCAGTTCGCGGCCGCGATCGCCGCCGCTGCGACGCTGCAGTGGCTCGTCGGCGTAAGCGCATCCATCGGTGGCAGCTACCCGGGTGCGTCAACGAGCGAGGTCACCGCCTTCGCGACCGAGGCGATACTCACCTTCGGCCTGGTCAGCGTGATCCTCGGCACCGCATCCGGCGCGCAGAACATCGGTGTCCTCGCCGCCATCGGTGTCGGCGGCTACATCGCCCTCGCCGGCCTGTGGGCCGCGCCCCTGTCCGGCGCGTCCATGAATGCCGCCCGCACCTTCGGCCCCAACCTCGTGGGCGCGGACCTGCACGCGATCTGGGTCTACCTGACCGGCCCGCTCCTCGGGGCGGTCGCCGCAGTCGGCTTGGCCTACCTGCTGCGCGGCCATGGCGGGGGTCGAAGCGGCTCGGGAGCGGCCCAGGGCGATCTCGATCCTGCGTTCGATCGCTCGGACGAGTCCTAGGCCCATCGCAGCCTTCCTCGCGCGCACGCCCTCAGTCGGACTAGAGGACCGATAGATCCACGTCGCACAGCCGGGTCGTTCCAGTGAAGGCGAGCGCTACGGCAGTCTCGTCCGCGAGCAGGTCCAGCACGCGCGCGACTCCCGCTGAGCCGGCGTGGACGAGGCCATACACCGCAGGCCGTCCGATGAGGCAGAGGTCCGCACCCAGAGCCGTCATCTTGACGATGTCGCTGCCGCGGCGAATGCCGCCGTCGACCAGGACAGGCACACGCCCGGCCACCGCCTCGGCGACGGAAGGAAGCGAGGCCGCAGTCGAGGGCTGCGCATCGAACTGGCGACCGCCGTGGTTGGACACGTAGACGCCATCGGCTCCGGCGTCGATGGCGGCGCGCGCATCGTCCGCGCTCATGATGCCCTTGACCACGATCTTCCCCGGCCAGGCCGATCGCAGGCGCTCGACATCACGCCACGTTGCCGCCGCGTTCTCGTGCTCCATGAATTCCTGCATCTGAGCGAAGCTCATCGGCCTGCCGTCGACTGACTGGTCGCCGAACGTCACCTTGGGCCCGGTGACGAAGCCCCAGCCCCAACGCGGCTTGCGAGCCGCATTGAGCACGTTTGCGAAGGTGGGTCGTGCATCCATCGTGAAGCCGTTGCGCAGATCCCGATCGCGCTTGCTCGACACCGAGACATCGGCGGCAACAACGAGCACCTCGATCCCTAGGTCCTGAGCGCGCTGCAAGTGCTGCTCGACGAGACGTGCATCCGGCCAGAAGGTGATCTGGGACCACACGCTCCCCGGTGCCGCGGTCACCACGTCTCGCAGTGGTGCCCCTGACCAGGCGCTGTGCACGAACACCGTTCCCGCATCGTGGGCGGCCTTTGCCATGGCCACGTCGGAGTCCGGACGGAAGACCGACAGCAGGCCCATCGGCGCAATGGCCATCGGGACGCGAAACGTTGTGTCGAGGATGGAAATACTGAGGTCGACGTCGCTCACGTCGCGCAGGACGCGTTGACGAAGGAGCAGCGCCTCGAGGTCGTTCGTGTTCGAGCGAAGCGTCACCTCGTCGAGGGCACCGCCCTCGAGGAAGTCCATCACCATCCGTGGCAGGCGCCTGCCCGCCGCCTCTCGGAGATCGCGAACGCTGCTCACTGCCTTCACTCGGCCCACCCTCCGACTCGACTGGCGTGGGCTGTGTCGTCAGC
>JBAXSI010000152.1:0-2847 GCA_037130755.1 Actinomycetes bacterium
TCAACGGAAACGGCGAGATGACCGGCTCGCACTGGATCCGCGAGACCGGCGCTGTCGACGGTCCGGTGATGATCACCAACACCCACGCGGTGGGTGCAGTGCATACGGGGGTCGTCGAGTGGGTCGCCAGGAATCGCCCTGACGTCGCGGCCGAATGGCTGCTGCCGGTCGTGGCGGAAACGTGGGATGGCTACCTCAACAGCATCAACGAGTCCTTCGTCACGGCGGCTCATGCCGTCGAAGCGATCGACGCTGCCGCGTCGGGGCCGGTCGCGGAGGGGTCATTCGGCGGCGGTACCGGCATGAGCTGCTACGGATTCAAGGGTGGCAACGGGACGGCGTCTCGCATCGTCGAGTTCGGGGAGTGGTCTTACACCGTGGGCATCTTCCTTCAGGCGAACTTCGGCGACAGGTCTGAGTTTTCGATCAACGGACTGCCGCTCGGAGACCTGGACGTGCCCGACCCGGAGGGTGATCTCGAGTGGTTCTACGGCGAGAAGTCGACCGGCAGGATTCCTGGCGGGGCTGGCTCCGTCATCGTGATCGTTGCCACCGACGCCCCCATGATCCCGGGTCAGTGCGAGGCGCTCGCGCGTCGTGTTCCACTCGGCCTTGCGCGAACCGGTACTACCGGAGGGCATCTCAGCGGTGACATCTTCCTCGCCCTCTCCACAGCCAACGCAGGCATGCTCGACAGCGGTTACCCCGACGGGCGTGAGGAGCTGCGGTCGCTCGCGATGGTTCCCTGGAACCGGATGGACCCCTTCTTCGCAGCAGTCGTCCACGGCGTTGAGGAAGCAGTGCTCAATGCGCTGGTCAGCAACCGGACGATGACGGGCCGGAGTGGTCACACCAGCTATGCGATGCCCCACGACCTCGTGGCAGAGCGGCTGGATCGTCGCTCCTGATCGCTCGCAGAGCACCCGTGGTCAGGCCTCGTAGACCAACCGTCCGGCGCTCCATGTCTGCCGAGCTGTCAGGGTCGACCACTCGCTACTGCCAACGCCGTGGGGATCACGGTCCCACCACACGAGATCCGCCGACATGCCCTCCTCGAGCGTGCCGACGTCGCCCAGGTGGAGCACCCGTGCTGCCTCGAGTGTGTAGGCAGTAACGGCCTCGCTGAGCGTGACGGCCTGCTGGGGATCGATCACCTTCCCGAATCGATCCCGCCGCGACACAGCGGCCGCGATGCCCGCCCAGGGGTTGATGTCCGCGGCGGGATAGTCCGAGCTGAAGGTGATCGACACATCTGCGTCGAGCAGGGTCCGATACGGCATGAGTTGCAGCGGGTCAGGGAGGGGCACCGACGTGAGCTCGTGGCCGAAGGCAGCGAGGAACCCCGGCTGCGCGACGACGGGGATGCCGGCGTGTCCGATCTGGCGGGCGAGCTCCGGGCTGACGGTCATCGCATGCTCGATGCGCAGGGCAGTGGGTCGATGTGATGCGGGGAGCGCTGCTGCGGCAAGAACCGCCTCGATGGATCCGTTCCCGATGGCGTGGACGGCGAGGCCGGATCCCGCCTCGGCGGCCGCAGCCAGGAGCGCCGGAAGTCTTCCCTCGGCCGAATAGCGAATGCCGGTATGCCAGCGACCGTCGGCCTCACGCTTCGGGAACCCGGCCCGGCGACCGACGGCGCGGGCGAGCGATCGGTCGGGTCCGAGGTTGGCCTTGAGGGACTCGCGCATCAGCGTGCGCACCTGCGAGCTGGTCAGGCACAGGTGGCAATACTCGCCGCCGTCAGCGAGCACCTTGGCGGTGCCACCGTCGACGAAGGCCGGCTCGTCGATGCGTGCGCCGACGAGCAATGGATGTGCCTCCACTCCGATCTCGGCCAGGTCGGAGACGAGCATGCCCGCCGCGTGTTGAGGCACCGCGGCGTCGCCGATCCGAACGATGCCGTGGCGCAGGAGCAGCCGCCCGTGGGCCTTCAGCCGCTCGCGCCATCCATCGACGTCCTCGTCCGGGCGTGATGCGGCTTCGGCGTCGAAGCTGGCCGCCTCGAGCAGGACACCGGTCGGGTTTCCACGTCGGTCCCTGACGATGCGACCGCCTGGTGGGTCCTGCGGTGAACGGTCGATCCCGAGCAACTCCAGCCCCAGGGTGTTGACCACCGACTCGTGAAACGTCCGGCTGAGCACGTGCAATGGGCGATCGGGAGCGATGGCGTCAAGCTCGGCCGCAGTCGGACTGCGATGCTCGGCCAACATCATGGGCTCGTAGCCGTGGAACCGCAGCCAGCCCTCCTGCGCGTCAGTTCCCTGAGCAGCGATGAGGCCGCCGATCTCTGCGAGCAGGCCCGCCACATCGGTCGCCTTGCGATACAGGACATCCGTGTTGGGGTCGGCAGCGACCAGGTACGCGTGCTGATGTGCGTCGATGAAGGCGGGGAGTACGGCACCCCCATCCAGAAGCCGTGTTTCACGGTGCTCACCGGCGGCCCGCTCCACCTCGACCAGGGAGCCCGCGGCAACGACACGGCCGTCGCGGATCGCCAGCGCCTCGACTGGAGGAACGCCCATCCGCACGTAGATCGGTGCGCCGTGCAGGAGCAGCGTGGGCCCGGTCTCCATCAGTGGCTACTCGGGCGCGCCGCGCCGTGTCCGCAGGTGGGCCAGCTCGCGGAACGGGATCACGAGGAACAGGGCGATGCCGAAGTAGATGGTGACGGCGATACCAGGGAGCACGAGACCCGTCACAAGTGCGACGACGTAGAGGAGCACGCCCGACGAGTCCTTCCGGCGGGCGCGATCGAGCTCGACGTCGGAGCTGAAGTCCTTGTAGAGGCCCTGGCGCAGGGCGTAGCGGTCCAGCGCCATGGTGAGAAGAAGGATCATCAGGAGAGTG
>JBAXSI010000153.1:0-2805 GCA_037130755.1 Actinomycetes bacterium
TTCCGCTACTTCGCCGGTTGGGCGACCAAGATCGAGGGCACGACGATCCCGATGTCCACGCCAGGCCACGACTACCACGCTTACACGCGTCGCGAGCCGCTCGGCGTGGTCGCGGGCATCGTCCCCTGGAACTTCCCGCTCCTGATGGCCTGCTTCAAGATCGTCCCAGCGCTGACCGCAGGGAACACGGTCATTCTCAAGCCGGCCGAGCAGACGCCTCTTTCGGCGCTGTGGCTCGGAGGGCTGCTGCTCGAAGCGGGGCTGCCGCCCGGCGTCGTCAATGTGCTTCCTGGGTTCGGCGAAACCGGTGCCGCACTGGTGGAGCACCCTGACGTCGACAAGGTGGCGTTCACGGGGTCTACCGAAACGGGCCGCAAGATCGCCGCGACAGCCGCAACGAGCAATCTGAAGAAGGTGTCCCTCGAGCTGGGCGGCAAGGCGCCGAACATCATCTTCGCGGATGCCGACCTCGAGGCGGCGATCGCCGGAGCCGTCCTCGGGGGGTTCTTCAACGAGGGCCAGTGCTGCGTCAACGGCTCCCGTCTCTATGTGCAGCGGGACGTGTTCGACGAGGTCGTGGAAGGAGTCGCGGCCGCCGCCCGGGGGATCACCGTCGGCAGCGGATTCGATCCCAACGTCAACATGGGGCCGATGGTTTCCCGGGAGCAGCACGAGAAGGTGCTTTCCTACCTGCAGCAGGGCGTCCGGGACGGGGCGGTCGTCGCCGCGGGCGGCACCGAGCGCGCGCTGCCGACCGGCTACTTCATCGCGCCCACCCTCCTCACGTCTGTCACCGAGGACATGTCAGTCCAGCGCGAGGAGATCTTCGGGCCCGTCGTCACCGCCATGCCCTTCGACACCGTCGACGAAGTCGTGGCGGCGGCGAACAACACCCGGTACGGACTGGCTGCGGGACTCTGGTCGCGCGATATCGGCACGGCCCATCGTGTCGCGGCGCGGCTGCGAGCCGGAACCGTCTGGATCAACGCCTGGCATGCCGACGACGTGACCCTGCCGCGAGGCGGCTACAAGGAATCCGGATGGGGCCGCGAGCTCGGAGCGTTCGGCCTCGACGACTACACAGAGCTCAAGACCGTCATTGCCGATATCGGCTGACCCAAGCCAGATCCACGGAGAACGGCTCCCCATGGCCACATTCGAAAGCCTTCTTGGCTGGACGCGACTCGTCCCGGTCATCGTCCTCGACGATGCCGCGCGTGCCCCCGGCCTCGCCCGGGCCCTGAAGGATGGCGGCCTGCCGATCGCGGAGGTGACCTTCCGCAGCCCCGGTGCCGAGGACGTCATGCGGGCCCTTGCGCGTGATCCCGGCCTGCTCGTCGGCGCCGGTACGGTCCGCACCCGGGGGCAGGTCGATCGTGCGGTGGACGCGGGAGCCCAGTTCGTGGTGTCGCCCGGCTTCAGCCCCGCGGTGGTGGATCGGTGCCGCGAGGTGGGCATCCCGGTGCTCCCGGGAGTTAGCACGGCGACCGAGATCATGGCCGCGAGCGACGCTGGTCTGCGCACCGTCAAGTTCTTCCCCGCGGAGGCCTGTGGTGGTCTTCCGACGATCAAGGCCTTGGCGGCCGCGTTCCCGGACCTCGCCTTCGTCCCCACCGGTGGAATCACCGCGGAGCTCGCGGCTGACTACCTCGGATTCCCGGCGGTGGTTGCCGTCGGCGGTAGCTGGATGGTCCCACCCGCCATGCTCGCTGCCGGGGAATTCGGGCGCATCACCGAGCTGGTCGCCAGCGCGGTGTCCCTGTTTCCCCCGCGGCCGCCCGTCGCCGATCCGTAAGACCGTCCCCCACCGCGTCAAGGAGCAGCAGTGAGCCTGGAGCTACGACCCATCGATGCATGCGAGTTCGACGTCGTCTCCCTGGGTGAGGTGATGCTCCGCCTGGACCCGGGCGAGGGCCGCATCCGAACGGCGAGATCCTTCCGAGTCTGGGAGGGCGGCGGTGAGTACAACGTCGCCCGCGGCCTTCGCAAGGTATTCGGCCTACGTGCCGCCGTCGTGACATCGCTTGCGGACAACGAGGTCGGGCACCTGGTGGAAGATCTCATCCTCCAGGGGGGCGTGGACACCTCGCTCGTGAAGTGGGTTCCCTTCGACGGCATCGGTCGCACCACCCGCAACGGGATCAACTTCACCGAGCGTGGCTTCGGGATTCGAGGAGCCGTGGGGGTATCCGATCGGGCCGGGACGGCCATCTCCCAGCTAGACGCCAACGACATCGACTGGGACGATCTCTTCGGGCGAAGAGGCGTCCGCTGGCTGCACACGGGCGGCATCTTTGCCGGGCTGTCGGCGACTACCCATGCGGTCGCGGACGAGGCGATGCGGAGCGCACGTGCCCACGGCACCATCGTGTCCTTCGACCTGAACTACCGGCCCAGCCTGTGGGCGGGCATTGGCGGCCAGGGCGCTGCCCGTGAGGTCAACCGTCGATTGGCCGGACTCGTCGACGTCATGATAGGCAACGAGGAGGACTTCACCGCCGCCCTCGGATTCGACGTGCCGGACGTGTCCGACGACCTCAGCGACCTACCCGTCGAGAAGTTCTCGATGATGATCGACAACGTCGCGAGGGAGATGCCGTGGCTGTCCGTCGTGGCGACGACGATGAGGACCGTGCGCAGTGCCAGCATCAACGACTGGCGGGCCATTGCCTGGTCTCCCGATACGGGGGTGCTGTGCTCGCAGAACCGGCCTGGGCTTGAGATCCTTGACCGCGTGGGCGGAGGCGACAGTTTCGCGTCAGGACTGGTCTACGGATTGCAGAGCGGTGGGGGCCTTCAACGGGC
>JBAXSI010000154.1:0-2791 GCA_037130755.1 Actinomycetes bacterium
TTCAGGTCCGTGTGCCCGAAAGGGCGTGGGGGTTCAACTCCCCCCTCGCGCACCACATCCTGGGGAATCCCCCGGGGCTATCCCCGGCCCGGAGAACCTTCCGAGCCGGGGATTCGCCGTTCCGGGCCCGATGCCCAGGTCCCGCGCGGGCGGGGTCCGACGTTATATCCCTCTACGACGGTCGTAAGGTCGTCGTGAATATGACGGAGCGGCCATAGGCAAGGGGGGCCTCGCCAGGGGCAAACGATTATCGCACTTGTGCGATGATCGCGATAATGCGATAATCGACGTGTGGCTGACCTAGAGTTGCTCGACGAGATCGTCGAGTGGCTGGACACGCTAAGCGACGCCGAGCATGACCGAGTGGTGGTTCTGATCGATCGGCTGGCTGACCTTGGCTCCCGAGCGCGGATGCCGTTGTCGCGGAGTCTGGGGCAGGGGCTGTTCGAACTGCGCTTCGCCCTGGGCCCGACGGCACGGCGAATCACCTACAGGTTCACCAAGGACGGACGGATCGTGCTGTTGACGACGTTCCGCAAGCAGCGCAGCAACGAACGAGCCGAGATCGAACGAGCACGCAAGCACGCCGTGGCCGACGCCGCGAGCAACCCGTGAGGAGACGAACAGCAATGGCGAATCATTCGCGTTGGGAAGACATCAAGGCCAAGCGCCCGCCAGTCCCGGCAGACACGCGCTCGGTTCTGGAGCAGGACTTCGCCCTCGCGCAGATGATCTACGACCTGCGTACCGAGGTCGGCCTGAGCCAGCGCGAGCTTGCTCAGCGCATGGGGACCACGCAGTCGGTCATCTCGCGCCTGGAGGAAGGCGGTGGCACCGGCAATCGCGTCGACACCCTTGCCCGCGTCGCCACAGCGCTAGGTCGACACCTGGTCATCTCGTTTCCCGAGACCGTGCCGGCCAAACTCAAGGACGCCGTCCAAGTCGCATGACGCCCTGCGATCGCCCAAGGCAACAGTGCCCACAGAACTAGGGAGCGGCCGATCTCTCGACCGGCTTCAACATACGTTGCGGTGTACCGTCGATGCATGTCCGGTCGGGCATCATTTGCCTTACCCGTTTCATTGATGTCGCTGATCGCCACGACGGTCGGCCTTCCCGCGTTGAGCGCGGCGGCGGCCGGGTTCGACATCAACGGCTACATCGTCGGATCGTGGATTAACGTCGACAACGGTCACCTTTACACGATCTCGAAGGCCGGCTCCGCCTATACCCTCAAGGCCGGCTCGTCGTGGCAGACGGTCGAGGGCTGCGGCGTGGCTGCAGGTGACCTGCTCTACACCCTGAATCCGAAGCAGACTGAGGGCGGCTATCTGAACGGCGGTGACTACGTCGGCCCGTGGCGGCAGCTGAAGAAGGACCCGAGCGGCGCATGCACGTGGACCCCGATCGCCCCAGGACAGTCTGGCTACTACGAGGGAATCAGCGGCTTCGTGCCCACTACAGCAGCCAAGACCCTGGAGAACCCGTCCGGTCAGGCGATGAACTGGTTCTGTGCGTACACCGGCCCCTATACGCAGTGCGCTGCCCTCACGCGCGTCGGAGCCGGCTTCCTGCAAGGTGGATCACGGCCAACTGCGACGCCGACCCCGGCTCCCACCACTTCGTTGCCTGCGCTGGAATCCACACCCGAGTACCGGGCATTCCTGGGTTTGGATGATGCCGCCACGCCGGACTGCCCAACTGCGCGTGGTCAGCGCGCTGACGGCATCGTCTCGGCGGCCAGCAGCTATCCGGGCGTGACGAAGGCGGCAGCGATCCGTGGCGAGAAGCTGATACTCGACAGCGTCCCCAACTCCCACTCGCTGGCACAGATCGTCCAGTTGCTCGGCGAGAGCGATATCCCACAGAACTTGGCCGTGAACGTCTACGCCCGAGCAAGCCGGCTCGAGCGGGGCGGCGTCAGCCTGGAGAACCGCCTACGCGCCGCCATCCTCGCGTCGGGCGGCGCTTTGACGCCCGGCGACGTCCTCACGCTGGCGCTCCAGGCGACCCGAGGCAGCTATCCCCTTGCCGTGCTCACCGCACACAACCTCCTCAAGGGCGGGGCCGTCACCGGCAGGAACGCCATCTCGCAGTGGCCGAAGTCCTCGCCCCGAGCGCATCGGGCCATGCTCGCCGAGCTCGGACAGCAGGCCGCCGTCGTGGCCAAGCTGGCTAGTTTGCGATGCGAGCCCGCCGATGCGAAGGACAAGATCGGGCCCTGGTACCACGCATTCGCCGTCCTCACCGGAGGCGCACTTGTGGGCGCCGATTTCGCTCCCCTCATCGTGTCCGCTGAACACGGAGGCAAGGCCGCAACCACTGCTCTCAGGAAGCTCAAGAAGTTGCTCGGCTACGCCCTGCCCGCAAGCGTCGTCGCTGAGTTTCCCGACGGCTTCTTCGATGGTGAAGGAGGCTTCGACCCGGAGAAGGCGGCCTCCGATGCGAGCGTGGCGGTAGCTGCCCTGCAACTCCGTGCCATTTCCCGCTGACGCCCTGCCCCTGCTAATCGATGTGGCCCGCCCCTGCCGGCGCGCAGTCGGCGAGGAACCCAGACGGCACATCAACGGGCGGCCTCGATAGACGACGGGGCTTCATCCGGACACCATCACCGCCAAGCCACGATCCGTCAATGCAACGCCGCCTCGAGGTTCGTCGTCACTGTTTCTCTTGAGGAGACGCAGTCCCCTTCGGCAGCTTTGGACTCGGTCTTCGCTTACTTAGCCTAAGCACCGATGAAGCCCCGGTCAGGATCTCCGACCGGGGCTTTTGCGTGGGCGGGCTACACGCT
>JBAXSI010000155.1:0-2756 GCA_037130755.1 Actinomycetes bacterium
CCTCGACGGCTGCCTTCGCGTTGCGAACGGCGTCCTCGATGCGGTGCTTGCGCTCCTTGAGCTCGACCTCGGTGGCCGCGCCGACCTTGATGACAGCAACGCCGCCGGCCAGCTTGGCGAGGCGCTCCTGCAGCTTCTCGCGGTCGTAGTCAGAGTCCGACTTCTCGATCTCCGCGCGAATCTGCGAGACGCGGCCGGCGATCTGCTCAGCGTCGCCAGCACCCTCGACGATCGTGGTCTCGTCCTTGGTGACGACGACCTTGCGCGCACGGCCGAGCAGCTCCAGGCCCGTGGAGTCGAGCTTGAGGCCGACCTCCTCGGAGATGACCTGAGCGCCGGTCAGGATCGCGATGTCCTGCAGCATGGCCTTGCGACGATCGCCGAAGCCCGGGGCCTTGATGGCGACCGAGCGGAACGTGCCACGGATCTTGTTGACGACGAGCGTCGAAAGCGCCTCGCCCTCGACGTCCTCGGCGATGATGACCAGCGGCTTGCCCGACTGCATGACCTTCTCGAGCAGCGGGAGCAGGTCCTTGACCGCGGAGATCTTGTTGTTGGCGATGAGGATGTAGGGATCCTCGAGCTCGGCCTCCATGCGCTCCGGGTCGGTCATGAAGTAGGCGGAGATGTAGCCCTTGTCGAAGCGCATGCCCTCGGTGAGCTCGAGCTCAAGACCGAAGGTGTTGCTCTCCTCGACGGTGATGACGCCTTCCTTGCCGACCTTGTCCATGGCCTCGGCGATGAGGTCACCGACCTCCTGGTCGCCACCGGCGGAGATGGCCGCGGTCGACGCGATCTGCTCCTTGGTCTCAACGTCCTTGGCCATGGCGAGCAGCTCGGCGCTGACAATGTCAACGGCCTTCTCGATGCCCTTCTTCAGGCCCATCGGGTTCGCGCCCGCGGCCACGTTGCGCAGGCCCTCACGGACGAGCGCCTGGGCGAGGACGGTGGCGGTGGTGGTGCCGTCGCCAGCGACGTCGTCAGTCTTCTTGGCGACCTCCTTGACGAGCTCGGCCCCGATCTTCTCGTACGGGTCCTCGAGGTCGATTTCCTTGGCGATTGAGACACCGTCGTTGGTGATCGTGGGGGCGCCCCACTTCTTCTCCAGGACGACGTTGCGGCCCTTGGGGCCCAGGGTGACCTTGACGGCGTCTGCGAGCACGTTCATGCCGCGCTCGAGCGACCGACGGGCCTCCTCGTCGAATGCAATGATCTTTGACATAGGGGGTGTTCCTCCGGGAACGTCCGTACGGGAATTGTCACTCTCGGGTGTCGAGTGCTAACCAGAAAGTTAGCACTCACCCCAATCGAGTGCAAACTCGCCCACGGACCCGCCGGTCCCGCCATATTCGACAGATCAGGGGGCTGTCAGGGCTGTCAGGGCTGTCGTACGACCGCCGGTACCTCGTCTGTGGCGAGCATGTGAGTGGTGCGGTCTCGGCGCAGGATGATGATCAGGGCGGCCAGGCAAGCCGCGTAGGCGGCGTACCCGACGAACGGCCCGATGAGCTTGAGGGTGTCGTCGGCGTGCACGCCGACCAGGAAGCTGGACAGGTCCCAGAGGCCGTGGAGGACCATGCCAGCGATGAGCAGCCCAGTTCCCCGTCGGGCGAGGTAGAGGCCGACACCGGCGAGGGTTGCGACCACGACCTGGAAGATCACGGTGGCGCCGGCACCGACGATCAGGTTGGTCAGGTGGAACAGGCCGAACCACAGGCTGCTGAACAAGACCGCCATGCCCTCGGACCGGTCGCCGTTGCGCAGGGCGCGCAGGATGATGCCGCGGAACAGGGTCTCCTCGGCGAAGCCGACCAGGATCGCGGCGGCAACGATGGCGAGCAGGTGGCCGATGTCGAAGGACGACCACGTGACCGCGATGAACTGCAGGGCCAATGTGATCAGCATCAGGATCGGCGCCAGCCAGAGCCAGAAGCCCATGCTCAGTTTGCGCGGATCCCGGAACACGAAGTCCCAGCGGGCGACGGCGATGAATACGATCAGCCACAGCGACCCGGCCGCGAGAGGGAGGACGGCTCCGCGCAGGGCGCCCTCAGTGGTGTTGAAGATGTCGGTGTAGGCGAACCCGGACAGCTTCATCAGGCCGATGAAGATGACCACGTAGATCACGAAAGCGACGGTTGCGACCGGAACGGTGGGTCGCACTCGCGGGCTTCGGCTGGCGTCGACGCTCATGTGTACTTCACTCCAGGAGAGGATGAATCGGACGAAACGACGAGAACCTACCGGGTGTCGCGCTTGCGCGCAGCGGCTGGTCGCTGGGGAGTCGAAGCCTCGTCGTCGAGGGCCCACTCAGCTGCCGAATGAGGGGGCCCCGGATCAGTTCAGAGCGGTGCTGATCGCCCCTGAGGCGTCCTGGAACGCCTTCTTGGCCTTCGTGGCCCCGACCCCGCTGGTGGACTTCACCCACGCACCGCCGTACTCGGGCCACACCGCCTGCTGCTGGAGGATGTTGGGGATGGCCTGACCGTCGACGCCGGCCGCAGCGATCGCGCGCAGCCGCCCCTCCTTCAATTGCTTCTCCGCGGCGATGTTCGCCGGTATCAGGCCGGACGCGCCTGCCAGGGCGAGCTGCCGGCCGGCCGTGGCGAGGTAGCGGGTGACCAGCTTCCGGGCAATGCCGAGGGCGCCGTGCTGGTAGGCGTAGCTGGTGATGTTGAAGCCCTGGACGCGCAGGAGCGGCGCCGGCTTGATCCCGCCCACGATGGTCGGCACGGGGGTGATGCGGTAGACGAAGG
>JBAXSI010000156.1:0-2686 GCA_037130755.1 Actinomycetes bacterium
GCCAGGCGATCGCCGCTCCGAAGCCGACGCCACCGGCCGCGGGCTCCGGAAGCCAGATGAACATGAACGCGGCCCAGATGGCTGCCGCCCAGCCGCAGATGAGCGGTTGGGACATGGTCAAGATGCGCACGACCGCCAAGATGCGGCAGAAGGCGGCGCGCAACGCCACGCTCAAGGGCAAGCCCACCATGGTGGCGGCCGGATCGACCTACGTGCCGGGCAACGGCCCCGACTACTTCGGGACCACGCCCAACTACGCGAGCAGCCCGATGCCGAAGATCAAGTGGGTTGCCGGTGGCGGCGACGTCATCCTCCCCGTGTACGACCCGACCACCTTCACCCTGACCGATCCGATCACCAATGCCGTGATTGACCCCTGCAGCGCGCAGAGTCCGTACCTCACCGTGGCCGTGCCCGCCAGCCCCGGAGCCGACACCCCCCGATGCGGCCAGCTCGCCGGCGGCAGCATGCGCCCCCTCATCGACCCGATCAACAAGATCCCCCAGCTCGACCTCACCAAGGTGAGCATCGCGGCGGGCGTGGATGCCAATGGCAACGTTGGGGCCATCCGGAAGTTCGTCGAGCCGCTCCCGGGAATCGGTTCCCCCGCGGCCTCCTCGACCGTGCAGAACACCAAGGGGACTGCTTACCTTCCGGTGGCCGTCCCCGACACCACCACCTACCCGGGCTCGGACTACTACGAGATCGGCCTGAAGGACTACACCCAGCAGTTCTCGCCCGACCTGCCGGCAGCCAAGCTGCGTGGCTACTACCAGATCAACGCGCCCGGTGGCGCGGCGGATCCGTACTACCTGGGCCCGATCATCCTGTCCCAGAAGGACAAGCCGGTCCGCATCAAGTTCGTCAACAACCTCCCCATCGGCGCGGGTGGCGATCTGTTCCTGCCCGTCGACACCACCGCGATGGGCGCCGGGGTCGGTCCGGACGAGACGACCGTCTACAACCAGAACCGCGCGGTCATCCACCTCCATGGTGGCCTCACACCATGGATCTCCGACGGCACGCCGCACCAGTGGACGACGCCGGTGGGCGACACGACCAAGTACCCCAAGGGCGTCAGCGTCACCAGCGTGCCGGACATGCCGGCCGTCCAGACCGTCAAGCAGGACGGCACCGCGGCAGACAACAAGGACTCCGACGGAACCCTGACCTTCTACTACACCAATCACCAGAACGCTCGCCTCATGTGGTACCACGATCACGCCTACGGCATGACCCGCCTGAACGTCTACGCCGGTGAGGTCGCAGGCTACGTGCTCACCGATGATGCCGAGCGCAAACTGGTGGATGCCAAGGTGATCCCCGGTGGCGACCAGCCAGGTGGCGAGGGCATTCCGCTGATCATCCAGGACAAGGCGTTCGTTCCCGACAACGTCACGTCCGGCTACTTCCCCGACGGCCAGCTGGCCGATCAGGACCCGACGTGGTCCGACGGGGTCGCCAAGCACAACTGGGGCGGCACCGGCAACCTGTGGTTCCCGCACGTCTACATGCCGAACCAGAACCCGTACGACAACTCCGGCGCGGCTCCGATGGGCCGCTGGGACTACGGCCCCTGGTTCTGGCCGATCTTCGGCACGGCCGCTGGCCTCGTGCACGACGAGATCAAGAATCCCTATGCGAGCGCCGCCGCTCCGTGGGAGCCGCCGATGATCCCGGGCACGCCGAGCACCTACACCAACAGCCTGGCGGCTGCCAACAAGGCGCACTCGCCTTCTGACTCCTCGCTGGTACCCGAGGCATTCGTCGACACCGCCTTGGTGAACGGCGTGGCCTACCCGTACCTGAAGGTCGATCCCAAGGAGTACCGCTTCCGCATCCTCAACGGTGCGAACGACCGCTTCTGGAACCTGCAGATGTACTGCTCGGCGGCCGACAAGCCGGCCGCGTCAGGTCTCTACAGCCCGACGAACCCGGGAGCGGCCAACTACGGCAAGGACATGTGGAACGGCACCACGCTGGTCAACCCGGCTGCCGGTGAGGTTCCCATGGTCCCGGCCGTGCAGACCGACGGCTTCCCGGCCGACTGGGCCAAGGATGGTCGCTCCGGCGGCGTTCCGAGCCCCTTCGCCGCCGCCGGTAACTTCCTGCAGATCGGCACCGAGTCCGGCGTCCTGCCGAACGCGGTCGACGTCCGCAACGGCCCCGTTGGCTACAACTACAACCGTCGCGACATCGTGGTGCTGAACATCCAGGAGCACGGACTGCTCCTGGGCCCGGCCGAGCGTGCCGACGTCGTGTACGACTTCAGCGCAGCCGCGAACATGGGCTGCAAGAACGTCATCCTGTACAACGACGCTCCCACTCCCGTGCCGGCTTTCGATCCGCGCAACGACTACTACACGAACAACCCGGACCAGATGGACAGCGGCGGCACCCCGTCGACGCTTCCCGGCTACGGCCCGAACACGCGCACGATCATGCAGTTCCAGATCAATGGCGTGACGTCCGGCACTCCGGCAGGAGTGACTCCGTTCGACTCGACGGCGCTCCGCAGTGCGGTTCCCGCACTGTTCAAGGAGTCGCAGCACAAGCCGATCGTTCCCGAGACCCGCTACGCGGCGGCCTACCCGAACGATCCGATCTCGGCGAGCGATGTCTACTCGCGCATCCAGTCGAACGACATGTCGTTCAACACCACCAACAGTGACGTCGTCAGCAAGGT
>JBAXSI010000157.1:0-2686 GCA_037130755.1 Actinomycetes bacterium
GTGCGCAAGGGCTTCCCGGGCATTCCCGTCGAGGTCGAGGTCGACTCCCTCGAGCAACTCGACGAGGTGCTGGCGGCAGGTGCCGACCTCGTCCTGCTCGACAACTTCTCCGTTGATGACATGCGCGAGGCAGTGCGTCGCAACGAGGGCCGGGCAATCCTGGAGGCGTCTGGCGGACTGACCTTGGACTCGGCTGCCGAGGTCGCATCGACCGGGGTCGACTACCTTGCCGTTGGAGCCCTCACCCATTCCGCGCCCGTGCTCGACATCGGCGCCGACCTGCGCCAGGAGTCCTAGTGCTGCTAGCCATCGACGTCGGCAACACCAATACCGTCCTCGGGATGTTCGACGGCGAGACGCTGGTCGCGTCCTGGCGGATCAAGACCGACTCGCGAACGACCGCCGATGAGATGGCGTTGACCTACCGCGGCCTGCTGTCCGAGTCAGCACCAGTCACGGGCATCGCTCTTTGCAGCACGGTGCCGGCCGTACTGCGCGAGATGCGGGTCATGCTTGCGCGCTACTTCGCCGATGTGCCAACGGTGATCGTCGAGCCAGGCACCAAGACCGGCGTTCCGGTCCTCACCGACAACCCGAAGGAGGTGGGTGCCGACCGCATCGTCAACACGATCGCCGCGCACCACCTGTTCGGTGGCCCCTGCATCGTCGTGGACTTCGGCACCTCGACCAATCTCGACGTCGTCTCGGAGAAGGGCGAGTTCCTCGGCGGCGCGCTGGCGCCCGGCATCGAGATCTCGCTCGACGCCCTCGCGCAGCGGGCAGCCCAGCTCCGCAAGGTCGAGTTGGTGCGGCCGCGCTCGGCGATCGGCAAGAACACCGTGGAGGCACTGCAGTCCGGCGCGCTGTACGGCTTCGCCGGTCAGGTCGATGGACTGGTCGAGCGCATCACAGCCGAGTTGGGCGAGGTCACGGCCGTGGTCGCGACCGGGGGCCTGGCGCAGATCGTCGTCGACGAATCCCGCAGGATCACGCACCACGAGCCCGACCTCACCCTGCTCGGCCTGCGAATGGTCTTCGAGAAGAACGTCGAGGCGGACTAGCCGGCTTCGCGCATCCCGAGTACCAGCGCGGTGACGGCCGCAAGGCCATGCACGCGACCTGATGTGCGCGGCAGGATCAGTGTCCGCAGCCCGATGGCCGCGCCGCCGCCGTCGTCGTTAGCGTTGTCGCCCACCATCAGCACGCTGGTGGCCGGCAGGTCGAGCGCGGTGAGTGCGGCCTCGAAGATTCGAAGGTCGGGCTTGACGTGACCCACCTCGTAGGAGAGCACGACCGCGTCGATCCACGGGGTGATCCCGTCGCGGTCGAGCACCGTGCGGATCGGCACGCCCGCATTGGACAGCAGGCAGGTGCGAACGCCGGCCGCGCGCAGTGCCTGCAGCGTGGGGACGGTGTCGTCGTAGGCGTGCCAGGTGTCGAGCATGACGTCGTAGAGCGCGTTCGCCAGAGCGCGGTCGACGCCTGGTCCGCCGGCGATCAGCTCGTGGAACACCCGCGAATGCGCCTCGAAGGACAGGTCGCGACTGCTCTGCGGATCGGTGACCCGGGCGCCCTCCCAGATGCGGTCGAGGAAGGCCACCATCTGGTCCCGCTCGTCCTTGGACATCGGGTGCGGGACGACGGCGAGGGCCGCGTCGAGCCACTGATCGGCGTCGCCCTGGTCGACGAGGGTGGAGTGGATGTCGAAGATGACACCCTCGATGGGCCCTGGCGCGGGCCACCCGTGAGGTGCTGAGATCACCGCGCCAGCCTATTGGGCGTGTCAGGCGCGCTCGCGCCATCGAATAGCCTTGGTCGTTGTGACCACCGATGCGGCCGACGCGGCCCTCGCCGAACCCGAAGACGACCTGCCCGAGCAGATCCGGATCCGGCGCGAGAAGCGTGAGGCCCTCGCCAGCAGGGGCATGGAGCCCTACGCCATCGGCCTGCCCATCACGACCACCATCGCGGAGGTCCGCGCGGCCCATCCGGACCTGCCGGAGGACACGGCCACCGGTGAGAAGGTCGGCATCGCCGGCCGCGTCATCTTCTCCCGCAACACCGGCAAGCTGTGCTTCGCGACGCTGCGGGCAGGCGACGGGACCGAGATCCAGGCCATGATCTCGCTGGCCAATGTGGGCGAGCAGCAGCTCGCCGACTGGAAGGACCTCGTCGACCTCGGCGACCATGTGTTCGTCGCCGGTGAGGTCATCACCTCCAAGCGTGGCGAGCTCTCCGTGCTGGCCGATGAGTGGCGAATGGCCGCCAAGTCCCTTCGCCCGCTGCCCGTCGCGCACAAGCCGCTCAACGAGGAGACGCGCGTCCGTCAGCGCTACGTCGACCTCGTCGTTCGACCCGAGGCTCAGCAGGTGGCGCGCACGCGCGTGGCCGTCGTGTCGTCGATCCGGCAGAGCCTGTCGCGCCGCGGCTACCTCGAGATCGAGACCCCGATGCTGCAGACGATGCACGGTGGCGCCACGGCGCGGCCGTTCGTCACGCACTCCAACGCGTTCGACATCGACGTGTTCTTGCGCATCGCGCCGGAGCTGTTCCTCAAGCGCGCCGTCGTCGGCGGACTTGAGCGAGTGTTCGAGGTCAACCGGAACTTCCGCAACGAGGGTGCCGATCGCACGCACTCGCCGGAGTTCACGATGCTCGAGTTCTACCAGGCGTACGCGGACTACCA
>JBAXSI010000158.1:0-2562 GCA_037130755.1 Actinomycetes bacterium
CGCTGGCTGATCGTCCCGCTGTTCCCCACCGACGCCCAGTGGGCCGCCGGCGAGCGGTGGATGCGATGCGACATCGTGCTGCAGGGCGGCCTGGAGCTGAAGCCGTTCACCGGCACGGCGCCGGCCTTCGTTGCAGCCAACCCCGCGGACGTCTTCAACTTCTGCACGCCGAAGGAGCCGAGCGCGACGAAGACGTCCGCCTATCCGTGCAAGGACGCCAAGCACAACTGGATCAAGGTCCTCGACAAGGAACTCGGTGGAGCGGGGTCGAAGTTCCCCGGCAAGACGTCCGTCGAGAAGAGCACACGGAAACTCTGCGAGAACATGGGCAAGAAGTACGACGGCAGGATCGAGTTCCCGGGCTGGTGGGGCATCTGGCCGACCAAGCGCGGCTGGCAGGAAGGCCGTCGATCGGCCCAGTGCTTCGTGCCCTACGGGCAGTACCTCAAGGATGTCGCTCAGAACGCGCCTGCGCCCGCGCCGACACCGGTCGCCACCCCGCCTGCCCCAGTCGCGAGCGCCTCACCCAGCGCCTGAGTCAGTCGATCACCGTGCGGCGGGGTCCGATGCCCCACGCGATGTAGTTCCAGAACCAGTCCGCTATGACGCTGACCCGTTGCCGGCCACCGGCTAGGTAGAACACGTGCAAGCCGAGCCACGAGAACCATGCAGGCGCGCCGTGCAGCCTCAGCCCGCTCGGCATCTCGACCACCGCTCGACGTCGTCCAATGGTCGCCATCTGGCCCTTGTCCTTGTAGGCGAAGGGCTTCAGCGGCTTCCCAGCATCGCGATCCACGATCGCCCGGGCGACGTACCGGCCCATCTGCATGGCCACCGAGGCGACCATCGGCAACGGTCGGCCGTCCTCGCCACTTACGTGTGCGATGTCGCCGACGACCCAGATCGAGTTGCCGAGTTCGAGGGTCGGCGATACTTCGAGTCGGTTGGCACGATCGGTCGACCCCAGGTGCTTCCACTGCTCGGGTGCAGCGACGCCGGCGGCCCAGATGATCGTCCCCGCGGTGAGCACCTCGCCGGACTTCAGGTGCACGTCTCCGGGATACATGCGGTCGACCGCGGCGCTCACCTTGACGGTCACCCCGATCTGCTCGAGGTCCTCCTTGGCCTGGACGCTCGACTTCTCCGAGAACGACGGGAGCAACCGTGGTCCGGCTTCAACGAGGGTCACGGTGGCCGAGGAGTAGATCGACGGGAACTCCCGACGCATGCCCCGTTGAAGCTCGGCGATAGCTCCGGACACCTCCACCCCCGTCGGTCCACCTCCAACGACGACCACTCGCAGCGCCTCCTTGGCGAGATGGCCCGTCTCGACGTCCTCGTACGTCTGCAGCAGGCGGTGACGAATCGCCCGCGCCTCCTTGATCGTCTTCATCTGCAGGGAGTTCTCGGCGACGCCCGGTATCCCGAAGGTCGTGCCCGTACTGCCGACAGCAAGTACGAGGTCGTCCCACGGAATCACGGAGCCGTCCGCGAGCCTCAGCGTCTTGGTATCCGCGCTGATCTTGACGACATCGCCACGTCGGTAGGTGGCGCCTGGGACCGCAGCACGCACGGGGTAGGCGATGTCGTCCTCGGGCAGCCCACCGGTCGCCACCTGGTACAGCAGTGGCGCGAAGACCTGGTACGGGTTGCGGTCGACGATCGTGACCTCGTAGCCATGGTTCTTGGCCAGTTTGCGCGCGCAGCTCAGTCCGCCGAAACCGGCACCGATGATCACCACGCGCCGCGGCGTCGCCTCAGTCTTTGTCACGTCGAGTGCTTCCCTCAGCGCAGCGGACTGCGGGGCATGTCCTCGGGGTACATCGACTCCCCGCGCGGACTGGTGGCCTCGAGTCTGGCGAACTGATCAGTCGTCAACTCCACGGATACAGCGCGGACGATCGAGTCGACGGTGGTCGGACGCGTCGCCCCGGGGATGGGGATCACGACAGGGCTGAGAGCAAGGAGCCACGCGATGACGGTCTCCTGCGGTGAGGCACCGAGCTCCTCCCCCACCTCGCGGAACGCGGCATAGCGCGACCCGACATCGCGGGCCTCCTGCGCACCGCCGAGCGGCGACCACGGCAGGAACGCGATTCCCAACTCCGTGCACCGATCCAGCACATCGCGATCGTGGCGGTAGCGGGGGGAGAACTCGTTCTGCACCGACACGACGCCGTCGTCGGCGGTGCCGCCGAGGACGTCGAGGGCGACGTGCAGCTCGTCCAGCGTCGCGTTCGACAGCCCGATGCGGTGGATGAGGCCCGCGTCCTTCAAGGCCTTCATCGCCAGCATCTGATCGGCATACGGGAGATCGGGGTCGTGCCGATGGTGCTGGTAGAGATCGATGATGTCGACGCCGAGCTGCGCGAGGCTGTCCTCGCAAGCGGCCCTCAGCCCGTCCACCGACGAGTCTCGCTCCCATGTCTCGCCCTCGCCACGGGTGATGCCGCCCTTGGTCGTGACCAGCACCTTGGTCAGGTCCGCCTCGCCGTCGTAGCTGCCGATCGCCTCCGCCACCAGCGCCTCGTTGTGGCCGACCGCATCCCAGGCGGGTGCATA
>JBAXSI010000159.1:0-2549 GCA_037130755.1 Actinomycetes bacterium
CTCGCTCACGGGTGTCCTTTCGGGTCGTCCGGCTAGGTGAGCCGGTCGATGATCAGCGGAAGTCGCTCAATCGTAGAGCCCACCGGCCCGACGCTCACAGCGCCCTCAAGGGCCTCGAGGGCCAGCGCGAATCTGGGCGCTTCGTCGGTGTACAGGGTCATCAATGCATCGCCTTGATGCACGACGTCGCCTGGCTTGGCGCGCAGCGTGATGCCCGCCCCGGGGGCCACCGGATCCTCCTTGCGCGCACGGCCGGCGCCCAGGCGCCAGGCGGCCACTCCGACCGCCTTCGCATCCATCGAGGTGACGATCCCATCTGACTCGGCGTGGACGACCGTGAACTCGCGGGCGCCCGGCAGCGGCGCATCCGGGTCGCCGCCCTGGGCGGCCACCATGCGCCGCCAGGCGTCCATCGCTCGTCCATCACGCAGGGTCTCCGCCGGATCCACATCGGTGATGCCCGCAAGGTCGAGCATCTCCCGCGCGAGGATGAGGGTCAGCTCGATCACGTCCTCGGGCCCGCCACCGGCGAGCACCTCGACCGACTCGGCCACCTCCAGCGCATTGCCGACGGCCATGCCCAGGGGCACGTCCATCGCCGTGATGAGCGCGCGCGTGTTGACGCCTGCGTCCTTGCCCAGCCGCACCATCGTCTCGGCCAGCTTGCGTGCCATCGCAGGATCGGACATGAAGGCACCGGACCCGGTCTTGACGTCCAGGACCAGTCCCCCGACACCCTCGGCGATCTTCTTGCTCATGATGCTGCTGGCGATCAGCGGGATCGCTTCGACCGTTCCGGTGACGTCGCGCAGCGCGTAGAGCTTGCGGTCGGCGGGAGCCAGGCCATCGCCGGCAGCGCAGATGACGCCGCCGACGTCGGTCAGAACCGCCAGCATCTCCTCATTCGACAGCTGCGCGCGCCAGCCGGGGATGGACTCCATCTTGTCGAGCGTTCCGCCGGTGTGCCCGAGGCCGCGACCACTTAACTGCGGGACGGCTCCCCCGCACGCCGCCACCACCGGTACGAGCGGAAGCGTGATCTTGTCGCCCACACCACCCGTGGAGTGCTTGTCGACCGTCGGGCGCGGCAGGCTGCTGAAGTCCATCCGCTCGCCGGAGTTGATCATGGCGTTCGTCCACTGGACGATCTCCTCGTCGGTCATCCCGTTGAGGAGGATCGCCATGGCCAGCGCCGACATCTGCTCGTCGGCCACGACGCCGCGGGTGTACGCATCGACGACCCAGGCGATCTGATCGTGCGTGAGGACGTTCTTGTCGCGCTTGGCCTTGATGATGTCGACAGCGGCGTACGGCTCAACCATGGGAGCCCACTTCCTCCGCGCGCTCGACGAGGTCATCGGGGCCGAACGCCTGCGGCAGGATCTCGCTCATCGGGAGGATCCCCTCAGGGGTCTTCAGGAGCGTGGTCCGGCGGCCGTTCTCCCAGAGCAACTGCCGGCACCGGCCGCACGGCATCAGCGAATTGCCGTGCTGGTCGACGCAGGACACCGCAACCAATTTGCCGCCGCCGGTGGCGTGGATGCTCGACACCATGCCGCACTCCGCACACAACCCGATGCCGTAGCAGGCGTTCTCGACGTTGCACCCGACAACGATGCGTCCGTCGTCCATGAGACCGGCCACGCCTACCTTGAATCGCGAATAGGGCGCGTACGCCTTGCCCATGATCTCGATGGCCGCCTGGTCCAGTGCGGCCCAATCGATGTCCGCCATGGCGGGCTACTCCTTCTCGTAGGGCACGCCATCGGCGGCCGGCGGCCGGCGACGGCCGATGAGTCCGGCCACGACGATGATCGTCACCAGGTACGGCAGCATCGCGAGGAACTCCGACGGGATCATCGTCCCGATGACGGCGAACTTCTGCTGCAGCGAGTCGAAGAACCCGAAGATGAGCGCCGCGAAGAACGCACCGATCGGGTTCCAGCCACCGAAGATCATGGCCGCCAGGCCGATGAAGCCGCGGCCGGCCGTCATGTTCTGGTCGAAGCGGCCGACGGTGCCGATCGTGAACCAGGCGCCGGCGAAACCGCCGACCAGTCCGCCGTAGAGGACGGCCAGGTAGCGCACCTTCGACACGCTGATGCCAAGGCTGTCGGCCGCGGTCGGGTTCTCGCCAACGGCGCGAGTGCGCAGGCCCCAGCGAGTGCGGAACAGCAGGTACGTCACGGAGAGAATCAGCACATAGCCGGTGTAGACGATGATCGTCTGGTTGAAGAACATCGGTCCGATGATCGGGATCGTGCTGAGCCCGGGGATCGGAACAGCCGGGAACACCGGGGCGTCGTTGAGTTCCGGGTGTGGCACCAGGACCTGCGTGGACAGGAACGATGTCAGGCCGAGCACGAAGATGTTGATGACGAATCCGATAATGATCTGGTCGACCTTGAACTTGATCGCCAGGACGGCCAGCAGCAGGGCGAGCAGGCCACCGGTGAGCGTCGCAGCGACCAGGCCCTGCCAGTCACCCCAGATCGAGCCGATGACCACGCCGGTGAACGCGCCGCCCAGGAGCATCCCCTCGATGCCGA
>JBAXSI010000016.1:0-66501 GCA_037130755.1 Actinomycetes bacterium
GTCGGGCACGGATGAGCGGTCACCGTTCCTCGTGGGCGCCGTTCCCGACACTGGCGGTCGCCTGGATCGCCTTCGCCCAAGTGCTCTCGTTCCAGGGCCTGGCCATCTGGGTCATCGTCGGCTCGACACTGACGTGCCTGGCCGTGGGCGGTCTCGCTCGGGCGCGCCACGTTCCAGTCGCGATGCTCCTCGGCGTCCTGTTCACCGCTGCCGTCCCGTTCCTTGCGAGCACGCTTGGCGGTAACTCGGCCGGGCCGATCGTCCGCGCCTCGCTGATGGCCTGCGGAGTGAGCGCGGCCATGGCGATCCTGCTCCACACCCGGACACCGTTGACGATGCTCGCCGCATCCTTGATGCTGCTCGGCGGCGCCCTCGGGCTTGGCGCGGCGGGGCAGGCCGTGTGGCTGGTCGGCCTATGGACGGTCGCCGCGCTCCTCACCCTCGCGATGCTCGGGGCGTACACCCGCGACGACCTCTCCGAGACGCGCCGCCGCCGTGCCGTCGCCTCGACGATGATCGTGGTCGGTCTCGCGGGCGTGGCCGGGCTGCTCCTGCTCGGGGCCGTGTACGGGACGCCGTGGACCGTACCCGGAGCCGGCCCGACGATCGCGCCGCCGACCGCGACTCCGACGGTGACCCCCACCGTGACTCCCACGCCGACTCCAACGGCCACGCCACCCACGTCGGTTCCGCCCCTGCCGACCCCGAGCCGCACGCCGCCCTTGGTCACCCCGCCGCCGGTGCTGATCACCCCGCCCACGCCGCCATCGGCGACGGCGAGCGTGCTCCCCACCCGAACGCTTGCCATCACGCCCGCACCAACCCCGACGCCGACCATCACGCCCACGCCAACCCCGACCATCACGCCCACGCCTACGGTCACACCCACACCGACGCCCACGACCACTCCGGTGGTCGCCGAGAAGCCGATCAACCCGATCCTGCGACTTCTGCTGCTGATCGCTGCGGGACTGCTTGCACTCGCGCTCCTGGTGCTGCTGGCGCTCCTCGCGTGGCGCCTGCTGGTGGCCGCACTGTGGGCCAGGACCAGGCGCGGGCTCCGCCGTGGATCACGGGGCAACCGCATCGCCGGCGCGTGGACGTGGGTGCGGCTTCGACGAGCCCGTTACGACCGGCCCCTGCCGGTCAGCGCGTCCCCCGACGTGGCCGTCGGGGTGGCAGAGGCCGCCCACGACACCGACCTCGCCCGCGTCGCGCGGTTGACCGCCGATGTGTCGTACAACCCGCTGACTGTCGTCACCGACGACGACGTGGACGCAGCCTGGACTGCCGCCCGCGCCGCTGGTCGTCGACCACGTGGGGCGAGCCTGCGCGAGCGCTGGCGGTGGAGCGGTCGCCGACCGAAGACCGCGCGCGACCTGCTGTAGTTGCCGCAGGTATTAGTTGCCGGAGGTCTCGGCGCCGTCCCCGTCGCCGTCGACGTTGCCATCCGGGCCGACGGGTCCGTCATCGTTCACGACCTCGAGAGCGGCCGCACCCTCCTCGCCGGGATGGAACTGAATCAGGTCCGCCGGCCCGAGATCGGTCCACGCGTACCAGTACAGCCGCTCGAACCCGTTGACCTGCGCCGACTGCACCAGATCGCGGACGTCCTTGACCTGAACTGCCGCTGGCTGGGCCGCCGCATCCGTCACGTTGATCTCCGTGACCCAACGCGGCAGCCGACCCCAGCCCGCCTTGTTGACCTGGCGGACCAGTGACTTCACCAGCGCCGGAGACGAGGTCATGGCCTTGCTGGCCGGGTAGATGTGGAGTGCGAGGCCGTCGACCGCGTTCGATGCTGCGAGCGGCGCGGTGGCCGCCAGCCAGGGCTCGAGCCTCAGGACGTCCCACTTGTTCCGGATGATGCCGCCGGACATGACGATCGTCGCCTCCGGATCGGCCGCGCGGATCGCCTCCGCAGCAGTCGCGACGAAGTCGCGGTACTCCGTCGGGGTTCCCGACCAGTAGGTCAGGAAGTTGGGCTCGTTGCCGATCTCGTACGCCGCGATCCTGCCCTTGTAGCGGGCCGCGACCGTGGACACATAGGTGCGCCAGTCGTCGAGGCTCGCCGGCATCGAGGCCGAGCCCGGCCCCATCCACGCCGCATCAGTCGGAAGGACCTTGCTCGCGGCCCAGGTCGGTGTGCCACCGAGGACCATCAGGATGCTCGGAATCTGGTTGGTCTCCGCCTTCGCAACGAGATCGTCGAGGTGACCGAACGCCCACATACCCTTTGCCGGCTCAAGGTCGAGCCACGCGGTGCGGGAGTCCCAGAGGCGCAGAGCGCTGAAGTGCACAGTGGGCCACTCGCCCTTGAAGTTGGTCTTGGTGCCATCACGCTCGATGCGCAGTCCGCCCACAGCCCACGGCACGTTGAGCCCATCGGCCATGATCGGCAGGCGCCCCGGCATAGGCAGCACGGAGACGCTCGACGGACTGCTTGACGACTCGGGTGCCGACGTGGGCGCGGTAGAACACGCCGCCAGCAATAGCAGTGGCAGCGCGATCAGGCCCAGAATCGGCTTTCGCACGAATACAACGGTACGCGCTTCAAGGCCGCCGAACGGCGGACCTAAGTCCCACCAGAACCCAGTCGGAGTCGAGTCCGCTCATGGCAGACGCACCAGCGCTCCAGACCCTGCCCCGAAACAATCCTTGGATACCAACGGTTTTACGCGCGAGGACTAGCGGCCACTTGGTTGCACGCACGGCGTCGGACTCGTGCGGAAGCGCGTCTTCGGCGTGTGGCTACTTATCGGATATATCCACACAGAACGTCGGGGACGCCCATCGCTACATGCGCTCGGGCGCGCTCACTCCTAGCAGGTCGAGTCCGTTCGCAAAGGTCTGACGGGCCGCCGCGCACAGCCACAGCCGGGCGACGTGGATGCCAGCCAGCTCCTCATCGCCCCGCGGCAGAACCCAGCACACGTCGTAGAAGCGGTGATACGCGGTCGCGAGGTCCTCGAGGTAACGGGCGACCCGATGCGGCTCGCGCAACTCCGCACTGCTGGCCACCACGCGCGGGAACTCCCCCACCATGCCCAGAAGGTTGTTCTCCTGCTCGTGGTCGAGAAGGGCAGGATCGAACTCGAGGTTGCGCCAGTCGATGCCGAGCTCCTCCGCGTTGCGCAGCACCGACGCGATGCGGGCGTGCGCGTACTGCACATAGAAGACCGGGTTGTCGTTCGTCGCCTTGATCATCTCCGCGATGTCGAGAGTCAGCGGCGAGTCGACGGGGTAGCGCGCGAGCGTGTACCGAGCGGCATCCACTCCGACCTCGTCGACCAAGTCCTCGAGAGTGACGATGTTTCCGGCCCTCTTGGAGAGCTTGACTTCCTCGCCATCGCGGGTGATCTTCACCAGTTGGCCGATCAGGACCTCGACGTTCTCGTCCATGTCGTCGCCCGCGCAGGCGGCCACGGCACGAAGTCGATTGACGTAGCCATGGTGATCGGCACCCAGCAGGTAGATGTTGAGGTCGAAGCCACGTGCCCGCTTGTCGACGTAGTAGGCGGTGTCAGAGGCAAAGTAGGTGTACTCACCGTCCGCCTTGATCAGCACGCGGTCCTTGTCGTCGCCGAAGTCGGTGGTACGCAGCCAGACGGCGCCGTCCAGCTCGAAGACGTGCCCCTGCTCGCGAAGCTTCGCCAGGCCGCGCTCGACGGCACCAGACTCGTGGAGCGCGCGCTCGGACGCCCAGACGTCGAAGTGCGTCCGGAAGAGGCCAAGGACCTTCCGCTGCTGTTCCAGCTGCCGGGCATAGGCGGCCTCACGGAACGCGACCCCCTGCTGGTCTTCAGGAAGCGACGTGATCGACGGATCGGCGTCCACGATCTCGGCTGCGAGGTCGGGGATGTAGGCCCCGTGATACCCGTCCTCGGGGACCGGGCGGCCGTTGGCCGCCGCCATCACCGAAGCACCGAACCTGTCCATCTGGATGCCGCGGTCGTTGACGTAGAACTCGCGCGCGACCTTGGCACCAGCGGCCTCGAGCACCCGGGCGATCGCGTCGCCTACCGCGGCCCAGCGGGTGTGCCCGAGGTGGATCGGACCGGTCGGGTTCGCGGAGATGAACTCGACGTTGGCCACCCGTCCGGCGAGCGCCGTTCCGTGCCCCCAGGCCCGGCCAGCAACCACGACGATGCGGGCGAGGTCGCCCTGGGCGGCGGAGTCGAAGCGCACGTTGATGAACCCCGGCCCAGCGATCTCCACCGATGCGATGCCCGGTTCCTCCCTCAAGCGCTCGGCAAGAAGGGCCGCAAGATCACGCGGGGGCATACCGGCCAGCCTGGCCAGGGCAAGGGCGACGTTGGTGGCGTAATCGCCATGATCGCGGGACTTGGGGCGCTCGATCCGCACCTCAGGGAGCTGTGCACGGTCGATTTCGAGCGAATCAGCGACCGCGCCCACAATGCGGGTCACAGCGTCGGCAAGCTCCTCCGGGGTCACTGTGTGAGCCTATCGACACGGGAAATCTGACATTTGTGCCTAGGGGGGCTACGCTCAACGGGTTAAGGCCCATGCCCAGCAACCGTTTGGCATGTTCAGTTCGTGAAAAGGAATACGCATCATGGCTCAAGGAACCGTCAAGTGGTTCAACGCTGAGAAGGGCTTTGGCTTCATCGCCCAGGCCGACGGCGGCCCGGACGTCTTCGTCCACTACTCCGCAATCCAGTCCGATGGCTACCGCTCGCTCGACGAGAACCAGGCCGTCGAGTACGACGTCGTCCAGGGCCCCAAGGGTCCCCAGGCCGACAAGGTCCGCATCGTCTGATTGCGATTCGGTGTACCGACCGGGACCTCACGATTTCGTGGGGTCCCGGTCGGATTTCCGGACCCGGACGATCGTGATTGGCTACCATTCCCCCTAGGCAAGGCCACATCAGCACCAAAGTTCTGAGATGCCCGCCCCTGCGGCGGGTTTCTGTTTTTCTGAGCACGAGCACAGATACGGGACGACGGTTCGAACGGCTAGCCGCATGCCGGGCAACCGTCCGACATGAAGTACCCGCAAGGAGAATGTGCGAAATGGCTCAAGGAACCGTGAAGTGGTTCAACTCTGAGAAGGGCTACGGCTTCATCGCCCAGTCCGACGGCGGACCGGACGTCTTCGTCCACTACTCCGCAATCCAGTCCGATGGCTACCGCTCCCTTGAGGAGAACCAGGCCGTCGAGTTCGACATCGTCTCGGGTCCGAAGGGACCGCAGGCCGACAACGTCCGCCTCACCTAAGCGCCGCCCGAACTTGACGTGGGGCCCCGCCCGAAGGCGGGGCCCCACTTCTGTGCCGACCCTCCCAAGCCCCCCGACCTGCGGGGCCGACACAAGCGTGATTCCCCGCGCAGGCGCCCGCCAAACCTCCCGCTTATGCCCAATCTCGTAGATCGGGGCACAATTGGCGTATGGCTGACGACGAGATCGAACGACTCCTCCGCGAGATCGACGCGACTAACGCGACCTCGAGCGCCAAGCCCGACGCGAGCGTCGAGAAGAAGAAGAACACCCCGGCCACCACCGAAGCCTCGGGTGCCGGCCGCCTGGCCTTCTCGGTCATCGCCGCTGTGGGCCTTGGAGCGGCCACGTGGTTCGTCGGCCTGATCCTCCCCTTCACCAGCGCAGTGTCGGCCGGGATCGGCGGGGCCATCGCGGCCTTCGTGACGGCCTTCATCGCCGGACCGCCGCGCTGGTTCTCGTCCTAGTCCGACTCACTGTCCTCGGCTGAGGCGGCAGAGCGCTGACGGTCCGCCTCGATGATCGCTCCCCACAGCAAGGCAACGAAGCTCAGGTAGAGCCACAGCAGGATGACGATCGCCGTCCCGAAGAGGAGGACGGCAGCGCCCAGGCTGGCCGAATAGCGCGCGTAGATCCCGACACCGATGGTGGCGGCCACGATGCCCGCGGTGGCGAGACCGACCCCGGGCGACGTCCATGGAACCGGACTGCCGTGGTTGGGCGCGTGGTGCATTACCCAGCGCACCGCGAGGTACACCAGGGCAACGACGATGAACCAGTCGAGGAACCAGCTCCCCGTCGACAGCGAGAACCCGTCGACGCCGAGCCATGACAGGACTCGTGGCAGCACCGTGAGGATCACGACGATCACCACCGATGCCACGAGCCCGACGAGCGTGATGACCGCCGAAATCGCCCGCTCGATGAGCCCACCCCGAGTCTCGATCAGGCCGAACGTCGTGTTCATGGCCATCCGCAGGCCGAAGACCACCTTGGATGCGGCGTAGACGGCGATCAACACGCTGACGATGGTCGTGATCGTGAACGTGCTGGCGGAGGCTCCCTCGACGAGGTTCACCAGGGAGTCGATCGCACCCTGAGCGCCGGAGATCGTCCCCGGCGCTCGGGCCACGAGATTCTCGAGCGCCGACCGCACTTCTGCCGGGTCCAGGAAGAGGCCTGCGAACGCACCGAAGGCGAGGGCCGCGGGCGCGATGGACAGGGCAACGAAGTACGCCAACCCTCCGGCGGCCAGGGACGTGCGGTTGCGCTGGTAGTCCAGCGAGAGTCGCTGACCCCACTCGATCAGGGGCTGCAGGCGGCGCATCACGCCCCCATCCTTGCCGACGACGGCCGCGCGGGGCGGCGACGCCCCGCTGGTAGCCTGTGCAGGCCCGAGCCCCCGTAGCTCAGGGGATAGAGCGCCGGTTTCCGGTACCGAAGGTCGCAGGTTCGAATCCTGCCGGGGGCGCAACATGAACGCTCGTCCCGCCGTCGACGATGCGCAGGAACGCGTCCACTTCGCGATTCCTGGGCCAGGCCTGTACCCCATGATCGTCGGCGTCTTCGTCGCCTTGCTGCTGATCTCGAACGTCGGCGCCACGAAGCTCATCGCCTTCGGTCCCCTCATCACCGACGGCGGCGCGTTCCTCTTCCCGCTGACATACATCATCGGCGACGTGCTCAGCGAGGTCTACGGCCTCAGGGCCGCGCGAAGGGCGATCCTGCTGGGCTTCACGATGTCGATCCTCGCGGCCTTGACGTTCTTCTTTGTGCAGATCTCGCCGCCCGCCGACGGATACGAGAACCAGGAGGCCTTCGAGGCCGTGCTCGGCTTCGTGCCGCGGATCGTGCTCGCCAGCATCTGCGGCTACCTGGTCGGCCAGCTCCTGAATGCCTACGTCCTAGTCAAGATCAAGGAGCGCACCAAGGAGCGCAAGCTGTGGCTGCGCCTGATCGGGTCAACTGTGGTCGGCGAGTTCGCCGACACGCTTGTGTTCTGCACCATCGCCTTCTACGGGGTCATTACCGGAGCCGAATTCTGGAACTACGTCCTCGTCGGATACCTGTACAAGACGCTGCTCGAGGTCGTCCTGCTGCCGATCACCTACCCGACAATTCGCTGGGTGAAGCGTCGGGAACCCACCTATGGCCTTCCCCCGGCGACGGTCAACGGCTAGTCCGTCGAGCGGGCCTCATGCTCGCGCTCAACGGAGAACGTGCCGTCGAGGATGCTCTGCCGGATCCGTTCGATCAGTCGGATGATGTAGCGCTCGTTGTGGATGGTCGCGAGGGTCGAGGCGATCATCTCGTTGGACTTGAACACGTGGTGCAGGTAGGCGCGGGTGTAGTTCGCGCAGGTGTAGCAGTCGCACGTGTCGTCGATCGGGTTGAAGTCGCGGCGATAGCGGCCGTTGGTGATGTGGAAGCGTTTCGTTGGGTGGAAGACGGTTCCGTTGCGGGCGTTCCGCGACGGCGCGACGCAGTCGAACGTGTCGGCGCCGTTGGCCACCGCGGTGAACACGTCGTCGGCCTCGCCGATACCCAGCAGGTGACGGGGCTTGTCATCGGGGAGTTCCTCAGTGACCCAGCGGACGATGGTGCCGAGGTTGTCCTTCTCCAGCGCTCCGCCGATGCCGAAGCCGTCGAAGGGCAGCTGGGCCAGGCCACTCGCTGCTCGCCGCCGAAGATCCTCGTACTGCGCGCCCTGCACCACCCCGAACAGTGCCTGATACGGGCGATGCGACCGCTCGAGCGTCAGGCGCTCGTGCTCGAAGATGCATCGCTCGGCCCATCGATGGGTGCGGTCGACCGACCGCTCCTGATACTCACGGGTGTTGAGCAAGGTGGTGCACTCGTCGAACGCGAAGATGATGTCGGCGCCCAACTGATGCTGTACCTGCATCGACACCTCGGGCGTGAACCGATGCATCGAGCCGTCCACGTGCGACTTGAAGGTGACCCCGTCATCGTCGACATGTGCGAGCCGGTCCTTGCCCGCCGCGATCACGTCATCCGAACGCACTGTCTTGGCATCCATCGCGAGGATCTTCTTGAATCCGACCCCCAGGGACAGCACCTGGAATCCCCCGCTGTCGGTGATGGTCGGGCCGCGCCAGTTCATGAATCTTGCGACCCCGCCTGCCTCGTCGACGATGTCGGCGCCCGGCTGCAGGTAGAGGTGATAGGCGTTGGCGAGGACGACCTGGGCCCCGAGGGAGCGCATCGTCTCGGGAAGGACGGCCTTGACGGTCGCCTTGGTGCCCACCGGAGTGAATGCCGGTGTGCTGATCTCGCCGTGCGGCGTGTGGATGACTCCGGCGCGGGCCCCGGCGTCGTCGACGCCGGCGCGCACGGAATCAACGATCTCGAAGGAGAAGTCGCGACCGGGCACCGCCCCATCCAAGCAACCGTCCTCAGCCCTTGTCCGGCGGGGCGAGCTCCTCGGTCGAGGGGAACAGATCCCGGGCGGGCTTGATCCACGCATCCATGGCCGAATCGAGACCGGCGTTGGAGTTCGCGCAGAACTCCACGTCCACGTCGGCCAGCGTCTGCGTACCGGAAACGACCGTCACGCTGCGCCCTGTGCCGCCCGTACACCCCTCCCCCGGCGGTGAAGGGGTGAGGTGAGAGATCTCGTCGATCGAGGTGCCCAGCTCAGCCCAAACGTCCGGAGGTGTCGCGACGCTCGTGTCGGCCAGCACGTCGCCGTAGCTGTCGATCACGATGCGGCTGGTGTCTCGGGCGACGGTGAGCGTGACGCTGCGATGGAAGGGAGGGGGCACGGACGCGTCACGGAAGGTGTAGGTGACAGTGGCATCATCCGCCAGCCCCGTCGCGGCATCGTCACCCCCGCCGCCGCACCCGGTGGCGAGCACGAGGACCGCGAACGCACTCACGGACCCCAGCAGCCGTCGACGCATGACCAGACCCTAGTTGTCGATGTCTCGAATGCTGGGCACGAACAGGACCCCGATTGAGGTGGCAGCGAGGACGACGGCCAGCGCGAGATACGTCACCTGCACCCCGAAGGTCTCGACGCTCCACCCGGTGATGAGGTACGCCATCGGCGGGGCAGCGTAGAAGAGCGACATCTGCACGCCATAGACGCGGCCCTGCGCGTCGGCGGGCACCCGTCGCTGGACGAGGGTGTTCATCAGTGGCGAGAAAGGTCCCCAGGCCAGGCCAAGGAGGAAGCCCGCGGCGATCATGACGGGCAGTGGTGGCAGCAGCGCGAGCGGGACAATCGCCATCGATGTCCCGATGAGGACCGCGCGGGCAAGCTGATAGCGGGTGAACCGGTTGGCCAGCCACCCGTATCCGAACGCGCCGACGATGGTGCCGATGGACATCACCGAGACAAGGAGGCCAAGGCTGGTGGGCTCGCCCAGGCCTTCGAAGTACGCGGGCAGCACGATGGACTCCGTCGGCAAGTACACCGCGGCCAGCACCATAAGGGCCAGGGTGATCGCTCTCAGCGCCCGGTCGTGCCACAGCACGCGGGCTCCCAGCACCAGCCCCTCCCACGCGCCGACATGCTCACCACCGGCGGCGCGTCGCGCCTCCTGACCGGCGTCGCCGACCCGCAGGACCACAATCATGAGGATCGCGAACACGAAGAGCCCGAAGGGGACCCAGAAGGCGCTGGTCGGGCCCACGAGTCCGATGAGTAAAGCGCCCAGGGCTGGGCCAATGGCCCACCCCACACCGAAGACTCCCTCATGGATGCCGTTCAGGCGGTCGAGCGAGAATCCGGAGGCGGACGCCACGTCCGGCAGGAGCGACTTCCGGGCCGTGAGGCCGGCCGGGTCGAAAGTCGCCCCCAGGACGGCAAGGGCGAGGATCCATGGCAGCGTGAGGTCCTGCCGCAGCGCCACCACGGGAAACGCCGCCACCGACAAGGCGGACAGGATGTCCGAGACGATGCTGACGATGCGCCGCCCGAAACGGTCGACGGCGAACCCCACGAGCGGCGAGACGATGATGCCCGGGAGGGATGCCGCTGCCACGACCAGGCCGGCAGACGCGGCCGATCCCGTCGTCTCCAGGACAAGCCAGGGGATCACGATCATGACGATCGCGTTGGCGACCCCCGATGCGGCGTTGGCAGCCTCCAGCAGCACGACCGGGCCCCAGCGATACCGCGCCATCCTTCAATCCTGTCAGCAACGAGAATGCACCTATGACCAGTCCTGCGTCCCCTGAAGTCGGCACGACGATCGTGACCGGCGGAATCGCCACCAACCTGCATGACCTCGGGTCCGGCGATCCGATCCTGCTGCTTCACGGCTCCGGCCCGGGCGTGACGGCGTGGGCGAACTGGCGTCTGGTCATCCCGGCGTTGGCCGAGGAGTTCCGGGTGGTTGCCCCCGACATCGTCGGGTTCGGCTTCACGGAGCGGCCCGAGGGGGTCACGTACGACCTCGACACCTGGACCGACCACGCGATCGGGGTCCTCGACGCCCTGGGCATCGAGAAGGCGCACGTCGTCGGCAACTCGTTCGGCGGATCCTTGGCGCTCTCGCTCGCGATTCGCCACCCCGAGCGAGTCAACCGACTGGTGCTGATGGGCTCTGTCGGAGTGCCGTTCGACATCACGCCGGGCCTCGACGCGGTCTGGGGCTACCAGCCGTCCGTGGCGAACATGCAGGCGCTTCTTCACCTGTTCGCCTACGACACCGCACTCACCGGCGGCGACCTGGCCGAATTGCGGTATCGCGCCAGCATTCGTCCTGGAGTGCAGGAAGCCTTCGCCGCGATGTTCCCCGCCCCACGTCAGGCGGCCGTCGATGCGATGACGCATCCGGCCGAGGCGATCCGCACCATCACGCACCCGACGCTGGTGGTCCACGGACGCGACGACCAGGTCATCCCGATGGCAAATTCCCTTGCGCTGCTTGAACTTATCGACGATGCGCAGTTGCACGTCTACGGTCGATGCGGCCACTGGACCCAGATCGAGCATGCCGACGAGTTCGGCATGCTCATCGCTGACTTCTTCCGCCGACAGGCCAGTTGAGAGCCGTCGAAGCAGTACGCGTGTGACGAGAGCGATCAAAAGACGGCAACGTGAATCGAGGGTCAGGATTTCCTCAAAAACTTTTGCCGAACCGCTTGCAACACCTTCATGAACGCGAGTAGAACTTACCTACCGCACCGCAAGGGGCGGGTCGAACAAGGAAGACGAGCCATACGACGAGAACTCCTCTCGGGGAGGACTTGAAGGGTCCCGAGTGCTGGCGGGGCTGGCGAAGACGGAGATGTTCGAGGAAGCGATAACGGCCACGCCGACGCCACGGAAACGTGGGGTGAGCACCGCGATCTGCACCTAGAGCGGATGCCCTGAGAAATCGGGCGGTGGGTTGGGCGCTTCCACAGCAAGGCCCCTCGAACTCATACTTCGAGGGGCCTTCTGCTGTTGCGGGGTAATGCGAGCCTTACCTGCGAAATTATCGGGGATGCCGGGCAGAAAACCGATATCCGCCACGCCGACGGCCCCATGACACGTGACCGGCCTCACATGCTGGCGGCGAGCCTCGCGAACCCCTCGGCCAGGCTGACCCGGGGCTGCCAGTCCAACGCTGCCCAGGTCGCCCGCTGGTCGAACCAGTGCGCCGTGGCCAGCTGCTCGGCCACGAACGCCGACAACGCAGGCTCGTCGGTGCGATCCCCCCGTCGCCAGGCCGCCTCGACGAGGCTCCCCGCCGCGCGCGCAGCTGCGAACGGAATGCCCCTGCTTGGCGGCAGCGCCCCGGCCGCCACGGCGATGCGCGACAGGATCTCCCGAACGGTCCGGGGCTCTCCGTTGGTGACAACGAAGGCGCGACCCCGGACTTCAGGCTCCTCGCATCGATCCAACCCCTGCGCAATCGCGTCGGCCGCGTTGTCAACGTAGGTGGTGTCGATCAGCGCGGCACCGTCGTCGACATAGACCAGCCTGCCGCGCTTCGCGCGCTCGGCGATCCGCGCCACAAACTGGGTGTCGCCCGGACCCCAGACCAGGTGCGGTCGGACGGCTACGGTCGCGAGCGCTTCGTCGGCGAGGACGAGCCGCTCGGCGATGGCCTTGCTGCGCGCGTAGTTGCCCCGCGCGCCCTCAGGGTCCGCCGGCTCGGCACCCGCGCCGATGAGCGCATGGCCGGCGTGCGCCACCGACGGCGACGACACGAACACGAGCCGCCCGACGCCTGCTTTGCGCGCTTCCTGCAGGACAGTGCGAGTGCCCTCGACATTGACGCGCTCGAAGTCAGCCCACTCCCCCTGCATCGACACCTTGGCCGCCAGGTGCACCACGGCCGCGCACTCGAGCGCAGCCGCTGCGACGTCCGTTGCGCTGGTGACGTCACCGAGCACCTCACGCACCGCGGGTCCGTGGCCTGCGGTCGTGCGCTGCAGGCACGTGACCTCATGGCCACGACTGACCAGTTCGCGAACGACGGCACCGCCAAGGAGCCCACGCCCACCGGTGACGAGGACCTTCACGCGACGCTTCCCCGACCGGCCAGGAGCTTCTCCGCCCAGGCTGCCAGCTCGGTGCGATCGACCTTGCTGTTGTGACGGATGTCGACCGGCAGCTCGCGCCGCTCGAGTACCGCCGCCACTGGCACACCGGCAACGCTTCGCACGGCGTCGATCAGCGGCAAGCCGGCGAGGCCGGTGCGGTAGTCGTCGGTCACGGCGATCACGACGACCTGCTGGACGCCTTGCGGACCGACACCCACGCAGGCCGCCTGACGGACTGAATCAAGCGACATGACCGCCTGCTCCACACCAACCGGCGCGAGTGGCCCGCCGCCCGTGGTGATCACGTGCGCGAGACGGCCGCCGATCCACAGGCGGCCCTCCTCATCGAGATGGCCGACGTCCCCGGTTCGGTGCCAGCCGGTGTCACGGGAGCTGGCCCGCTCCGTGGCCCACAGTCGGTCGTAGCGGTCCTTCACGTGCGGCCCGGCGACGACGACCTCCCCGAGCACCTCCGGCTCCACGGTGAGCGGCCCGGTGGCCCGCCCTTCGGAGTCCACGGCGCTGATCTTGATGTCGACTCCGGGCAGCGGTCGACCGACCAATACCCCGTCGCCGCGACCGGCCGCCTCGATCTGCGTCAGCGTGACGTCGCACAAAGGCAGCGCCTCGGTCATCCCGTACGGCGTACGAACCTCGGCGTCGGGGCACAGGTCCCCGATCGCACGCAAGAGTTCGACCGGAACCGGGGCGCCCGCACCCAGCACAAGCCGCAAAGAGCCGAACGCCGCGCGCTGATGGACGGTCAGGTCGACGGCACTGTCGACCACGCTGCCGAACGCCGCGGGCGATGCCCACAGCAGCGTTCCGTGCGCGACTCGAACGGCATCGGCGAGGGCCGCGGCCTTCAGCGTGCGCGGAGACGTCACGTCCATGTCGGGCAGCACCGAGGCGATCCCCAGCGCCGGACCGAGCACCGCCCAGGGGGCGAAGGCCGCCACGAGGACGTCGGACGACGTGATCGAGTAGTGATCGCGCAGCAGGTCCCGCGTCTGCTCGACCTGATGGTGGCGGTAGACGACGCCCTTCGCCGGGCCGGTGGACCCGGACGTGAAGACGACGGCTGCCTCATCGGCCGGCGCCGGCGGGGCCGGCATCGGCGCGTGGATGCCATCGGACGCGATCTGCGGCAGTTCGGCCGTGGAGATGCGCCGGCCGGGAAGCCCGGTCGCGCGCACCAGCGCCAGACCCTGCGGGATGGCGATGACGTGCTTGGCCCCGGTGCCGCGCAGCGCGCGATGCATGCCGCGCGCTCCCAGACCCGCGTCGGTGACGACGACACTCGCGCCGATCCGCCAACAGGCGTAGACCACCGCAATGAGGTCCGCCCCCGGACGGATGAGCACCGCGACCCGATCACCGTGGCGAATGCCCCGTGCCGCGAGACCGCGCGCCAGCCGATCCACGTTGCGGGCCAAGAGATCCCAGCTCACCGATCGCCAGGCCCCGCCGATCCATTCGGTGAGCGCAATGCCGGTCGGTTCGTGCTTGGCCCGGGCGTCCAGGGCCGACCACAGCGGGTGACGCCAGAGGGGCTCGGGCAGATCGACAGGCGGTGGAGCGGGTGCTCGAAGGTCGGCCACCCAGGTGAGGAGATCGCCCACAAGTGCCGGAGCATCCTCGCCGACGAGGTGTCGCGCGCCCTCGTACCGATGCACGTCGGCATGCGGCATCCGGTCGATCAGGTCGGTCAGGTAGCGGTCGGAGAACACCGGGTCGCCCGGGCCCCAGAGCAGAAGCACGGGGATGTCGGCGAGGTCGCGCACCCCGTCGGCTACGGAGTCGAGCATCGCTGCACTCGGATGCTCGGGATCCAGGGGGATGTCGGCGACGAACGTGCCCACCGCCTCCCGTCGATCGGCTGTCGCGTACGGCGCGGCGAACGCACGAGCCACGTCCTTCGGCATCGAACCGCGGCTCATCGCGGTGGTGGCTCGGACGAACGCAGGAGTGGTGACCGTGTTCATCCGCAGGACGGGTGCGAACCGCGCCATGCGGATGACGGTCGGAGCGGCCGAGCCCTCAGGCTGATGGACGGCGGTGTTGAGCAGGACCACCCCACGCACGCGATCGCGATGCCGGAGGACCCAGCCGAGCGACACCGGGCCGCCCCAGTCGTGGGCGACCGTGACGACAGGACCGCGCACGTTCAGTGCATCGACGACGCTGCCGAGGTCGTCAACGCGCTGCTCGAGCCTGCGCATCGTCCCGGTGCGCTCGGAGTAGCCCATGTCGAGCTGGTCGATCGCGATGACGCGCACGTCAGCCGGCGCATCGGAAAGGACGCGGCGCCACAGGTAGGACCAGGTGGGGTTGCCGTGGACGCACAGCAGCGTGAGCTCCGGATCGTCGGTTCGCTCGGCGAACGAGTCGAGGACATGCCACGTGCGGTTGACCCCGTCGGAGTCCCGCGTCGTCACCAGCCGCGACCAGGCCGGATCGAGCCCCGGCAGCCCGGCCGGCGGGCGACTCGCAGGTTGGCTCGTGCTCACCACTCGATCTCGATGGCCGCGGAGTTCAGTCCCGACCCGATCCCCAGGCAGGCGACGCGCTGCCCGGCAGTGAACGAGCCGGAGAACTCGGCCAGCGTGAACGGAATCGATGCAGGACCCACGTTGCCCCGGGTCGGGAAGATGACTGGTGTGCGCTCCGGGTCGATCGCCAGCGCACCGGTGATCGCGGCCGTGTGCACCTTCGAAACCTGGTGGATGACGTACACGTCGAGGTCCGACCAGTCGAAGTACTCGGAGGCGTCCTTCCACGTGTCGATCGCCAGTTCCACGCCTGCATCGAGAAGGGCCCGCGAGTCGGTGCTCATCGCGTCGAGGTCACCGACGCAGAGCTTGTTGTACTGCGTGGCCGCGCGGCTCACGCCGCCGATGAAACGGTGACCCGAGCTGTGGGTGGAGGCGCGGCCCAGCACCATGGCGGCGCCGCCCGAGCCGAGAGTGAGCGATGCGAAGCTGTCGAAGACGTCTTCCTTGGTGGTCTGCGGACGCTGCAGGCGCTGGATGGTCGCCTCCTGAAGTCGGCGACTGCCTTCGCCATCGACGATCAGCGCGTAGTCAATCTGGCCGGTGTCGATCATGAGTGCGGCCAGTTGCATGCCGTTGACGAACCCCAGGCAGGCATTCGACAGGTCGAAGTTCACGCAGGCGGTACCGAGCCCCAACTGTCGGTGAACGTCGACCGCCGCGGACGGCTCGAGGTGGTCGCGGCACACCGAGGTGTCGATCATCAGCCCGACGGCCGACGGGTCGACGCCCGCCTCCGCGAGCGCCTTCGCACCCGCCATGGATGCCGCATCCGCGAAGGAGACGTCCTCGGGCCACCAGCGGCGCTCGGAGATGCCGGCGAGGGACTCGAGCATCCCCGGTCGGAGCCCGATGCGCTGGTAGGTGTCAGCCAGTTGGTCGTCGATCTGCTGGGACGTGACGATGATCGGAGCATCAACGGCGGCAACCGAGAGTACGGCCGTGTCGGTGTAGCGATAGGTGGCGTTGCCGCGCATGTCTTCCTCTCGACCCCGAGTGGGCCACCTAGCAAGACTGCCATGAATCCGGCGGAACGACGCACTGAGGTGTCCGGACGGCCTCTGCTCCACGACCTGAGCGTGCGTGACGTACCGTGGCCCAGTGACCCGACGCGCCCCTCAGCCCTTCAAAAGCCAGCTTTCAGCGGCCCGTCGGGCCATGATCGTCGTCCTGGCCGTCCTGATGGGCCTGACGATCGCCGGCTCCAGCGGGGTGGCGACGGCCGCTCCGTCCACCGTCCCGGCGGCCGATTACCCGCCCGAGCTGGCCGCCTACTACACCCAGACCCTCGCCTGGTCCCCCTGCGAGGAGGGGCTCGAGTGCGCCGGCCTGACGGTGCCGCTCGACTACTCCGATCCCGCGGGTGCTCAAATCCAGATCCGGGTGAACAAGTCACCTGCGCGTGGCGGGGCAGCCCAGCGGCAGGGATCGCTGGTCATCAATCCAGGTGGACCGGGCGGGAGCGGGCTGGACTTCACCGCGTACACCGCGCGCTCCGTCGCTCCCAAGGTCAACGTGGCCTTCGACATCGTGGGCTTCGACCCGCGCGGCGTGGGCAAGTCGGCGCCGATCACGTGCGCGACGGGGCGCCAGACCACCGCGCTGCTGCAGACCGATGGCTCTCCGAGTACCCGCGCTCAGCGCGAGCAGGTGATGAATGTGTCGGCGATTCTGGGTCGCGGCTGCCTCACGATGTCGCCGACTCTCGCAAGACACGTCGGCACGGACGACGCCGTCCGCGACATGGACGTCCTACGGGCCGCTCTCGGCGAACCGAAGCTGAACTGGCTCGGCTGGTCCTATGGGACCGTGCTCGGCACCCGCTACCTCGAGGCGTTCCCGGATCGGATCGGCCGATTCGTCCTGGACGGGGCACTCGACCCGAGCAAGGACTTGATGCAAGTGTCCCGCGGCCAGTCACGTGGATTCCAGGTCGCCATGACCCGCTTCGCGGCGGACTGCGCCAAGCGCACCACTTGCCCCTACAAGGGCGGCACCGCGAAGGTCCTTGAGGGCATCAACGCCCTGCTCGCGCGCCTGGACACCCGGCGCATGCCGACCAACGACCCGAAGCGGAGGCTCGGCCAGTCGGAAGCCCTATCGGGCATGTTCCAAGCGATGTATGCGACGTGGCTCTGGCCCACGCTCCGAACGGCCCTGCGTCAGGCGAACCGGGACGATGGATCCCTGCTGATGTCCCTCGCCGACTTCTCGAGCGATCGGACCGGACCGAACACCTACGCGGGCAACACGATTTCGGCCTTCTACGCCGTCAGCTGCTGGGACGCGCCACCTCCGCCCGGTGAGCAGGGACTCGCGGCCGCGGCCGCCGCGTGGAGCCGAGGCGCGCCGGTGCCGGAGATGGCGAAGTCGATGGCTTGGGGCAATGCACCGTGCACCACCTGGTTCGGTCACTCGAACCGGGCGCCCGCGCCGGCCAACAGCACCACGGCCGCACCGATCCTCGTGGTGGGCACCCTCTACGACCCCGCCACCCCGTACCCCTGGGCGGTGGCCCTCAGCAAGCAGCTGCCCACCTCGACCCTGCTGACCTACAACGGCGACGGTCACACCGCCTACGGCGGCGGCTCGGCCTGCATCAACAAGGCCGTTGACGCATATCTGTTGACTGGCGCCCCGCCCGCTGCCGGTCTGGTCTGCAACTAACCGGTCGCACCCGATTCACCACGCACGTCCGGCAACGATCAGGTATCGACCTGCTTCTCCGGGTCGTCCGGGTCACTCAGGCTGGACAGGAACTGCTCCACTTGTGCGGCGATCTCCTCGCCGGTCGGCATCGGCTCGCCCGCCATGTCCGCGAGACCACCCGCAGCGCCCGTGGAGATGGCCGTCATCTGGTCGTACTGCTGCTCCAGGGCCGCGACCACGGTGGCGAACTCCTCGTTCCCGACCAACTGCTCGGAAACCTCGGCGTCGGCGACCTTGGCCGCGGCCTCGAGGTCCGCGACCGGGATGTGCAGGCCGGTGGCACGGCTGATCGCCTCGATCAGGGTGGACGCGGCACGCGGGAACTCGAACTGCACGAGGTAGTGCGGCACCTGGGCGGTGATGCCCATCGACGGGGTGCCCTGCTGACCGAGGTGGAGTTCCAGCATGGCTCCCACGTGCCCGGGGACCTCGATCTCACCTAGGACGGAGACGTGGCCGGCGACCAGGCCAGGCTCGCTGCCGTGCACGGTGACGCTCAGCGGACGCGTGTGCGGGATCGGCCATGGGATCGCCGACAGCCCGACGGCCAAGCGGACGCCGTACTTCTCGACGATGAGATCGACGGCCGACATGAACCGCAGCCACTGGTAGTCCGGCTCCGGCCCAGTCAGAAGCAGAAATCGCTGTCCGTCATGGTCGGTGACCTCATGCAGCACGATCTGCGGGATCTCGACCGAGGCGAAGTGGTCCACGACGTAGGTCATCCGGGGACGGCGGGCACGGTAGTCCAGGAGCTCGTCGGCGTCGAAGGTCGCAACCAATTGATAGTTGCACGTCTGGAGGATGTGATCGGCCGCGAGGCGGACGCCACCGCCGGCATCGACGAACCCGGCAAAGGCGTAGACGAGGATGGGCGCGTCATCGAAGTGCACCTCTCGGTGCACTTGGTAGAGCTCTTCAGGCGCTCGCATGCCTCACCTCCGATGCCTACAACGATGCCACAAGCGTGAACATCCCGCCCGGACGCCGTGTTCCGGCTTTCGCCAGAGGCGAAGCCAACACGCGGCGACTAGGCCGGTCTGCTCGTCTCGGCCGGCGGGGTGGTCTTCTTCGCGCGAGGGGCGGCCTTCTTCTTCGGCGGCGCCACGACGGCGACGTCGGCTGCCTCGGCGACTGCGTCGCCCGCGTCACTAGCTGACTTCGCGGCGTCCTCAGCAGCCGCGTTGGCAGCCTCGGAGGCAACCGTCGCGAGCTCGTGAGCCTTCTCGCCGGTGCTCGTGGCCAACTTCTCTGCAGTCTTGCTGGTCGCCTGTGCCGCGTCGGCCGCGGAAGCCCCGAGCACGGCGGCCGTGTCGGCCACCTTCTGTGCTGCAGAGTCAGCGACCCCGGCGGCAGTGGACGCCACGCTGGACACCTTCTCGGCAGCCGTACCCGCTGCTGACGACACTGAGTCAGCCCAGAGGTTGGCCGTTGAGGCCACCTCGTCCGTACGCCCGCGGCTGCGCCACGCGATGACTCCGGCCGCCGCACCGAGTGCAGCGACGACAACCACAACTGCCTTCTTCATGGCTTCCTCCCAGTCCTGGCGAGACGCTAACACCCCTCGCGATCGTCCACCCGCGGAACCGTCACGAGCGTGACTTGCCCTCCTTGAGGTACGAGAGGAATCGCTCCGTCACCTGCGGACTGGACAGGAACTGGTCACGGCTCTCCGGGCTCAAGGTGAGCGCGTACTCGCAGACCCGCGCCCAGGCCATCCCCACCGCCTTGGTCAGCGCGCCGGCGACGGTCGCGGAGATGGCGGAGCCCGCGATCGCGCCACCGGGGACGAACTTCAGCAGGCTTGTCACGGCGTAGCGGCCCGCCATCGTCGCACCGCCGGTGAGGACGACGGCCCCGGCAGCGGCGAGCGCCTTGGACCTGTTGGGGGGAAGTCCGTACGCCGCCGTGATGCGGGCGATCATCGTCACCTGGTTCGGGACGAGAAGCGCTGCGTCAGCGAAAGGGATCGGAGTTGCGCCAACGCCAGCGGCCACGGCGACCGCTTGGTTGATGATTGTCGCGACGACTTTTTTTTTGCGGCCCACGTCGACGACCTGGGCAGCCGTCAGGGCACCGGCGACGACCTCGGGGATGACGTCGTAGGTGTTGTCGAGCAGGTTCTTCAGGCCGAAGACCGGACTGGCGGTGAAGTCATCGACCAGCGCGTTGGTGAGGACCACACGATGGCGCGGCTTCAGGGGCAGGCCGAGCGTCTCGATGTACTGGGCGAACTCCATCGCCTCCGGGTGCACCACGCCGTCGCGGGTGGGGACCTGGGTCATCACCATGATGACCGGCAGGCCGAGGGCATCGAGTTCGCGGACGAACTGCTCCTGTGCCTTCTCGAAGCGCCGGTCCGACCAGCGCACGAGGTACCAGGCGGCATGGATGCGCCGGTCCGCGGCCACGTCCCGATGGTCGGAGACAAGGCGACGCAGTCCGTCGACGATGGCGTCGCCGGCCGTCCCGGTCTCGAACCCCTCGGAGTCGTAGAGCCCGAGGAAGCCGTCCGGGTGCCGGTAGTAGACCAGGCCCTTGGTGACCGGCTGCCCGACGCCCGTGGCCGCCACGTCGCGTCCGAAGATGGCGTTGACGAGCGTGGACTTGCCGACACCGGTCTTGCCGAACACGGCCAGATTGAAGCAGCCCAGTGCTGCGAAGGCCTCCGCGAGGCGCTGCTCGAACAGGCCCTCGATCTGGACCTTGCTCATATCGGGGACCGAGCCGGGCATCGCCGCGCCGGACGTGGCCGCCGGCTCGATAGTCACGCCTCCACCGTACGCGGAGCGTGGGGGTTGGACAAACACCACGCCAGCCGGGTTACCGTGGAGCATGACCGACGCGGGGACGAGGACCCGTGCGCGACCGCGGAGGCGCTCACGCACGCGTGGTCTCATCGTGCTCGTCGTCGTCCTCACGCTGGTCGTCGGCGCGCTGGTCGGAACATGGCTGGCGATCAGCGGCGCCAAGGACAAGGGCTATCTCGGTGGGCCGGTCGTCGTCCCGGCTGAGTACCGCCCGGTCCTGAAGAAGGCGGCCAAGCGCTGCGACGCCGTGCCGGTCGAGATCCTCGCGGCCCAGATCGCCGCCGAGAGCGGATGGGACCCGAAGGCCCAGTCCGGTGCGGGCGCCCAGGGCATTGCGCAGTTCATGCCCGAAGTGTGGAAGCAGTATGGCGTCGACGGAAACGGCGACGGCGTCGCCGACGTCTGGGATCCCGTCGACGCGATCCACTCCGCCGCCGAGCTCAACTGCCTGAATCGTCGGCTTGTCCGCAGCGCCAAGGGCAATCGCCTGCGCAACACGCTGGCCGCGTATAACTCTGGGTACGGGTCGGTCCTGAAGTACGACGGGGTGCCGCCGTTCCCGGAGACCGAGGCCTACGTCGCGAAGATCGTGGACACGGCCAAGACCATCGTCGTCAGGCCGTGACACCGCTACGGAGTACTTGGCCGTCGGGTGCTGCGCTGTCGAGCACCTGGCGCAGAACCGCATCGGCCTGCGCGTCGCTGCCGCTGCTGACGCCCCAGTTCTTGAACTCGCGCAGGAGCGCCTCGCGGGCGCGTGCAATCTGCTCGGAGACCACCCTTGCCTGTGCCCATTCGAGTTCGCGCTCCCGAAGGGCCCGCTCGATCTCGGTCATTTGCTCGTCGGTGACCGGCAGGTCATAGGCGGCGGAGACGAACTGCGCGATGTCCTCGCGATAGTCGTGCCCACGTCGGCCGAAGGTCCCGGGAACGACGTCCATGGCGTTGACCATGTCGATGCCGGTGAGCACGAACGTGATCCCGGGTCGCCAGGTCGTTGACTTGGGGATTCCGGGCGGCCGCTGGTCGGCAGGCCCAAGCCACCACGGCCTACGCAGCAGGATGTTGGTGCCGAACTTCGGGATCGGGTCGTCGTAGTGGCTGATGAGGACGTGGCGGATCTGCTTCTTGCGCTCCTCCGGGAGGGCGAGGTACTCGTCGAAGTTGTCGACCTCGAGCAGCAGGCCTTCGGGATCGACCTTGGCCGGGTTCAGGCGCCACGACTTCGCGAACTCGGTGCCCGACGGGGTGCCGAGGTAGATCGACGAGTGGACGAAGTCGCGATCCATCGCCTCGACGGTGCGATGGCGCCAGATGTCCTGCATCGTCAAGGCCCCAAGGCTCTCGCCGAAAGCGACAAATCGGGGGCGCTTCGCAGGATCCATTCCGCGCATGTAGCCGGTGATGGCGTGCATCAGATCGCGGTTCTGTTCGATCGCCAGGCCCGTGCGTGTCAGTGACATCGACGACGGCAGCATCGAGTACTGCATGGTGAAGATGGCGCTGTCGCCGAGCGTCATGTACTCGAGGGCCTCAGCCATGACGTAGTTGATGTAGCCCGATCCCGTCGGCGACGCGAAGCACAGGACCTGCCGCTCGAAGGCACCGGTACGAATGAGCTCGTCCATGATCAGATCGACGCGATCCTCGGCCTCTGCGGCACTGTCCAGCCCGACGAACACCCTGATGGGCTCGGCGACCGGCTCGTGGCCCATCACGTCCGCGATCTCCTCGCGCGTGAGCACCATGTTCACGAATCGGCGCCCCTCCCGCGACAGCGACTCGAACGACACCACGCTCTCCGGGCCGCCCGACACCTTCGTCGACGCCGGGGGCTTCTCGTAGGCGGGCTCCACCGCGGCGCCGCCCTGCTCAACGCGGCGCACCGCGTATTCGTAGCCCGCGTACATCGCACCGCTGAGGCCGGCGAGCGCAACCGCATGCCCGATGGGATTGGCCACCGAGTCATACGTCGGTGCCACCCGCGCGATGCCGGCCGAGACGCCGGCGGCGATGAGGCGCTCGACGGCCTGCAGGGCGAGGACTCCTGCGCCGACGCCCAGCGCGATGCCGACAGAGCTTCCCGTCGACACGTTCGTGATCGTCGTATCACCCAAGTCGGCGGCCCGCTTGTGCACGCGGTACACCTCGAACGCTGACACGGCCACGCCCGCGGGCAGGGCGAGCGGGATCCTGGTGAGCCAGCGCTTCGTCGGCGCGCCTTGGACTACGAGGTCGTTGACGCCGATGATCGCCGACAGGCCGGCACCCATGGCCGCAACCCGAGCCGTGCGGTTGGCCGCCACGCGCAGGAGCCCCCGGCGCATGCGCTCGTCCTCCCGCGGTGGGAGGGAACGGGACAGGCCCTCGGCGACTGCCCCGACCATGACGTTGGTGCCGACCCTGAAGCCGAGCCTGGCGGCCTGGGAGGCGGTGTCGGTCCGGCCTCCCGTGACGATCTTTCCCACCGTCTCGATCGCGCTCTGCGTGGCGGTGACGGCGGACAGTGTCGTTGCCGCGATCACTCCGGTGGCGATGGCCTGGTCGATGGTCCGACGAGGCTGTAGGCCGGGCTGGAACGAGGGTCCTACGGAGGCAGCAGCGGCAAAGAGGGCAACGCGCTCGGTGAGGCTCCGGTCCGGCCCCATGGCGCCGATGAGGGCGTCGAACACCCCGGCGGCCCCGCGGGGTGCGGCTTCGGCGTCAGAAGTCATGGCAGCATCTTGTCATGGCCCATCTCAGGCGATCATGACGATGGACTGCAGATTGTCGACCACCAGGCGACCTTCGGCGGTCCACAGTCTGCGGTGCTCGCTGGTGTAGCCCTCGTCAGCGGCGCTGACGAAGGCGTGGTGCAGGAGCGGCTCGCCCGCCCGCAGCGTCGACGGCTCGACCACGAGGTTCGCCGTGAATCCCACCGTCGCCACGGGGCGCATCGAATCCCGGGCGACGAGGCTGGCCGGCCACCACGCGTCCACGAGGGCGAGGACCGACGCCGCCGACGGTGTGACCGCCTGCGCGTAGTCGATCCAGCCCAGGGTCTCGGCGCGACCGCCTTCCGCCGGGACCCCCGCAACCACGCGGGGTGCGAAGTGCTGGAGGAACGCCGGGCCGATCGGCGGGGCGAGGTCCAGTACCGGCACCTCGCTAGGTGCCGGCGCATCCGGGGCGCTGAGCATCGACCATGACGCATAGTCGGGCTCACCCTCGACCGATCGCGGAGCGCCCATGATGACGGTGGCGGTGGCCACCTGCACTCCAGAGCCGTCCGTCAGTGTGGCGCTCGCCGTGGTGACGGCTGACCCTCGGCGCACGACGGCCGTCCGGATGATGTGCTCGCCCACCACTGCCGGGGCCACGAGGCTCGCCGACACGGAGCGGATCGTGCGATCGAGGTCGGGCTCACTCGCCTCGACAGCCCGAAGCAGCGCGCCGACCACGAGCCCGCCCCAGGCGCCGCGGCCCTGCTGCCAGCCGTCCGGAATCAGCCATGAGTAGGTGTCGTCACCTCGACGGGTGAGCGCGGTCGCAGTCTCGAAGGTCTCCACGGCCTCAGTCTGGCACTGGCCTGCGGCGCGCTTGCCAGTGTCAGTTCGACCAGGAGACCGACAGGGTGCTCCCAAGTCGTCCGCCCAAGGCGGTGACGTCGATTCGTTCGTTGATGCCCTTCTTCATCTCGCTGACGTGGCTGATCACGCCGACCGTACGGCCGTCCGCACGCAGCCTGAGGAGTTCGGCCATGACCTCGTCGAGTCGGTCGCCGTCGAGGGACCCGAAGCCCTCATCGATGAAGAGCATCCCCAACTCGACTCCGCCGGCATGCGCCCGGACCGTGTCGGCGAGGCCGAGGGCCAGCGCGAGTGAAGCGCAGAACGACTCCCCTCCCGAGAGGGTCGACGTGTTGCGCACGGAGTCGGTGCGCTGGTCGACCACCTGCAGGCCCAGCCCCTGGCCGAGCAGTGCCGATCCCGTCCGCTGCTCCGTGCCCTGGAGGGAGAAGTGACCGTCGAGCATGACCTGGAGCCGGCGGTTGGCCGCTTCGAGGATCTCATCGAACATCGTCTGGACGACGTAGGCACTGAGGGGCTGTGCAAGGGCGTTGCCCTCCCCTCCGCGGACGACGTGCGCGAGGGCGATGACCTCGCGCGTGGAGGCGTGCACCGAATCTCGTTCCTTGACGGCCTCGCGCGCCTGACCGGCGCGGGTGCGAAGGTCACCGAGCAGGCCCTCGGCCGCATCGCGCGCGCTGGTGGCCGCCAGCGCGCGAGTCTGGAGAACACCACGGGCGGCGGCCAGGGCCTCGACGTCGGCAACGGGCTCGACGGCATCCCATCGGCGGCGTGCGGTGATCGCCTTCTGGAGCGCCTCGCCGAGGGAGACGAGCCGGACGCGCGCGTCGTCAGTGGCGGCCACCACCGCTCGGGCGGTCTGCAACTCGGTGACCCGAGCGGCGACCGAGTCGTGGTCGGCCCGCGCGACCTCGACGCCTGCCTCGCGCTCGCGCAGGGCGACGACGAGGGCGTCGAGGTGGGCCGATGCCGATGCTCGGCGTTCCCGAGCCAGAGCGACTTCGGTCTCGAGTCGATCCGCATCCTGCTGGAAGCGGGTTATTCCATCGACGATGTCCAGCACGTCGCCGGCCGACGCTCCTTGCGAGGCGAGTTCGCGTACTCCGGCCAAGGTGGTCAGCCGCGTCCCCTCCGCCCGCCACGCGTGCAGGTCTGCCTCCGCCTGCACACGATCGCCTCTCGCCGCCGCGACCTCCTTGGCCGTCGCGGGCTGGTCAGGTCGCGAGGCCGGCGACGGGTGGTCGAGTGAGCCACACACCGGGCACGGCCCCTGGTCTTCGAGTCCGCCTGCGAGTTCGCCGGCCATTCCGTCAAGTCGCGCTTGCATGAGCCTCGTCTCGGCGACTGTCGCGGCGTCGACGCGACACTGGGCGGCCGCGACCGCCGCCTGCAGGGCGGCGGACAGCGCCAGAAGGCGAGCAGGCAGTTCGTGCTCGCGCTGATGCGCGGCCTTCTGGAGTTGCTCGTCGAGATCCTTGATCGCGCGCCCGGCTTCATCGACCTTGCGCCGCTCTTGGGGCAATGACTGCTCCGCCGTGACGCTCTGGGACAGCGAGCCGATCAGCCAGTCGATCGCGCCTACGGCGGAATCCGCCGGCGCCACCGACACCGCGGCTGCGATCACTGCGGAGAAGTCGGCCTGACGCTCCTCCGCCTGCTGGAGTGACTTCTCGGCGTCGATGACCTCCTGATGCGCCTTGTCGACGGCCGCCTCCGCGCCAGCACGCTCGACCGCATCAGTCCACTGCTTCTCGGCGATGCCGAGTTCCGCCGTGGCCGAGTCGACCTCCGCGCGCTGGGTCTGGAGTCTGGCAACGGCATCGGACTCGATGGTGGCAATGAGCGCGAGCGCGACCTCGGGGTCCGCCTGAGCGCCTGGGTCGACGGTCAGCTCGCCCAGGTCGACGTCGGACAGTCGGCTTACCACGTGCGTCAACGCCGCGCCCACGAGCTGGTCGGCCTGATCGCGGGCGCGCTGCGCTTCGATCCTCTGGGCGTCCAGCGCAGCCTCGATGCGGGCGTAGAGGTCGGTCGCGAAGATGCGTTGGAGAACGGCGAGGCGATCCTTGCTCTCGGCCGACAGGAAGGTCGCGAACTCCCCCTGCGGGAGCACGACCGTCTGGAGGAATTGTGCGCGGGTGAGCCCGATCACTCGCTGGATCTCGGAATCGGCCTCGCCCTTGTGAGTCGACACCGCCTCCCAGGTCTGCTCGCCGACGGACCTCATCAGTACCACCGATGACGGCACGTTCGTCGTGCCGGCGCCCCTGCGCTTTGTCCGCGCGAACTCCGGGGTTCGCCGCACGCGGAAGCGCCCGAAGGAGGTGGAGAACTCCACTTCGGAGTAGGTGTCCTGCTCGTCAGGGGCAAAGCCGGAGCGAAGGCGCTGCTTGTCGGATGTGCGCCCGGCGACATCGCCGAAGAGCGCGAACACGAGGGCATCGATGATCGTCGACTTGCCCGCACCGGTCGGTCCGTCGATGAGGAACAGCGCGGCACCGCCAAGGCCGTCGAAGTCGATGCGGTGGCTGCCGGCGAACGGGCCGATCGCAGCGAACTCGAGGGAGTGCACATGCATCAGGCACCGGTCCGGACGGATTCGTAGGCAGCGCGCAGCACCGCGCGCTCGGCGTGGCTGGGCTCGCGGCCAGTGACCTTCCGCAGGAAGTCCGACATGACGTCGAGCGGCTCGCGTCCTCGCGCATCACCCCGGCCGCTGCCTGTCGGGGTGGCCGTCGCGACGGGCTGGTGGCGCTTGACGAGCGCGTACGGGAAGACGGCGTCCAGACGGGCATGCATGCGCTCGGGGTAGGCGTCGTCGGTGACGACAAGCTCGACGAAGTCATCGCGGTGGTCGGCATGACGTTCGCCTATGAGGTTGTCGATCGTGTCGACGAGCCGTGCCATCCCCCGCGCCTGCCGCACAGGAACGCTCTCAAGGGTCGGCACCGTGCCGGGAGCCCCGATGTCGACGATCAGCATCGTCTTGTCGTGGCCGGCCTCGGAAAGGGAGTACCTCAGCAGGGACCCCGAGTACGCCATGACGGTCTCGGCGGCGCGCACCCGCTGGGGACGGTGCAGGTGGCCGAGTGCGACATACGAGAGCCCGCGACCTTCGAACGCCGACGCCGGGACCACCTGGACGCCGCCTACGGTGAGGTCGTGCTCGCTCTCCGACGTCAGGGCCGACAGGTCGGTTGCTGCATCCACCGCCGCCTCCCCCGAGGTATTCGCCGACGACACCACGAAGGCATGCCCGACCACGATGGCCCGTGGGCTATCGCGCTCGACCAGGTCCGCCGAGATGCGGTCGAGGGCCGCGCGGACGACGGCCTCGTGGCTGCGCTCGAGGGGCTCCCCCGCGGCGCCTAGCTCGAGCCGCGCCACGTCCGGATCCAGGTAGGGAAGGGGGTAGATGGCGAGCGGGCCATGCTCGTCGGCAAGCTCGATCACGGCTGGCACACGTGCCGAGCCGACGATGTGCACACCGTCCTGCAGCAACCCCGCATAGGTCCCGAGGCGCTCACCGGAGTCGTGGTTCCCCGCGACGACGACAACCGCGATCCCGGCGGCCGCGAGCCGCACCAGAGCCTCATTGAGGACGCGCAGCGCCTCCACCGGGGGAACCGCTCGGTCGAACACGTCGCCAGCGATGACGAAAACGTCGACTTCGCGCTCGATCGCCGTCGCGACGATGGCGTCGACTGCTGCGGCCTGCGCATCGCCGAGGGAGAACCCATGCAGCGTGCGACCGAGGTGCCAGTCAGAGGTATGGAGCAGGCGCACGATCGGACGTTACCGCCCGGGGGTGACAGCCGGTGGTGCTACGCGCTGGCGTTCTGCGAGGCGTCGGCCGGCTTGGCGGCGGCCGGGTTCGAGATGTTCGGATTGCCCGTGAGACTGCCAGAAGCCGACTTCTTGACCCATTCCTGCCAGGGGATGTTCCACAGCCCGCCCGGGCCGTTCCAGGACTGGACCGTCTGGCCGCCGGTGCTCTGGTACGTCACGACGTCGCCCGGGACGGTGTTGTCGTAAATCCACTTGGCGTCCGACTCGAACATGTTGGTGCAGCCGTGCGACCCGTTGTAGCGGCCGATTCGGCCGTAGGCCCACGGAGCCGCGTGGATGAACTCCCCGGTCGGCGTCAGCCGGGTGTTCCACGGGATGTCCTTCAGCTCGTATGGCTTCTCTTTGGTCGGATCGATGTTCAGCGACACGCTGGTGTAGGTGTGCTTAGGCTCCTTGCGCGTGCTGATCACCTTCACGCCTTGGCTGGTCTCCCAGTCCTGCTTGCCCAGGGAGACGCCGAAGTCCTTGACCTTCTTGCCGTCGACGTAGACCTTCATGCGGTCGCTGCCGCCGTCGACCACGGCTACCAGCGACCGCGCGGTCTTGAAGGAGAACGTCTTCTTCAGGGAGTCCGAACCGAGCAGGGTGGTCTTGCCCGACTTGCCGAGGACCGCCCGGTCGAGGGTGGACTTGATGTTGATCGTGGAGTTGCCGGGCCACCAGGTGAACGGGCGGTAGACGACGGTGTGGTCGTTGATCCATCCCCAGGCGCCCTTGACATTGCGGATGCGTCCGTCCTTGAGGGTCGCCTTGACCGACAGGTGCGTCTCGACGACCTTCTTGTTCGGGATGCTGTGGTCGAACGTCAACTGGGGCAGCGTTCCGACGCCGAGCTTCGCGGTGGCGCCGTTGACGCCCAGGCCGTTGCTCTCGGCGTTGAAGGACGCGTTGACCCAGATGTGCGGCGACGGCAGCTTGACCGGCTTGTCGGGGTCGGCGCCGGGCGGCACGATCGGGGTCCCCGTGACCGGCGCACTGGCCGGGCCGGGACCGATGCCGTTCTGGGCCCGCATCACGACGCTGTAGAGCCGGTCGACCGTGAGGTTCGTCAGCATGCACACGCCCGGAGTCGGCGCGCAGGGCCACCAGGTGACGCCGGCGTCGACGCTGATGTCGTAGCTGGAGATCGGGGCGCCGCCCGTCGAGTCCGGCGGAAGGAACGAAACGGTCAGCTGCCCGATCCCCGGGCCGGCCTTGATCTTCGTGACCGTGGGTGCTCCGGGCGTCGTCGCGGCCGCCGGCGGAGTCGGGGTGGGCGTCGGGGTGTCGACTGCATGAGCCGGCCCGGCGAGCATGAGAGCCGACACGACCGCGGTCGAGCAGGCGAGCGCTATCAGCCGGGCACCGGAGGGGAAGGACACTGCACAAGGGTAAGGCCCACGTCCTTGTGCATTTGACGCTACGGTCCCCATACGGCCCCGATTGGGGCCGAGGCAACGCCCTTGTGATGAAGATCACGGAGGATGGAATGGCACACGGCGCACCCGTCATGGCTGCCAGCGGACCCGCGGAGGGGTACCGGACCGGCCGGGTCGTCCGCCTCGCCAGCACCGCCGCGATGGGCGGCTTCCTCTTCGGATTCGACTCAGCGGTGATCAACGGGGCCAACACCGCCATCGCGAACACCTTCGGGCTCAGTTCTGGCCTGATGGCCTTCGTGGTCTCGATCGCGCTCATCGGCTCCGCGGTCGGGGCCTGGTTTGCGGGCCAGCTCGCCGACAGCTTCGGGCGGCGGCGGGTGATGCTGATCGCCGCAGTGCTGTTCGGTGCGAGCGCAATCGGCACGGCCTTCCCGCCCAGCGTCGAGATCTTGATGATGTGGCGTCTGATCGGGGGCGCAGGAATCGGTGTCGCCAGCGTCGTCGCCCCGATGTACATCGCGGAGATCTCCCCCGCCCAGCTGCGCGGGCGACTCGGCTCGCTCCAGCAGCTGGCCATAGTCCTGGGCATCTTCGCGACGGGGGTCACCAATTACCTGATCGTGCGGGCCGCGGGCAGTTCCGAGTCCGACTGGCTGTTCGGCATCGAGGCCTGGCGATGGATGTTCCTCGTCATGCTCATCCCCGCAACCCTCTACTTCCTGATGGCCCTGCGGATCCCCGAGTCTCCCCGATACCTGGTCGAGAAGGGTCGGCTGGACGAAGCCCAGGCAGTGCTCGAGACCGTGTTCACCAGCGACCAGCACGCCAAGGTCGTCGAGATCGAGCACACGATGGACAGCAACCACAAGTTCTCGATGGGCGACCTCCGCGGACCCAAGTTCGGCCTGATGCCCATTGTCTGGATCGGCATCCTGCTGTCGGCCTTCCAGCAGTTCGTGGGAATCAACGCCGTCTTCTATTACTCGAACCTCATCTGGGAGTCCGTCGGCTTCACTCAGGACCAGGCGTTCCAGACCTCCATGATCACCAACGCCATCAACGTCGCAACGACGCTCGTCGCGATCGCGCTCGTCGACCGCGTCGGCCGCAAGGTGCTGCTCCTGATCGGCTCGTCGGGGATGGTCGTCACCCTCGCGATGCTCACGCTCATCTTCGGCTCGGCTCCGCAGGTCGCCAACGCCACCGGAGGAATGGATCCGGTGCTCGAAGGGGCCACCTCCACGCTCGCCGTCCTCGCCTTCAACCTCTACGTCGTGTTCTTCGGGATGTCATGGGGACCCGTCGTCTGGGTCCTGCTCGGCGAGATATTCCCCAACAGGATCCGCGCAGCCGCCCTCGCACTCGCGGCAGCGGCGCAGTGGATCGCCAACTTCATGGTCTCCACGGCCTTCCCCCCGATCGCCGCGCACAGCCTGACCATCGCCTACGCGATCTTCACGGTCTTCGCATTCGCGTCGATCTTCTTCGTCAAGTTCAAGGTGCCAGAGACCACGGGCAAGTCCCTGGAGGAGATCAGCGAGAACGCCGCCGCCTGACCTGACGCATCCGGCCCGGTCCGCGATAGCGTGGACGGGTGCCCGGGGTCACATTGCAAGTCGAGTCACTCACCAAGGTGTTCGGCCACCGCCGACCGGTCACCGCGGTCGACGACCTCAGCTTCACCGTTCAGCCTGGTCGCGTCACCGGCTTCCTCGGCCCCAACGGATCGGGCAAGACGACGACCCTGCGGTGCCTGCTCGGCCTGGTGTCCCCCACGTCGGGCAGCGCTCTGATCGGCGACAGCCGGTATCACGAGCTGCCCGACCCCACCCGCGCCGTCGGCGCCGCACTCGAGGCGAGCGGCTTCCACCCGGGCCGCACCGCCCGCAACCACCTGCGCGTCGTGGCCGCGGCCGCCGGACTGCCCGACTCCCGCGTCGATGACGTGCTCGAGACCGTCGGCCTGACAGACGCCGCGCGTCGGCGGGTGGTGGAGTACTCGCTCGGGATGCGGCAACGTCTCGCGCTCGCCGCTGCCCTCCTCGGCCAGCCGGACGTCCTCATCCTCGACGAGCCTGCGAATGGCCTTGACCCCGAGGGCATCGCGTGGCTCCGGTTCTTCCTGCGCGACCAGGCCGCCAGCGGCTGCACCGTGCTGGTCTCCAGCCACGTGCTCTCGGAGGTCCAGCAGACGGTCGATGACGTGGTCATCATCAGCCGCGGCAAGCTCGTCCATGCCGGTGCGCTCAGCGAGATCGAGGCCACCGGCAGGCTCGTCTCGTTGGTCCGCGCACCGGAGGCTGCCCGTCTCGCTGATGTCCTCCGCGCAGCGGGCGATGCCCACGTCACCGTCGACATCGGCGACGACGGCGCCCTGACCGTGAACGGCATGACGGCCGAGCAGGTCGGGCATCTGGCGTTCGTGCACAACTGCGAACTGCACGAGCTGGCCAGCCAGACGCAGGATCTCGAGCGGCTGTTCCTCGAGCTGACCGGGGGCGACGCATGAACGGATCGTTCTCGCGCCTGTTCGCCTCCGAGTGGCGGAAGGTTCGCACCACGAAGATGGTGTGGGTCCTCATGGGCATCGCCGTGATCTTCAGCTGCATGAACGTCGTGGCCCTCGCGCTCGTGGCCAGCGGAACCATTCCCGGCTCCCCTGGCGCACTGTCCGGGAATCTGCTGCTCAACCCCGACTACATCACGACCCTGCTCGCTCAGGTGGGCGCCGCGGCCACCTTCGTCCTCATCCTCGGCATCATTGCGATGTCGGGTGAGTACCGCCACATGACCATCACCTCCACGTACCTGTCCACGCCGCGGCGTGGGCGCGTGCTTGTCGCGAAGATGGGCCTGTTCGCCATCTTCGGCGCAGTGACGGCCGTCATCGTCACGGCCATCGTCGTGGTGGTGGCCGCAGTGGTCCTCTCCCCCTTCGAGCACGCGCCGATCACGGCGTCAGCCATCGGATCGGTGCTGCTCGGTGCCGTCATCGGCTTCGCCCTGGACGCCATCGTCGGGGTGAGCCTGGGCGCGCTGATCAAGAGCCAGATCGCCGCGGTGATCCTGGCGCTCGTGTGGATCCTCCTGATCGAGGCCCTCATCTCGCTCCTGCTGCCTGCCGTGAGCAAGTGGCTGCCCGGCGGAGCGCTGAACTCCGCCATGGACGTCGCCGTCCGGGCCGATCCGACCGGCGGCATCACGGCAGCGGACCGACTGCCCGCCTGGGGCGGCGCCCTCGTCCTCCTGGGATACGCCGTCGTCTTCGCGGCGATTGCGTCGCGGACGACCCTGCGCCGCGACATCACCTGAGGCGGTGGGTCGCCTCCAGCGGTCCGGTCCGGCATGTGGAACGAGGCCTCGGGCATCACCACCGAGGCGCATTAGTGTTGACCCAGCGATCCCAGCACCGCATGACGCCCGAAAGGACCAGCAGTGGCCACTCCGCCGCCCGAGAGCCAGATGGCGGGCTTCGGCCCCAACGAGTGGCTGGTCGACGAGATCTACCAGCAGTTCCTCGCGGACCGCGACTCGGTGAGCCCGGCATGGTGGGAGTTCTTCGACGGCTATACGCCCCCGGGCTACTCGCCGCTGGCCGCCAAGACCGCCCCTGCGCCCACTCCTGAGCCGACCGTCGTCGTGCAGGAGCCGCACGTTCCCGCCCCCGCTCCCGCACCAGTTGCTCCAGGCCCCTCCGCTCCCGCCGCACCGGCTCCGGCCTCACCCACGCCAACCCCTGTGACGCCGGCAGCTGCACACGCCCCATCGGGTGAGGACGATGTCGTCATCCTCAAGGGCCCGTCGGCCCGCGTCGTCGGGAACATGGAGAGCAGCCTGTCGGTCCCGACCGCCACCAGCGTCCGCGCCGTCCCGGCCAAACTCGTGATGGACAACCGCGTGGTGATCAACAACCATCTGGCCCGCGGGCGCGGCGGCAAGGTCTCCTTCACGCACCTCATCGGCTACGCCGTGGTTCGAGCACTGGTCGGCAACGAGGCGATGAACTACGCCTACACGGAGGTCGACGGCAAGCCGGCCGTCGTGCGCAACACGACGATCAACCTCGGACTGGCGATCGACGTCGCTAAGCCTGACGGTACGCGTCAGCTGCTCGTCCCGAGCATCAAGAGCGCCGAGGCCATGGACTTCGCGGCCTTCTGGGCCACCTATGAGGACCTGGTGCGCAAGGCGCGCACCAACAAGCTGACCGTCGATGACTTTGTCGGCACCACCATCTCGCTGACGAACCCAGGCGGCATCGGCACCGTCCACTCCGTTCCGCGACTGATGAGCGGCCAGGGCTGCATCGTCGGAGTCGGCGCGATGGAGTACCCGGCCGAGTGGCAGGGCGCGTCCGAGGAGGCCATCGCGCGCAACGCGGTGTCGAAGACCCTCACGCTGACGTCGACCTACGACCACCGCATCATCCAGGGCGCGCAGTCTGGTGAGTTCCTGCGCCGCATCCACCACCTGCTGCTGGGCGAGGACGACTTCTACGACGAGATCTTCAAGTCGCTGCGCATCCCCTACGAGCCCATCCGCTGGGCCCGTGACATCTCAACCGGGCACGAGACCGACCTGAGCAAGACCGTTCGCGTTCAGGAGATCATCCACGCCTACCGCGTTCGCGGACACCTCATGGCCGACACGGATCCGCTCGAGTACCACCAGCGGATGCATCCGGACCTCGACGTGCTGCAGCACGGGCTCACGCTGTGGGACCTCGACCGCGAGTTCGCGACCGGCGGCTTCGGCGGCAGGCCCCTGATGAAGCTGCGCGAGATCCTCGGCGTCCTGCGTGACTCGTACACGCGCACCATCGGGATCGAGTACATGCACATCCAGGATCCTGAGCAGCGCAAGTGGATCCAGGACCGCGTGGAGCGCCCGCACGAGCGCACCGATCGCGAGGAGCAACTGCGCATCCTGCACAAGCTCAACGAGGCCGAGGCCCTGGAGTCGTTCCTGCAGACGAAGTTCGTCGGGCAGAAGCGCTTCTCACTGGAAGGCAGCGAGTCCCTCATCCCCCTGCTCGATGCGGTGCTCATCTCGGCGACCGCCGACAGCATCGTCGAGGTCGCGATCGGCATGCCGCACCGCGGCCGGCTCAACGTCCTCACCAACATCGCCGGCAAGTCCTACGGCCAGATCTTCCGTGAGTTCGAGGGCGACTTCGGCGACGACCAGGTGCAGGGCTCCGGCGACGTGAAATACCACCTGGGAACGCAGGGTGTGTTCACCGCGCCGAACGGCGAGCAGACGCGCGTCTACCTCGCGGCCAATCCGTCGCATCTCGAGGCCGTCAACCCCGTCCTCGAGGGCATCGTGCGCGCGAAGCAGGACCAACTCCCGTACGGCGACGGCTTCAGCGTGCTGCCCGTGCTCATCCACGGCGATGCGGCATTCGCCGGGCAGGGCGTGGTCGCCGAGACGCTGCAGATGTCGCAGATCCAGGGCTACAAGACGGGCGGCACCGTCCACGTCGTCGTCAACAACCAGGTGGGCTTCACGACCAGCCCGAAGTACAGCAGGTCGTCGGTGTACGCCACTGACGTCGCCCGCATGATCCAGGCGCCGATCTTCCACGTGAACGGCGACGATCCCGAGGCCGTCGTCCGCGTCGCGGAGATGGCCTTCGACTTCCGCCAGACCTTCCACAAGGACGTCGTCATCGATCTGGTCGCCTACCGCCGGCGCGGCCACAACGAGGCCGACGATCCGTCGCTCACCCAGCCGCTGATGTACGCGATCATCGACCAGAAGCGCTCTGTGCGAAAGCACTACACCGAGGCGCTGATCGGGCGTGGCGACATCACCCTCGACGAGGCAGAGGTGGCGTTGCGCCACTTCCAGGAGCAGCTGGAGCGGATCTTCCAGGAGACGCACGCCGATGCGAGCTCCGCGCCGTTCGGCGATGACGAGGACGACATCCTCAGCGACGGTCAGCGCAGCCTGGAACCACAGGGACCGGCCACCGACATCGACACCGCGATCACGCAGGAGGAGATCGAGACGGTCATCGCCTCCCAGCTGACGATGCCGGAGGACTTCACCGTGCACCAGCGCCTGCAGCCGCAGCTGCAGCGGCGGGCCACCATGGTCGCCGAGGACGCGATCGACTGGGGCATGGCGGAGGCACTCGCCGTCGGCAGCCTGCTGATGGAGGGCCGGACGGTTCGACTCGCCGGCCAGGACGTCCGCCGCGGCACGTTCGGCCATCGCCACATGGTGATCGTCGACAAGGAGACCGGCTGGCAGTACAAGCCGCTGAAGCAGTGCTACCGCAATGGCGGCAAGCTCTACGTCTACGACTCCCTGCTCAGCGAGTACGCCGCGGTCGGCTTCGAGTACGGCTACTCGGTCGCCCGTCCCGACGCGCTGGTGATGTGGGAGGCGCAGTTCGGGGACTTCACCGACGGCGCCCAGACGATCGTCGACGAGTTCATCTCATCGGGCGAGCAGAAGTGGGGCCAGAAGTCGTCCGTCACCCTGCTGCTCCCCCACGGCTTCGAAGGCCAGGGCCCCGATCACTCGTCGGCCCGGATCGAGCGCTTCCTGCAGATGTGCGCGCAGGACAACATGATCGTGGCGATGCCGACGACGCCGGCGTCGTACTTCCACCTGCTGCGACTACAGGCGAACGCCACGATCACCCGCCCGCTGATCATCTTCACGCCGAAGTCGCTGCTGCGCGCCAAGCAGGCAGTGTCGAAGAAGGCCGAGTTCACCAGCGGCCACTTCCACCCGCTCATCACCGACCCGGGCTTCACCGGACCGCAGATCCGCAAGGTGATCATGTGCAGCGGCAAGGTGTACTACGACCTCGCTGCTCATCGCGAGAAGAACGGGATCACCGATGTGGCGATCCTGCGCTTCGAGCGCCTCTACCCGCTGCCGTTCCGCACGCTGCCCCCGGCGCTCGAGGCCTATCCGAACGCGGAGATGGTGTGGGCGCAGGAGGAGCCGGCGAACCAGGGCGCGTGGAGCTTCGTGGCGATGAACCTGCCGGCGATCATCAAGCGCCCGATGACGGCCGTGACCCGGCCCGCATCGTCGTCGCCGGCCGTCGGCACCCACCAACGCCACGAGCAGGAGCAGCGTGCCGTGGTCGAGCAGGCGTTCGCGTAGCCATGTATTTCACCGACCGAGGCATCGAGGAGCTCGAGAAGCGCCGCGGCGAGGAGGACGTGTCGATCGCGTGGGTGGCCGAGCGGCTGCGCGAGTTCGTCGACATCAACCCCGAGTTCGAGACCCCCATCGAGCGCCTCGCGACGTGGATGGCGCGCCTCGACGACGAGGACGACGACCTCCCCGACTAGCGGGTGAGTACCAGCTTCCCGTGCACGTCACCGGCGTGCATCAGTGCAAACGCCTCCGCGGCGTCGGCCATCGGCAGGACACGGTCGATCACCGGTCGCACATCGTGCTCCGCCATGAAAGACAGCAACTCGGCAAGTTCGGCCTGCGTGCCCATCGTCGAGCCGACGATGCTGAGCTGCAGGAAGAACACCCGATTGAGGTCGGCAGGCGGGTTCGCCCCCGACGTCGCGCCCGAGATGACGACGACGCCGCCGGGACGTAGCGCCTTGAGCGAATGCCCCCACGTCGCCTGGCCGACCGTCTCCATCACCGCATCGACCCGCTCAGGGAGGCGGGCGCCGGACTCGAACGCCTGGTCCGCGCCGATGGACAGGGCCCAGGCGCGCTTCTCCTCGTCACGAGTGGTCACCCAGACGCGGCGTCCAAGCGCTCGTCCGAGCACGATCAACGCGGTCGAGACTCCCCCGCCCGCACCCTGCACGAGGATGGTGTCGCCGGCCGCAGTGGCCGACTTCTTCACGATCATCTTGTAGGCGGTCAGCCACGCGGTGGGCAGGCAGGCAGCCTGCTCGAAGGACAGCCCAGCCGGCTTGTCGATGAGGTTGCGAGCCGGCACGCGCACGACATCGGCGAACGTTCCCGGGTACAACTCACTGAGCAGGCTGCGCCGTGGATCGAGGGTCTCGTCGCCTGAGCCGGCAGCGGCATCGCCGACAACCGCATAGACGACCACCTCGCGACCGTCCGCCGTGACCCCTGCCGCGTCGGTGCCCAGGATCATGGGCACGCGGTCGGCGGCGAGCGCCTGTCCCGTCAGCGAGAACAGGTCGTGGTGGTTGAGGCTGGCAGCGCGGACGTGGACGTCGACCCAGTCCTCCGGCGTCGGCGGCTGCTCGATCTCCCCCACGCGCAGCCAGGACAGCGGGTCGGCAGCATCCATGCCAGCGGCATATACGGCGAACATGAGGCGACCCTACCCGCGCATCACTCGGCTCAGTCCCGATACGTGAACGGGAACAGGCGCTCGCTGGGCCCGTCCGCCCGAAGCCTGAGCAGCATGGCCTCGGCCTCGTCGAGGGTCGGTTCGTGTCCATCCTCGACGAGCCAGCACACGGTCATCGGCACCGACGCCTTGTCGAACCACTCGCGTCGACGGGCGAGCACGGCACGATGCCCGGCCTGGCCCAGCACGAACTCGCGCAGCGACGCGAGGTCCCGCCACACCGACAGGTTCACGATGATGTCGTCGGCGCCGAGCAGTCGGTAGCTCGTCGAGCCCGGGCCGTCCTCGTCCTTGAGCCGCCAGACGAACCCGTCGGCTGCCTCCGCCGCCGCGTTGACGTCGGCGAGCTGGGCGACGAAGTCCGCCATGCGCGCAGAGTCGAGCGGCTCGAGCATGGTGGCGATGTTCAACTGGGCCAGGTTCACGACGTCATCCTTGCCGACGGAGCGGGTGATAGCGCCAGACCAGTCGCCCGACGATGCCCTCGTCGCTAACCTCGCCGAACTGGCGACTGTCCTCGCTCGCTTCCGAGTTGTCGCCCAGCACCCACCAGCCCTCCGTCCCACGGTGGTCGACGCGCTTGACGACCAGGGCGTCGGGCCGCTTCGGGTGCACCAGCAGGGCGACCTGCCCGGCCGCGATGTCCCGCGTGCGACGCACGAGCCACCACTCACCGTTGCGGACGGCAGGCTCCATGGAAGGCCCGATGACGCGGACGCGGGTGAAGGGCAGCACCCGCCCATCCTGCCGCGTGCCGTGCCCGAGCATCGGCGCTATCGTCTAGGGCACGTCCCGACCTGTCACTGAAGGAGTCCCATGCTCAAGCGTCTCGTCTCGACCGTGCTCGCCCCGCGCACCAGCGCGTACGCCCACTGCGACCTGCCCTGTGGCGTCTACGACCCCGCCCAGGCCCGCATCGAGGCGGAGTCCGTCAAGGCCTGCATGGCCAAATACCACGGATCCGACGACCCCGACTTCAAGGCCCGCGCCATCGCCATCAAGGAGGACCGCTCCAACATGGTCAAGGAGCACCTGTGGGTGCTGTGGACCGACTACTTCAAGGCGCCGCACTTCGAGAAGTACCCGCAGCTGAACGGCCTGTTCAACGAGGCCACGAAGCTGGCCGGCGCAGGCGGCACCAAGGGCACGACTGACGTGGCCGTCGCCGACCAACTACTCGCCAAGATCGACGAGATCGCCGCGATCTTCTGGGAGACCAAGCAGGCCTAACCCCGTGAACGCCGCAGGCGAGAGCCCCTGATCCCGGTCCGGATCAGGGGCTCTCGTGGCGGCGGGGGCGCGCCGCGGGGGTGGGGTCTACTTGTGCGCAGCGGTGTGCACGCCGGAGTGGCGCTTGCCGGCCTTGTGCTTCGGCTTGGCGCCGTGGCGGTGCGAGGTGCCGGACGAGCTCGCCGAGGCGCTCTTCGCGCCCGTGACGGAGTCGTCGACGCCGGACACGTGCGGGGTGGCGTCATCGGCGCCGGACACGTGCGGGGTGGCGTCATCGGCACCCGGCGTCGCGCTGGCCGAGGACTGGACCTGCGGGGCGGTGTCGTCGGCACCCTGGGCCTGGGCGGCTGAGACGGTGCCCAGCGAGGTCAGTGCGACGGCGGCGGTGATGGTGATGAGGCGAAGGGCTTTGGCGTTCATGGGGTTCTCCTTGGGCTCGTGTGGGGGTGTTCTTTTCGTTGCCCCAAGCATCTGGCCCGCCGCGTCGAAGCGGCAATCGCACCTTGCGGCTACTACACGCCAGCAGGCGGTAGTACTACCCCAGGCGACGTTAGGCTGGCCCGATGCCTCAGGGAACCATCCGCCGCGCCCGACCCGACGACATCCCGGAGATCCTCGCGATGGTCCGCGATCTGGCCGACTACGAGCGGGCGCCGGAGCAGGCCGTGGCCACCGAGCAGCAGTACCTAGCAGCCTTCTTCGGTGACAATCCCCGAGTATTCGCGCACGTGGTCGACCATGAGGGCAATGGGCATCGGCTGGGCGCATTCGCCATCTGGTTCCTGAACTTCTCCACGTGGCTGGGCAGGAACGGCCTCTACCTCGAGGACCTCTATGTGCGCCCCGAACTTCGCGGCAGCGGATACGGCAAGCGCCTGCTGTCGACGCTCGCCGGCGAGTGCGTCGACAACGGCTACGGCCGCTTGGAGTGGTGGGTCCTGGACTGGAACGAGCCAGCGCTGGGCTTCTACCGGAATCTCGGCGCCGTGCCGATGGACGAGTGGACCGTCCACCGCGTGACGGGTCAGGATCTCGAGACGTTGGCCGCCGAAGGCGAGTGAGGGCGGCGACACCAATCCGTCAACGGGGCTCGATCACGCACCGCTTCTTGTGCTCGAACATGCGGGCGTCGGCAACCTTCGCTGACTCCTCGAAGCTGCGCCCAGGGAACCATTCGGCGATGCCGAAGGAGCAGCCGAGGGGCAGCTCCTTCACCAGACGGGACATGACGACCGCTGCCTCCTCTCCCGACGTGTTCGGAAGGAGGATCAAGAACTCGTCGCCGCCGGTACGGGAAGCAGCGTCACTGGGCCGGAGCTGGCCTCTCATGACCGATCCCACCTCGCGCAGGAGGTCGTCACCCGCGTGATGCCCCAACCGGTCGTTCACCTGCTTGAAGCCGTCCAGGTCCACGACCACCACTGCTCGCGGCAGGCTCTCCAGCCGATCGCCCGAGCGGGACTCCACCATCAAGTCGAGGCCCGTGCGGTTGAGCAGGCCGGTCAGCGGATCCAGGACGGTCTGCCTGTGGATGTCCAGGACGAGGGCATTGATGTAGAGCCCCAGGAAAAGCAGGATCACGGAGAGCACCAGCCAGGTGGCCCGCGCGTCCAGAGAGAAGTGGTGCCAGTTGACGACCGCAAACATCATCGCGAAAATCACGGCGAACTGCAGCCACATCTGGGCGCGCGGCAGCCAGGTGGCCGCCCACGTCACGACAAGCACGTACAGCACCATGACCGTGCTGGCGCGGATGTCGTCCGAACGCGTCGCGGCGATGACCCCAATGGCGACCGAGCTGACGGCGAGGAGGACGTTGAGCAACCACATCGTTGCGCGGCGTCCCAACCACATCAAGGCCACGGCGCAGATGAGCCAGTAGGCCACGCCCAGCAGAGCGACTGTGGGGTCGCCGCCTCCGTCTGGGTGGACCAGTGCCTGAAAGCCGCCCACCATGCACAAGAGCGCCAGAGCCAGATCGGTGACAACCATCGTCCACACGGGGCGTGGACGACCGAAGACGGTGCGACCGAGGAGCGACTTCGCGGGCAGTTGTGCGTCCAACAGGTGCGTTGAGCCCCCTGACGAACGCACCATCCACGATCCTCTCGGCCATGCCCGTCCTCTGAGGGCCGAAGTGACGCTAGCGCCGGGCTGCTCCGATGCGCTCGCTGAGGAGTGCCGATCGACGGATATACATCGGCTAAAGACGGGGACGGGACCGTCGATGGCCCATGATGGTCTCCACACCAACTGCGGAGGGTCGATGAGCGACGACGTCACCTTGTCATTCCCGGCGGACACGGCCAACGTGCGACTGGCCCGAACCATCGCTGCCGCGATGGCGGCCCGCGCGGATCTCCCCGTCGACCAGCTCGAGGATGTCCGACTTGCCGTCGATGAAGCGGTCTCCCAGCTGGTCGGTGACGCGGAATCGTCAACGATCATCACCTGCGTCTTCACCCTGACGGGCGACGGACTGGAGATCATCGTCAGCGGCCACACTCGCACCGGTGCGGTGCCTTCGACAGGCACCTTCAGCTGGACGGTCCTGTCCGCGCTGGTCGACTCGGTCAGCGCTTCGAGCGCCGGCCGCCGAGTCACGCTCACCCTCCGCGTCGTCCGGCACATCCCGGTCGACGCGTGAGCCCTGCCCCAGGGCAACCACGCTGGGGCGACGAGCAACGAGCACACGAGAAGGACCTGCTCCGTCGCTTCGCCACCTTGGACCCTGACGACCCGGAGCGTTCGCGCCTGCGCGAAGACCTCGTGCTCATGCACCTTCCCCTCGTCCGACATCTGGCGCGGCGCTACCGGGAGCGCGGTGAGGCCTTCGAGGACCTCGTACAGGTCGGCACCGTCGGCCTCATCAAGGCCGTCGATCGGTTCGACCCGGATAGGGGAACGGAGTTCTCCACGTATGCGACGCCGACGATCCTCGGCGAGATCAAGCGCCACTTCCGCGACCGCACCTGGGCCATCAAGGTGCCCCGACGCCTGCAGGAACTGAACGCCTCGGTGGCGGCGGCCACCGACTCGATGACCCAGTCCCTGGGGCGAGCGCCGACGGTACGGGAGCTGGCGCAGGAACTGGACGTGAGTGAGGACGAGGTTCTCGACGCTCTGGAGGCTCGGCACGCCTATGCTACGTCGTCCTTCGATCCCGCGGACGACGACGATGCTCCCGCGCGCTCCCTCGCAGACTCCCTCGGCGAGGTCGACGAAGCCCTCGCAGCGGTGGAGGACCGCGAATCGCTGCGACCGCTGCTCGAAGCGCTTCCTGAGCGAGAGCGCCGCCTGATCCTGCTTCGCTTCTTCCAGAACAAGAGCCAGTCGCAGATCGCCGACGAGCTCGGCATATCGCAGATGCACGTGTCGCGGCTTCTCGCCCGCACGCTCTCGCAACTGCGCGAGGGCCTCACGGCTGCGTGACTACTCCTCGTCGAGGGCCCGAATCACGGCGGGCGTGAACGCGAGCACGATCCCCAGCACCGCCATGAGCGAGAAGGTGATACCCACCCATCGCTCGCTCCCTTCGGCCTGGGCCAACGGGATCCCGATCACGAGTGCCATTAACTGGGCGACCAGGAAGGGGGCACGCGCCCACCGACGTCCACGCCACCAGCCCCGGGTAACCCAGCCCAGGCCGGCACCGAAGATCGCGAAGAGGGCGACCTGGAGTGCAATGGCCGGGACGTTGGAGACTTCTGCCGGGCCGGTGGCGCCGAGGCGCAGGCCCTCCACGAGGAGGAAGACGGCGTAGCCCAGAAGTGCCAGCCCCTCGATCAGGGCGATCGCCGCCAACGCGGTCAGGGGGCGAGTCGAGGTCGGCACGGCACCACCCTAGAGGCGCTGCGGATAGGCTCTCGGGGTGCGCGGGCTGCTGGTGGTGAACCCCAAGGCGACCACCACTTCCCCCCGGGTAATCGACCTCATCGTCCACGCCCTGTCCGACCAGCTCGAGCTCGACGTGACCGTCACGACGCACAAGGGCCACGGCATCATGCTGGGCGAACTGGCACTGCAGCAGGGCCTTGACGTCGTCATCACCCTCGGCGGCGACGGGATCGTCAACGAGGTCGTCAACGGGATCCTGAGCAATGGCCCCGGACCGCACGTGCCCAGGATCGCCACCGTCCCGGGCGGCAGCGCAAACGTCTTCGCCCGAACGATCGGCCTGCCCACGGACTCCGCCGAGGCCGCCGGCCAGGTTCTGGACGCTCTGCGCGCCGGGTCGACGCGGACCATCGGCCTCGGCCGCGCCGGCGACCGTTGGTTCCTCGCCAATGCCGGCCTCGGCATCGACGCCGAGATCATCGCCGCGATGGAGCGGCACCGGGAGGCCGGGCGCACGGCTTCCCCGACCCGCTACTTCATCACCACGCTCAACGAGTTCTTCCGCGGCACCAACCGCAAGGAGCCCGCCCTGACGCTGACCCGACCTACCGGTCCGCATGGGGAGGCCGGCGACCGGCTGGAAGGGGTCTTCCTGGCCATCGTCCAGAACGCCTCCCCGTGGACCTTCTTCGGCACGTGGCCGATCAGCCCCTGTCCGGACGCCGACTTCGACCTCGGCCTGGACGTGTTCGCGGCACGTCGCCTGCGCGTGCCGACCGCGCTTCGTGCCGCCCGTCGGATGCTGACCCGCACAACCGGCGGCACCGCCGGCGGCGGGTTGATCTTGTGGCACGACCAAGAGCGGTTCACCCTGACGGCGACCCGGCCGGTGGAGCTCCAGATCGACGGGGAAGGCATGGGCATGACCACCGAAGTGACCTTCAGCAGCCATCCGCAGGCCCTGCAGGTGGTCATCTGATCAATCGACGTGCTGTCGGCAAAAGTGCAAGCGTTTTCCAGTTGTTCGTTTATCGGACGGACATATCATGATAAATAGGGTCTTCGTAATCAGTTTGTGATCCAACCGACAGGGGAACCGGGACGAAATGGGGCCGTTCCTCTTGTGAGATGGGCGGACCTCTGCGAACCTATACGGACCCGTTGCGTTTATGGGTCGGCTTCTTCCTCCGGCGAAAGACCGGGCAATCCCCGGCCTTAACCCTGATGCGCCGTCACGTGAACGCAATCACGAGCACTGGCGACCCCAGTGCGCTGCACAGATGAGGTGACGACGCATGGACTGGCGCCACGAGGCTGCCTGCCGTGACGAGGATCCCGAGTTGTTCTTCCCGATCGGCAACACCGGGCCAGCGCTGGTCCAGATCGAGGAGGGCAAGGCGGTGTGCCGTCGCTGTAGTGTCGTGGACGAGTGCCTGCGCTGGGCCCTTGAGACCGGCCAGGACGCCGGCGTGTGGGGTGGCCTCAGCGAGGACGAGCGCCGGGCCCTGAAGCGTCGCAACGCGCGCCTGCGCGCCCGCAGCAACGCCTGACCGAACTACCGCGCCCGGCTGGCCGGGAACTCCATTGTCACCTGCGTGCCCTCGGCCGTGCCCGTGAAGTCGCACGTCCCCCGCAGGTCCCCGGTCACGAGGGACTGCACGATCGAAAGCCCGAGCCCGGTGTCGTTCGCATCGAACCCGCTCGGCAGGCCCTGCCCGTCGTCGCCGACCACGACGTCGACCACGTCGTGCCCGTACGAGACCCGACGCTCCAGCGTCACGGTGATCATCGAGGCACCTGCATGCTCCACAGCGTTGTGGAGCAGCTCCGACACCGCCATGGCCAGCGGCGTCGCCTGATCGGCCGTCAGCTGCCCGAGTGTTCCGACCCGCGAGATGTGCGGCGGCTCAGCACCACCGGCGTAGGCAGGCGCCAGGTCGCCAACCAAGCCGATGATGCGATCGACGATCGCGTCGAAGTCGACCTGCTCTCCGACATCCGCGGTGAGCGACTCGTGGACGACGGCGATCGCGGCCACCCGAAGCTCGGCCTCGGCCAGGGCCTCCCGCGCCTCGGGCGTGCCCGCGCGCCGGGCCTGGAGCCGCAGCATCGCAGCCACGGTCTGCAGGTTGTTCTTCACCCGATGATGGATCTCGCGGATGGTGGCGTCCTTGCTCATCAGGGCCCGCTCCCGGCGTCGCACATCGGTGACGTCCTGCAGGAAGACGATCGCGCCCACATGCTCACCGCGCAGGGCCACGGGAATGCTGCGCAGAAGGACGATCGCCGAGCCGTTCTCGATGTCGGCTGAGCCGGCGACGCGACCGGACGCGACCGCGGACAGCGCGTCGTCGACCGGGCCGGGCCGATGGGACAGCCGGGCGGCCAGCTCGCTGAACGACGAGCCGACCATGTCCGTGGCAAGCCCCAGGCGCCGCAGTGCACTGACGGAGTTGGGGCTGGCGTAGGTGACGCGGCCGGCGGCGTCCAGACGAATGATCCCGTCGCCCACGCGCGGCGAGCCGAGGGCATCGGTGTGGATATCGGGTACCGGGAAGCGACCGTCCACCAGCATCGCGAAGAGGTCGTCGGCCGACGTCAGGTAGATCTCCTCCAACTGGCCGGCGACGCGAGGTGCCGCCGACGCGTGGCGGGCGACGACGCCGATCACGCGGTCGCCGTGCCGGATGGGATACGCCTCGACGTGCGTAGGGACGGAGGGCTGCTGCGCGTCGCGGAAGACGACGGCCCGACCGAAGGCGGCCGCCTGGTCGAGGTGAGGGTTACGGCCACGCGGGGAGAACGTGCCGGGTACGTCGTCAGGCACCGAGGTGGGTGCGGTGGTCGGCCGCACCTGGGCGACCGCGACCAGTCCGGCCTCGTTCCAGGTGGGGACCCACATGACCAGGTCGCTCAACGCGAGATCGGCCAGGAGCATCCAGTCAAGGACGACCTGCGAGAGCAGGTCGGTGTCCGCCCGGCTGAGGTCGGTGCGTTCCTCTACGACCTTGGTGAGGATGGCCACGAGCGTTGAGGATACGGCTACCAGTAGTGCAGGCGTGAGATGGGAACCTGCGACACGGGGTCCATTGTCAGCAGGCTGCCGTTCCACCGCACCGATGAGCCGTCGTCTGCCACGTCGACGTTCCCCACCTCGGCGTTGCGCACCAACGTGGCGGAACGAACCGTCCGACAGGACCGAACCGGAACGACGCGTCTGGCGACGGGCGCCGGGCCCTCCGCGATGGCCGCCTCGTTGGAGAACAGCACCGACAGGTCCGAGGCCGCCAGCCCGAGGGCGCCGTACTGAGGACCAAGCGCCAGTGGCTCGGCCGAGTCGATGCTCGCGTTCGGGTCACCCGTGACGCCCCAGGCCGGGAAGCCCGACTTGAGCACCAGTTGGGGCTTGGCCGCGAACAGCTCCGGGCGCCACAGGACGATGTCCGCCAGGTGCCCGACCGCGAGCCGGCCGACCTCGTGGGCCAGGCCGTGCACGAGCGCGGGGTTGATCGTGATCTTCGCCAGGTAGCGAAGGATCCGGTCGTTGTCATCAGGAGAGTCGGCGCGGGACTCGTCGAGTCCTGCCATGACGCCTGCGAGCGCGAAGGTGCGCCACCAGGTCTCGCCGGCGCGGCCCATCCCCTGCGCATCGGAGGACGTGACCCCGATCACGCCCAGATCGTGGAGCCGCCCTTCGGCGGCCATCGTCACGCCTCGCACCCGCGACCGGGCGATGCGGACGTCGCTTTCGTTGCCCGGGTTCATCCCATGGCACAGCAGGATCATGTCGACGTGCTCGGCGACTGCATTCACGCCGTACGGCAGCGTCGGGTTCGTCGACGAGGCGAGGATGTTGTCGACGCCCGCAAGCTCCAGCACGTTGGGGGCATGGCCGCCGCCGCAGCCCTCCACGTGGTAGGCGTGCAGCACCCGACCGTCGAGAACGGCGATCGTGTCCGAGACCGAGAGCGTCTCGTTGAGGCCGTCGGTATGCAGGGCGACTTGGATGTCGAACTCGTCGGCGCACCGCAGGGCCGTGTCGATGGTGCGGAGCGTGGCTCCCGTGTCCTCGTGGATCTTCAGACCGCACACGTGTGCGTCGATCGACTCACGGATGGTCTCGCCGCGCGAAGTGGAGCCCCGCCCGAGCAGCCCGACGTTGAGCGGGAAGGTGTCCATGGCGCGCAGTCCGCGCTCGAGCACCCAGCCGGACCCGAGCCCGACACCCCACATCGGGCCGGCCTCCTGTCCGATGACAGTCGTGACCCCGGAGGAGATCTCGGCCTCGAACACGCGCGGACTCAGCGTATGGACGTGCGTGTCGATTCCCCCCGGAGTCGCGATGAGACCGTCCCCGTCGATGACCACCGTTCCGGTACCGACGACGATGTCGATGCCGTCCGACGTATCGGGGTTGCCCGCCCGGCCGATGCCGCTGATGCGCCCCTCGCGGATGCCGATGCACGCGACCTGGACCCCGTCGACCGGATCGAGGACGACGACGTTGGTGATCAGGACATCGCAGGACTCGCGCGCCGCCAGCGCCTTCAGACCGATGCCGTCCCGTCCGGTCTTGGCGAAGCCGACGTGCAGCTCGTCGCCCGCGTCGTTCACTCGGGACGTGATGCCAAGGCGCAGCTTCGTGTCGCCCAGTACGACGATGTCCCCGACGCTCGGACCGTAGGCGCCGCTCATGAGGTGCCCCCGACGTCGCGACGAAGTCTCATCAGCCCGGCCACTGCCGTCGCGGCCGCGGCGGTATCGCCGACGGGCACGCCGTCCACGACGTCGAGGTAGCCGCACTCCCGAAGGGTCGCAAGGGCCCGATCACGGGCGGCCGCGTCGTCGAGGGAACCGTCGATCAGGCCAGTGTTGCCGACGACGACGCGGTCACCTCGAATGCGCGCCATCGGCAGTTCCACCTGCTGGCCGACGCGGATCCAGACGGTCTCCCCCGCGGGCACCGCCAGCCGCATGCCGTACGCGGCGGAGCGATCCAGGCGCAGGCGCGGGTTCACCTCCGCGAGGTGAATGTGCGAGGTCAGGCCGATGTCGGTCGTGGCCTCGTTGGCGATCACGATCCTCGCGTCGATGGGCGGGGCACTGCTCCCGTCGCCCGCCTCCGCCTCCTGGCCGAACGGATCCTTGACGACGACCAGTCGCGTGCCGTCGTCGAAGCGGGCCTCCACGCGCACCTCGCCGAGTGCCTCGGGGACGCCGTCGAGGACGTCGTCGGGCCCCAGCAGTCGGCGCGCAGCATCGAGGACGTCCGGAAGGGACTTCCCATCACGTGCGCCCTCGCACACGGCGTCGGCGATGAGGGCCGTTGCCTCCGGGACGTTGAGCCTCAGCCCGCGGTCACGGCGACGCTGTGCAAGGGATGCCTGCACGTGAAGCAGGAGGCGGTCGCCCTCCCCCGGCGTCAGCGGCACATCAGCCTCCGAACACTCGCCTGCCGTCGCACCAGGTGCCGATCACCTCGACGGCCTCGATCTCGAGGGCGGGAACCGCACGCGGATCGCTGCCCAGCATGACGATATCTGCTCGGGCACCCGGGCGAAGGACCCCTGCCCGCTCGTCCCCGCCCTGGAAGGCGACCCCCGCGGTGTAGCCGGCAAGCGCCTGCTCGACGGAGATGCGCTCCTCCGGCATCCAGGGATCGAGGAAGTCCCCCTCGGTCATCTGGCGCGTGACGGCCACCTGCATGCCGGCCAGTGGGGCGTACGTGGTGACCGGCCAGTCGCTGCCGAAGGAGATCGGTGCACCGGTCGCGAGGATCGACTTGATCATGTACTGCCGGTCGGTCCGCTCCTTGCCCAGACGCGGAGCTGTCAGCGCGGTCTGCCAGGAGTCGTACTTCGCCCAGTAGGGCTCGAAGTTGGCGATCACGCCCAGTTGCACGAAGCGGTCGATGTCGGTGTGGTCGACAAGTTGCGTGTGCGCGATGGTGGCACGCCGATCGCGGGCGCCGTTGACCGCGTTGGCGTGCTCGATCGCGTCGAGTGCCATGCGCGCCGCAGCGTCGCCGATGGCGTGGATGTGCGGGCTGAATCCGAGGCCGTCGACAGCAGCCACCGCGGCCTTGAGCTCGTCGGGATCCCAGTTCGGCAGCCCCACCGAGTGCGGGCAGTCGCAGTACGGCTCGAGCATCGCGCCAGTGGCGGACTCGATGACTCCGTCTGCGAAGAACTTGATTGTCGTTGCGGTGAGGCGGCCGGGTGCCGACGCCGCCACGCGCTCGCGAGTGGCCACGAAGTGGTCAAGCTGATCACGCCACGAGTTAGGGTCACACCACAGTCCCAGATCGGCGCGGAAGGTCAGGACGCCAGCCTCGTGCGCGGCCAGCCACAGCTCGACGTCATTCGGCTCGACCCACGCGTCCTGCACCCAGGTTAGGCCAGCACCGGAGAAGCAGTCCGCCGTATAGGTGAGTGCTGACACGCCCTGCTCGCGCGTCAACTTGGGCATCAGGTTGTACACGGGGCGCCACGCGCCCCACTCGCGCAACGTGCCCGTCGGCTCGCCGTTCTCGTCCATGACGATCTCGCCGTCGTGCGGCTGCGGAGACTGCGCGGTGTAGCCAGCGCGGCGCAGGGCCTCGGAGTTGACCCACACCGTGTGGTAGTCGGTGGCCCGCAGCACGGCGGGGCGATCGGGCACTTCGGCGTCGAGCCACGCGGCCAGGAAGACGCCGTTCGGTGCCAGTGTGTGATCGAACCCCTCGCCGCGCACCCACTCGACCTCCGGGTGCTCAGCCGCCCAGGCGCCGACGGCCTTGGCGATGTCCTGCGGGGTCGCGTGGTCGCGCACGGGCGCGATCGACCGCTCGAAGCCACCCTGGATGCTGTGCACGTGCCCGTCGCGGAAGCCGGGTGCGACGAAGCCGCCCGCGGCATCGACGACCACCCCCGCGGGCAGGGCATGAGCCGCCTCGCCCAGGGCCAGAATGCCGTCATCGTCGAAGGCGATCGCGTCAGTCACGATGACCTGGCCATCGACCTGCGACCGCTCACCGGTCCAGACGGTGGCGTTCTCGATTCGGGTGACGGGCACAGAAACTCCTTCGAACGTCGATGACTGGGTGAAGTGAGCTCAGGTGGGGGCGGACAGCCCGCCCCCACCTGGCTGGTGACTACTTCTTGAAATCGGTCCAGACCTGGTCGTACAGGTCGACGGCCTCCGTCGGGCACGCAGGTGTCGGCACGGCCAACGCCTGGTCCTCGGCGGGGATGATCACTGCGGGATTCGACGCAAGCTCGGGCTTCATGAACTTGTCCGAACCGGTGATGCCGTTGTCGTAGCCGACGAAGTTCGTCGCCTCACCGATGTTCTTCGGATCCATCATCCAGTTCATGAAGATCTTCGCGTTGTCGATGTTCTGAGCACCCTTCGGGATGGCCAGGTTGTCCTGCCAGAGGTTCAGGCCCTCCTTCGGGTACACGTACTCCAGGCCCTTGTTGTCTGCCTGGGCGCGCGTGAAGGCGCCGTTCCACATCATGTGCATGACCTGCTCACCGCTGCCCATGCGGCCGATGACGCCGTCGGAGTTGATGACCGCGACCTCAGGCTTCCAGGCCTGCAGCAGCTTCTCGACCTTGACGTAGTCCTCCTTGTTGGTGGAGCACGGCTTCGAGCCCACGGCGCGAAGCGCCGCATGGATGACCTCGACCTGGTCGTTCAGGGTGCCGATCTTGCCGGCGGCCGGGCTGTTGGGGCTGAAGAAGTCCGCCCACGACGTGACCTTGGCGCCACCCATCTTCGTCGGATCGACCGCGATGCCTGTCGTGCCGTACATGTAGGGCGCGGTGTACTTGCGACCGTTGTCGAAGTACACGTCGAGGAAGTTCTGCTTGATGCTCGCGCCGTTCGGGAACGTCGCGGGATCGCTCTCCTCGAGCAGGCCGAGCTCGATCATCTGCTTGACCATGTAGTCACTGGGCACGATGACGTCGTAGTTGGCGCCACCTGCCTGGAGCTTGGCCAGCAGGGTCTCGTTGCTGTCGTAGTTGTCGAGATTGACCTTGATGCCGGTCTCCTTCTCGAACCTCTTCAGCAGATCTGGAGAGATGTAGTCAGTCCAGTTGTAGAGGTTGAGCTCACCCCCGTTGGGCGTCGGGAAGTCCGCAGCGACGGCGGCAGCCGATGACGCTGGGGCCGCACTTGCCGCAGCGCTCGCCGCCGTGGACGCCGCGACAGATGCCGCAGCCGAGGCCGCCGACGAAGCCGCAGCACCCCCGCCGACGGTGGTCTCGCCACCGCAGGCCGCCAGCGCAAGTGCGCCAGCCACCCCCAAAGCCAGGGCCATGCCGACCCTGCGGCTGTTCTTGCTTCGTGCCATTGCGCTACCTCTTCTTCCTGGTTAGTAGATAAGAGATGGTGACGATGAGGATGCTGACGACCAGCAGCATGGTCGAGAGCGCGTTGATGCCGGGCGTGATCGAGTTGCGGATCATGCTGAAGATGTAGACCGGGAGCGTGGTGCCGCCTGGGCCGGCCAGGAAGTAGCTCACGATGAAGTCGTCAAGGCTGATGATGAAGGCGAGCAGTGCACCCGCGACGACGCCGGGCATGAGCAGGGGCAGCGTGATGCGACGGAAGATCACCCATTCGTTGGCGCCAAGGTCAGCCGCCGCCTCGTAGACGGACGCATCAACGCCCTGCAGCCTTGCCCGGATCGGGAGCAGCGCGAAGGGGATGCAGAACGCGATGTGGGCGAGCGTGATGGCGTTCACGCCCAGCGGGACCTTGACCTGAACGAACAGCGCAAGCGTGCCGATGGCGAAGACGATCTCCGGGATGATGAGGGGCGCACCGATCAGAGTCCAGGCGAACGTGCGGCCGTGGCGCCACAGGGTGAGGAGCCCGATCGCCAGGCCCGTTGCCAGGACCACCGACACGATCGTCGCGACGATGGCCACGCGCAGGGAATTCATCAGCGCGCGCTGGATGTCATGGTTGCCCAGCACGTCGGCGTACCAATGGAAGGTGAAGCCCTTCCAGACCGTCACGATGCGGTTGTCGTTGAAGGAGTAGCCGACGACGAACAGCAGCGGCAGGTAGAGGAACGCAAAGACCAGGTACGACAGGGGCCTGAATGTCGGGAAGTCCCGAAGGGCGACGCCTGTGCCCTTGACTCGGCGGCTCACAGCATCGACTCCCAGTCCACTCGCCCGCTCTGCTTCGCGGTACGTCGAGCGACGGCGGCGAAGCCCACCAGCACCAGCATCGTGATGACGAGCAGGAGCACGGACAGCGCAGCGCCCAGCGGCCAGTTCCGCGAGGCCCCGAACTGGGAAGCGATGACATTCGCGATCATCGACGTCTTGCCGCCACCAAGGAGCTCGGGGGCGAGGAATGAGCCGAGGGCAGGGACGAACACCAGCAGGGTGCCGGCGATGAGGCCCGGGCGGATCGACGGCATGACGATGCGCCGCATGACCGTCCAGCGGTTCGCCCCGAGGTCGTACGCCGCCTCAGCAAGTCGGAAGTCGAACCTCTCAGCGGAGGCGTAGATGGGCAGGATCATGAACGGAAGGAACGCGTACACCAGGCCGATGACGGTCGCGTACGGCGTGTAGAGCATTCCGATCGGGCTCGAGATCAGGTGCATCCACTGAAGAGTCCCGTTGATCGGGCCGTTGTCGTTCAGGATGATGATGAACGCGTATGTGCGGATCAGCAGGCTCGTCCAGAACGGGATGGTGACCGCGAAGACGAGGAGGGTGCGGATGCGTTCTGGTCGCGTCGCCATCCAGATCGCGACGGGGATCGACAGGACGATGCACACGATCGTCGTGATCAGTGAGTACCAGAACGAGTTGAGGATGATCTCGAGGTAGGTGGGGTCGAAGGACCGACCGCCGAGCAGAGACTCACGGAAGAACAGGTCGAGGTAAGGGCTGGTGTCGAAGGTCCACTTGACGCCGACGCCGAACTTCGCGCGACTGAGGAATGAGTAGATAAGGATCAGGATCATGGGGCCGAGCACCATGATCACGAGGAAGGCAAGTCCGGGCATGCCGGCCCACCAGGACCCCTGGCCCGCGCGCTTGGGCACGTCCCGGGCCGGCGTAGGCACGGGAGGCGGTGCCACCTCCTGATCGATCGTCACGAGGCCGCCATGATGCGCAGCGACTCGGGGAGGAACTCCGGAGTCACCCGCGCACCGAGGTGCGGCGGGCGGGCGCCGTGCGACGGGATCCGCACGGTCAGTCGGTTCTCGCCGAGTTCGACATCGACGTGGATGTCGCCGCCGACGAAGGTCACGTCGGTGACGTAGCCGGGCCCGCCGTCATTCTCGACGAGCACCACGTTCTCCGGCCGGATGGCGACGGTGACGTCCCCTGACTCGGGCGCCTCGGGATTGGCGAGGGCCGAGTCGGCGACGAGCCCCATGCCGATGATCTCCAGCCCCGAGCCGATTCTGGATGCCTTGAGCAGGTTCGCCTCACCGATGAAGTCGGCGACGAAGGCCGTGCGCGGGCGCAGGTACACCTCTTCGGGCGCACCCAGCTGCACGATGCGACCGGAGTCGAATACGGCGACCTGATCGCCCATGGCCATGGCCTCGCCCTGGTCGTGCGTGACCAGGACGAAGGTGATCGACGTCTCCCGCTGAAGCCGCTTGAGCTCGGTCTGCATCCCACGGCGCAGCTTGAGGTCGAGGGCGGAGAGCGGCTCGTCGAGGAGGAGGACCTCCGGGTCCTTGGCGAGCGCACGTGCCAGAGCCACACGCTGCTGCTGGCCGCCGGAGAGCTGCGATGGCTTGCGCGAGCCGAGGCCGACGAGGCGCACCATCTCGAGGGCCTCGCCGACGCGTCGGTCGACGTCGGCCTTGGCGACCTTGTCCATCTGGAGGCCGAACGCGATGTTCTGCGCCACCGTCATGTGCGGGAAGAGCGCATACGACTGGAATACCGTGTTGACGCGGCGCTTCCACACGGGCACATCGTCGATGCGCTCGCCGCGCAGGCGGATCTCCCCGCTGTCCGGGCTCTCGAGCCCAGCGATGCATCGCAGCAGCGTCGTCTTGCCGCACCCCGAGGGACCGAGCAGGACCATGAACGAGCCATCAGCGATGTCGAGGCTCACATCATCGAGGGCATGCACCTCGCCGCCCTCGGGCGTCGCAAACGACTTCGAGACCGACGTGATTCCGAGGGCCGGGCCTGCTGCGCTCACTCATCCTCCGGTGGTTCGACAACGGGGTAGACGCCGGAGACTAACAACGTTAGGTTTCCCGCGTAAAGGGTTGTCACACATTCGTAACCTGGGAACGCTGGCCGGCATCCCAGTCACCGTCTCGAGGTCCAAATGTCCGTTTCCGCCGTCCCCCGGCGAGAGAAGTCGAGCACTCGCGAGCCGGTCACCCGCGATCGCATTGCCGAGGCGGCGCTGGCGATCCTCGATGCGGCAGATGACGAATCCGCGCTGACTATGCGCACCCTTGCCGAGGAGCTGAGTGTGCAGGCACCTTCGCTCTACGCCCATGTGTCGGGCATCTCGGACATCCTCGACCTCGTCCACGCGCGGATCAACGCGGGCATCGACCTCGCGAGCCTCGACCACCCCGATCCCCTCGTCGGTCTGCGGGAGTTCGCGCACCTGTACCGATCGGCCTACCAGAGCCATCAGGTGGCGGCGACGATCATCATCACCCGGTCTTTCAACGGCGACCATGCGCTCGCCGTCTACGAAGCAGTGGCGACCTGCCTGCGACGTGCCGGCGTGCCGGTGGCCAACGTGATGCCGACGATGTCGTTCCTCGACAGCCTCGTCCTCGGTTCGGCAATCGAGCCTTTCGCCGCAGGCTTCACAGACAAGGGGGGCGACTACGCGCGCGACTACCCGAGCCTCGCGGTCGCGCTGCGCAGCAGGCGTCGCAAGCACATCGACGACGACGGCTTCACGCTCGGACTCGATGCTTTCATCGACGTAGTGAGCGCGATGTCAGTCGACAAGCCCGAATGACGTCCCTAGTGGTGCGAACCGCACACCCCGATGAGTACGCCACCTGCGGAGACCTGTGCGTCGGCGCCTACATCGCCGGCGGACACCTCGATCCCGCCAACAGATACGCCGACACCATTCGCGACGTAGCTGCCCGTGCGAGCACGACGGAGACGCTGGTGGCCCTGCGCGACGACGTGATCGTCGGGACGGTGACGATCTGCCCGGCCGAGTCGCCGTGGGCAGAGGTCTGCGAACGGGGCGAACTTGAGTTCCGCTTCCTTGCGGTGGACGCCGACTTCTGGCGGCAGGGCATTGGCGAATCGCTGGTGGGCGCTTGCGAGGACAGAGCCCGGTGGGCCGGGGCCACGGCAATGGCGATCTGCGTCATCGACATCAACGACGCGGCACATCGCCTCTATCGGCGTCTGGGCTTCGAACGGCTTCCCGATCGGGACTGGGTGCCCGTTCCCGGCGTGACGCTGCTCGCGTACCGGCGCCCTGTGCCGTTCTCGGGCTAGCGACTTCGGCTAGAGCAGGATTGCGATGACGTCGCCTTCGCGCACGACGTCGCCCGGCTGGACGCTTATCTCGGCGACGGTCCCGGGGTGCTCGACGACGACTGGGATCTCCATCTTCATCGACTCAAGGATGACGAGTGCGTCCCCGACCTCGACGTTGTCTCCGACCTCGACGACAACGGAGTGGACTGAAGCGACCATCTCCGCACGAACGGTCTGCTCCACGTGCCGACCCTACTGTTCGTTCGAGTAGTAGGTGATTGATACCTGCCTAATGCGCGTGACGATCTGCACACGCAACTGTTCAGGGGCCGACTCGCATGCGCAGGAGCGGTGGACCAGCGCCTTGACGACCTGCTCCAGGTGGAACTGCTGTAGACAAGGGCCGCACTCGTCGAGGTGCTGGACGATGAGTGCCCGCTGCGTGTCGTCGATCTCGCCGTCGAGGTATGAGTAGACGGCGTCGAGGACCTCGGTGCAGGAGGTCTCGTGCGGGTTTCCGCAGCTCATGCGTCGTCACCCCCGTCGGCTCCGACCGCGGCCGGGATGAGACCGCGTTCGATCGCATAGTCCTCGAGGAGTTCGCGGAGCAGTTTGCGACCTCGGTGAAGCCGCGACATCACCGTCCCGACGGGCGTCTCCATGATCTCCGCGATCTCCTTGTACGAAAAGCCCTCGACGTCAGCCAGGTAGACCGCCATGCGGAAGTCCTCAGGAACCGCAGCGAGTGCCTCGACCACGTCCACGTCGGCGAGCCGATCGAGCGCCTCTGCCTCCGCGGACCGCAGTCCGCGCGAGGTGTGGCTCTCGGCCTCGTGGATCTGCCAGTCCGAGAGATCGTCGGTTCCGGTCTGGTACGGCTGCCGCTGCTTCTTCCGGTACGCGTTGATGTAGGTGTTGGTCAGGATGCGGAAGAGCCAGGCCTTCAGATTGGTGCCCTCGGTGAACGACGCGAAGGCAGCGAACGCCTTGAGGTAGGTCTCCTGCACGAGGTCTTCGGCGTCGGCCGGGTTCCGCGTCATCCGCATGGCAGCGCCGTACAACTGGTCGAGGTACTGCATCGCGTCGCGCTCGAACCGCGCGGAAACCTCCGCAGGCGCCTCCAGGGGAGCCTCGGCAGTCACGACGCCGTCCTCGTCACTCATCGACAGCGAGCCTAGACCGACGCCACCACCTGCCAAGTCCAGGGTGGGGAGCCCTCCCTCGGGGGCAGCAATGACCAGCACAGTGGCCACAACGCGACCCCAGGGGCTGTCATTCCCGGTTCAGGGCGTCAGATTCGCCACGAAAGCGAGGATTCCGTCGAGGGCGGACGACAGGCCGGGCGCCGGCACCCCCGCGCGGGCGAGCGCATGGTCGGCTCCCTTGGCCGTCAGCACTGACACCCCTCGCGCCGCAGCCCTCACCTCGCGGGGACTCCCGAACGGGTCCCTCTCCCCTTGCACGACCAGGACGGGGACGCCGGCCCCCGTGAGCTCGCCCGCTCGGGACACCTCAGGTCGCCCGGGCGGGTGCAGGGGGAAGCCGAGCGCGACAACACCTCGAGCGCCGGTCTGCAAGGCCGTTCGACAGGCCACTCGGGCACCGGCCGACCGACCGCCCACCAGGAACTCCCCCAGCTTCAGGCGCGCGATGACCTCCAGCCATGCCGTGTCGAGCGTCGCCGGGCGAGCCGCCACCTTGCGACCGGCGACCCGCCAGGGCTGCTCGACCAGCATGACCCGATGGCCGGCAGTCACGAGTGCCGCGCCGACTGCCTGCAGGTCCGCTGCCTCGATGCCACCGCCCGCACCGTGTCCGAGAACGACCGTCAGCGACGCCTTCCGCCCCAGGGTGGTGACGCGCGCCGCACCGATGGACGTGACCAGCTCGCGTGTCCTTGTCACCACAGGGCGCCCGGCGCGACGTCCTCCGGGGGAAGTGGCTCGATGAGCTCCGGGCCGTTGTTCCTGACGCTGTTGACGAGCGTCGACACCGGGTAGGCGTCGAGTGCGCCGGCCATTGCCGGCACGAGCAGGCCACCCGCCTGATCGCTGCCGACCTCCGGGTCGAGCCACTGCTGCCAGTCCGACCGCGCGATCGTCATGGGCATGCGGTCGTGGATGCGGCCCACGTCGTCGGACGCCTCGGTAGTGATGACGGTGCAGGTCAGCCGCCATGCGTGCGGGTCATCGTCGTCGCGGGAGGGATCACGCCACCACTCGAAGAGGCCGGCCATCGCCAGTGAGGTGCCGTCGGCGGGGTGAATGAAGAACGGCTGCTTCAAGGGCTTGCCGCCCTTGCCCACAGGAGCGTCCGGCGACGTGGGCAGGTACCACTCGTAGTAGCCGTCCGCGGGCACGAGACAGCGACGCTTGGTGAACGCCCGACGGAAGGCCGGCTTCTCGGCAACCGTCTCGGCACGGGCGTTGATCATGCGGGAGCCGATCGACGGGTCCTTCGCCCATGACGGGACCAGACCCCAGCGCGCGATCACCAGCGCGCGTTCAGCCGTGTCGTCGGCGGTCCGGTCGATGACGGCATAGACCTTCTTGGTCGGGGCGACGTTGTAGTCCGGCTGCAGCGCCTCCTCGGGCGCAGAGACGACCTCGAACTCCTCGACGAGTGCAGCGGGATCCTTTGCCGCTGCGTAGCGACCGCACATGCGTCAGTCCTCCCATCCGGGGTATTCGGCCAGTTGCTGCCTGATGTGATCGAAGCGTCCCACCAGCGAGACAGCGGCAAGGGTCCCTTCGCCGCGCCTGTCGACGATGGTGTCGGTCATGGTCCGCATCGTCTCGCCGAGGTCCAGCACCAGGGCGTCGGCAAGGCTCCGATCAGTGCCATGCACCGGCTCCCCCAATGGTCCGAGCACGACGGACATCAACTCGAGTTCGCCGTCCACGAGCGACCGGAGTTCGGCAACCGAGAGCATCGCTGTCTGGTCCTCGCGGTCGTACATTCGGGACGCGGCACCGACGATGCCCCGCACCTGGATGCCGATGCCCGTCAGTCGTCGCAGCCTGGCGGCCTGCCCGTCGAACTGCTCGTCGACTCCCTTGGCACGCATGTTCCAGTGGGCGCTCTCCACTAGGCGGATCAGTTCGGCCCTCGCCTTGTCCGCGAGTGCTCGCAGTCCCCTGCTCTCCGCGACGTACCCGTGGCGCACGCCCTCGTCGAGCGGAGTCGCATGGGTGCCCGACTCGTCGGCCACCAGTCGCAGGAGGTGAGCGATCCCGTCGCGGTAGTTCGCCAGCGCGGTCTCGAACGGCTCCACCTTCGGCCGCGGCGGGTAGACGAACACGGCGAGCAGCCCGACGACCCCGCCGATGACGACATCCACCACGCGCCACAGATCCGCAGTCAGGGAGCCCGGCCCGAGCGCAAGTACGAAGATCACGGCGACCGGGATCTGCATCTGCCCGCCGATCGACCACGGCAGGGCACGGGCGACGAGCAGCGCGACGAAGACGCCGATCGTGAAGGACCACCAGTTCAGTCCGGCGAGGTTGACCCACACCGAGGCCACGAGTACACCGATGCCCGTCCCGAGGATGCGCTGGATCGACATGCCCAACGTCGTCCATGGACTCGCCTGCACGACGAGGAGGGTGGTGATCGGAGCAAAGATCCCCAGCGTGCTCTTGGACAGGAACAAGGCGATGCCGAAGGACACCGTGACGGCGAGCGAGACGCGCACCACGTGCCGGACCGAGCCCAGGCCCAGTGGCCGCTGGCGCAGGACATCACCCAGTTCGAGGTCCGGCAGCAGATCGTCTGAATCCTGCGCCCGGTTCACCGTCTCAGGCTAGCCGCGCAGCCGGTTCCCGCAGGGCGATAGCCTTGCGGTGATGACGACTAACGAAGCAGAGGCGAAGCGCGATCTGTGGCCGGCACCCAAGGCGGACGGGCCACTCGCCGCATCCGTCCGCGTTCCCGGCTCCAAGTCAGCCAGCAACCGTGCGTTGGTCCTCGCGGCGCTGTCCGACGGCCCGAGTTCGATCCGTGGGCTGCTCGACGCCCGCGACACCCAGCTGATGATGACCGCCCTCAAGTCACTGGGCGTCGAGGTCAAGGTCCTCAGGCGGCATCCAGTCGGCAACCTCGACGTGCGCGTGACGCCGCACTTCATGCGTGGCCCGGCCAGCATCGACGTGGGACTCGCCGGCACCGTGATGCGGTTTCTGCCACCACTGGCGGCGCTGGCGCACGGCGAGATCTCCTTTGAGGGCGATGCCGAGGCCAGGAAGCGTCCGATGGCAACCATCATCGAGTCGCTCAAGGAGCTCGGGGCCAAGGTCCAGGACCGCGGCACCGGCCGCCTGCCCTTCATGATCGACGCGACCGGCGAGCTCCTCGGCGGCGAGGTCACCGTCGACGCGTCCCGCTCCAGTCAGTTCATCTCCGGGCTGCTGCTCAGTGCCGCGCGGTTCGACACCGGCGTGACCATCCACCACGTGGGCGACCCGATTCCGAGCATGCCGCACATCCAGATGACGATCGACATGCTCGCCGAGCACGGCGTCGTCGTCCGGCGGGAGCGGGAGTCCGTCTGGCACGTCGATCCGCACGACATCCACGCCTTCGATCGCGCGATCGAGCCGGACCTGTCGAACGCCGGGCCGTTCGTGGCCGCCGCGCTCGTGTGCGGTGGCTCGGTCACGATCCCGGGCTGGCCCACGAAGACCACGCAGGCCGGTGACCTGCTCCGCGAACTGCTCACGGCGATGGGTGGAACGGTCGCTCAGGACGACGCCGGTCTCACGGTCACGGGCAGCGGTTCGATCGCCGGCATCGAGGTCGATCTCCACGATGCCGGCGAACTGGCCCCGACCATCGCAGCCCTCGCGGTACTCGCCGACTCCCCCTCGCGGATCAGTGGCATCGGACACCTCCGCGGTCATGAGACCGACCGGCTGGCGGCTTTGCGCACCGAGTTCAACAATCTGGGCGGCGATGTGACCGAGACCGACGATGGCCTGCTCATCAATCCCGTGCCGCTGCACGGTGGCGAGTTCCTCACGTACGAGGATCATCGGCTGGCCACGTCAGCTGCCCTCGTCGGGCTGCGCGTTGGCGGCATCCTTGTCGAGAATGTCGACACCACGTCCAAGACCCTCCCCGACTTCCCCCAGCGCTGGACCGCCATGCTGGCCGGGTCCGGCTCCTAGGTCGTCACCGCGTGGCGCGCAAGCATCACCTCCTCGACGAAGACGACGTTCGTGTGCGCCCTGGCCGAAGCAAGTCCCGGCCCCGCTCGAAGGACCGCCCGGACCATGCCGAGGCCGTCCCAGGAACGATCATCACCGTCGACCGAGGGCGCTTCACGGTCGTGCTGGACGACGGGACGCCGGCGTACGCGGTCAAGGCACGCGAGCTCGGCCGGAAGGGCCTGGTCGTAGGCGACCGAGTCGACGTCATCGGTGACATGTCCGGCGACACCGACACCCAGGGCCGGATCGTTCGGCGCCAGGAACGCGTATCGACCCTTCGACGCACAGCCGACGACACCGATCCCGTCGAGCGGGTCATCGTGGCCAACGCCACGCAGCTCGCGGTCGTCACCGCGACGGTGGACCCCGAGCCCCGCACCGGTCTCATCGACCGAGCACTGGTCGCCGCCTACGACGCTGGCATCGAACCACTGCTCGTGATCACCAAGACCGACCTCGCCGCACCGACGTCGCTGCTGGCCTTGTACGGGCCTCTCGACGTTCCCATCCACCTCATCGCGGGCCGGCGCGTGCCCGACGACCTCATCTCCGCCCTCCGCGACGAGGCCACCGTGCTCGTTGGCCATTCGGGAGTGGGCAAGTCGACTCTCGTCAACAACCTCGTACCGTCGGCAGATCGGTCGACGGGCCACGTGAATGCCACCACGGGCAAGGGCCGACACACCTCGACGAGCGTCATGGCACTGCCGATGCCCGACGGCGGATGGATCATCGACACGCCTGGCATCCGGTCGTTCGGCCTGGCACACGTGGACCTCGACCGGGTCATCGCCGCCTTCCCCGACCTGGCGGAGCTCACGGCTGAGTGTCCACGGGGGTGCTCACACGACGAGCCCGAGTGCGCCCTGGACACCGCAACCGATGCAGGGATGCAGGCGCGGATCGAGTCGCTGCGCCGGATGATCCGCAGCCGCACCGTCGACGACGAGCAGGCCTTCTAGCCGCCTGGCAGCAACTGGTTCCACACAGCCTCGGAGCCGGTGTGGCCAACGCGCACCGTCCAGAACGTCGCGAACAGCGCGGCGACGATCAGGGCGACGCCAAGGAGCTTCAGCCACAGCGGACGCGGCCTGTTCAAGGGGATGCCGCGGTCGACGAGCCAGAACGCCAGGATCAGCAGGAACAGCACCCCCGCGATCACCGGCATCCACTTGCCGAGCTGCATGTGCGTCGGCGGGCCGCCGCCAATGCGAGCCGAGAGCTTCTCGCCGGACTCCTTTGCCACGAGGGCGCTGCCGGCGGCCACCGCCGCCACGAAGACGACGAGCGGGGCGAACCGCCGCGAGAAGGACCGCCACACGGCCATGAGGATGCCGCCGACCGCTGCCAGCGGCACCAGGACCACCACTGCGTGCACGACGAGCGCGTGGACGGGAAGACCGGAGAATGTGTCGAGGAGCGAGCCCATGCGTACACCTTAGGGATGAGGGAGTCGATCGCACAGGCCCGCACTTGAGGGGCGCGATAGGTTGCGATCGTGACTGGCACAACGGCCGCCTCCCGCGCGGCGGATCTGGACTTCGCCCTATCCCTGGCCGATCTCGCGGACCGGCTCTCGCTGCAGCACTTCCGGGCCGACGACCTGATCATTGAGACCAAGCCCGACCTGACGCCGGTCACGGAGGCCGACCGAGCGGTCGAGCGAGCGCTGCGTGAGCAACTGGCGGCTCATCGCCCCGAGGACTCGATCCTCGGTGAGGAGTACGGCGCTCAGGGCGATTCGTCGCGACGATGGATCCTCGACCCGATCGACGGGACGAAGAACTACGTTCGCGGAGTCCCCGTCTGGGCCTGTCTCATCGCCCTCGTCGAGGACGACGAGGTCACGGTGGGGGTGGTGTCCGCACCGGCACTGTCGCGTCGATGGTGGGCCGCCAAGGGCAGCGGAGCATTCGTCTCGGACCCCACGTCACCCGAGCCCCGACGCATCCATGTCAGCCGCGTCGCACGTCTCGCGGATGCGTCATTCTCATACTCAGACGATGTCGGTTGGGCGGAGCGCGGCGCGTCCCGCGCCCTGGACCGACTGCTGCACAGCACCTGGCGGCATCGCGCCTACGGCGACTTCTGGTCGCACATGATGGTGGCTGAGGGGCTCGTCGACGTCGCCGGCGAACCTGAGCTCGAGAGCTACGACATGGCGGCCCTCATCCCGATCGTGGAGGAGGCAGGCGGTCGCATGACAGCGTTCGACGGTCGCCATCCGCTGGAGGGGCGTTCAGCGCTGTCGTCCAATGGCGTCCTGCACGACGAAGTGCTTGCGCTCATGGACCCGGCCTGACGCGAAGGTAAGCATCAGCCAAGAGTCATCGCCGTTCTCGTGACTTTCCTCCGGCCAACCGGCACGATGGGGTCGGGAGGTCTGCTATGCAACTGTCCACGATCATCGCCGCAAAGGGCGCGACCGTTCGAACCATCCAGCCCGACGCGCTGGTCTCCGAACTGGTGGCCCTGCTCGCCGAGCACAAGATCGGTGCACTGATCGTCTCCAGCGACGGTGGCTCGATCAGCGGCATCGTCTCCGAGCGCGACGTCGTGCACGCCATCGCCCGCAGCGTCGACTCGCTGCAGCAGCCCGTCTCGTCCATCATGACGACAACGGTCTTCTGCGCCCCACCGGACGCCCACATCGACGACCTCATGCAGCTCATGACGGAGAAGCGCGTGCGGCACATCCCCGTGACGGACCCCGACGGCATGCTCATGGGCATCGTCAGCATCGGTGACGTCGTCAAGACGCGACTCGGCGAACTCGAGGGCGAGCGGCAGGCACTGCTCGAGTACATCACCAAGGGCTAGCGCCGACGTACTCTCAGCGGCATTCCGTGTCGCGGCCTTATCGTCACGAGTGGCTCGCCTTCCGGAAGATCCATGCCCGAGGGGAACTCAACGCTGTAGCGGCCCGCGAGGGTGGCCAGCACGAGGGTCGACTCGACATAGGCGAAATCGCGGCCGATGCACTGGCGAAGTCCCGCACCGAACGGAATGAAGTTCACCCGATCCGCCGTCCCATCAAGGAACCGCTGGGGCTGGAATCGGTTCGGCTCGGGCCAGACGGACGGGTGGCGATGCAGCAGCCACGGGCTCAGGATGATGAGCGCGCCGCCCGGCACGTCGTGCTCGCCCAGGACGTCTGGCGCAAGTGACTTCCGGGTGATGAGCCACGCCGGCGGGTAGAGGCGCAGCGTCTCGTCGATCACGGCCCGCGCGACCGGCAGGCGTGAGTAGTCGGCGAACGTGGGCGCTTGCCCGGCCAGCACGGCATCGGACTCAGCCTGCAGTTGCGACTGCACCTCAGGGTGCTGCGCGAGCAGGCCCCATGCCCAGGCGAGCGCACTCGCCGCCGTCTCGTGCCCCGCCACGATGAACGTGACGACCTGGTCGCGGACCTCCGACGTGCTGAGTCGGTCCCCCATCTCGTCCCGGGCGGCGATGAGCAGATCCAGCATGTCGGGCTCCGCCGCAGTGCGTCCCCGTCGCGCGTCGAGGATCGACGCCACAGCCGAGTCGAGGTTGCCGACCGCTCCCTGCAGTCGCCGGTTGGCGGGGGTCGGCACCCATGCGGGTGGCGTCACGGGCACGCGCGCACGCGCGACCACGACGTCGAGAGCGGCCAGTGTGGATCGCGTGAGCCGGTCGGCGTCCGCCGACAGGTCCATCCCGAAGAGCGCGTGGCCCACTACCTCCAGCGCGACGTGCATCATCGCGTCGTCCATGTCGACCACGGCCTCGGAGGGGAGGGCATCCCAGTCGGCGAACAACCGGTCGAGGGCCACCCCGACGTGTCGGACGATTCCCTCGAGCGTCTCGTGATGGAACGCCGGCTGGACCATCGGCCGCTGCCGGCGCCAGGCGTCGGTGTCTGCGACCAGAAGTCCCTCCCCCGTCACCAGCGACAGGGCCCGGTACTGGATCGTCGCCTTGCCGTAGTTGCGGCCGTTCATCACGAGGACTCGCCGAACGCCATCTGGATCGTTGACGAGGTAGCTGGGCGGCCGCGGGATCGGGAACTGAACGACGTCGCCGTACTGGTGCCACGCGGAGTCGAGGTAGGCCAGCGGGTTGCGACGGATCGCGGTCATTGCCCGCAGCATCTGCGGGCCCAGCGGGCCTGGGGCAGTCGCTGGCGTCCCGACAAATGAACGGCCGGAGTAGTCGCTCATTCGATGGGGGACGTATGACGGCGCACGTGGCCCTGCGCATGCGCGATTGCAGCAGGGAGGGAAGTGAACACGTGGTGCTCGGCCTCGAGCGACTCAAGGGTGCCGAGCGCACCAAGGACCTGGCGAAGTCGACCACCGACTCCGCACAGCAGCACCGTGACGTTGCGGCCGCGCAGTCCCCTGATGATCTCGTCGAGAGCGTGGCCGCCACTGGCATCGACCACCCGCACGCCGCCGAGTCGGAGGACGACGACCCGCACGTCAGCGATGGACATGAACTCGTCGAGGAACTGCTGGGCCGCACCGAAGAACAAGGCACCGTCGAGTCGGTACACGGCGATGTGCTCGTGAAGGAGCGCGATCTCCTCGTCGTCAGACATGCTGTCCATCGCGCGCTCGACGACGTCGTCCTGCTCCTCCGCCAGAATGCTCGTCTTGGCCACCGCGCGTAGTGCAAGAACCGCCGCGACGGCGATCCCGATCTCGACGGCCAGGATCAGGTCGAACACCACGGTCGCGGCGGCCGTCAGGATCATGACCAGCGCATCGGATCGCGTGGATCGCAGGATCGACGACACCGCGTGCCGGTCGACCATCTTCACTGCGGTCACCATCAGGACACCGGCAAGCGCCGCCAGCGGGATGCGCGCCACGAGCGACCCGGCGAACGCGACGACGAGGAGGATCACCACCGAGTGCACGATCGCCGACATGCGCGTCCGCGCACCGGCACGCACGTTGACCGCGGTGCGCGCAATCGCACCCGTGGCCGGCATGCCACCGAAGATCCCGCTCGCGATATTGGCCAGTCCCTGCCCGACCAGCTCACGATCGGGCTCAAGGTGCGAGCTGCTGCTCATCCCGTCGGCCACCCGTGCCGACAGGAGGCTCTCGATGGCAGCCAACGCCGCCACTGCCAGCGCGGCCGAGAACAAGGAACTTGTCGTCGCGGTGTCGATGACGGGGAAGTGCGGGACGGGGATTCCAGCGGGCAGCGGCCCGATCGCCATGACGTCCCACGCCAGCACGGAGACCAGCACCGTCGCGAGGATCACCGCGACGATCGATGCCGGGAAGGACCGGCGGATCCGTGGCAGACCCACCATCAGCACCGCCACGAACGCCACGATCGCCAGCGAGTAGCCCGCGCTCGACCAGTCCGCGGCCTGGACGGCCCTAACGGCGACCAGGGCCGTGTTCTCCCCGGGTGGCTTCGGCACGTTGAGCGCCAGCGGTACCTGCTGCAGGAAGATGATCGTTGCGATGCCGACCGTGAAGCCCTCGACTACCGGCCACGGGATGAATGCCACGGCACGGCCGAGCCCGAACAGCCCCATCGCCAGAACCATGAGGCCGGCCATGATCGCGACCGGGATCACTGAGGCCGCTCCGAAGCGCGCGACGATCGGGACGAGCACCACCGCCATCGCCCCGGTGGGTCCGGACACCTGGAGGTTCGACCCGCCGAACACGGCCGCCACGATCCCCGCGACGATGGCCGTGACAAGGCCGGCGGCCGCGCCGACTCCGGAGGTCACCCCGAACGCGAGTGCCAGCGGCAGCGCCACCACGCCGACGGTCAGTCCCGCGACGACGTCCGCGCGCCATGAGTGGCTCAGACCGGCGTAGTCGCTGCGGCGTGGCAGGACCCGCTGCCGCAGGATCGGAATGACG
>JBAXSI010000160.1:0-2549 GCA_037130755.1 Actinomycetes bacterium
CTCGCTCACGGGTGTCCTTTCGGGTCGTCCGGCTAGGTGAGCCGGTCGATGATCAACGGCAGTCGCTCAATCGTAGAGCCCACCGGCCCAACGGTGACAGCGCCCTCAAGCGCCTCCAGGGCCAGCGCGAATCTGGGTGCCTCGTCGGTGTACAGGGTCATCAGCGCGTCGCCCTGATGGACGGCATCGCCGGGCTTGGCCCGCAGCGTGATGCCCGCCCCGAACGCCACCGGGTCCTCCTTGCGGGCCCGGCCAGCGCCCAGGCGCCAGGCGGCTACGCCGACGGCCATCGCATCCATCGAGGTGACGACGCCGTCCGACTCGGCGTGGACGACGGTGAACTCCCGAGCGCCCGGGAGGGGTGCGTCGGGATCCCCGCCCTGGGCGGCAACCATGCGCCGCCAGGCGTCCATTGCCCGGCCGTCGCGCAGGGTCTCCGCCGGATCCACGTCGGTGATGCCCACCAGGTCGAGCATCTCGCGGGCAAGGATGACGGTCAGCTCGATCACGTCCTCGGGGCCACCGCCGGCGAGCACCTCGACCGATTCAGCGACCTCGAGGGCGTTGCCGATCGCCATTCCGAGGGGCACGTCCATCGCCGTGATGAGCGCGCGCGTGTTGACACCAGCGTCCTTGCCCAGCCGCACCATCGTCTCGGCGAGCTTGCGTGCCATCACCGGATCGGACATGAACGCACCAGAACCGGTCTTGACGTCCAGGACCAGTCCCCCGGCGCCCTCCGCGATCTTCTTGCTCATGATGCTGCTGGCGATCAGCGGAATCGCCTCGACCGTTCCGGTGACGTCGCGCAGCGCGTAGAGCTTGCGGTCGGCCGGAGCAAGTCCGTCGCCCGCGGCGCAGATCACGCCGCCGACATCACTCAGTACGGCCAGCATCTCCTCGTTCGACAGCTGCGCACGCCAGCCGGGGATGGACTCCATCTTGTCGAGCGTTCCGCCGGTGTGCCCGAGACCGCGCCCGCTCAGCTGCGGAACCGCTGCTCCGCACGCCGCCACCACCGGCACGAGTGGCAGCGTGATCTTGTCTCCGACGCCGCCCGTTGAGTGCTTGTCGACGGTCGGGCGCGGCAGGCTGCTGAAGTCCATTCGCTCGCCGGTGTTGATCATGGCGTTCGTCCACTGGACGATCTCCTCGTCGGTCATCCCGTTGAGGAGGATGGCCATGGCGAGCGCCGACATCTGCTCGTCGGCCACGACGCCGCGGGTGTAGGCATCGACGACCCACGCGATCTGGGCGTGCGTGAGGACGCCCAGATCGCGCTTGGCCTTGATGATGTCAACGGCTGAGAACGGCTCAACCATGGGAGGCCCTTCCCTCCGCCCGCTCGACGAGGTCGTCGGGACCGAACGCCTGCGGCAGGATCTGGCTCATCGGGAGGATCCCCTCAGGGGTCTTCAGGAGCGTGGTGGGGCGGCCGTTCTCCCAGAGCAGTTGCCGGCACCGACCGCATGGCATCAGCGAATTGCCGTGCTGGTCCACGCAGGACACCGCTATCAGCCTGCCGCCACCGGTCGCATGGATGCTCGACACCATGCCGCACTCCGCGCACAGCCCGACGCCGTAGCAGGCGTTCTCGACATTGCAGCCGACAACGATGCGCCCGTCATCCATGAGTCCAGCAACGCCCACCTTGAAACGTGAGTAGGGCGCGTAGGCCTTGCCCATGATGTCGATAGCCGCCTCATCCAGTGCGGCCCAGTCGATGTCCGCCATGGCGCGCTACTCCTTCTCGTAAGGCACGCCGTCGGCAGCCGGCGGCCGACGGCGACCGATGAGCCCGGCCACCACGATGATCGTCACCAGGTACGGCAGCATCGCGAGGAACTCCGACGGGATCATCGTCCCGATGACGGCGAACTTCTGCTGCAGCGAGTCGAAGAAGCCGAAGATGAGCGCCGCGAAGAAGGCGCCGATCGGGTTCCAGCCGCCGAAGATCATGGCCGCCAGGCCGATGAACCCACGGCCGGCCGTCATGTTCTGGTCGAAGCGACCGACGGTGCCGATGGTGAACCAGGCACCGGCGAATCCGCCGACCAGTCCGCCGTAGAGGACGGCCAGGTAGCGCACCTTCGAGACGCTGATGCCCAGGCTGTCGGCCGCGGTCGGGTTCTCGCCGACGGCACGAGTGCGCAGGCCCCAGCGAGTACGGAACAGCAGGAACGTCACGGACAGGATCAGCACGTAGCCGGTGTAGACGATGATCGTCTGGTTGAAGAACATCGGCCCGATGATCGGGATCGCGCTGAGCCCGGGTATCGGAATGGCCGGGAACACCGGCGCGTCGTTGAGTTCCGGGTGCGGCACCAGGACCTGCGTGGACAGGAACGACGTCAGGCCGAGCACGAAGATGTTGATGACGAAGCCGATGATGATCTGGTCGACCTTGAACTTGATCGCCAGGACGGCCAACAGCAGGGCGAGCAGGCCACCAGTGAGCGTCGCAGCGACGAGGCCCTGCCAGTCACCCCAGATGGAGCCGATGACCACGCCGGTGAACGCGCCGCCCAGGAGCATCCCCTCGATGCCGA
>JBAXSI010000161.1:0-2484 GCA_037130755.1 Actinomycetes bacterium
ACTAGCCGGTGGGAGCCAGAGTGCCCGCGAAGATCTGCCACGCGAGGGCGGACTTCGCCACCAGGCTCAGCACGATGTACGCCTTCTCACCCCTGAGGTAGTCCGACCACTTGCCGACCGGCTTGTACTGCAAGAACTGCACGACGGCGAAGACGTTGAAGAAGACGAACAGCGAGACGATGATCCCGTAGACGAAGCCTGGCGGCGTGGCGTCGGAAGTGGCCCCCGGAGCGATCACGAAGATCACCACGATGATCCACGGCACGATGCCCGCGATGCATCCGAAGATGAAGGGCAGCCAGCCACCACTGCCCGGTCGCTCGTACTTCTCCTGCAGCCAGCCGAACAGGATCATCGAGGCGTTGACGCCGAAGATGGCGATCAACGCCGCAACGTCGGTGATGCCGACGATCTGCGCGATGAGCACGATCATGATCGACGAGCTGATGGAGTACTCGACCCAGCGGAAGTAGTTGTGCTGCAGGACCAACCCCGCCTCGTAGCGGCCGTTGAACATCGGGCTGGCGACGACGAAGTGGAACAGGGCCGACAGTGCGAAGAAGAGCGCTACCCCCCAGGCCACGCGAGTATCGATAAGCACCACGGGCTCGGCAGTGGGCGTCCCGGGAGGTCCGGCGAGGTACGACGCGGTGACCGGCAGGGTGAAGTCGTTCGCCAGCAGCAGGATGAGAACCATCTGCACCAGATGGGCGCCTCCCGCGGCCAGGTTCCATCGACGCAGGCTGCGCATTCGAGCATCTACCGGCACGAGCGCAGTGGTGGTCATGTCTCCACTGTCCGATGGACTGGCCGCAACCGCAACTCGGCACTAGCCGCGCTGTGCTGAAACAGCAGGAGCCGGCGCCGGCGCCACCTTGCGGATCAGGACGACGGTTCCCAGGGCCAGCAGCCACAGGTACCAGACGGCCGAAATGGTGCTCCCGACCGGCGCAAGCCACTCAGCGGCGAAGAGCCCGGATCCCCACAGCATGGGCAGCCACAGGACGGACAGCGCCAGGCCGATGATCGTGAACCAGCGCGGAATCCCGGCCACCTGCAAGAGCAGGATCGCGATGCCAACGGCCCACAGCCCCTGGAACAGCCAGCCAAGGTGCTCACCCAGCGCGCCGCCGGCGTAGCGGTTGAGCACGTCATACGAGGCCGAGATCGCCTCGCGGGTGGTCCCGTCCGACGATGCGTAGGCGTCGGCCAGATGCGGAACCGTCACCGGCCACCGGACCCAGCCGAGGATCTGCGCGAACCCGCCGAGCACCCCGAACGCCGTGACGACGCGGACGCCGGGCCGGGCAGGACCGCCGACGAGCTGTTCGAGGTAGATCGCGACGGGGATCAGCAGCAGACTGCTGAGCAGGAGCAGGTAGAAGGCGGTGCGAACCGCGGACTCCGCGGCCAGGAAGCTGGGCAGGGCCTTCGTGCCGGGCGCATCGAGGATGTCCGGCCAGCCGAACGCACTGCTCAGCCAGGCGGCGCCCACGCCGGCGAGGAGCGCCGCAGCGATCAGCAACAGGCCGGTGACCGGTCGCCGGCGGGCGGTGTCAGCTGCGGTGGCGACCGCAGTTCGGTCGATGGTCGAGGTGGTCATGGCTTCTCCTTTGATGAGATCAGTGCTCTTGTTGCGAACACTGTTCCGCCTTTGGACCCCTCTTGTCAAGAGCAGTGCTCTCACTTGCGAATGGTGCTCGTCATTTCGGTAGGCTGGCGGAATGCCCAGTGAGGCCTCGACCGGTCGCCGCGCTCGACTGCGGGCCCAGGTGACGTCTGACATCCTCGATTCGGCGCGGGCGCACCTCGCCGCCGAAGGCCCCGAAGGCCTCTCGCTTCGCGCCATCGCCAGGGACTTGAACATGGGTGTCTCCTCCCTGTACCGCTACTTCCCCAGCCGCGACGAACTGCTGACCGAACTGCTTGTCGAGGCGTTCGACGCCCAGGCGGACGCCGTCGCCGAGGCCTCCGCCGGGTGCGACGACCCTGTTGATGGCCTGCGGGCGGGGATGCGCGCCTATCGGGACTGGTCCCTGCAGCATCCGCCCGAATTCGCCCTCGCCTATGGCACCCCTATCCCCGGATTCCAGGCACCCGCGGAACGCACGGTCCTGGCCGGCGTCCGAGTCGGCGGGATCCTCATCGACCTCCTCTCACGTGCCTGGAGTCAGGGCCGGATCGAACCGCTCCGCGTGGCCGAGCGCGAGTCGGCATTGTCCGTCAAGGAGCGTGAGGGGCTGGACACGCTGATCGCCCGACGCGGGTACTCCATTCCCGCAGGGCTGATGTCCCTCACCGTGGACCTCTTCATCCGAGTGCACGGCTTCGTGGTCATGGAGGCCTTCGGCCAGCTCCGGCCAATGGCGGCTGATCCCACGGTGACGTTCGAGCGAACGATCGTCGAATGCTGCATCGCCGCCGGCTTGAGCGTGTAGCCCGCCCACGCAAAAGCCCCGGTCGGAGATCCTGACCGGGGCTTCA
>JBAXSI010000162.1:0-2480 GCA_037130755.1 Actinomycetes bacterium
GCGTCGCTATCGACCCGCGCGAGGGCACCTACGTCTGGGGAGACGCCTACCTGCTTAAGGCGCTGTCGACGAGCGGGTAGCAGTACAGGTCGATCTCCTGTCGGATCCGGTACCCGACCGACTCGTACAACGCAGTCGCGCCCGAGGTGTTGGCGCCGTCGACCGCCAGGCCGATGGCCGCGCGTCCTCGACCCACGGCGTCGGATGCAGCACACCCGAGCAGCCACCGCCCAAGGCCGCGTCCCCGCGCCTCGGACAGGACCCCGAGCGTACGGACGTAACCCTCGCCGAATGCGGCCTTGGAGTCGTCGACGATGCACATCGCCACGGGCTTGCCGTCGAGTTCGGCGATCCACCAGCCGTCCTCGCGGTTGCCTGCGTTGGCGCGCACCTCAGCCATCCATTCATCGAACGGTTGCTCGACCGTGTGACCGAAGTGCTCGGCAAACGACTCGTGGAAGAGCCGATGCAGGAGCCGTTCGTCAGCGTCGCCTGCCACCACCCTGCGCGTTACGCCTACTGGTGCCGGCGGCTCCGTGCTGGAGGTTCCGTCGAGGTCGCAGATCATGCGCCAGAATCTCCGGATCCGCCGGAAGCCCAACGCCTGGATTTGCGCCGCGTAGCTGTCGTCTTGCACGAAGCACGCGGCCAGCACCTGCCAGACGTCGGCCGACATCTCATACGGGTCCTCGATGTCCCTCGTCACGGTGTCGCCATCCTGCTCCGCCACGTTCGCCGCCGCCCTCAGGCCGCCCGCCAACAAGAGGTGCTGCAGTTCGGCCCCACGGGGGCCGACCGCGAATGCGTCCAGGAACACCTCACGCGCAGGGAGGTCGAGTTCAGCGGCGAGCAGCGCGCTCGGCGTCCGGTCCACATAGGCGAGCCGGTGCAATTCGAGCCATGCACGTGGTCCGGTCAGGTTCGACGTGACCGACTCGAGGGTCGAGTCCGTCCAGCCCGCGGCCGCGAGTTCGCAGTCCCGCACGATCTCGAAGGCGATGGCGAGGCTCGACGCCGAGGTGACGTCGAGCGGCCGGATAGCCACCGGCGGGCGTTCCGTCATCAGCTAGTCGTCCGCGCTAGCGCGCCGGGAGCGCTGCGATGCGCTTGAGCAGGTACGGGGAGAACCAGCCGTCGTACTTCGCCTGCAGGACGGGGTCGCGCCAGTCGGCACCTGTGACGATCTGACGGCAGGTCGGCTGCCCGCACATGCACAAGAACTCGTCGTAGTCGCTGGCGTCGCACATCGCGTAGTCGAACGTGATCTCCTCACCGAAGGCGATATCACGCATCGCGACCAGCATCATCGAGCCCTCAAGTCCCGCGTTCGGCTCGCACGAGTGGTTCAGCATGTCGCCGGGCTCAGGCGTCTCGTCCGAGACGAGGTAGAGGTCGTCGTCCACCTGGATCGAGCGGGACTGACGGTCGTGGGACATCTCCGCGAGCGTCGCCCGTGAGACCACCCAGCCGCCAAAGGCCGCAACGGTCTCGCCGGCGTTGATCGGCTCGATCACGAACGAACCCCAGCCCTTCTCGCCGGCGGGGCGCGCCTGGGCCTTCGGGGTCAGCCAGTTGTAGTCCACTCGTGCGCAATCCCTTCGACAACCACCCGCCGGGCACGGGCAAAGCGACCGAAAGTCTGCCATAAGAAGGCTAACGAGAACGAATTCAGCAAGGGCCTAGGCTTGACATGTGATCGACCCCACCATCTTGCGCACCGACCCCGACCGCCTTCGTGAATCACAGCGACGACGCGGTGAGGATGTCGGTGTCATCGACGACCTGATCGCAGCCGACATCGCGAAGCGGACGGCCCAACAGGAATTCGATGAGTTGCGCAACAAGCAGAAGCAGTTGGGCAAGCAGATCGGACCTTTGCAGGGTGCACTGAAGAAGGCCGCGGACGATTCCACACGTGCAAACGCGCAGGCCGAACTCGACGGCCTCATGGGCCAGGCGACCACCTTGGCCGACCAGGTCAAGGAGGCCGAGAAGTCGGCTGCCGCTGCCGGCGAGACGGTCGACGCCCTGTGGCTGCAGGTCTCCAATCTCGTCAACCTCCAGTCGCCGGTGGGTGGCGAGGAGGACTTCGAGGTGCTGGAGGTCGTCGGCACGCCGCGCGACTTCGCCGCCGAGGGCTTCACACCGCGCGACCACCTCGAACTCGGCGAACTGCTCGGCGCCATCGACATGGAGCGCGGCGCCAAGGTGTCAGGCAGCCGCTTCTTCTACCTCACCGGTCCCGGCGCGATGCTCGAGATCGCCCTGCTGAACCTCGCGATGGCGCAGGCCACGGCACACGGTCTCGTGCCGATGATCACGCCGAGCCTCGTGCTGCCCTCAGCGATGGAGGGCACCGGCTTCCTCGGCCAGGCTGCCGAGAACGTCTACCGTGTCGAGGCCGACGACATGTACCTCATCGGCACGTCCGAGGTCGCCCTCGCCGCGTTCCATGCCGACGAGATCATCGACGCCGACCG
>JBAXSI010000163.1:0-2466 GCA_037130755.1 Actinomycetes bacterium
TCGCCTCCGCCACCAGCGCCTCGTTGTGGCCGACCGCATCCCAGGCGGGTGCATAGATGTTGGACGTATCGAACAGCCTGACGCCCAGGTCCAGCGCCCGATGGACCGTGGCGATGGCTCGGTCCCGTTCGGCCAGCATCGCGGGATCCGACATCGGCATGCAGCCGATCCCCACGGCGGAAACCTCGAGATCGCCGATACGGCGCGTGGGGACAGTCACCTTCGGCAGTCTAGTTACGCGCGCCCCCGCCCGGCCGTCCGCTTCGATCCCCCCGGTTGTCACGTGATCGTTTGCCATCAGGTCGCCTTGGTGTCATCGGAATGTCGCTTTCGCCCCATAGCGTCGAAACATCCCGAAAGCCCGGGATCCTCCGAATGACGAAGGGATTCTCCTCGATGAGTCGCTCACTCACCCGCAGGACCACGGCCGTGGCCGCACTGTCCGGGGCGATGGTGCTCGCCCCGCTGGGCGTCGCCATGGCCGATTCCGCGCCACAGTCCGGCACCGGACCCTCCACGAAGACCGCCCCGTACGTCCTCCCCGTCGCCAAAGACGTCTCGATCACCTCGCTCCTCACGGTGGGCGACGCCCCGGACGGCTACCCGATGGTCGGTATCCCCGACGGCCTCGGTGCCTTCGGCCGCGGCGAGGGGCCGTTCACCATCTTCATGAACCACGAGCTCCAGCCCCCTGCCGGTGCTGTCCGTGCTCACGGCCAGGTCGGCGCGTTCGTCTCGAAGTGGACGATTGACCCGAAGTCCGGAGCGGTCTCCGGCGGCAGTGACCTGATCACTTCGGTCAACTACTGGAACTACCCGGCGAAGACGTACGGCAGCGCCCCCGTCGCTCCCGCCGGTGCCGCCGCCGGCCACACGGCCGCCTTCAGCCGGTTCTGCTCCGGCGCCCTCACCGAGCCGGGCCAGCTGCTCAACCGCAAGTCCGGGAAGGGCTACGACGGCCAGATCTACATGGCCAACGAGGAGAGCGGCGACGAGGGCCGCGTGTTCGGCGTGACCACGGACGGCGTTGCCTGGCAGCTGCCCGCGCTCGGCCTGTTCTCCTGGGAGAACACGCTCGTGGCCCCGACCCGCGGCGACGCCACGGTGGTCCTGGGCAACGAGGACGCCAACCCCGGCCAGCTGCGCGTGTACGTCGGCACGAAGGGCTCGTCCGGTTCGGCCGTCGAGAAGGCGGGCCTGACCAACGGCACCTCATTTGTCATTGACGACACCAACCCGGCGGTCACGAACGACGCTCAGTACCGCGCCGCCTACGGCAAGGGCGCGGACGTCCCGGTGGTACTCAACGCGATCAACACCACCGTCAACGGCAAGGCGCAGAACGCCGAGGCCCTCGGCAAGGGCATCTCGCTGAACCGCATCGAGGACGGCTCGTTCGACCCGAAGAACCCGAACGACTACTACTTTCTCACCACCGAGGGCGGCAACACTGCACCGGTGACCCCAGGGGTATCGCGCGACGGCGGAGGGCTGTGGCTCCTGCGCTTCAGCGACGTCAACCAGCCCTCACTCGGTGCGACATTGACCCTGCTGCTTGACGGCTCCGAGGCGCCCTTCCTCAGCAAGCCCGACAACATGACGATCGACCGCGAGGGCAACATCGTGATCCAGGAGGATCCGGGCGACAACGCCCACGTGGCCCGCATCGTCGCGTACCGGATCGAGGACGGTGCCCTGGCGACCCTTGCGCAGTTCGACCCGGCCCAGTTCACACCGGGTGCTCCGGGCTTCATCACCCAGGACGAGGAGTCCAGCGGCATCATCGAGATCTCGAAGCTGGCGGACCAGGGGAGCACCTTCCTGTTCGACGCCCAGGTCCACAAGAAGCTTGCTGATCCGGCTCTCGTCGAGATGGGTCAGCTACTGACCCTGACGGTCGCGAGCTGGGGCGACGTGTACGACCAGTCCAGCAGCGAAGAGCACGACAATCACTGACCGCGAAGAGGGAGCGGGGTGGCCGGGCGTTGCCGGGCCACCCCGCTCCGCGTTTGAGTCAATCCCGCCGGCGTGTTCAGTCGACCAACGTGAGCCACTCATCCTCGAGGACCTCCCGACGCGACTCCACCTCACGGAGTTCGTCGTTGAGGATGGTGATCCGCTCGTAGTCCGTCGCGTGCTCGCTCAGGAGCGCGTGCAGCTCGTCTTCGCGCTGGCGCAGCTTGTCGAGCTGGCGTTCGATGCGGGACTGCGCCTTCTGCACCTCACGGTCGCGAGCCGCCGAGGTCTTGGCCGGGACCACTGGTCCGGCTTCAACGGACTGCCGCCGCTCCGCCTCGCGCGCAATCGCCCGGCGTCGCTCGAGGTACTGCTCCACCCCGCCCGGGAGGTCGCGCACCTGCTCATCGCCGAGGAGGGCGACGAAGTCGTCGCACACGCGCTCGAGGAAGTAGCGGTCGTGGGACACGATCAGCAGCGTGCCGGCGAACCCGTCGAGCAGGTCCTCCA
>JBAXSI010000164.1:0-2454 GCA_037130755.1 Actinomycetes bacterium
GTGGAGGCAGCGTCGCTGACGTCGCCAATCCCCATCACGACTGGCTTCGCGTCGGCCCGGATGGCCGCACGCTCTATGGGGCAGCGCTCTGGGGCAGTGATGGCGGCCAGGGTGGCGTCTACTCGTTCGACACCGTGACGCGCAGGTACCGAGTCCTGCACGGCTTCGCCGGGATCGGGAAGACCAACCCCAATGGCGTCGCGGAAGATGGCGCCAACCCGCACAGCAACGCGGTTCCCATCCAGCTCGTCGCTGCCAAGGGCGCCACTAAGACCGTTCTTATTGGGATGACTGCCGCCGGTGGCACCGCCGGCACCGGCTCGATGTACCAGATGGATCTGGATGGCACGCACTTCCGCCTGCTGCACTCGTTCGTCCTTGCGCAGGGCGATGTTCCGCACGGTTTCGTCATCCAGCAGGGCAACACCATCTATGGGATGACCAGGCTGGGCGGCACGATCCCCGCAGCCACTGCCTTCGCTACGCCTGCGGACTTCTCGAACTACGCGGATGGCAACGGCGTGGTCTTCAGCTATGACCTGAAGCGCGGCGTCTATCGAATCCTGCACGGCTTCAGCTATGCCGGTCCCCTGGCCCAGCCGACCCTTCCCGGCGGTGTCGTCGATGGGGCGGTCCCCGATCACGGCGGGCTGGTCATCTCCCACAACCGGCTATGGGGTCTGACGACGCAGGGCGGCACGAATGGCGGCGGCGTGGTCTTCTCGCTCAAGCTCGATGGCACCGACTACAGGATCCATCACACGTTCGGTGCACCCACCCAGGCAGGCGACCTCTCGCAGCCGCACGGCACATTGATGCCTGCGGCCAACGGCATGCTGTTCGCGCTGACCTCGCTCGGTGGCGCCACCGCCAACGGTGGTGTGCTCCGCGTGAATCCGAGCAACGGCGCCTATCGAGTCGTCTACTCGTTCGCGGGAGGAGCGAGCGGAGTCGATGGCATCGACAACCCTGTCGTCACGACAGATGGCAAGGGACGCATCGTCCTGTACGGCATGACGAAACTGGGCGGGGCGGTGCAGTCCGCCTTCGTGCCCACTCCCACCGCCGAGGACTGGAAGGGCGGGCAGCCCGCACAGGCGAACGGCGTCATCTGGCGTCTGGTCCTGTGATGGCCGGAATTCTCAGCCCCTGATGGGGTCGGGTTCTCTGCAAGAATCGTTGCGTCTCGAGTTCTCCACCGTTAGAGGAGAGTCCACATGAGCCACGCAATCGACCTTCCTGACACTCCGGAAGTCCGCGCCCAACTGGACGCCGCGGGAGCTGAGTCGATGAAGATGTTCGGTCTCGATCCGAAGGTGGTGGCTGTCTGGGAGGACGGATACCGCTCGGCCAAGGACGAGGCGCAGTCCTTCGAGTGGTGGTACTTCGACATGCAGTTCGACGACGGCTCGACCATCGTCATCACCTTCAACACCAAGCCAAACACGGCGCCCAACGGACCGCTGAAGCCGAGCGTCCTGCTCATCCGACGGGACGCGAAGGGCCAAAGCCAGCGAGCCCTTCTGGAATCTGACCCGGGCACGTTCTCGGCCGCCGCTGAGTCATGCGACGTTCATGTCGGGCCGAACTGGGTGCGCGGTGACCTCGCCGACTACACCATGCACGTTGAGGGCGACGGGTGCGTCATCGACCTGCAGCTCAAGCGTGGATCACCCTCGTGGCGGCCAGGTGCAGGCGTGTCCTTCTTCGACAAGGCGAAGACGGATTTCCTGGCCTGGGTTGCACCCGTGCCCTACGGCACGGTGACGGGAACGGTCTCCGATGCGGAAGGTACCCGCACCGTCACAGGGACGGGCTACCACGACCACAACTGGGGCAACCAACTCATGGGCAACGGGCTTGACCACTGGTACTGGGGTCGGGCGCACATCGATGACTTCTCGTTGATCTTCGTCATGCTCACCACCAAGGGCGCCTTCGGCGTGGGTTCCATCAACATCCCAACGCTGTACCTCGCGAAGGGCGACACGTTGCTCACGGACGATCTCGTGCCCCTGCACCTGGCCACGTCCGGCGATGTTCCGGGGCCAGGACACCAGAGCTACCCGACCGACCTGCTGTGGACGTGGCAGAGCGGTGAGGAGTCCATCCGCTTCCACATCACCAATCCGGAGATGATCGAGGCCCTCGACATGGCGCCAGACGAGCCCGCCTGGCGTCGCGCGATATTGCACCTGACCCAGCACCCGATGTACTACGACTTCAACGCCGACATCGCGCTCGACGTCGATGTGGCTGGAGTCAAGGCATCAGTGACGGGGCGCACGCTGTACGAGAAGATGATGTTCCGCTGATACTTGCCGGCCGTGAGGAAAGCCGCTGTGTCCGATCACTTTGAACCGACGTGGGAGTCGCTCGCGACCCATCCACTGCCCGGTTGGTACGACGATGCCAAGCTGGGCATCTTCCTGCACTGGGGCCTGTACTCGATCC
>JBAXSI010000165.1:0-2453 GCA_037130755.1 Actinomycetes bacterium
GTGGAGGCAGCGTCGCTGACGTCGCCAATCCCCATCACGACTGGCTTCGCGTCGGGCCTGATGGCCGCACGCTCTATGGGGCGGCGCTGTGGGGCAGCGACGGCGGTCAGGGTGGCGTCTACTCGTTTGACACCGTGTCGCACACCTACCGAGTCCTGCACGGCTTCGCCGGGATCGGGAAGACCAACCCGCATGGCGTCGCAGAGGATGGAGCCAACCCGCACAGCAACGCGGTCCCCATCCAGGTCGTCGATGCGAAGGGTGCCAAGAAGACCGTCCTGGTGGGGATGACTGCTGCCGGTGGCGCCGGCGGGACCGGCTCGATGTACCAGATGAATCTCGATGGCACGCACTTCCGCCTGCTGTACTCCTTCGTTCCGGCGCAGGGGGATGTTCCGCACGGATTCGTCATCCAGCAGGGCAACACGATCTATGGCATGACTCGGCTGGGCGGGATCATCCCCGCTGCCTCCGCCTTTGCCACGCCCGATGACTTCTCCAACTACGCGGAGGGCAACGGTGTGGTCTTCAGCTATGACCTGAAGCGCGGCGTGTATCGGATCCTGCACAGCTTCAGCTATGCCGGACCCCTGGCCCAGCCGACTCTTCCCGGCGGCGTCGTCGATGGAGCGGTGCCCGACCATGGCGGCCTGGTCATCTCCCACAACCGGCTATGGGGACTGACGACTCAGGGGGGCACGAATGGAGGCGGCGTCGTCTTCTCGCTCAAGCTCGACGGCACCGATTACAGGATCCATCACACGTTCGGTGCGCCCACGCAGGCAGGTGACCTGTCCCAGCCGCATGGCACGTTGATGCCATCGGCCAACGGAATGCTGTTTGCGCTGACCTCCCTCGGTGGCGACACCGCCAATGGTGGCGTGCTGCGCGTGAATCCGAGCAACGGCGCCTATCGAGTCGTCTACTCATTCGCCGGTGGGGTGGGCGGTGTCGACGGCATCGACAACCCTGTTGTCACGACGGATGCCAAGGGACGCATCGTTCTGTACGGAATGACGAAGCTGGGCGGGGCGGTGCCGTCCGCCTTCGTGCCCAGCCCCATCGCTGAGGACTGGAAGCTCCCGCAGCCCGCACAGGCGAACGGTCTGATCTGGCGTCTGGCCCTGTGACGGCCGGAATTCTCAGCCCCTGATGGGGTCGTGTTCTCTGCAAGAATCGTTGAGTCTCGAGTTCTCCACCGTTAGAGGAGAGTCCACGTGAGCCACGCAATCGACCTTCCCGACACTCCTGAAGTCCGCGCCCAACTGGACGCCGCGGGAGCCGAGTCGATGAAGATGTTCGGTCTCGACCCGAAGGTGGTGGCTGTCTGGGAGGACGGGTACCGCTCGGCCAAGGACGAGGGGCAATCCTTCGAATGGTGGTACTTCGACATGCAGTTCGACGATGGCTCGACCATCGTCACCACCTTCAATACCAAGCCCAATACGGCCCCGGACGGGCCGCTGAAGCCGAGTGTCCTTCTCATCCGACGCGACGCGCAGGGCAAGAGTCGGCGAGCCCTCTTGGAGTCGGACCCGAGCAGATTCTCCGCAGCGACCGACACCTGCGACGTGAAGATAGGTCCGAACTGGGTCAAGGGCGACCTGGCTGAGTACACGATGCACGTGGAAGGTGACGAATGTGTCATCGACCTCACGCTCACCCGTGGTGCGCCTTCGTGGCGGCCCGGTGGCGGCGTGTCCTTCTTCGACAAGGCGAAGACGGAGTTTCTGGCGTGGGTCGCACCCGTGCCCTTCGGTGTGGTGACCGGGACGATCACCGAGGGGGGCACGACTCGCACGCTGAACGGCACCGGATATCACGACCACAACTGGGGCAACAAGCTCATGGGATCCGGGTTGGACCACTGGTTCTGGGGACGTGCACACGTCGACGACTTCTCGCTGATCTTCGTCATGCTCACCACCAGAGGGGCTTTCGGCGTCGGCGCCATCAACATCCCGACGCTGTACCTCGCCAACGGCCAGACGCTGCTCACAGATGACCTCGTCCCTTTGCACCTCGCTGCCACGGGTGAGGTTCCAGGACCGGGCCACCAGACCTATCCGACCGATCTGCTGTGGACGTGGCAGCACGGCGATGAATCCATCCGCTTCCACATCACGAACCCGGAGATGATCGAGGCCCTCGACATGACTCCAGATGAGCCGTCATGGCGAAAGGCCCTGACACACCTGACTCAGCATCCGATGTACTACGACTTCAATGCCGATATCGCGCTGGACGTCGACGTCGCTGGCGTCAAGGCATCAGTCACCGGCCGCGCTTTGTACGAGAAGATGATGTTCCACTGACCCCGCCGGCCGCCTGGGAGGGCGACGTGCCTGATCGCTTTGAACCGACCTGGGAGTCCCTGGCTACACACCCACTCCCCGCCTGGTACGACGATGCCAAGCTGGGCATCTTCCTGCACTGGGGCCTGTACTCGATCC
>JBAXSI010000166.1:0-2415 GCA_037130755.1 Actinomycetes bacterium
ATCATCCCGCCGAGCGCCGCCGCCACCGGGACCACGGCTTGAGCCGGCTTGCTCAACGAGCCGAGCACGAGTTCGTGCTTGAGTTCCAGTCCCACCACGTAGAAGAAGACGGCGAGCAGCCCGTCGGCCGCCCAGGTGCCCAGCGTGAGGTCCAGGTGCAGCGCGGCCGGCCCCACCTGGAAGTTGACGAGGTCCACGTAGGACGCACCCCACGGGGAGTTCGCCCAGATCAGTGCCAGTACCGCCGCGCCCAGCAGCAGCATGCCGCCGACGGTCTCGTCGCGGAGTTGCTCGAGCAGCCACGTTCGCTCGCCGAGGGATGGTCGCCCCAGCAGTTCGCGCTCGCTGCTCACGCCGTCACCTTAGCCGTGACGCGACGCGGTGCAGTGTGGTCAGTCCTCCGAAGTGGACGCGAGCAGACCCGTGGAGATGAGGTTCATCACGGCGGGGTCGGCGAGCGTGGTCGAGTCACCCAGGCTGCGGTTCTCGGCAACGTCACGGAGCAGTCGGCGCATGATCTTGCCCGAGCGCGTCTTAGGCAGTTCCTGGACGATCATGATCTGACGCGGCTTCGCGATCGGGCCGATCTCGTGCGCCACGTGGTCGCGCAGCTCCTTGATGATCGCCGAGCCGTCGCCGGTCTCCTCGATCACGTCACCGCGAACGATGACGAACGCGACGATGCCCTGGCCCGTGGTCTCGTCGGCCGCGCCGACGACTGCGGCCTCGGCGACCTTGGGGTGTGACACCAGCGCTGACTCGACCTCGGTGGTCGAGATGCGGTGGCCGGAGATGTTCATGACGTCGTCGACGCGGCCGAGCAGCCAGATCGCGCCGTCCTCGTCCCACTTCGCCCCGTCGCCGGCGAAGTAGTACTGCGGCCAGCGCGACCAGTAGGTCTCGACGTAGCGGTCGTTGTCGCCCCAGATGCCGCGCAGCATCGACGGCCACGGCTCGGTGAGCACGAGGTATCCGCCGCCGCCGTTGCCTACCGGCGTGCCGTAGTCGTCGACGATGGCTGCACCGATGCCGGGCAGCGGGCCCATGGCGGAGCCGGGCTTGGTCGCGGTGACGCCCGGCAGCGGGCTGATCATGATCGCGCCCGTCTCGGTCTGCCACCACGTGTCGACGATCGGGCAGCGACTGCTGCCGATGACCGCGCGGTACCACATCCATGCTTCCGGGTTGATCGGCTCACCGACCGAGCCGAGCAGCCGCAGGCTCGACAGGTCCTTGCCGAGCGGGAGTGCATCGCCCCACTTCATGAAGGTGCGGATTGCGGTTGGGGCGGTGTAGAGGATGGAGACCTTGTGCCGCTCGACGATGTCCCACCAACGGTCCTTGGCGGGGGTGTCCGGGGTGCCCTCGTAGACGACCTGCGTCACGCGGTTGGCGAGCGGGCCGTAGACGATGTACGAGTGGCCAGTGACCCAGCCGATGTCGGCGGTGCACCAGTACACGTCGGTGTCGGGCTTGAGGTCGAACACGTTGCGATGCGTGTACGCCGTCTGCGTGAGGTAGCCGCCTGTCGTGTGGAGGATCCCCTTCGGCTTCCCGGTGGTGCCGGACGTGTAGAGGATGAACAGCGGGTGCTCGCTGTCGAACGCCTCGGGTGTGTGCTCGGCGGGCTGGCGACCGACGATGTCGTGCCACCACACGTCGCGCTCGGGCGTCCAGTCGACGTCCTGGCCGGTACGGCGCACGACGAGGACGTGCTCGACGGTGGGGCAGTCGTCGACGGCTTCGTCGACCGCCGGCTTCAGCGCCATCGCGGATCCGCGTCGGTTCTGGCCGTCAGACGTGATGACGAGTTTCGCGCTCGCGTCGTCGATGCGTGACCGCAGCGCCTCCGCGGAGAAGCCGGCGAACACGACGGAGTGCGGTGCGCCGATGCGCGCGCACGCCAGCATCGCGACGATCGCCTCGGGGATCATCGGCAGGTAGATCGCGACGCGATCGCCAGCCTGGACGCCGAGCTCGGTCAGCGCGTGCGCCGCCTTGGACACCTCGACCTGCAACTGCGCGTAGGTGATGTCGAGCCGGTCGCCTGGTTCGCCCTCGAACTGGATCGCGACCTGGTCGCCGTGGCCGGACTCCACGTGCCGGTCGACGCAGTTGTACGCGACGTTGAGCTTGCCGCCGACGAACCAGCTTGCGAACGGCGCCTTCGACCAGTCGAGCACCTCGGTGAAGGGCTCGGCCCAGTGCAGGGTGTTGGCCTGCTCCGCCCAGAAGGCGAGGCGGTCTGCGGCTGCGTCGTCGTACAGCTCAGGCTTAGCGTTGGCGCTCGCGGCGAACTCCGCTGACGGCGGGAAGAGACGGTCCTCGTGGCTGAGGTTCTCGATGGCTTCGTGGCTGGCTTCGTTGGTCACCGCCATAGTGAACCAAAGGGCTGGGTTAGATGGGACCGTGTTG
>JBAXSI010000167.1:0-2414 GCA_037130755.1 Actinomycetes bacterium
GCACCTCATCCCCCCCGGAGGGCGTGCACCGCAAGGTGCACGCCCTCACCCCTTTTCGGGCCCCCGGTGCGACTGCCCGAAATGACCGCTTCGGGCTAGGCTCCCCTCGGGAGGACTCGTGGCGGCAGGCGGCGGCAAGAAGGGCAGCAGGGCCGTCGTCGCGCGCTCTAGCGACCCACTCGCGTCAACGCGTCGGGTCCTCGACGGACTGGCCCTCCTCACCAAATCGCGGGCGAAAAGGCGCGCCTGCGTCGCAGTGACCTTGGGCTCGGCCGCATACGTCAGCGCGGCGGTCCTGTCGGAGACCCTCGCGTACCTGGCGGCCAAGGGCATCGCGCAGCCAGACGTGCTCGCAGTGATACCACTGCGGGACCGCGACGCCGGCTGGGACGTCGAGTCCCTGAGCGCTCGTCATGACCTGCCGTTAGGACGCCTGTCCGACGCCTGGGAGTCCGTCGAGCCTGCCCAGGTGGGCGACGCCTACGTGATCCAGGGCCGTCCTGTTCCGCGGGCGTGGCAGCAGGCCGACGTTCGAGTGCTGCTGGCACCGTGCGCCACCGATGCCATCGACGGTCACGTCCTCGCACTGGACGCCCTGGGCAGCCTCGCGCCCGTGATTGCCGGTGCCGATCCGGCGGATGTCGTCATGGACCTGCTGCAGACGATGGCGCCGCACATCAGCCTCGTTGACGCCATGGTGACGAGCGACGGGCCGGCGGGCAGTTCCGTACGGCGACCCGTCCTCACCGATGCCGTCGTCGGCTCCAGCTCCGCGATCCTCGCTGATCTTGTCGGTGGAGTGCTGCTGGGCGCAGATCCCCTTCGCCCGCCGCTCATCGCAGCCGTGGTCGACCTGCTCGGCCTGCCCGGTGATTTCGACGTAATCGGCGACCTGACGCCGTTCGACCGCATCGACTATCCGGCGGAGCACCTGCTGCGTTCGACGCGCGGGGCCCCGGATGACCGCTCGGTGAGCAGGGTGGTGGGCGCCGCGATGGCCGACGAAGGCGTGACGACAACGGGAGACGACATCGTGATGACGCTCCTGCGGCAGGCGATCAGGCCGTGGCTGACAGCGACGGGTTCGGAGGGCGGACCGGACGCCCTGGCCTGGGCCGGCGGCACTGCAGCCACAACCGCGGGCTACGTGCAGGCTTGGCGCACTACGTTCGCCAAGGACAGCGTGCCGCGGCGGCAGGCGAGCCTGGCCTTGGACCCCGCATCCTTCTCCGCTCGTGACTTCGAGGCGGCCGAGACGAACCTGCGCCCGTTGCTCCAACTGATCGACGGGCTTCCAATCGATCGCGACGGACTGCGGTGGATGCACGTCGACGGTGCGGTGGTGTTTGAGGCATCTCGCACTGTGCTGGCCGACTATGACACCTGGATCGAGCGTGTCGACGTGTCGAGGGCGATCTCGATGATGGCTGACTACCTCGGCGGTCGCACTGTGGTCGTGGCCCGGGACAAGCAGGGCAGGACGACGCGTCAGGCGGAGCGGAACATCTACCTGCCGCAGCCCAACTACCTCGCCTTCAGTGGCGGACAGGTGATCGACGTGTGCAAGCTTTCCGTCGTGCGCCACCGGGCGGACTCGTGCGCCATCTGGTGGCGGACGGTCAGGAGCCCGAACCGCAGCGCGGTGTACGACGACGGCACGGTGGAGTTCTCCGATGACGGTGACGGTCGCACGCGCATCGTCATCCGCGGTCGGCAGCAGTTCACCCTGCCGGCCGCCATGCAGGCGGTCGACCTGGACCTGGCGCCCGATGTGCGCGACTCGCTCACGCAGGACGCCTATCGTCGGTTCTTCCTCACCACTCTCGACAACTTCGAGGCCTGCTACGAAGGACGCGATTTCGCGATCGGCAGCGAGCCGGACACCGAACTGCCCACCGCGGGCCTGTCCCGCCTGGCCCGGGTCGCGCAGGGGTCGATCAAGGAGATCGTCGAATCGTCGGTCCGCTCCGGTGGCATCGACGACTCGCTTCGCGTGACCGTCGACGTGGACGGGTTCACGCACGTGACGGGGACGAGGCGCCGGTGATGAAGGTCGCGGTGACCGGCGCGACCGGGCTCGTGGGCGGTCACGTCGCAGGGGCCTTGCGTGACCGCGGTCACGATGTCGGCGTCCTCGTGCGACGCCGGTCGGCGGCCCCAGATGGCCATCGCGTGGTGCGAGGTGACATCGCTTCCCGAGCCGACCTTGCCGAACTGCTCCGGGGTGCCGACGGGCTCGTCCATTGTGCCGCTCCTTACTCGTACGAGCTCAGCGCCGAGGAGCTCACTGCGGCACACGTCAGGGGCACGAGGACGGTGCTTGAGGCAGCGGCGGACGCCGGAGTGCGTCGCGTGGTCGTCACGTCGTCGTCAGTGACATGCGGATCGTCGTCGGCGCCGGACGTCGTGGACGA
>JBAXSI010000168.1:0-2394 GCA_037130755.1 Actinomycetes bacterium
GATGGCCAGGCTCGTTGGGATTCGCGTCCGGACCCTGATCCGCACCGTCGCTGGCCTCCGTGCCATCGACAGCCTCGGTCGAGTCGGCAGGCTCGGTGGGATCGTTCGTCTCGTTAGCGTCCTGATGGCCAGGCTCGTTGGGATTCGCGTCCGGACCCTGATCGGCACCGTCGCTGGCCTCCGTGCCATCGACAGCCTCGGTCGCGCCGCCGGGAGCGGTGGCCTCAGCAGTGCCGGGTGGGGTGGTGTCCGTCGTGATGACCGCTGAGGGAGTGGCCGGTGCGGGGCTGTTGGCGGCCATGGCCACTCCGGTTCCTCCCAGTACGGCGATTGCGGCTGCGGCGGTGGCCGCGGCGAGGGTCTGCTTCCTGGTGATTCGCATGGTTGAGCCTCCGGTGTCTGGCGAGGGCCGTTGCCCTTGCTCGATCACCACCCTGCAGACCGCCTCCCAAGAGACCCCTGAGAGAACCTGAGGGTGGCCGTGCACGCCTGCGCATCGTCGGTCCCTCGTTGTCTCAGGAACCTCTCAGGAAGCGGACCTATGCTCGGCGCATGGGGCGCGGTGGATCGGTGAAGGGGTTCTGGAGCCGACGCGGTGTTCGCGCCCGTTCCACGATCGCCGCTGTGCTGGTGGTTGCAGTGGCCCTCATCGGTGGCGGTATCACACTGGTCGTCGTTCTGCGCGTAGCGCTGACCAACTCCGTCGAACAGAGCGTGCAGCAGCGGGCGCGTGATGTGGCGGCGCAGATCGCCGACGAGGACATTGAGGCGGCCACTCCGACCATCGACGCCGCACCGGGGGACGGCACGCTGGTTCAGATCGTGAACTCGACTGGCACCGTCGTAGCCTCGTCGCCCAGCATCACCGGTGAGCCGGCGATTTCGGTGACTGCACCCGCCGGTTCGGAGCCCACGACCTCTCAGGTTCAGCTGCCGTTCGTCGACAACGACGCATATCTTGTCGCGGCCGTTGCGGTGCAGGCGAAGGACGAGGTCGTCACCGTAATAACAGCGCAGTCGCTGGTTCAGGTGCAGAAGGTCTACACGCTTGTTGGGTGGCTCCTGCTGCTCGGGTCGCCCTTCCTGCTAGCAGCGGTGGGAGCGGTGACGTGGGTGGCGGTCGGTCGGTCACTTCGCAGTGTCGACAGGATTCGCGAGCAAGTCGAGCTGATCGGTGCCAGCGACCTCCACGAGCGCGTTCCCGTTCCGGCGGCCAACGACGAGATTGCGGCGCTCGCAACCACGATGAATCACATGCTCGGCCGACTTGAGGCATCGGCGTCAACCCAGCGGCGGTTCATCGCGGACGCCAGTCACGAACTACGAAGCCCGCTGACGTCGATGCGCGCCTCCCTGGACGTAGCCCAGTCGATCGGTGGAGCGGACGCCTGGGTCGATGCCGAACCGGTGCTCAGCGACGAGGTCGACCGGATGACCCGTCTGGTCGGAGACCTCCTCCTCCTGGCCAGAGCCGACGAGGGAGCGGTCCCGCTGCATCGCGTCGACGTTGATCTGGATGATCTCGTGGCCAGTGAGGCACGGCGCCTGCGCTCCCAGACGGCCCTGAGGATCACCACCAGCATTGAACCCGTGCAGGTCGGGGCGGACCCCGAGCGGCTTGCCCAGGCCCTGCGAAATCTCGTCGACAACGCCGTGCGGTTCGCCTCGCACGAGATCCAACTGGGGGTATCGGCGACGAACGCTGGCGCCCTCATGAGCGTGGCTGACGACGGTCCCGGGATCCCGGCCAGTGAGCGTGAATCGGTGCTGGACCGCTTCGTACGCCTCGATGACCACCGCGCCCGTGATCATGGGGGCGCCGGGTTGGGGCTCGCGATCGCGAGCGAGATCGCCCGCTTGCATGGTGGCCGCATCGAGATCGGTGTGAGCAGCCTGGGCGGAGCTCAGGTGTCGGTGCTGCTGCCCATCGTCGATCGCGATGCCCCGACGGGGTCGAGGCGGTAGCCGAACCCTCGGACGGTCGCCAGCGACTGCACGCCGAAGGGGGCGTCGATCTTCTTGCGGAGGTAGCCGATGTAGACCTCGACCACGTTGAGGGGGCCGTCGAAGTTGGTGTCCCACACGTGGTCGATGAGTTCGCTTTTGGTGGCGACCTCCCCGGGGTGGCGCATCAAGTACTCCAGGAGGGCGAACTCTCGGGGCGTCAGCGCGATCGCGGTTCCCTGGCGGATGACGACCCGCGTGACGGGATCCAGGGTGAGGTCTCCGACTTCCAGGACCGTGGGTCTTTCGGAGACGACGCGGCGCAAGAGGGCTCGGATGTGGGCAACGAGGACGACGAAGCTGAACGGCTTGGTCAGGTAGTCGTCAGCGCCGAGGTCGAGGGCGTCGGCCTGGTCGTACTCGCCGTCCTTCGCCGTCAGCATCAGGATC
>JBAXSI010000169.1:0-2384 GCA_037130755.1 Actinomycetes bacterium
TTGTGGCAGTGACGGAGCGATGCTGTATTCGACCGGCAGCGAGAGGTGAGCCGGTGAAAGCGGCTCGCTCGACGAGATTGCCACCCCCACGGATCCCTTCAGGACCTGAGTCGCCGGTGCCAGCGTTGGAGCAGATCCACCGCTTGAAGACGGCGAGGCCGACGCTGACGCCGACATGCTTGGTGCGGCAGAGGGGGTCGGTGACTGAGGCGGAACGTCGGTAGTCGAGGGGGCCGGCGAAGCCGAGGCGGTCGGGGACGCGCTGGAGGTGTCCAGAGGAGCCGGAGTCGAGTCCGCCGGCGTGGCAGTGGCCGGATCAGCGGTGACGACACGGGTCACGGTTTGAGTTGAACGCGAGGCGGCAACGGCCACCGGAGTTCCGATCGCCATCGCGAGTAGCCCGGCGGTCGCTACTGCCGAGGCAGCCGAGACCCACGCCGAACGGCGTCGCGAAGGATTTCGCGTCGCCTCCTTGAATGGCATCAGTAACTCCACACCTGCACACGGTTGTTCTCGCGGTCCGTTACGTACACCTTGCCCTTAGAGTCGGTCGCGACTCCATTCGGGAACTCGAATCCGCCGTCAATCGTCCCTTCTGCCCCGAATGAGAAGGAGTACACGGGAATCGGGTTGGTCGGGTCCTCGGCGGGCAGGTACACCCGAACCGCCTGATTCACGGTGTCGACAACGTACAAGCGTCCGCGATCATCCACGGCGGCGCCACGAGGCAAGCCCATGGGGGCGTCTGCGTCGCCACGGGCGATAGCCCCAACGGCCTTGTTGCCGTCCTGGTACACGAGCACCCGGCCGGCATTTGAATCCGTTGCCAGAAGCCGCCCGTCCGCGGTCACCGCCAGGCCGTTGACAAAGGAGAGCTTGTCAACTTCGCCGATCTTGCGGACCACGGTGCCGTCCGTTTTCAGCTGCCAGATCACCTGCTGAGGGTCACGAAGGTCGCTGACGAACAACGATCCGTCAGGCGAGAAGGCAATCCCCAAGGGGCTCCATCCATTGACGCCCTTCGGCTTGAATTCCTTCACGTAGTTGCCCGACGAGTCGTACACGTACACCGCTGAAGCGCCGCGGTCTGTGACGTAGACGTCCCCGTTCGAGGGATCCACCGCGGCATAGATCGGCAGGTGAATGGTCGACTTCTTGCCACCAGGCTCGAGTTGGCCGAGGGAATTGCCATCGAGATCGAACACCGCAACGGTGCGGGGCCCATCGGACTGCGTGACGTACATGCGGTTGTTCGCCTCGTCGATGGCAACCCCGAGCGGCTTGGTGACGTCGTAGACAGCTGTCGAGAAGTGGGGCGGGGTCTCCTGGCTGAGAACGGGAATCTGCGACAGCGGCTTGCCAGTCTTCGCCCACCACGCGAAAGCGCCGAGCAGCAGCAGGAGGAGCACGCATACGGCAGAGATCAAGATGATCAGGGTTCGGCGACTCATGCCGGTCGATTCAGCCTCACCGGGTGCGGGCGCAATCGGCTCAGGTGTGGGTGTCATCGTGTCGTTGCTCATGAGGTGCTCGCTGGGGTTGAAGGGGCGGCTGGCGCGGCGGGTGGACCGTTTCCCTGAAGGCGGGCGATGGCGCTCAGCGCGGGAATGCTCTTGGGATCCTCCGCAATCACCTGCTTGTAGTAGGTGATTGCGGACGCGGCGTCGCCCATGCTCTCGGACGCCATCCCGAGTCCGAGGAGGGCCGGCAGGTGGAACTCACCCTTGGTGAGCCCCGTCAGTTGGGCGATCCCCGCCTCGTTGTCACCCGTGCATACCAGGTTCATCGCGCTGGCGTAGTCGGCGCCGCTCTGCTTCTTGAGGTGGCCGTACGCGACCGCCAGCCCCTGATAGGGATCGCACCAGCCGGACGGAATGAAGGCCAGTGCCTGCTCGTAGGACTGGACGGCTTCCTCATAGCTGTTGGCCCGTACCTGGGCGCTGCCAAGGGCGTTCCAGGCGTCTGCGTCAGTGTCATCGATCGCCAGGGCCGCCTTGAGGTTGGTGATAGCCGCCGGGATGTCTCCGAGCTTGGTGTTGATGAGCCCGAGGAAGTACTGCGACGACTCGAGTTGCGGGTCGGCGTTCGAGAACTCCTTGCCCCCGGAGTTCTTCACGACCTGTTGGAAGTCCTGCTTCGCACCGTCATAGTCCTCGGTCTTGAACTTGATCGTGCCGGACCCGATGAGCGCGGCCCTGTTGGTGTTGTCGGCCTTGATGATCTCGCCGTACTGGGTGAGGGCGTCGTCACGCCGTCCGGCCTGCAGATATGCAGCTGCCAAGCCCAAGCGGGCTGAGACGTCGTTTGGGTTCTCGGTGACGGCCTGCTCGGCGGTGGTCACGGCGCGGTCGGACTGGGCCGGGGTCGATGCGGGGCGTTGGGAC
>JBAXSI010000017.1:0-65989 GCA_037130755.1 Actinomycetes bacterium
TGGACAGAACAGCTAGTCCGCCCGCCGGACATGCGATGGCCCGATCCTTGAAGGATCGGGCCATCGGGCTACCTCGATGCCTAGGCGAGCTGATCCTTGATGGCGTCCTTCGCGACGTCGGCGCCCTGGTCCACTGGAACGTCGACCTGGCCGGGGGTCTTCTTGATCGCATCATCAGTGGCATTCGAGTCGATGTCACCGACCGTAAACCCGTCGGAGCGACCGCTCGCGCCGTCCTTGATCCCCATATAGCCTCCAATGCCTTCTTGGCCCCGTTGGGCCATCTCAGGGGCGCGGTGCTGCGACGACCGCAGGCCCGCACTTGAAAGTGTTTCCTGCTTGGCGGGGTCTCACACAAGCCCCTAGCGAGACTCACGAAGACTGCCCGCGCCCCGAACTCGGCCCTTACTTGCCGGTTTCACCTGGCTCTCGCGAGTCGCCGATGGCGCATAAGTCGTCTACTACCAGCATGGTCGCGCCCGGGCAGGGCTCTGCCGGTCGCTCGCGTTGACTCCCGGTTGTCCTGGTGGTCCGATGAGCAAAGGACGCACATGCGCGCCCATGACCGGTGACTCGAGGTGATCTCGTGAATCACGACTCGTCCCTTCCCATTTCGCGCAGGCAACTCCTGGTCGCCGCGGCTGCCGGAGGCGCGGCCCTGGCTGCCTCGGGGGCACTCCCAGCGCGCCCGGCGATGGCCGGCGACATCCCTGCGCCGCGGCGCGGCGTTCATCTCATCATCCTCGGCACGGCGGCAGGTCCACCTGCCCAACGCGGGCACATGGGCATCGCCTCGGCGTTAAGCGTCGAGGGTCACAACTACGTCATCGACTGCGGTCGCGGCGCCGTTACCCAGTACTACCGAGCGGGCCTTCAATTCGACACCCTGTCGTCGATGTTCATCACACACCTTCACGCCGACCACCTCGCCGACTACTACAACTTCTTCATTCTCGAAGGCTGGGGACCGTCCGGCGATGGCGGCGACGACGTGGGGATCCGCCAGCAGATCCAAGCCTACGGACCAGGTTCGGCGGGAGCGCTGCCACCTGCCTACGGCGGAACCAGCGTGCCGGTCGTGGCACCGCAGGATCCGACCCCCGGTCTGCACGCCCTCACCGAGCGATGCCACGAGGCATACGCCTACTCCAGCAACATCTTCATCCGCGACTCGGGTAGCCCGGATGTCCGGACGCTGGTCTCGGCGCACGACATCGTCCTGCCGGACGTCGGTTCTGACGCGCTCGGCGACACGGCTCCTTCGATGCAGCCCTTCCCGGTTATGGAGGACGACCGGGTGCGCGTCACGGCAGTCCTTGTTCCGCATGGTCCCGTGTATCCGTCCTTCGCGTTCCGGTTCGACACCGAAGCCGGGTCAATCGTCTTCTCCGGTGACACACGACGGACCGACAACGTTGTACGGCTCGCCCAGGGTGCGGACATCTTGGTCCACGAGGCGCTCGATCTGGATTACTACCACAGCACCGGCGCGACAGACGCGCAGATCAGCCACCTGGAGACCTCGCACACGCCCACCGCACAGGTGGGCGAGGTGGCCGAGAGAGCAGGGGTGAAGACGCTGATGCTCAGTCACCTCGCCCCCGGATCATCGGGACTCGTCCCGGACTCCAAGTGGGTGAGCGACGCGATGAGCACCTTCAGCGGCCGGGTGTTCCGAGCTCATGAACTGCAGACCATCGCGGTAGGTCCCGTCGGGGCGAACTGACCCTAATCACTGACGAGCCTCCCCTGCTGGATCACCAGGGCCTGCGTCACCCGACAGGGAGCGAAACCTCGCGGCCACGACGTCGAGTACGAACGCCTGAACGCCGGGCACGCTGTTGCCGATCTCGACACCAGGGCACACGAGCTTCGGCAGATTCTCGACTTCTTGAATCGCACGCTCTAGACACGACGTCCGTGTTGCCACCGACCCCCACCTGACAGGTAGCCCGCTCAGGCCTACCCACTGGGCGAGGATCCCGTATGACCGAAACGCGTATCTGGACTCTTCCCGCGCGCGTTCTTGAGGTCTACATTCGATCCATCGTCCTGGGGCGGGGCGACGAGTTCGGGGGTCGACGTGACCATTCGCATATCAATTGGCATGGTGGCCGCAGCGGTCGTGTTGACGGCGCTTCCTCCGACAACTGCCCAAGCGGCGACTGCAATGTCGCCATTCGACCTCGCGTCCGTCTCGAGTTCGGGTTCTGCCGCGAACGGCGCGAAAAGCGGTGACCACTCGGCCGTGTCGGCAGATGGTCGGTTCGTGGTCTTCCGCTCGGCAGCGTCGAATCTCGTTCCTGGGGTGAGCGGTAACCAGATCTACCTTCGCGATCGCACGACGCGCAAGACCGAACTGGTGAGCCAGCCTTCGGGCACTAGCAACACTGGCGGAGGCTCCTCCAGCGATTGGCCCTCGATATCCAACGATGGCTGCCGGATCGTGTTCGAGTCCGACGCGACCAATCTCGTCAACGGGGATGGCAACCACTCCACTGACGTCTTCCTGCGCGACCGATGCGCCAACCCTCCGACGACATCGTTCGCGAGCGTCTCCTCGCAGGGCACGCAGGGCGGTGGCCAGAGCAAGAACGGTGACATCTCCGGTGACGGCCATGTGGTGGTCTTCTGGTCATACGCGATCGACCTGGTCCAAGGCGTCTCGAACCGAGGCCAGGTGTACCGCCACGACTTCAACACCGGGGCCACGACCCTTGTCTCGGACAACGGCGGACAGACGGGCAAGGGCGGCAACCACTCCAGTGACTGCCCCTCCGTCTCGACTGACGGCAACCGCGTCGCCTTCTGGTCATACGCGAGCGACTTCGTCGGAGGAGTGGACCCGTCGGGCGTCTGGAATATCTACGTGTACGACGCGACCACCTCGCCGCACACGCAGCGGGCGTCGTCGAATGCCGGCGGAGGCGCGCAAGACCTCGGCAGCAACGGAACAAGCGCGATCACCTGCCCGGCGATCTCGGGCGACGGGCGCTTCGTCGCGTTCGCGAGCGGCTCTGGCAACCTCGTCGCTGACGACCGCAATGGGATCTCGGACATGTTCCTGAAGGACCTCTCGACCGGCGAGGTTCGACGCCTGAGCGTCGCTGGGTCGGGCGCGGAGGCGAATGGGCCGTCGACCGGGCGACCAGCGATATCGGCGACCGGCAGCAGCGTGGCGTTCTCCACCGACGCGGCCAACCTCGCTCCGGAGAACGCTTCCGGGGGCCCGCACATCGTGGTCCGCGACTGGGCATCGGGCCAGACCACAGGACTGACCGCGGCCTCGAGCGCCGGCGACGTACCAGGAATGTCGAATGACGCGGGCGGCGCCTACGTCACCTCCTACTGGAACGGAAAGCTCGATCCCGCCGTCGCCAGCACGGGAATGTTCATCGTCAAACGTGCGATCAACACCCCTCCCGTCGCGAACGCCGGCCCCGATGTGCCCAATGTCCCGCTCAATCAGTACGTGCAGATCCAGGGGAGCGGCAGCACCGACGCAGAGAACCGAACCCTCACGTACAAGTGGACTCAGATCAGTGGACCGGCCGTGGCCCTCGACGACCCCTCCTCGTCGAGTCCGTGGTTCGTTGCCCACGTATCTGGCCCCTATCAATTCCAGCTGGTAGTCAATGACGGTGTGCAGAACAGCGCGCCCGATACCGTCACCGTCACGTACCTGGATGCCAACTACCCGAGTCCCGTTCCTAACGCGGGAGACAACACCACTGCCGGCGTGAACTCTGTCGTGACACTCGACGGCAGCCGTAGCGCCTCCCCAACGGGCCGACCGCTCACCTACGTGTGGTGGCAGATAAGCGGGCCTGGTACCCCCAAGCTCATCACCACGACCGTGGTGAACCCGCACTTCACGACGGGCAGCACCGGGACGTACGTCTTCGCGCTCGAAGTGAACGACGGCATTATGCAGAGCTACCCGGTCTATGTCAGCGCCACGATCATCAACGCCGCGTCGCTGAACATCTCAAGCACCGTCGTGAAGGGAACGTCGACAGGCGTCCTCTCCTGTCCCAAGCAGGTGAAGCCAGCGTGCACGGTACGGGTCACTCTCGCCGTGGACTCGAAGGTGCGCGCGAAGGGCCATCCCGTGGCCAAGACCAACGCGAAGCTCACATCCGGATCCCGCGCCAAGGTGAAGCTGAAGTGGTCCGCCGCCGGCCTGCGGCTGCTCAAGTCGAAGGGGTCGTTGCCGATGGTGATGACCGTCGCGACGCGTGCACCCGGGACGCGTGCGCAAACGGTCACCAGCCGCTTCATCGCCCGCGGGCACTGACAACGCCGGTCGTGGTTGACGTCGTGGAAAGGACCTTGTCACCCTCCAAACCGCCGACAAGTAGGGAGATTTCCATGCACCCCAACGCAGAGCTCATTCGCAGTGGCTACGACGCTTTCGCGGTCGGTGATCTCGATGCGGTTGCCGCCCTGTTCGCGGACGACATCACCTGGACACACACCGGCGATCACGTCCTCGCCGGGGAGTACCACGGCAAACAAGAGGTGTTCGAGTACTTCGGCAAGTTGCTCGGTTTGACCAATGGCACTTTTCGCCAGACCGTCCACGCGATTCTCGCCGACGACGACCACGTCGTCGTCCTGACGGATGTGGCGTGGGACGAACCCCGCGAGTTCCGCAGCCACGACGTCTTCGTCTGGCACGTCCGCGACGGCAAGGCCACGGCCTGCTGGGCCGTCGCCGCGGACCAAGCCGCCTCCCATGCCTCACTGATGCCGACAGTGTGACGAGCACGAAGGCTCTGTGAGGTGTGCGCTGCGTGGCGGACGGTCGCACGCCCGTAGGCCTCCGACGCTAGCCTCACAGCAAACGACGTCGACGAGGGAGACGCATGACGATCACCGGAGATTATGAACCGGGTGCTTGGGATTGGGTCGCCCAGCAGGTGGAGGAGTACGAGGCCTCCGGCGGCACCCGGGCGAACACACTGCGCGACAGCGGCATCCCCATCATCGTCGTCACCATGCGCGGCGCGAAGAGCGGCAAGGTTCGCAAGATCGGGCTCATGCGGGTCGAGCACGACGGCGAGTACGCGCTGGTGGCCAGCAGGGGAGGTGACCCAGCGCATCCTGCGTGGTACCACAACATGACGGCCGACCCCGGCATCATGATCCAGGACGGCCCGCAGCCGCAGCCATTCGTCGTCCGCGAAGTCGACGGCGACGAACGCGAGACCTGGTGGCAACGCGCAGCCGAGGTGTATCCGCCATATGTGGAGTACGCCGAGAAGGCGGGCCGCCTTATTCCCGTCCTGGTGGCGTCACCGCAGCACGAGCGCTAGTCGGCTGATGCTGATCCCCGCGTCAACGCAAGGAGCAAGCCGGTCGGGTGTCGGGTTGTGACCGACACCCACGCGGCCGGCGCCGGCGCAGCAATACCCTCGGCGTAGCGGCCACTGCAGCGGTAGAGGGTACCCGTGCCGGCAAGCGTCTTGCCGTTCGTCGACTGCGTCAAGTCGAACACCGGAACGGCGCCTGTCTTCGACACGGCATCGAAGTTGGCTCGCGCCGGCTGCTGCACCGGCAGCTCCTTGCCCCACTTCTCGATGCTCATCGGACGAACGCTGAAGGTCTGGTTGTTCGGGTCCGCAGCAGGCATTTGTCGTTCACGATCGGCGTCGAAGGCGCTGTTGAAGGACGGTGGCGCGTCCCACATGCGTGTGGGAATCGTGCAGGGCTCTTGCGGATTCGCGACCCACACCACGTTGTCACCGAACTTGCCACTGCCTATCCCCCCGATGCGACCGGAAAGACCGTGGCCCCATGGATGCGGAGGTGCGGGCCACACACCGCCCGTTCCGTCGCAAGCGCCAGACCGTGCCCTCACGTTCCTCTGATCAGGCCTTCCTACCGCCGTACGATGCGCAGATGAAGGCGCTGGTATACCGGGCCTACGGAACACCGGACGTCCTCCACATCGAGGAGATCCCCACACCCGCCCCGGGCGGCGGCGAGGTGCTCGTCAGGGTGCACGCCTCATCCGTCAACGACTTCGACTTCCACCTGCTCACCGGTCATCCCGCGATCAACCGCATCGGCGGGCTGCGCCATCCGAAGTACCTTGTTCTCGGCTCCGACGTCGCAGGAGTTGTCGAGGCGGTCGGCTCCGGCGTGACGCGGTTCCGAGCCGGTGATCGGGTCTTCGGAGACATGTCGCCGTTCGGGTTCGGTGCGTTCGCCGAATTCGTGTGCGCGCCACAGGCCGCGTTCGCGCCCATGCCCACCAACCTCACCTTCGTGCAGGCCGCCGCCGTCCCCCAGGCCGGCAGCCTCGCGCTGGCGGGACTGCGTCAGCGGGTGCCCATCACTCCCGAGCACGACATCCTCATCAACGGCGCCGGCGGCGGCGTAGGAACCTTCGCCGTGCAGATGGCCAAGCACTTCGGTGCGACGGTCACCGGAGTCGACGCCGCCCGAAAGCTCGCGACCGTCAGCGCCGCGGGGGCCGACCACGTGATCGACTACCGCGAGCAGGACTTCGCGATCGCCGGAAAGCAGTACGACCTCATCGTCGACGTCGCCTCGCGCCGTTCGTTGGCTGCGTACCGTCGCTGCCTGAAGCCCGGTGGCGTGTGCTCGATCATCGGCGGCTCCATCCCGCGCATCGCGATGTTGATGGCCCTCAGCACCGTCCTGTCGGCCGGCCACGATTCCCACATCAGCGTTCCCAAGTGGAAGCCGAACGACCCTGCGGAGACAGCCGCGCTGACGACGATGCTCGAGAACGGCACTGTCACTCCCGTGATCGACAGCGTGGTCCCGTTCGACGGGATTCCCGACGCGTTCGGTCGGTTCGCGGCCCAGGAGCACACCGGGAAGATCGCGATATCCATCGACGCCTAGTAGTCCGTGCTATCCCCGAGCTCCGTGCCCGCTTGTCGGCGAGCAAGGTCCCCACCGACTCGCGTAGCGTTCGAGTCGAGGTCCACCGATAGGGGTCGATATGACGTGGTTGCGTCGCGTGTCCTTCCTGATCGCAACGGCCATGGTCAGCATCGGGTTGGCAGTTCCCTCGACGATCGGTGCAGTCGCGGCGCCTGCCGGCGATGTCGCAGCCGTCACCGTCCCGCGGCCACCCTTCGACACCGGTGAGGGTGACCCGATCACTCGCACGGTGTTCACCTCTCCGGACGGTTCGGCCTCCTGCCGTCGCGTCTACACCGAGATGATCTGGCTCGAGTGCCTGCTTCGAGACACCAACGAGGTGGTGCGCTTCGGGCCGGACGAGTTCTGGACCGACGCTGCCTGCATCGCTCCTCGACAGTCCGAGACATGCCGGCTGGGATTCGGCTGGATCGGCATCCACCCAGCGTCGAAGGCGGCGGCGGCTCGGTTCGACGGTGCACGACGGGTCCCGCTCGAGCGGCTCATCGAACTCGGCCGGCGGACCCCTCCCTACCCGGTGTGCATCGCGGATCCCAACCTCGGTCTCAGCTGCTCGATGCAGATGGACGACAACGTCGGTGAGCAGATCTACCTCGGACTCGCCGGCAGCATCTGGAACTGCCCCGGCTACGAGTTCGTCGACGCAGCTACGGCAATCCCTCAGGGTCACGACCGCTGCCGAGTGATCCGGCCATGAGCGCCTAAGGCGCACCCGAGCCTGCCTTCGCACCGACCTGGCGCTGATCCGCGGGCACCACTCGTCGATCCGTCTTCCGGCGCCCTCGGGGAAGAGAATCATCCCGGGCTCAGCACGAGCCGCATAAGGGAGTGACATGGCGATCTCGCGACGGGACCTACTGAAGGCTGCGACGGTCACGGCAGGCGCCGCTGCACTCGCCGCCGGAGCACCAACGGCGTACGCCGAGGGCACGACGGCGCCGGTACGGCACCCGTACCGCGTGGGTCGTTGGCTGCCGCAGGACCAACGCGTGCTGGATCAGTGGCTGGCCGAGCTCGTCGAGAAGGTCGATCAAACGACCGAGCCGCTGCGCCCGGTGATGCAGGAACTGCAGGACCTGATCGAGTCCGATCCCACGCTGTACATGTACTTCCACATGATGTTCGAGCAGGTTCCGGATCACCCGCCCTACAACCGCACCCCCACGGGCAGCCCACAGGTGCGCAACTACCGGCACATGATTCAACTCATCAACCGCATCCTCGGCACCGCACCGGACTTCAACCGGAGCGGCTTCGTCGGCTTCCCCATCAACACGATCCTCGACTGGTCGATGGGCACACCCGCGGGAATCGCGGCCTTCCTCGACGAACGGGTCAACGCGCAGTTCAAGAAGATCCTCAACGAGTGGGGCGTGTTCCTGAAGTCCCCGGTGTCCCGTTACGTGCTATCGACCGACCCCAAGCACGGCTGGTTCGGACGAGACGCTCTCCAGCACACGCCCGACTTCGCCGACACCTTCGTCTGCGACCCGACCGCGCCCTTCTACGGCTTCGCATCCTGGGATGCGTTCTTCGACCGTGAGTTCCGACCGGGTCTTCGTCCGGTCTCCGCTCCCGACGACGACAGCGTGATCGTGTCCGCCTGCGAGTCAGCGCCCTACATGATCCAGCACAACGTCAAGCGAGTCGACACCTTCTGGCTGAAAGGACAGCCGTACTCCCTCCGCCACATCTTCGACGACGACCCCGTCAACGAGAGTTTCGTGGGAGGAACGATCTACCAGGCATACCTCAGCGCCGAGAGTTACCACCGCTGGCATTCGCCGGTGGGTGGGCGCATCGTGTCCGTGCGCTACATCGATGGCAGTTACTACGCGCAGTCGCCGGCTGTTGGCTTCGACCCGCTCAGTCCGAACGAGTCGCAGGGATTCATCACCGAGACGGCTGCGCGAGCGGTCATCGTCATCGAGGCGGACAACCCGAAGATCGGCCAGATGGCCCTCGTGCCCGTCGGAATGGCCGAAGTCTCCTCGAACGAGGTCACCGTCACACCGGGCCAGCACGTGGCGAAGGGCGACCAGATCGGCATGTTCCACTACGGCGGTTCGACTCACCTGCTGGTGCTCGGCCCGGGAGTGAACCTCACGTTCGACCTGCACGGCCAGAAGCCTGGCCTGACAGCGAAGAACATCCACCTAGGGGATCGCCTTGCCGTCGTGCGCTAGAGCCATCGAGGGAATGCGGCATTTGCCCTAAGTTCTGGCAAGGTCTTCGGCGGCGAGCTCGCCATCACCACCTTGGGTCAGTACGGACAAGCCCCCGAGGGGATCGAACCGGACTCCGTCATGCACGCCCAGCTCGAGACGCCGCTGGGCTTCACGCTGATGGCGTCCGACGTCCCCCCGTTCATGGAGTTCGCCCCGGGCGCGAGCATCCGCGTCAGCCTCAGCGGCGACGACGGCGACCAACTGCGCGACTACTTCGCGAAACTGGCGGACGGCGGCAACGTCGAGACCCCGCTGGAGAAGCAGGGCTGGGGAGACGAGTTCGGCATGCTCACCGACCCGTTCGGCATCGGCTGGCTGGTGAACATCTCCGCTCCGGCGTGAGCGAGACATTCGGGTTTCCCAGCCAGGGGTCGTTCGAAACGTCATCGCGGGGCTGGGCGCGTTAGATTTTCGATACCCAAATTCCTGTATGGGGGTCATCATGGCCATGCCTATTCGCAATGTCGTCTTCACCACCGTGGCCGTGGCCACCTTCGCGGCGGGAGCCCTGGGCACCGCTGCCGCAGCACCCGCACCAAGCCGCGCGCCGAGCGCGACGGTGGCGGGACCGCTGGCGTCGTTCTACAACCAGCGCATCGCGTGGACCGACTGCGGCACGAACCTGCAGTGCGGCACCGTGACCGTCCCCCTCGACTACAGCAAGCCCAAGGGCATGACCATCAACCTGGCGGTCAATCGCCTTGTCACCGCAGGGCTCACGGCCCCGTCGCTGGTGATCAACCCGGGCGGGCCGGGCGGGTCCGGTGTTGACCTCGTGGCGCAGGCCGGCGCCACCCTCCTCATGCCATCGACACCGTCGGTGCAGGGGACGTTCAACGTCGTCGGCTTCGATCCACGCGGCGTCGGCGCAAGCCTCCCGCTGGTGTGCATGCCGCCCGACGTCACCGGCACCGGGACGCAGTCCGTTCCGGTGACGAAGAAGCAGATCGCCGCGGCCGCGCAGGAGTCGAAGCAGTTCAGTGCTGACTGCCTGCGCGTGGGCAAGGGCCTGATCTCGAACATCGGCACCGAGATGGTCGCCCGAGACCTCGACATCATCCGGGCCGCACTCGGCGAGCCGAAGCTCACCTACCTGGGCATGTCCTACGGCACCTACCTGGGCTCGGAGTACGCCCACCTCTTCCCGACGCGGGTCGGCCGCATGGTTCTCGACGGCGTCGAGGCTCCCACCGGCGGATTCGCGGGGCTGATGAAATCACAGGTCCTCGGCTTCGAGGACGCACTGAAGGATTGGGCGGCCAACTGCGCGGCCCGCCAGATCTGCCCGGTGCTGACCAAGAACGGAACCGTTCCGGAGCTGATCACCCTCGTGGAGAGCCTCTCGCAGCAACTGGCCACGACCCCGGCCCCCGTCACCGGCGGCCAGCCCATCACTCAGGCCGGATTCATCAGCATGATCCAGTACAGCCTGACGCTCGGTGAGTCGGCGCAGGGATGGGAGGTGCTCGACGCCATCGTCTACGGCATGCAGAACGGCAAGGCCGACCTCATTGCCCCGATTCGGGATGCGGTCGTGCCCTCACCGAACGAGGCGTCGGCCAACGTCGCCGTCCAGTGCTACGACCGCCCGGTCGCCGGAACGGCCGCCAAGTCGGTCGGTTGGTCGAAGTCGTGGGCGACGTTCTCGCCGGTCTTCGGGCCGCTGATCGGCTGGGGAGCGCAGCCGTGCTTCACGTGGCCGGTACGCCAGGGCCAGCCGCACCTCAATGCGACCCCGCTGACCAAGGCGCCGGTCCTGCTCATCGGCGGAACCCACGACCCGAACACCCCGTACGAGATGGCCAAGAAGACCGCGCCGATGTGGGCTGCCGGCCGACTGCTGACGTGGACCGGGTACGGGCACGTCGCCAGCAACCGCGGCATCCCCTGCGTCAACAATCCAGCGGCCAACTACCTCATCAACGGCGTGCTGCCCGCTGACGGCACGGTCTGCGTCCCGGACTCGACACCGCCGCCGCTGCCGTAGCACCCCCGGGAAGAAGGGAAGCCCGGGGCGCAGCTCGGATCAGTTGATGATCTCGCCACGCTCGTCGGCGAGGAGTACCGCGAGTCTGTCGCGCCATTCCTGCAACGCTTCGGGGGTCAGCCGCGTCCAGTCGTGCACCTCGCCCGTGATTCGCAGCGGTGCACTGCTGCGGTAGGACCGAGTCGGGTTGCCGGGGAACTTCTTGTCGGTCACATTGGGATCGTTCTCGAACTCCCCCGTCGGCTCGACGAGGTAGACCCGCGGTGCATCGTCACCGGCCGCGAGTTCCGCCGCGAGACCGGCTCCGTCAGGCAGCGCCGAGAAGTAGATGTGGTTCATGACGACCTCGGGCCGGTAGTTCGACCGGAAGCCAGCAGTCAGCAAATCGCCGACGCGCAGGTCGGCCTTCGTGCCATGGAAGAACGGACCCTCGTCCAGCACATCGCCCACCGCGCCACTCTACGGCTCCGCCCGGCGTCGATCCCGCAGGACCAAAGCCCCTGACCCGCATAGTCGCGGCAAGACATCATCAATCCGGGTGGTATGGCGACCGGCGACACCCGGACCGGGGGCTGCAAGCCATGACATCTGGCGAATTCGTGAACCCTGCGAACGCGACGGCGACTGTCTCCGGACGCCGCCCGCGCACGCTCGGCCACCGGCCGCACATCGACCTGCTCGACACCGAGGAACTCGATCGCACCCACGAGGCAACCCTCGACGTACTCGAGACCACGGGCATCGGCATCAGGTCCGAGCGGATCCTGACCCTGATGCAGTCGACAGATGCCATCGTCGACATGGACAAGCGAATCGTCAGGTTCCCGCGCGCCATGGTGGAGCAGGCCATCGCGACGGCACCGCGCAGCTACCTGCTGGCAGCCCGCGACCCGTTGTTCGACATGCTGCTGGACCGATCGAAGGGGTACTACTGCATCGAGGGTGGCCTGTCGGACATCGTCGACACCGCCACGGGCAAGCCGCGTCGGCCGCTATACCAGGACATGGTCGATGCCACCCGACTTGCCGACTCCCTCGACGAGATCTCGTTCCTGTGGCCGTGTGTCGCGATCTCCGACGTTCCGCCGGAGGACCAGGCCGTCCACCAGACGTACATCCAGCTGGCCAACTCGAGCAAGCACGTCGTTGCGATGACGACGTACAACGAGCGTGACGCCAGGACGGTCATCGAGATGGGCACCATCGTGGCCGGCAGCAGCGACGCGCTTCGCCAGCGGCCCGTGCTCTCCAGCTTCGCCTGCTCGTTGAGCCCGCTCACTTGGGACGGGGAGCCGCTCGAGGCGGCGCTCGCGTTCGCCGCCGCTGGCGTGCCGTGCGGCATCGTGTCCATGCCGGTGTCGACGGCCGGCGCACCGACGACGATCGCGGGTCAGGTGGTCGTCGCCAATGCCGAACTGCTGTCCGGCATCACCATCCTGCAGACCCTCTACCCCGGATCCCCGACCTACTACTGCCCGTTCAGCGCCGACATGGACCTCCTCACCGGCAACATGGATGCCGCCTGGGGCCCGGAGCCGGTGCTGTTCAATCTGGCGATGGCCCAACTGGGTCGCCGCTACGACCTGCCGATGTGCATCGGCACCAACGGAACCGGGGCCAAGACCCAGGACTGGCAGGCCGGTGTTCAGCACACCCTGTCGCTCATGGGGATGCTCGCCTGCGGGGACATCGACCTCATCTCCTGCACCGGCGGCATCGACAACTCGCGAGTGTTCTCGTACGAGCAGGTCATGCTCGACTGCGAGCTGTGGGACATCGCGGCCCTGATGCTCGAGGGCACGCCATTCACCGAGGAGCACCTCGCGGTCTCGGTGATCAACGATGTCGGGCCCGGCAAGCACTTCCTCGCGCACAAGCACACCCGCGCTCACATGCGAGAGCACTGGCGGTCCCGCTTCTTCCGGTCCGAGACGTGGGCGGAGTGGGAGAGTGCCGGACGGCCTGACCCGCGCACGTCCGCGGGGGAACGGGCTCGCGAGCTGGTCGAGGCCCACACTCCGGAGCCGTTGCCCGTCGATGTCGACACGGCGTTGCGGGAAGTGGTCGAACGACGCACCGGCAAGGGAGAAGCGACATGAGCGAGGACCTGATCGATCAACTGAAGGCCGCCGTGCTCGCAGCCGACGCGGACGGCGCCACCTCGGCGACCAGCCAGCTCCTGGCGGACGGGATCGCCCCCAGCGTGATCCTCGAGTCCGGGCTGAGCCAGGCCATGCTCGACCTCGGTGAGCAGTGGAAGCTCGGCAACGTCTTCCTCCCCGAGGTCGCGGCTGCGGCGGAGGTGTTCACGCTGTGCACCGAGATCGTCGAGCCGGCCCTCCTCGCCGATGCGAACCACCGCGTCGGCGTCCGGGTGATGATCGCGACGGTCGACGGTGACCTTCACGACCTCGGCAAGAACATGGTGGTGGCCATGCTCAAGATGGCCGGCTTCGACGTCGTCGACCTGGGCACCGACGTCTCCTCCGACGACATCGTCGAGGCCGTGCGGCGCGACTCGCCAGCAGTGCTCGGGCTGTCCGCACTGCTCACCACGACACTCCCCGAGCAGCGCAAGGTGATCGAGGCGCTGACCAGAGCCGGCCTGCGCGACCAGGTGGCTGTGCTCGTGGGTGGAGCCGCGGCCACCGAGGAGTGGGCGACCGCCATTGGCGCTGACGGCTACGGGCAACATGCCCCCGATGCGGTGCGGCTCGTGCGCGAACTCACCGGCGCGCCAGCAAGCTGACAGGCCTAGCCCAGCAACGGTCGCAGTTCCACCTTGCGATTGCAGGCCTTCGAGCCCTGCGCCGCCAGAACGCGCGCAGCGTCGAGGTCCGGGGCGGTGATGAGCCAGAAACCGGAGACATACTCCCGCGACGTCACCAAGGGTCCGTCGTTGACCGAATGTTCAGGTTCACTCGCGGGGACGGGAGAGACGGAACAGGTGGTGCCAAGGGTCGCCGAGTCGATGTGTCGAACACCGCACTTAGGTAGACGGAGACGAGAGCGGTCATCGCAGACTCCACTCGCGATCTCACTGTCCCTTCGGTATAGCGTTCCTCCGTGGATGGAGCCCGGACCGGTGTGCGGGCCGCCACGCTTGCCGACGTCGATGCCGTGACGACGACCGTTGCGGCCGCGTTCGCAGGCGACCCGGCGTGGTCGTTCATCGTCGGACCGGACAACCACTCCGCGCGACAGGCGTTCGCGCGCGCTCTGCTCCTCCCCCGTATCCATCAGGGAACCGCGTGGGTCTCCGACGACTGCATGGCCGTCGCGATGTGGGACCGCAAGTCGATCGGTGGCCCGCCCGAGGACGGCGCATGGTGGACGCCCTTCCGCGCCGAAGTCGGCGAGCTGATCTGGGAACGACTGCAGGTGTACGAGTCGTCTCTGGAGGCCGTCCCCCCGGCTCGGCCGTACTGGTACCTCGGGGTGCTCGCCACCCATCCGGACCACCAGGGTCGCGGCCTGGCGACCGCCGTGCTGCGACCGGGCCAGGACGCAGCCGACGCCGAGGGGTGGGACTGCTGGCTCGAGACATCGACCCAGGCCAACAAGGCCTTCTATGCCAGCCGCGGCTTCACCGACAGCGTCACCGTCGACATACCCGGCGGCCCGCCTACATGGTGGCTGCGGCGCCCGGCTCAGGCACCGCTACTCACACGCTGGAGTTGAAGTCGCCGTCACACAGATGACGATGCGCCCCTCCACGAGCAGCTTGTCGCCGGGGCTGGGCGTGGGCACCACGCGCTCGTGCTGAGCGTCCAGCAGTTCACGAGCGCGAGCGGCGCCCGGGTTGAAGAACTGGTCCAGCGTGCCCAGCGCGGCACCCATGGCCGGCTGTGAAGCGCCAAGGCCGTTCCGCAGACGAATGAACACGAGGCCACCTCCTGCATCCCATTGTCCTTCCAGGCTAAGCGGGAAGTGCAGATGGCTCCCGTCGACGTTCAACGCAGAGCCTCACTCAGCGCACCGTCTCCTAAGATTCGCGAATGGCTACCAACCCCGATCGCGCGTCCTACTTCCCCGCCATCGAGAAGAAGTACGGCCAGCCGATGTCCTACTGGTTCGACCAGATGGACCAGATCTCCGATCGCAAGTACGCCGAGCAGATCGCGTTCCTGAAGGAGAACCACGGCTTCAGCCAAGCCCACGCCAACGCACTGGTCATGTACAGCCGCGGCTCGAAGAGCGCCCACCGCGTCGGCACCTTCGACGACTACCTCGCGCCCTTCGACGAGATCACAAAGAAGACCGTGCGGGCGATCTTCAAGGCCATCACTGCCAAGCACCCGAAAGCGGAGATCGTCATCGCCTGGAACCAGCCCATGCTCAAGCTCGACGGCCAGTACATCTTCGGCGTCATGGTCCAGTCGAAGTACATCCTCATGGCACCGTGGAGCACCGACGTGCTTGATCAGTTCCGGCCCCGCCTGACCGACTACAAGGTCAACAAGAAGACGATCCAGGTCCCGCTCGACTGGAAGCCCGACAAGCAGCTGCTTCAGGACATGGCCGCCGCACGCCTCGCGGAGACCCCCAGCTGATCACCGATCGTCCACCGCGCTTCAACAGCACGTGCGGGCGTACTTTCGCAGCATGCCCCCAGCACGGCGTCTCCCGCTGACGATTGCAGCCGTCGCCCTGCTCCTCGGTTCGGTCACCGCTGGGCCCTCTGCCGACGCCGACGCGTTCTCGGTGCCGCAGCCACCCACGGCCGTCTCCGCTGAAGTCCTCAAGCACGGGATCAAGGTGACGTGGCAGGCCAGTCCCCCGGCCGCGCCCGGCATCACCGACTACATCGTCTCGGCCGGCCCGGACTCATGCCCCGTCACCGTGCGTGGCGACGTCACGTCAGCCGTGCTTCCCTTCATCGCGGGACCGACGAGCGTGACCCCGACCGTCCAGGCCGTCAATGCCTATGGCCTGTCAACGGCAGCCGCCGGCCCGACCCTTACCGTCTCGGGTGCCCGCACTGCGGGCTACCGAAACGTGCAGTTCCTGGAGTTCAGTGACTTCCACGGGGCCGTGGAGAAGACCGGCAGCAGCATCGGTGCCGCTGCGCTCGCCACGACGTTCGCCGCGAATCGCCGCACGGTTCCGAGCACGTTCGTCGTGTCCGCCGGCGACAACTTCGGCGGGTCGGCCGTCCTGTCGGCGGCCTTCGGTGAGATTCCCACCCTGAAAGCCCTCAACGCGATGGGCGTTGACGTCTCCACTCTTGGCAATCACGAGCATGACGAGCCGGTCCCGGCGTTACGCAAGCAACTCGACCAGACCGATGTTCAGTGGGTGGCGTCTAACTACGAATCGCTCGCACCACTTCAGGGCAAGTCCAACGGCGTCTCGTCGGCAACGATGCTCGTGCGAGCCGGCATCAGGGTCGGCTTCGTCGGGATGAACGTCCCGCAGCTCGCCGATCTCGTCATGCCGACGAATCTCCGCTACGGCCGTGACCAGCGGCGCACGCTCGTCGTGACGGAGACGACGCGGACGGTGCAGGGCCTCGTTGACGACCTACGCTCGGACGGCGCCAGCCTCGTCGTCCTCCTGGTCCATGAGGGCTGGGATGCCAACCTCGACGGGAAGGCGGTCGGGGCACTCATCGACGTGGCTAACGCAGTGCATGGCGTCGATGCGATCTTCGGCGGCCACACGCACTTGCAGTACGCCTCGATGATCAAGGGGGTTCCGGTCGTCGAGGTTCCCAACTCCGGTCAGATGTACTCACGCGTGGTGGTGTGCCTTGACACCAAGACGGGCAGGCGCGTGGGCTCGAGCATTGGTTTCGTGACGAAGGCCGCCGTCGCTGCCGTCCCAGACGATCCCGCTGTGACCGCGATGATCGACTCGTACAAGGCCCAGCTCGGCTCCCGTCTCGACACCGTCGTGGGGACCGTCTCGGGCGTGTTCCCGCGCGGCGGCACGCCGCCGGTCGAGAGGTCCGGTGAGACACCGATGGGGAACTTCGCCGCCGATGCGGTGCGCGCGAGGTACCACACCGATTTCGTCATCCTCAATGGCGGGAGCATCCGCGACACCCTGCCCGCCAAGGGCTACACGCCCGTCACGACAGGACTGCGCCGGCCGGCCGCCGGATCTTCGGGTCCCTATGACGTGACCATGGGCGACGTGCAGGCCGTGTTCCCGTTCGGGAACAACGCGGCCACCACCACGATCACGGGAGCCGGCCTATGGTCCGCGCTCGAGAACGGGGTTTCTGGATGGCCGACCGACGGTCGGTTCCCGCAGGTGTCGGGCCTGAAGTTCACCTTCGATCCCAGCAAGCCAGTGGGCTCCCGCATCACGTCGGTCACTACATCCGACGGCACTCCGATCGCTCGCGACGGCACGGTCTACTCCATTGCGACCATCGACTACATGATCTACGGCGGTGACGGCTACACGAACATGTTCAGCCCAACCACCGCCGTCGTGCGGGAGCCTTACATCTCTGCGGTGTTGATGGCGCTCCGAGCCGACACGGACGCGGGTCGTGTGACACAGGTGCCCGCTCCCGACGGACGCATCATCCGCGTCGGCAGCTGACCGAGAGCTCAACGTTCCCCATGCACACGCTCAGCGGACGCTCCGGTTCTCCACTCGACTAGGGGATGACCGACTGCGTCGCCCACAGGTTGATGTCCGCGTCGACGGCGTATCGATCTATCTCGGCGAGTTCAGCCTCGGAGAAGTCGAGCCGCTCGACAGCCGCGGCCGTTTCCTCCAGCTGCCGCACGCTGCTGGCTCCGAGAAGCGTTGATGTCACGCGCGGGTCGCGAAGGGTCCACGAGACCGCCATCTGAGCAAGCGACTGACCGCGACCGTTGGCGATCGCGGCGAGTGATCGGATGCGGTCGAGGTTCTCGACGGACAGCATGTCTGAGGAGAGGGACTTGCCCGCGGCCGCGCGCGAGTCAGCAGGAATACCATCGAGATAGCGATCGGTCAGCATCCCCTGCGCGAGCGGGCTGAAGGTGATCGCACCCGCGCCGACCTCCTGAAGCGCGTCCAGCAGTCCACCCTCGACCCAACGGTTCAGCATCGAGTAGGAGGGCTGGTGGATCAGCAGGGGCGTGCCCATCTCCGCGAGGATCCGCGCCGCTTCGAGGGTGCGCCCGGGTGAGTACGACGAGATGCCCGCGTAGAGCGCCTTGCCCGTCTGGACAGCGGTGTGCAGCGCCCCCATCGTCTCCTCCAGCGGCGTGTCCGCGTCGGGACGATGGCTGTAGAAGATGTCGACGTAGTCCAGGCCGAGCCGGCCCAGGCTCTGGTCGAGACTGGCCAGCACGTGCTTGCGCGAACCGAACTCGCCGTAAGGTCCCGGCCACATGTCCCAGCCGGCCTTGCTCGAGATGACCAGTTCATCGCGCAGCGAGGAGAAGTCCTCGCGGAGAATGCGGCCCGCGTTCACCTCCGCGCTTCCGTAGGGCGGGCCGTAGTTGTTCGCCAGGTCGAAGTGCGTGATGCCCAGGTCGAACGCGCGGTGCATGATCGCCCGCTGCGACTCGATCGGCTTGTCATCGCCGAAGTTGTGCCAGAAGCCCAGCGACACAGCCGGCAGGAGCAGGCCGCGACCGCCGCATCGACGATAGGGCATGCGTCCGTCGTAGCGGTCGGAGTCAGGCGTGAACACATCAGGGATCGGCATGCGCTGATTCTGTCACCGACTGCTGACCGCCGCTTCCACCGTTCGGCTGCTGAGCACACACGACACCGACGCGTCAGGCAACAACCAAGGCGGTGCCGATGAGGATCACGACCAGCGCGAGCACCTCGGACCTGACCATTCGCTCCTTGAGGAAGACGAGAGCGAGCAGTGCCGTGACAACCGGGCTTAATGCGGCGAGCACCGAGACGATCCCGATGTCGCCTTCGTCTGCCGCCGTGTAGAACGCGACGTAGCCGAGCGCGAGTGCCACGCCCGCACCTGCCAGAGGTGCGACCTCTCGCTTCGTCAGTCCACCGAACGACCGTGCGAAGAGCGCAACGGTCAGGCCCACCACGACTTGAGGCACCTGCGACAGCGCCAGCGTGCCGTAGATGTTCTGCGCTGAGCCGACGTCGAGGACAACGATGGAGATGCCCCAGAAGACGGCCGACACTGCTGCCAGGCCGATCGCGACCAGTTGGCCGTCCCTCCCTTCCCCAGACGACTCAGTGTCCTCAGGCTTCTGGTGCAGCAGGATGAACATGATCAGGCCGGCCAACACCACGATCACCCCGACGAATGCGATCGCCTTGACCTGCTCACCGATGAGCACCGAGTAGGCCAGCGGGATCAGCACGTACGCCTGGCTGACGCCGGTCGTGACCCCCATCTTCCCGATCGCCAGGGCCTTGAGGATCAGCGTCGTACCAACGACAGCGAAGAGCCCGCCGAGCAGCCCCGACACCACGTCGACCTCGTCGAATATCAGGTCGCGCGTGGCCCGGCCCATGACGAGGTAGACGACCGTCGCCGCGCCACCGCTGACGAGGATCACGCTGTAGACCGACATCTGACGGCCGTAGCGGCCCGTCCCGAACTGCCATGTGCCCCAGAGCGCGCCGCTGCACAGTGCTAGTAGGAGGTACACCTAGAGACCATCCCACGCGGTCAGCCGGCAAGCCGCGGCTTCGAGTGCGACGTCAGCCTCGAGGTAGACCCGGTATGGGCTGCTATCGGTATGCGTCCCGGCGGTGCCCTAACCGCAAAACGGTCACTGTGATCACATCGTCCTCGATCGAGTAGACCACTCGATAGTCGCCTCGACGAGCCGACCACAAGCCTGTGAGTTCCCCGGTGAGTGGCTTGCCCACGCGGTGCGGGTTCTCCGCCAAAGCCCCGTTGATGAACTCCCACGCCGCGGCGGCAACTCCTTCAGGCAACGCAAACTCAAGCGCCCTGCGGGCGGGCGGAGCCAGCACGACGCGAAAGGTCACTTCCTGGCACGCATCCTGACCGCGTCCGCCGCCACGACTTCGCCCTTGGTAATCGCCCGACGTGCCTCGGCGATCTCGGCCATGGCCTCCGGGTCCGACAGAATCGCAATGGTCTCCTCAAGAGACTCCAGGTCTTCCGGCGAGATCAGAACCGCGGCGGGCTCACCGTTGCGCGTGATCACCACTCGCTCGTGCGTGCCCTGGACCGAGTCCACGAACGCGGACAGTTGCGCCTTGACGGTGGCCAGCGAGGTGATCGTCATGACCTGAATTATAGTCATGACGGGGCGGCGCCAACAAGGCTCGCGTCTGAGCCCCGACTCAGACCGTCCGCTGGACGTTGACGCCGGCCTGCTCCATCTCGTTGACGGCCGCTGCCGTGGTGTCGGGCGCCACGCCTGCGGTCAGGGGAAGCAGGACCGTCGTCGCGTAGCCGTCGTGCTCCGCGTCGAGTGCGGTCGCCTTCACGCAGTAGTCGGTGGCCAGTCCGACGACGTCAACCGAGGTGACGCCGCCCTCCTTCAGCAGTCGGGTCAGCGAGCGGCCATCGTCGGTGAAGCCCTGAAATCCGCTGTAGGCCGCCGAGTAGCGCCCCTTGGACACGATCGCCGTCAGGCATTGCGTGAACGGACCGTGCGTGTCGAGGTTCGGGGAGAACTGCGCCCCTGCGGTGCCGGCGCGACAGTGGTCCGGCCAGGTGTCCACGAAGTCCGGATGCTTGGCGAAGTGGTGCTCGGGGTGGATGTGCCAGTCGCGAGTGGCGACGACCATGTCGTAGTCCGCGCGATGTGTCTCCAGGAAGTCCGCGATGCCAGATGCCGCGGCGCTGCCGCCAGCGACCGGCAACGATCCGCCTTCGCAGAAGTCGCACTGGCAGTCAACGACAATCAGCGCCCGGTGACCGCTCGGAGACGTCCTTGCGTCGGGCACCGGGGAAGCGTCAGTGGGCACGCTTCGAGGCTAGTCCCGAGGGCCCGTTCGTACTCGATTCTCCGGGACGGGAACCGGCTATAGCCACTCGCGTCGCCGCGCCTTAACGGTACGCCGCGAGGAACTTGTCCCGGAACGCGTTCATCGGCCACAGTGGGGCGTCCGGCTCCGGCCGCAACCCGTCCTGCCAGCCCCACGACGAGATGCGATCCATCACCTTCGGGTCACTGGAGATGATCGAGATCGGGACGTCGTGGCTCGCGTTGTGTCCGGTGACGACCGCAGCCGGCTGGTGATCGCCGAGAACGATCAGCACAAGGTTGTCGTCGTGGTAGTTCTCGACGAAGGAGATGACCGCGCTCATCGAGTACTCGATGGACTTCCCGTACATCTCGCGCACGTGATTCGTGTCGCGCCACACGACACTTGGCGTCAGGCCCTGCTCGGGCATTCCGTTGAAGATGGACCCGTTGCCTAGCTCGTCCCAGCCGACCATGCGTGGAAGTGGTGTCCACGGCGTATGGCTGGACACAAGGTCAAGCTCCGCCATCAGCGGCGGGCGGTTCGCCTGGTCGAGCTCCATGCGCTTGAACGCTGCCAAGGTGTACTGGTCCGGCATCGTCGCGTAGCTGAAGCTGGGCCCGCGGTAGGCGAGGTTGTTGACGTCATACAGCTTGTCGTAGTGGTAGAAGTCCGTGCCGGGCGGCCACACCAGGTTGTCCGATGGAATCACGCTCACCGTTCGCCAGCCCGCCTTCTTGAACGCGGAGCTGAGGTTGAAGCGGTCGCTCGCGACGACGTCGTCGTAGCGCGGCTGGTTGTTCACCCACAGGCCCGTCTGCAATGTCGCATGCGCGAGCCAGCTGATGCCCCCGTACGTGGCCGAGGTGAGGAAGCCACTCTTCGCTGAGACGCCCTTCGCCTTGAGTCTTTGCGTCCCCTCGTCGAGCAGCGCATTGACGGCCGGCGAGAACGCCGAGTCCTGCACCGCAACGCGCCCGTAGCTCTCGACGAACACGAGCATGACGTCCTTGCCCTTGAGGCCCGTCAGCAACTGGTCACCGGGGACGTCACGCCACTCGTCGACGGCGACTGCACTGGCGAATGCTCGTTGGTCCTCGATACCTGAGTAGACGCGGCCGACCTCGTTTGCTGCGAGCACCGCAGCACTCGTCGACGCGACAGGTGCACCCGCGGCAACCTGAACGCCGAGAAGCGCGAACAGGACCCAGGCGACGGCCGCCACGATGACCGCCCTCAACGACACCGGCCGATGTCGCTGCACGATCTTCGTCAGGCGAAGGACGGCCAGCGGTACCAGCACGAGCAGGGCGATGGCGAGCAGAACGGCGATCACCGCCACCACGTGCGCCTTCGTCGTGCCGATCGCGTCGCCCAGCAGGTCGACGGCCGAGCCGGCGTAGTTCCAGTCGACCTCGGGGTCGAACGGTCGGCCGAGCGCGGCGGAGAAGCCCGCGTCGAGCACCTTGAGGATGGCCAGCCCGCCGAGCACCACCCCGACGATCACCGCGAGGATCCGTCCGGCCCGCTGCGGCAGAAGCAGGACCAGCCCGACGAACACCAACGCCTCGAGCGGGATCCGTACGAAGGCGGCCGGGGCCAGCGTCGCGAGCTCGTTCGGCGCCATGAGGCAGAACCACACAAGGAGGCACGCCAGGATCGTGAGCAGCCATGATCCGGCCGTCCGGATCACCGACGAGCTCGTCATGTCCTTCTCTCCTGTCCGTGCCACGGGCCCGGCGGGCCCACATTCAGCCCCACCGCTCGCGGGAGGTCTCGCCGAAGGGTACGTCAGGCCCTCCGCACGTATTGTTCGTCCTTGTCCGACAAGGCGCAGGACGGCAGTAGCCCGAAGCGCGCCCGCCCCCACCGGTCGACAGGAGGTCCGCTGATGGCCGGACGTCGCGTGCGCCGACCATGAAGCAGGACGAGCGCGCCCCCTTCGACCAGGCCTTGCAGCGGGCCCGGGTCTTGGCCTACGCGCCCGGCGAGTTCGTCGAGCAGGAGAACTTCATGCTCGCCAGCGAGATCCGCGCCCTGGCGGTGGAGGCGGGGATCGGACCTGGCGTCTCGGTGCTCGACCTGTGCTGTGGAGTGGCCGGCCCGGGACGGTACGTCACGCGCGAGTTGGGCTGCACCTACCTGGGCGTCGACTTCAGCGACAGCGCCATCGAGATCGCCCGCTCGCGTGCCGACGGACTGGATTGCCGCTTCGAGGTTGGCATGGTCCCACCGCTTCCGGACGGTCGTTTCGACGTGATCATGCTGCTGGAGACGATGCTGGCCTTCCCCGACAAGGAACCCCTGCTCCGCGGCATCGTGCAGGCCCTGACGACGGGTGGCCGCTTCGCGTTCACCCTCGAGGAAGGCCCGCCGCTCACCGCAGCCGAGTGCGAACTGATGCCCGACGCCGACACCGTGTGGCTGACTCCACTCGCGGAGATCCTCGAACTCGTCGAGCGCGCTGGCATGAAGGTGCGGTGGCAGGACGAGTGCAGCGAATCGCATCTCGCCATGGTCGACTCCCTCATCGTCGCCTTCGAGGCCGATGCGGATGCCATCACTGCGCAGATCGGAAGCCAGGCACTCGACGAACTGGTGGCAGCTCACCAGCTCTGGAGCGCTTGGCTGCGAAGCGGTCGAGTGCGCAAGTTCGCCTTCGTGGCGGAGCAGCGCGGCCCTGCTGAAGGGGCACCCGGCGTCTGACGACCGGATGGCCATCCTGCAGAACGAGATCGACTGCGCGCGGCTCGTCGAGGCTGTTACCAGCGGGCAGGTTCAGGCGCACATCGGAGTGTGACGCCGGTCAGACACCATCCGCAGGAAGGCGCAGGACCAGCAGTCCGAAGAGCCGCTGCGTCTCGGCGTCGGGATCGGTCGTCAGCCCGGTGTGGATCGGTCCCGGTTGCACCACTGTGCTGCGTGGCGCAGTGAGCCACCGGAACCGCTTGCCGATGTCGTCGCCGGTCTGCAGCGCGCAGTCGGCGGCCGCGGCCAGGGCGCGCTCGACGTGATCGGCATCGGCCGTCGGGTCGAGCGCGAAGAGGCGCTCGCGGTCGAGCAGAACCCGCGAGCCGAGGTACTCGTCGGCACGGCAGTACAGCAGGATGCCCGCGTTCATCGACTCGCCTCGCTCGATGCGCGGCACCACGCGGAGGATCGCGTACTCGAAGAGGCTTCGCTCGTGGCTCATGCCGCTCCTCCCGTCGACTCGATGAGAGCCGGCAGCCACGCCGATCTTGACTGAAGACGACCCCGAATGCGACCGATGTAGGCGTTGCGCAGCTCAGCAGCGTCGGCGAAGCCCGGTTCATCGACGAGCCACACGTCCGGCACGTCATCCACTGCGGCCCGCACCAACTCGTCCGTGACTCCGGCGGCGAGACTCTCGTCGGCGGACCTGACGTCTGGATGGCTTCCCAGCAGCACGTGGTCGGCCGCGTCGTACGGCCGGTCGTCGTAGGTGTCTGCGGTCGGCCAGCGGTGATGGAAGGACAACGTCGCGCCGTGATCGATCAGCCACAGCCCACGCCACTGCAGGAGATTCGGATTGCGGCGGGATCGGTCCATGTTGCCCACGAGCGCGTCGAACCATAGGACTCCACCGGCCGTCAATGGATCGACAGGGAACGCCACGGGATCGAAATCGAGGGCGCCGGGCAGGAAGTCCACGCCCAGGTTCAGTCCGGCACTTTGGCGCAGCAGGTCCTGCACCTCCTGGTCGGGCTCGCCACTGGCCAGTCCCGGATCCACATCCACCGTCACCAGATCGGGCACTGGGAGGCCGAGTCCCCGAGCAAGTCCTGCGGAGATGACCTCGGCCACCAGCGCCTTGCGCCCCTGGCCGGCGCCGTGGAACTTGACGACGTAGGTCCCGAGGTCATCGGCCTCCATCAGCCCGGGAAGCGACCCGCCCTCGCGCAGCGGGGTCACGTAACGCGTCGCTGTCACATGGGCGAGCACGCCTCCGAGGCTACCGGCCTGGTCACTCGACGAAGTTGAGGGCCGTCTCCCACGGGCCGGTGTCCTTGCCCATCGCCGTCCACGCCGTTAGTCCCTCGGCCTTCAACGCCTCGAGGGCAGCCTTGTCGGCGGCCTTCACCGCAGGGTCGTCACCCGGTTGGTAGACAGCCGCGACCGCGCCTGCTGCGGAACCGAGAGCAGCGATCGCCTCGACGGCCTTGGGGGCGCACTTCGGCGCCATGGCCGTCAGCACGCCGAGCGACTCGTTCATGTCGTTGAACGTCGGGGCCGTGTCGTTGTTCGTGCCCACGTTGAGGCTGGCGTAGTGGGCGTACGTGATCAGGTGTGCTGCCTCCTGGTCGAAGTTCGCGCACGACAGCTCGCCGGAGGGCGAACTGGTCGGCATCGGCGCCGCGGCTACTGGCGCCGCAGACGTCACCGCCACTGACGGGTTGCCCAGTGCCGGGGTCTGAGATGCCGTCGACGAGACCGTCGACGAGCCGCAGGCCGTCAGCGCCGCGCAGACAACCACGGTCGGAAGTAGCCGCTTGAGTGTCATGGCCCTCTCCTTTGAGTGCCGCGCGAGACGCCTCGCACGGAGGCTTCACTCATCATGCTAGGAGCGTTCGACGAACCTTGAATCCGGGAAACCCCCGGGATTGGCCAGGCCCGCCGACCGGCAGTGTCAGTCCGGGAGGATTCCCGTCGCCGAGGTCGCCGTGAAGGTCGCGATGAGCCGCTGATCATCGACCATCGCCTGGCGGTAGGCGGCCCAGTCGGGGTGCTCGCCGGTGCCTCGCCGGTAGTAGTCCACCAGTTGCTCGACGACGTCGTCGTCGGGCGAACGCGCCGGCTCGGTGAGCTGCACCGTTCCGTCGAGACTCACCCACACGAACACGTCATCGCTCGGGATGAACAGCGCCGCTCGCGGGTCCCGGAGGAGGTTCTTGGTCTTGGCGCGGGTGGCCGTCACCGAGATGGTGAACCGATCTCCGTCCGCGAGGTAGAAGACCACCGACTGCTGCGGCCGACCATCAGCACGCAGGGTCGTGAGGACGGTATTGCGGCGGGTGGCGGCGAAGGCGAGCGCGCGGTCGAGTTCCATGCCTTGAGGGTACGGCCAGAAGTGCCTCGGTCAGGGGCGAGTTCCAGCGATGGCCATGACGACGAGCACCGCAAAGAGCACCAGCCACGCGGCAGACACGGCGATCGCCGCGGTGGCAAGCCCGACGCCTGCGCCCGCCTCCTTCGCCCGGGGCCGCGCCACCAGGCCGAGGATCAGACCCACCACCGCCGGGACCGCGCAGGCGAAACCGAGAAGGGCGAAGACCAGGGCCGAGAAGGCGATCCCCGGAGTTCGCCCGCCGCCCCTTGGCGTGCTCATTCGGGCACCACGTCGAGGCCGAGGCCCTGGGCGAGCGTCACGGCCTGCTCCCAGGTGATGCGCGCTCCGCGGACGTCCGCTGTTCGCGGATCTATCGCTGAGAGGTCAGAGCCGCGAAGGTCGGAGCCGGCGAAGTTGGCGCCCACCACGTATGCACCCGAGAGGTCCACGCCCGTGAATGTCGCCCCGTCGGCTCGGACGTTTCCCATCTCCGCTTCGCGCATCCGCACGTCGGTGAACGTCACGCTGCGCAGGTCGGCTTCAGACAGCACGCAGAAGGACCAGTCGCCACCGGTCACTCGCAGTGACGTGAACGTGCAGCGCTCGAATACGCCACCGATCACCTTGCATGCCTCGAAGGTCGTATCGAAGAAGGAGCACTGCACGAACCGGCAGTTGACGAACGCCGATCCGGTGAGTGTCGCGGTGTTGAAGCGGACCCGCCGGAACGAGCAGTCCGTGAACGCGCAGCCGTCCAGTCGCGCATCCGTCATGTCCACGGCGCTCAACAACGTCCCGGCGTACTCCAGCCCCGATAGCTCACGGCCGTCCCAGTCCTCGTCGCGCACCTCGGCCTCGACGGAAGCAGCCGCACTGCTCCTGCTGCTCATGCCCCGACGCTACCGGCCCGAGGTGGCGGAATGAAGCAGTCAGCCGACGGCGACGACATTGGGCTGGTCGCCGACGGGGAAGTAGCCGGTCACCTGCACCACAAGGTCAGTCGCGCCGGCCGACGTGGAGAAGCCGACCGTGCCGTCGGCTTCTACGGGGATGACTGCGATCCCGCTGCCCCTGCCGTTCATCTTCACCTTGATCAATGGCGTTCGGGTCTCCTCACCCGGAGACCAAATACTCACGGTGGCTGGTGCGGTCGAGCCGAGGGCGCTGACCGAGACAGCCACGGCAGCTACACCGGTCGCCGGGATCTCGCCAAGGCCGGTGACCTTGGTGAGCACGCCCGGATGGTCACCGCGCCAGCCGGTCTCGTGCAGCCGGCATGGAGCGGCCGGTGCCGCCGGTTGGGGCTGGGCTCCTGGGTCGGGCTGGGCTCCTGGATCGGGCTGGGCGCCTGGATCGGGCTGGGCTCCTGGATCGGGCTGAGCTGCGGGATCGGGCTGAGCTGGCGGATCGCTCGGATCCTCCCGGAACGCGCCGTCGAACCCACCCGGCCACGACTCCCCGCCCCCACTCGCGGCGATGCCCTGGCCCAGTCGGGTGTTCAGCACCGTGACCGGCGCCATCGGCACTGCGGCCGCCGCGCGCGCGGGAGCCGCCACTGGCGCCTCAGCCCACGGCGACGGGCAGTAGCCGGTCAGCACCGTTCCGTCCCACAGCGACGTCCGCCCACTGGCGCCGTCCCACGACAACGAGATGTGGATGTGGTTGCGATGGCAGGTCGTGTCATCACCACCGCGAGTGAGGCAGCCCTTGAGCTCGGCCCAGCCGCGGTCCTTCGCGTACGCGGCCCAGTAGCGGTTGTTCCATCCGATGTACATGACGCCGAGCCGCGTGGCGTTCCCGAACGGCACGCCTGCCTGGTCCGGGCCGAGCAACCACTTCAGGAAGGCCCGCGCGTTGGCGAAGCCGCGCTTGCTCCGAATGCTCGTCATCCAGTCGAGGGCTCGTCCCTCCTTGTGCTCGCTGGTTCCGCCGATCCCGCAACCGCGCGAGATCCCGATGACCTCCGCCCGGCCGTAGGTCTTGCGGATGAGGCTGGCCAGCGCCCTTGTGCCGGGCTTGGGCTTGGGGTCGCAGATCGCCTGCGCCTCATAGGCCGCCTCAGGGTCGTAGATCGCCGGCATGGCCTGTCCGATCGCCGGCACCGCGGTCGCCGGCGTCAGAGCCCCCCGACCCGGAGCCGAGACCGCTGCAGCGGGTGGCGACGTCACGACGAGGGCGAGGACACCCACCAGAAAGAGAGCAGCAAGCCGAGGCACACCGTGGTTATCGACCGTCAGGGGGGCCAAAAGTAGGACCGGGGCCACAATCGCTCGTGACCCCGGTCGCAATCCCCTTCGGATCCCCCTATCCGAGCACCCCAAGCTTCATCTTGACCAGCGCGGCCTTGGCGGAGGCGCTGCCCGAGTGCATGCTGTTGAACGAGGCAGTTCCATCGACTCCGCACATTCCGGTGATGACGCCAGCGCCACCCGGGTGCTTGCCGACCCATGCGGTGAGGTCGTAGACCGAGCCGCTCACTGCGGACCAGCAGCTGTCCGAGGCTGCGTGCTTGGCTACATCGGCGAGCGTGTACTTCGTGGTCACGGCCGGGGCCACAGTCACGGCCGGAGTGGCCGCACCGAACTTGCCGACCATGAAACGCTTGAGCGACTTGGTCGCCTTCGCGACGCCGCCCGGAGCCTTCGCGTAGAACTTGGTGGCGTTGCGGCCGCACAGCTGCGCGATGGTCGACTGGCGATCGGCGTGCTTCTTGGTCCACGCCGAGAGGTTGTAGACGTTGCCGTCGATGACGGTCCAGCAGTTGGCCGCCGTGTTGTGGCGTCGGATCCGCTTGGCGTCGAACACTCCTGCCACCTTCGTGGCACCGGTCGCCGAGGCGTCATCTCGCGAAGAGCCGGCGAAGGCACCGACCTTCATGCCATCCAGGACTCCGAGCGCCGATGTGCTCGAGCCATGCTTGCCGCTGTACATCGCGGTGCCGTCGATGCCGCACATCGCCTTGATGGCGTCAGCGCCGCCCGGGTGCTTGGCGATCCACGAGGTCAGGTCGTAGACGGTCCCGTTGACGATGGACCAGCAGTCGGTGCCTGAGTTGTGCTTGGTCACGTCGGCGAGCGTGAAGCTGGCGACGGCTGTCGTCGTCGCGGCCTTGCCGGCGACGAGCACGCCGAGCTTGATCTTGCCCAGGATGGCTCCAGCAGAGCCACTGCCAGCGTGCTTGCCGCTGTACATCCCGCTGCCGTCGACGCCGCACATCGCGGCAACCACCGCGGAGCCGCCCGGGTGCACCGGGATCCACGTGCTGAGCCCGTAGACGCCGCCGAAGATGACGGTCCAGCAGTCCGCCGCCGTGCTGTGCGCCTGGACCTCCTCCATGGTGTACTCGCCGCCGCCGACGACGGCGTCGACCGTCGCAGTTGGGGCCTGGGACGGCAGAGCAGTGGCGACGTAGTTGGCGAGGGCGCCCTTGAGGTAGGACGAGAGGAAGCCGAGCTTGCCACTGGCCGATGAACCATGCTTGCCGTAGAAGGTGTTCGTGGCGTCGCCGCCGCAGGCCGGGCTGATGGCGGCGGAGCCGCCACTGTGGGTCCCGAGGAAGGCCGTCAAGTCGTAGACGTTGCCGGCGATCGAGACCCAGCAGTTGCCAGCGGTGGCGTGAAGCGCGACCGTGGCGGCGGCGAAGCTGCCGGCCGGCACGGCGGCCGACGGAGTCACGCTGAGTGCGGCGGAGGCTGCCGACGTGCCGACCGCGTTGACGGCCTTCACCGTGAACGAGTAGGCGGTGCCGTTGGCCAGGCCCGTGGCCGTGTAGGAAGCCGTTGCCGAGGTGCCGGCGAGCGCGGCGTCCTTGTAGATCTCGTAGGAGGTAGCGCCGGTCGGCGCGGTCCACGTGAGAGCGACCTTCGCGTCACTGCCGGTGCCGGCGAGGGCGCTCGGAGCGGCGGGCGCCACGGCCGGTGCCACCGGAGTCGCGCTGGCTGCGGAGGATGCCGCTGAGGTTCCCACCGCGTTGACGGCCTTCACCGTGAACGAGTACGCGGTGCCGTTGCTAAGGCCAGTGGCGGTGTACGCCGGCGTCGCCGACGTCCCGATCTGGGTGCCGCCGCGGAGGATCTGGTACGACGTGGCGCCTGCGGTGGCGGTCCATGTCAGAGCGACCTGCGCGTTGCCCGCGACAGCCGAAAGGCCCGTCGGGGCGGAGGGTGCGACGGCCGCTGCCACCGGGGTGGCGGTCGCTGCGGCGGAGGCGGCGGAGGTGCCCGCGCTGTTCACGGCCTTGACAGTGAACGAGTACGAGGTCCCGTTGGCCAGTCCGGTGACGACCTGGCTGTTCGTGCTCGGGGTGGCGACCTGCGTCGCGCCCTGGAGCACCACGTACGAGGTCGCCCCCGAAGTAGCCGTCCACGACAGCGTCACCTGAGCGCTGCCGGCGGTGGCGAGGAGGCCGGTCGGCGTTGCCGGGATGACGACGGGAGCCACCGGGGTGGCGGCGGCGGCGGCGGACGCCGCGGAGGTCCCGCCCGCATTCACGGCCTGGACCGTGAAGGAATACGAGGTGCCGTTGGTCAGGCCTGTTGCCGTGTAGGAATTGGTGGCCGAGGTGCCGATCGATGCGCCGCCCCGCAGCACGTTGTACGACGTTGCGCCAGAGGTCGCCGTCCATGCGAGAGCGACCTGTGCGTTGCCAGCCGTAGCGACGAGCCCGGTCGGAGCCGACGGAACTGCCGGAGCCGCGGCCAGTGCGCCGAGCATGTACTTGGCAAGAGTGCTGAGGTGGGAGGTACTGGAGCTGGAGCCGGCGCTGCCGTGCTGGCCGCTGAACGTATTCGAGCCGTCCTTGCCGCACTGGCCGGTGATCCTGCTTGCTCCACCGGAGTGGAGGCTCTCGAACGCAGTCAGGTCGTAGACGTTGTTGCTGATGACGACCCAGCAGTTCGCCGCGACGTTGTGCGTGGCCACGTCGGCCAGCGTGTAGGTGACTGCGGCCGGGACGACGACGAGCGCGGGCGCGGCGGCCGGTGCCACACGGACGGCGTGCACGACAGCGGTGCGAGCCGCACGCACCGGAGCAGCCTGGGCCGCTGGCGCGTAGGCCATGGCTACTGCCGCCGCGGTCAGGATCGCCACCGACGCTGCTACTCGTGACGCTGCTCGCTTGGTCTTCGTCATCGTCCGCCTACTTCCATCGGCACCACGTGCGTGGCGCTACGTATGCATGGGTCTCGGCCCGGTGAACGTTCAACTGATGGCTATCGCCTGGCTATATCCACGGGGATTCGCCAGCATCAGGACCTAGGTCCCCGTTCGCGATGGGGGCGCAGGTCCCGACGGCGGCTGGTTACGTCCCCCGCGGCGGCGCCATCCGACAGGTGGCCGTCACAACCGGCTCTTGGCCCGCCCCCGGCATCACGAGGTACAGTCCGGACATTCAGGGCACATCGCGGCCATGGACTGCAGTCGTGAGGGGTGACGATGCGCATCCGGTTTGGGACCTTCGTCGCCGCAGGCATCGCCAGCGCGCTGGCTGTTGGGGCAGCGAGCCCGGGCCTTGCGGCGTTCACCGGCGCGGCACCCGCGGTGCGGGGAGCCGGCCCCTTGGAGTCGTTCTACGCCCAGCGGGCCACCTGGATTCCCTGCCCCGACGCCGACGGCTCGGAATGCGCCACCGTCACCGTCCCGCTCGACTACCGCAAGCCACGCGGCGTCACCATCACGATCGGCCTGCTCCGCAAGCCGCCGACCGCTCCCGATGCCCCGTCCCTCGTCTTCAACCCCGGCGGCCCCGGAGTGTCGGCAACCGCATGGGTGGACGCAGCGGGCAGCCTCCTGGTGAACCCCGCCAGTCCGGACATCACCGCCAAGTACTCCCTGGTCGGCATGGACCCCCGCGGGGTGGGACGCAGCACCCAACTCGTCTGCCTCAGCGAGGCAGCACTCAAGGCGCTGACCCTGGGCCTGCCCGACACCGCGGCTGAGCAGCTCGCCTACGCCGCGGACGCCACACTCAACGAGGTGTGCGACCGCACCAACAAGGGCCTGACCTCGAATATCGGCACCGACTCAGCGGCCCGTGACCTCGACATCGTGCGGGCAGCTCTGGGCGAGGACCACCTCAACTTCTACGGAGCGTCCTACGGCTCGTACCTCGGGATGATGTACGCGCACACATTCCCCGAGCGAGTCGGACGCATGGTGCTCGACGGCATCAACGGGCCCCTCGACAACATGATCGGGCTCGCGCAGGCGCAGGCTCGCGGCTCGGAGGAGTCGCTCACGGGCTGGGCCGCCAACTGCTCGGCCCGGGGTGCCACCTGTCCCGCCGGGTCCGCCGGGTCCGCCGGGTCCGTCGGGTCCGTCGGGTCCGTCGGGTCCGTCGGTGGGACCAAAGACGTCCTTGCGTGGCTGCGCAACCTCCTGAACGTCCTTCATCGGCATCCGATCCGGCCGTCCGTCGGCGATCCGATCACCGACCGGTCGATCCTGGAGATCGCGCTGGGGATGCTGTCCGACGGGCAGGGCGCGGGCTTTGCCAACCTTGACGAGCTTCTCGCAGCCGCCGCAACAGCCGTGGGCGGTGGGGAGAACGCCGCTGACGCAGCCGACACCGTCAACGCCGACCGCGTCGCCTACACCCTGGCCTCCCCGAACTTCCTGTCGGTCAACCAGGCGGTGAACTGCTACGACCGCCCGACCACGGGCACTCGGGCCACAACCCGGCGCAACACCGTCCAGTGGCGCAAGCTCGCCCCCTTCTTCAGTGCGCTGTTCGTGCCCATCCCGGCCTCGTGCTTCCACTGGCCGGTCCGAAAAGCGCAGGGCAATCTTCCCGTCACGCCGACCACCGAGGCCCCCGTCCTCCTCATCAACGGCCTGCACGATCCCAAGACCCCGGTGCGGATGGCCCGCCAGTCGATCCGGCTGTTCCCCAACGCCAGCCTGCTCCTGTGGAACGGCTTCGGCCACGTCAGCGGCACTCGCGGCAACGCCTGCATCAACGACGCGGTGGCCACGTATCTGATCGATGGGACTCTGCCCTCAGCAGGCATCATCTGCCCGTCCTGACGGACAATCGTGGCGAACCACACCACCTGACTGGCAAGGAGAACGGCGCATGCCCCCTCTCCGGTCAACGTCCACGGAGCCGCTGATCGACGCGTTGGTGGCCGACCCCGAACGGGCCTACCGGTTCCTGGTCGAGGAATCCAGTGACATCCTCGCGATCCACCAGCCCGACGGGACGCTGCGATGGATCTCGCCGGCGGTGGAGCGCGTGCTCGGCTGGACGGCGGAGGAACGCCTGAGCCTCAACCTCCAGCTCATCCATCAGGACGACCTGCCTGCGGTGGTGGAGGCGCGACATCGCCTGCTGGAAGGCGCGCCCTCTGTCACTGTCCGTCTACGACTCAAGCACGTGGACGGCTCGTTCCGTTGGGCCGACTCCACGGCACGGGCGGTGCGCGCCCCGGACGGCAGCATTGACGCCCTCACGATCATCACCCGCGACGTCAACGAGCAGGTGGAAGCCGAGGAGGCCCTGGAGTCAAGCCTGTCGTTCTACCGGCTGCTGGCCGACCACGCTTCGGACGTCATCCTTGTCGTCGGTCCACAGGGCGCTCTCGAATGGGTCTCGCCGGCCGCCACCCGGACATTCGGCTGGGACCCCGGCGCGGTCGCCGGGGCGCGGGACGCCGACTTCATCCACCCCGACGATCGTGAGCAATTCGAAGAGGAGGTTCAACGCCAGGAGGTTGCGCACTCCGCGGGCGTGCTGAACGTGCGAGTCCTCTGCGGAGACGGGTCCTACAGGTGGACTGAGGTGGCGTGGCGGGTCACGGTGACCACATCCGATGCCAAGCGCACACGGGTCGTGCGGCTTCGCGACATCCAGGCCGAGATGGAGGCCCGCGAGGCCCTCACGCGCAGCGAGGAGCGCTTCCGGACCGCGATGGACTCCGCTCCCACCGGGATGGCCGTCGTCAGCCTCGATCGCGGGTTCCTCGAGGTCAACCCCGCGCTGTGCCAGATGCTTGATCGTGACGACGAATGGCTGCTGTCGCGCCGGATTGTTGACGTCATCGATGCAGCGGACGACGCCCTCGACCTTCGAACGCGAGCGGCCATCCTCTCCGGTCACGAAGACGCCCTCACTCATGAGCAGCGCCTGATCCGGGCGGACGGCAGCATCGTGTGGGTCGATCACTCGATCGGCCTCCTGCGCGACGACGACGGGATTCCTCGCGGCTACGTCTCGCAGTTCGTCAACGTGACCGAGGCACGTGAGGCTCGTGAGGAACTGCGATTCATGGCCACTCACGACTCGCTTACCCGACTCGTCAATCGCCCGGAACTACTGGCGCAGATGGACCGATTGCTCGCGCGATCCCCGCGCACCGGCTTGAATATCGCCGCCTTGTTCGTCGACCTCGATCGACTCAAGGCGATCAACGACGCCTACGGCCATGCGGTCGGCGACTCGGTGATCATCGAGGTCGCCGCTCGCCTGCGTTCGCAAGTGCGGTCGGGGGACCTCGTGGCCCGCTTGGGTGGGGACGAGTTCGTCGTCCTGCTACCAGCGATCCACAGCATCGAGGACGCCGATGCGATCGCCGGGAAGATACACGCGGTGGTTGCAAGCCCGATGAGCGTCGGTGACGAGACCTTGACGGTCACCGTCAGCATCGGCGTCGCGCTGGCCGAGGCAGGGCAACGGGCCGAGCGCATCCTCGAACTTGCCGACCGGGCGCTCTATGAAGCAAAGCGCTCCGGGCGCGCACGGACAGTGCGTTTCAGCCCCTCCGCGCCCTGAGGTCAGCGACGATCGATCACGACGCCCTCGACGACATCTGCCGGTGAGTCGCCCGCTTCCGTAGGCGTGCGGTAGTCCCGGTCGAGCCAGTCCTCGGCCGAGCCGAGGAGGGCCGTCACCGCGAGGGCGGCGATCGCCAGGTCATCGCCAAGGCCGAACGGGCCCAGGAACACCTCGGGCATCAGGTCGAGCGGGGAGATCACGTACACGATGCCGGCCAGCCCCGCCAACAGTTTGAAGCGCGGAGCGTCGACCCATCGCCCCGTGAACGCGTCGCGCAACATCGGCAGGACCGCGCCGATGCGCTGCCCCAGCGGATGCCGACCCCGACTGGCCCGCACGGCAGCACCGACCGTCGTCGCTCGACCCATGACTCCCATGCCGTCCTCCTCCAGCGTGCCAGCCGCCCGGCCGACCACAGTTGGACGCGACGCGGATTCGCGACGTTCCAACACCTTGAGAACACCCTGGCCCCGAGATCTGTTCCGGGGCTAGCCTTCGCGGCATGTGCCGAAGCATCAAGACCCTCAGGCCGCCGTTCACCGACGAGCCCGGGCCGGCCGACATCGAGGCGGCCGCCCTGCAGTACGTGCGCAAGGTCAGCGGCTTCCGTGAGCCGGCCGACCACAACCGGGCCGCCTTCGAGCGAGCCGTCCGGGAGATAGCCAGGTCCACCCAGGGCCTCATGGACAGCCTTGTGGTGAAGGGAACATCGCGCGGGTGAGCGTTCACGTTCTCGTCAGTAGTGGTGCAAAGTTACCCTTGGGAGTATGAACGGGGCCTGGTCGCTGATCGTCGGGCGGCGGCGTCCAGTGCTGGCCATCGCGGTGGCCGTGGGCCTCGGCCTGGTGACGCTCGGCACGGCAGTCCCTGCATCAGCACATCCCAACCTGATCTCCACCAGCCCCAAGGATGGATCGGCGCTCGGCTCGGCACCGAGTTCGGTCGTGATCGCGTTCGACGAGGCCGTGAAGATGGCGCCTCAGGGCGCCCGCATCATCGATGGCAGTGGCAAGATCGTCCCCTCCACGAACAAGCTCAGCAACAAGAACAAGACGCTGACCATCACCCCGACGAAGCGACTCGGCAGGGGCATGTATGCGGCCGCGTACAACCTCTACTCGGTCGAGGGACACTTCGTCCCTGGGGCGCTGGCCTTCACCGTCGCAACGCCCACCGCCAAGGGGAGCCCGGTCAAGGTCAAGCCGATGCCCAACGTCCCGACCACGATTGACGGCAACCGCACCGGCGTCCGGACGATCACCATCGCGACGTCGCTCAAGAGCGCTGAGGTAGCGTGGCGCGGTCCGGGGGTCGGGGAGCCGATTACCTGGAAGCTGCACGGCAATGGGAAGAAGGCCTCCGCCACCGGCGTTCTGCCCACCAAAGGAACCTGGACGTTCGAGGCCAATCTCTCGAGCGCAGACTCCGTGATGATCCCGAAGGGCCAGGTGACGTTGAGGTGAGTGCTGACCGAGCGCGCACACGAGTTGCACGGGGGTTGGCCGCACTTGTCGTGGTCGCGGCCATGGCGGGCCTCGGCGCTTCGCCGGCCAGCGCGCATTCGCAACTGACGTCCACCTCTCCTGTCGACGGAGCGGTACTCGAGGTGCCCCCGTCGGAAGTCCGCCTGACCTTCGACTCCCCGCTCCTCAACGACACCGACACCATCTCGATCAATGACGAGTACGGCAACGTGATCAAAAGCATCCACCCGGCGGTCGAGGGCAACTCCGTGGCCATCCCGTGGCCCGCTGAGGCGCGACCGGGCACGTACCAGGTTGCCTATCGCGTGGTGTGTGGCGACGGACATCCGGTGGTCGGGTCGCTCACGCTGACGGTCAACAGCAGCGCGGCTGCCAGTACTGCGGGCTCTGCGCCCGCTCCCACTGCATCGGGTCCGTTCGTACCCTCGCCCCAGGCTGTCGCCGCTCCGGCAGGGGACCCGGCCTCGTCCACCGACGGCACGACCACGTCCATGATGCCGCTCTTCGTCGGGGCCGCGATCCTCCTGGCCGGCCTGGTCGCCCTGGTCACCGCGATCGTGTTCCGGCGTCGCAGTAACGCTCCGCCCACGACCCCCTGACCTTTTGCCCGGCATTCCCCCGCCCCGCTAAGGTCCGCCTGTGCCTCGTCACCACTTCTCCGGGACCGCTCGCGCCATGCGCGGTGGAGCGCTCGGCGTCGCGCTCTTCGTCCTGACCGCAGGCGCGCACACGGCCGTTGACGGGCAGGCTGCCCACCTGATCGGCGTCCTCTGGCTGCTACCCGCGATGATCGGCCTGAGCGCCGTGCTTGCCGACCGGCGGCGCAGCATCGCCTGGCTGGCGGCCTACCTCCTCGGGGCCGAGGCGCTCTGCCACGTCGTGCTGTCCTTGTCGCTGGGCCACGACGGTCATGCCGTCTCGATGGCCCCGACGTCAGGCATGGTGCTTGGCCACATCGGCGCAGCCTGCATTGCAGCGGTGCTTCTCCATCATTCAGACACGTTGCTCGATCGATGGCTCAGATTCCTGACCGCCTTGACACGCGGGGCGCCCACTGTGACGGCAGCGGGTCCGTATGGGCTCGGCCTGCCTCGTCAGTTCCATGTCGTCTTCACACCTCGCTTTCGCGAGCACGACTGGCTCGCCCGAAGGGGACCTCCGGTGGTCACGGCCTGAGCTTGCACCTCAGGCACGCGTCCAGGCCAGCTGCCAACGGGGCAGCGGCTGACCATCGACGAACGGACCAGACATGAACCTGCTATCCATCTTCGGTCGCGGCCTCGCCGTGACCGCACTCGCGGCCGGGGCGATCGCCGCAGCCACCACGTCGGCGTCGGCGCATGCCGGTATCGAATCGAGCACGCCGGCCAACGGCGCGCAGTTGTCGGCGGCGCCCAAGGCCGTCGCGCTCACCTTCGCCGAGCACATCAAGCTCAACGGCAAGGGCACACGACTGATCGACGGTTCGGGGAACACCGTCCCCGCGAAGGTGACGGCTAAGGGCACCAAGGTGGTGTTCGTTCCGAACGCCAAGCTGCCCAAGGGCCGCTACGCCGCTGCCTGGCATCTCATCTCGGTGGACGGGGACCCCGTCGAGGGTGCCATCTCCTTCACCGTCGCGTCGCCCAGCGCCAAGGGCAAGCCGGTGTCGATCGCCACGGTGCCCAAGGTGCCGACCACGATCAGCGCCGCCGCACCGGGCTCGCGCACCATCGTCTTCGACTCCAAGGCATCAGCCGGCGACGTCGAGTGGACGAGCGCTGCGATTCCCGAGGTGATCAACTGGGAGGCCGAGGGCAACGGCTCGAAGGTCTCCGCCACCGGTGTCCTGCCGACAAATGGGGAGTGGTCGTTCACTGCCACACTCACCAAGGGCAACCTCGTCACCGTGGTGAAAGGGAAGGTAACTCTCAGTGGCTGAGCACACCCTTCGGTCATCGATCGTCCGCGGCCTGGTCGCTGTCACCCTTGCGGTGACGGCGACCGGGCTGCTGGCCGGACCTGCCAGCGCGCACGCAGCGCTCATCTCGACTGACCCTGCAGACGGCGCGACCCTCAGCGCGCCGCCGGCCAACGTCACGTTCACGTTCGACGAGGCTTTGCTCGCCGACACGGAAACCATCTCGATCAATGACGAGAACGGCAATGTCGTCGCGAGCCAGCAGGTCACACCGAACGGTGCCGCGGTCTCGGTGCCGTGGCCGGCTGACCTTTCGGCAGGCACCTTCCAGGTGGCCTACCGCGTGGTGTCCGGCGACGGACATCCTGTGACGGGGGCCATCACGTTCACCGTCACGGGGGGTGGATCAACGACACCGTCAGCGAGCGCGACGGCAGCCGCCTCATCCGTGCCTGCGTCCACGCAGGCCCAGGCGTCCGCTTCGGCGACCGCAGCGCCCGCGGATTCAGGATCGTCCGGCGTCGCCGTGACTGTCGTGATCCTCGGCGCGGTCCTGGTCCTGGTCCTCATCGTGATCGTCGCGGTAAGGATGATGCGCAAGCGCAGCTGATACCACCCAGGTCAGCCGCTGGGCGTTAACTGGCCCGGCTGCGGCGTGGTGTTCTGGGGCGCGTTCGGGTTGATGCCCTGACCGCCGGTCCAGTTGTCGCCGTCGGGATCGATGCCACGCGGATCCTGGCCGCCCATCATGCCGCCGCCCTGACCGAAGCCCTGGCCGCCCATCATGCCGCCGCCCTGACCGCCGCCGGTCCAGTCGTCACCGTCGGGATCGATGCCACGCGGATCCTGGCCACCCATCATGCCGCCGCCCTGGCCGCTGGCCGAGGAGCGGAAGTGGTCACCGCGGTTCGCTGACGAAGTAGCGTGCCCGGCGACGAAGCCCACGGTCCCGGCACTCAGGATGAGGAAGACCGCCACCACGGCGCCCACGACCTCGAGGATCGTGCGGGTGTGGCTGGCCTTGGCCGGCACCGGCTGGGTCGCCGATGGAGTTGCCGCCGCATCAACTGGACGCTGGTCGGCCAGCTGCAGGGGCTCGGTCACGGGGGTCGGCTCGACTGCCGGGCCGGTCGTGTCACTCACGGGGGTCTCCCTTCGCGTCGCCATAACGGCACGCGGCCGTCCGTCGGCCTGGCCCTACTGTGCTCGCCGCAGATGAAGGTCGCGTCTTCCCCGTGTACGAGCACTGTTAGGGGCCACCCCAGCGTCAGGTCGGACAGGCTCCCCACAGGCCGACTCCTGCCGACCTGGCCTTGTCCTGCGCGGCGCGGAACGTCTTCTTCCACGCATAGGGGGTGGGACCGTACTGCCGCTCGCGAGCCAGGCCCAGATCGATCTCGTCGAGGTTCACCAGCGATAGCCCGCCGTCCGCCCCTTCGAGCCAGACGTAGGCGAGCGTTCGTCCGTACTGGTCCGTCCGACCCTGCGAGTCGTCGAACTCCAAGGTGACGGTCTGACCGGAGAGCGTGCGCTTGGCGTAGTCCGACGCCTCGGGCCCGTAGCACTCAACAGGCGTGTTCTCCTTCACAGTCTCCGGAGTGTTCATCCCGATCAGGCGCACAGTCGTGTCGCGGCCATCGCGTCGCACGTGGAGCGTGTCCCCGTCGACGACCCGGGTCACGGGGTTGCCACTGACGGTCTCCCCCTTCGGCTCGAGGCCGCCCGCCGCCGATGGGGACGACGTGGTCGTCCCTCCCCCACAGCCGGCCAGCGCGACGACGGCCGCGGCCGCGGCGGCAAGTCGAGCGAACGAAGAGGCGAGCACACGCAGACCGTATCCCGGTGGACCAATCCCTCCGCTATTCCGTCCTGTCCCGTGAACGGGTGCTTGACTGTGCTCGTGGCTAAGAAAGATGGCGGTAAGAAGCGGAAGAAGTCCGAAGCAGATTCGGATCGGTTCCCGAAGGCGCTGTACGAGAAGGAGCTGTACCGCCTTCAGGCCGAACTGGTGAAGATGCAGGAGTGGGTGCGGCTCGAGGGCGCGCGCCTCGTCATCGTCTTCGAGGGTCGCGATGCTGCGGGCAAGGGCTCGGCCATCAAGCGCGTCACCCAGTACCTGAACCCCCGCGTCGCCAGCATCGTCGCGCTTCCGACGGCGAGCGACCGGCAGAAGACGCAGTGGTACTTCCAGCGCTACGTCGAGCAGTTGCCGGCCGCCGGCGAGATCCGGCTGTTCGACCGCTCCTGGTACAACCGTGCAGGCGTCGAGCGGGTCATGGGCTTCTGCACGCCGGATGAATACCGACGCTTCCTCCACCAGACGCCGATCTTCGAACGGCTTCTCATCGAGGACGGGATCATCCTGCGCAAGTACTGGTTCAGCGTCAGCGACGACGAGCAGGAGAGTCGATTCAAGTCCCGCCTGCAGGACCCGATGCGCCAGTGGAAGCTGTCTCCAATGGACCTGGAGTCCATCACCCGGTGGGAGGACTACTCGCGGGCCAAGGACGAGATGCTCGTCCACACCGACATCACCGAGGCGCCCTGGTACGTCGTCGAGGGCGACGACAAGCGGAGCGCCCGCCTCAACATGATCCATCACCTGCTCTCCACCATCCCCTACTTCGCTGCCATGCGACCGCCCCTGGAACTTCCACACCGGCCGGACCCCAGCGGCTACGAGCGCCCGCCGCGCGAGCTGAGCCACTACGTGCCCGACTACGCCGCAGAACTGCTCTCCTCGACCGGCGGTCAACAGGACTGACCCCGCCGCGCGGCCGATACTGAAGAGGGACGCGCATCGTGTGCGTCCGGGCAAGGCAGGCATGCGCGTCATGCGGACGAAAGCGCTGGTCGCGGTTCTCGGGGCCGCGATCATCGGGTTCGCGCTGCCTGCCACCGCAGGCGCGAGCGTCGGGGCCGCCTTCACCGACATCCCGATCCAGGAGACCGGGCACGTCGTTGCCGCGGTTGACGGTGACACCCTGCTGTTCGTCGAGGATGGCGGAACCACCGAGGAGCGGATCCGCCTGCTCGGCGTGAACACGCCCGAGGTGACGGGCTTCAACAACATCCACTTCGACAAGAACATGTGCGGCGGCATCGCCGCATGGCACCAACTCCAGTCGATCCTTCCCGCCGGTACCCGAGTGCAGCTTCGTGCTGGCAGTCACGCATCCGCCAACCGCAGCAGGCCACTTCGCTACATCTTCGCCTTCAACCCGGCTACCCAGCAGTACGACATCGACGTGCAGGCGCAGATCGCCAGTTCCGGACTGGCGATGTGGTTCACCTTGGACGAGGAGGCTGCCCTCTCCCTTCCCTACCGCGTGCTGATAGCCGAGGCGCAGGCAGCAGGCCGCGGTCTTTGGAATCCGGCGTACTGCGGGCCACTGGAGCAGCCCGACGCGAAACTGAGCGTGGTCGTGAGCTGGGATGCCCCCGGAATCGACAACCTCAATCCCAACGGAGAGTTCGTCGTCGTGCGCAACACCGGCACGACGTCGGTCGATGTGAGCGGCTGGCTCCTGCGCGACTCGAGCCTGACGTCGTGGTTCCACTTCCCGCCCGGCAGTGTCCTGCCTTCGGGTGACTTCAGGGTGGTCCACGTCGGCGTGTGGGCCAACGGCAGTCCCGATCCGCGCGACCTCTACATGAACTCCACCGAGCCCATCTTCCCTAACACGAACGAGTCGATGTACCTCGGCGACGGCGCCTACCTGCTCGACCGCAGCACCGCGATCCGCTTCTACGACGAGTACCCGTGCCTGACGAACTGCACCGATCCACTGCTGGGCAAGGTGGTGATCTCTCGCGTCAACGCGAAGTCCAAGGCCAAGGCGATCCCTAAGCGCGCCAACGAGGAGTACGTCATCGTCAAGAACGTCGGGTCCATGCCCGTGCTGCTCGACGGCTACTACCTGCGCCGTACCGCGTCAACCTACCCCTTCATGGTGAACACAACGGTCAACCCAGGCCGGACCATCACGGTCCGGATCGGACGAGGCACGGCGACTGCCACGACCCAATTCTGGGGCCAGCCGTCAACGTTGCTCAACGACGCCAAGGACAGCGTTCAACTGTTGTCGAACAAGAACGTCCTCCTGAGCGACGTCCACTGGACTAAGCCCACGGAGACCGGGTTACATCGGTGAGGTGATGGATCGGATCGTGGAGCAGGTAGCGGGCGAACGACTCCACTGTGAACGAGGCTCCGTCGCTCCGGCGACCCCCGCGCCCCCACTGGTTGTCGGGGACCTCATCGAGCGCGCTTGAGAACTCCACTGCGCGGGCGGCCAGTTCCGCGGTGACGACTGCGGGGTCCTGGGACGCATAGTCGTCTTCGATCGCCGTCGCATCCTGATCCCAGTTCGCGAACTGGGGATCGTCCTCGTCGAGCATGAGTCCCACACGGTACGTCGCGATCGCGAACACGTCGCGAACATGGCAGGCGTACTCAAGCGGTGACCACACCAAGGGATCCGGGCGCGGGTGCGCATCTGGCACAGCGGACATTGCCTCCTGCCAACGTTGCGACACCTCAAGGACCAGTGGCGCAAGCTCATTGCGCGGCGGGACCCCGGCATCGAAGCCGCACTCTGGGCATGGCTCGCGAAGAACCCAGGTCCAGTCCTTCGTGTCAGGAGGAATATTCACGTCGCAACCGTAGGCCTTGGCCCTAACGTGGTGGTCGTGAGCGGTCATATCGGCGTGCAGAGGCTTCTGCACTACCAGCGACAGGACCTTCGCGGTGACCTGCTCGGTGGCGTCACGGTCACCGCCTACCTCATTCCGCAGGTGATGGCGTACTCCGCGCTCGCCGGACTCCCGGCGCAAACCGGGCTCTGGGTCGTGGTCGTGACCATGACCATCTACGCGCTGGTCGGCTCGTCCCGCCTCCTGTCCGTCGGGCCCGAGTCGACGACCGCGCTGCTCACGGCGGCCGTCCTGGCACCGCTGGCGCTGGGTGATCCGCTGAGGTATGCCGAACTCGCCGCCCTGCTCGCCTTCCTCGTGGGGTGCTACGCGCTGCTCGCCTACGTCTTCCGCCTCGGCTTCATCGGCGACCTGCTGTCCAAGCCCGTCCTGATCGGGTACATGGCCGGGGTCGCGGTGATCATGATCACCAGCCAGTTGAGCAAGATCACCGGCGTCGCCACCGCTGGGGACACGTTCCTCGAGGAGTTGCGAACGTTCGCCGCGAACGCCGGAGACATCTCGTGGCCGACGCTCGCGATGGGCCTCAGCGTGGCCGCACTGCTCCTGGTGCTCACACCACGCTTCCCGCGCGTGCCCATTCCCCTGATCGTCATGCTCCTTGCCACCGCCGTCGTGGCCGTCTTCGACCTCACAGCGAGCGGCATCAAGACGGTCGGACACCTGGAGTTCGGCGCGCCCCAATTCGGACTGCCCTCCTTGGCGAACGACGACCTGCAGCTGATGCTGCTTCCTGCTCTCGGCATCTTCGTCGTCGGCTACACCGACAACATCCTCACGGCGCGTGTGTTCGCCGGACGCCATCGCCAACGCGTGCACAACAACCAGGAATTCCTCGCCATGGGGGCGGCGAATCTCGGCTCGTCGATGGTGGCGGGCTTCCCGGTGAGCTCAAGCGCGAGTCGCACGGTGATCGCCGATGCGAGCGGCGCCCGATCGCAGCTGTACTCGCTTGTCTCCGCGGTGCTGGTCATCGTGTCGATGCTGTTGTTCTCCAACGTGATCTCCGCGTTCCCGGCTGCCGCGCTGGGCGGGCTCGTCATCTACGCCGCCATCCGGCTAATCGATGTGGCCGAGTTCCGGCGCCTATGGGCGTTTCGCCGGCGCGAATTCCTCCTGGCGGCATTTGCGTTTGCGAGCGTCCTGCTCTTCAACATCCTGTACGGAGTCCTCGCGGCAATCGCCATCTCGGTGATTGAGCTGCTCACCCGCGTAGCCCGTCCGCACAACGCGGTCCTGGGCCAGAGCCCCGGTATCGCGGGCTGGCACGACATCGACGACTACGCAGAATCAGCGCAGGTCCCAGGGCTGGTCGTCTTCCGGTACGACTCGCCGCTCTTCTTCGCCAATGCCGAGCACTTCGCCAAGCAGTGCCACGATGCGATCGACGTTGCGGCCCCGCCTGTGCGCTGGTTCCTGCTGAACATGGAGGGCAACACCGAGGTCGACATCACCGGCCTGGACGCACTCGAGGAGGTCCGGCAGTCCTGCGAGGCTGACGGCATCGTGCTGGCCCTCGTGCGAGTCAAGCGCGAACTCATGGACGAGCTGAGCCGACATGGGGTCGCGGGCCGCATCGGCTTCCAGCACATCTTCCCGACGCTGCCGACCGCGGTCGAGTACTACCAGCACTGGTCGGCGCGGCATCCGCTCTAGTTTGGTGAGCGGCTACTTCTTGCCGTCGGCCGCACGCTTCTCGGCCTTCTCACGACGGACCCGCTCCTCGATCTCGAGCGCCTCGTCCAGCGTCGGCGCGCTGCCGCCCCGGCGGGCAGGAATCCACCAGGCACCCGGTGGCTTGTCGGGGTAGCGATCGATCGTCTCGTCGAGCAGTGCCGCCATGCGTGCGTGCAGTTGCTCGGTTACCTCGTCCGCATCCGAGCCCTTGGGGATGGGCAGCGGTTCGCCGACCGTGATGCAGATCGGCTTGCCGCGGGACAGGTCCTTGTGTCCGTATGACAGAAGGCGCTGCCCGCCGAAGATGATCATCGGGATGAGCGGGACGTTCGCGGCCCTGGCCATTCGCACGGCGCCGTTCTTGATCTCCTTGATCTCGAACGAACGGCTCATCGTGGCCTCGGGGAAGACCCCGACCAGCTCGCCCGCCTTGAGCGCCGCGACGGCGTCACGGAAGGCAGCCGAGCCGGCGTCGCGATCCACGGGTATGTGCTTCATGCCGCGCATGAGAGGACCGGCCACCGGATGCTTGAAGATCCCGTCCTTGGCCATGAAGCGCACGAGGCGATGGCCGACGTGGTCCGCGGGGATGCCGCCGAGCGCGAAGTCCAGGTAGCTCGTGTGATTGACCGCCAGGATCGCGCCACCGGTGCGGGGGATGTTCTGGCTGCCGACGACGTCAAAGCGCATACCGAGCCCGGTGAACACCGAACGGGCCGCGAAGACGATTGGGCGGTAGACCGGATCGCTCACGCCTGCGCCCGTCGGTCCAACGGCGGCGTGAGGGACATGCGCCCTACCGTAATGGACGAGGGCGCTTTCGGGCCCTCGTCCACTCAGCTAGGTCAGGCAGTCGCCGAGATGTCGTAGTGCGTGGGTGCATGCGCATCAAGCAGCGCATGGACCTCGGCTGAGCGGTAGCGACGGTGCCCACCCAGCGTTCGAATGCTCGTCAGCTTCCCGGCCTTCGCCCAGCGGGTGACCGTCTTCGGATCGACCCGGAACAGTGCGGCGACTTCAGCGGGAGTGAGCAGATGCTCGGCCTCCGTTGCGTGCGCGGACATGTGACCTCCTTGGCGGTATCCCCCTACACCCCCGATGTCTCGGATGGTGTTATTGCTCCCCTTATGTGACTGTCGCATTTGGCCCCCCCTGTCGCAACCGCAAATATCCCCTTTAGCCACTTTTTATCCCTTCAGTACCCCCAACTGGCCTTTATGGTGAGACGTATGTCACTGCACGTCCCGCAGGGCGGTTCCAACCCTTGGACCGGCTTCGATGGCCACGAGGAAGTGGTGCTCTCCCAGCACGACGGCGTATGGATCGTGATAGTCCTGCACTCGACCCGCCTGGGACCCGCCCTCGGTGGCACCCGCATGGCCGATTACGCCGAATCCGCCGATCCCGGGGCCGCGGCGTACGCCGACGCGCTCCGACTTTCGAAGGCCATGACCTACAAGAACGCCCTGGCCGGTCTTGATCACGGCGGCGGCAAGGCCGTCATCGTGGCCGATCCGGACCACAAGCCCCTCGACCTGCTCCAGGCGTACGGCCAACTCGTCGAGTCGCTCGGCGGGCGATACGTCACCGCCGGTGACGTCGGGATGACCGTCGACGACATGGACGTGATCGGCGACGTGTGCCGCTGGACCACCGGACGATCACCGGCCAAGGGCGGCGTCGGCGACTCGGGCATCCTCACCGCCTTCGGTGTCTTCCAGGGGATGCGAGCCGGGGCCGAGACGGTGTGGGGCAGCCCGGACCTGGCGGGCCGTCGCGTCGGGGTGGTGGGGGCGGGCAAGGTCGGCGGACGACTGATCGGCCACCTCACCGAGGCGGGGGCCGAGGTCATCACCGTGGACCGTGGCGCTGCCGCCCGAGAGGCGGTCCTCGCGGCCCATCCGGAGGTGCAGTTCCTGGAGAGCTCAGCCGCCCTGGTGGCCGAGCCCCTCGACATCCTGTCGCCCAACGCCCTCGGCGGCTTCCTCACTGCCGACCTCGTGCCGCAGATCACCGCCCGCCTCGTCTGCGGTGGCGCCAACAACCAGCTCGCCACCCCTGAGGTTGCCGACTTGCTCGCCAGCCGCGGGATCGTCTACGCGCCGGACTTCATGGTCAACTGCGGTGGGGTGATCCAGGTGGCCGAGGAACTGGTCGGCTGCGACCTCGACAGGGCTCGCGAGCGCACGGCCCGGGTGTACGAGACGACGTTGCGGGTGCTTGATCGGGCTCGGTCCGAGGGCGTCACCCCGGTGGTCGCCGCCGAGCAGGAGGCCGAGGAGCGGATCGCCAGGGGGCCGAGCGTCTGAGGCCGGCTCCACGGCGGTCATTGCCGGGGCACTCGCCACCAAGCCCCGAGCAAGCGGGTACTCTTCCGGTATTGCGTTTCCCCCAGGCAAGGGCGGAGACGCCCGTACTGTCCACTGCTAGCCGGGCGGGGTCCCGGATGAGGGGGTCGAGCCATGGGGCGCGGCCGTGCCAAGGCCAAGCAGACGAAGGTTGCCCGCGAACTGAAGTACGGCGGGCCTCAGACAGACTTCGATCGGCTGCAGGCTGAACTCGCGGGGGGCGGCGGACCGGCCGCGACCCCCGAACCCCTCGACGAGACCTACGAGGTCGTCGAGGATCCGTACGCCGATGACCCCTATGCCAAGTACTACGACGACGAGCAGGGCGACGAGGCCTCAGCTGCCCGGTAGTCCGTCGACTGCAGCACGGCGCGTCACACAGCTCTCGTTTTGCGACTTCTGGCGCTGCAGTCGGCGATCAGGGATGGGCTGACACCAGCGACACCGCACCACCGGGGCCGCCCTTGGCCTCGGCATCGCCGTGCTCACCGTCCCGTCGAGCCCGCACCGTGCCGATTGCCCACGCCGCAAGCCCGCGTCCGGCGAGAAGCGCGATGGCCGCGTCCGCATCGGCTGGCGCAACAACCGCGATCATCCCGATGCCCATGTTGAACGTGCGCTCCATGTCGGCGACGTCGACACGGCCCAGGCCGGCGATGACGCCGAACACCGGCTGCGGCGTCCACGTGGAGCGATCGATGTCGACCGCAACGTCCTGGGGAAGGACACGAGCGAGGTTCGCGGCGATTCCGCCGCCAGTGACGTGACTGATCGCGTGCACATCGACACCGCCGATCAGGGCGAGGCAGTCCTTGGCGTAGATGCGGGTCGGCTCGAGAAGCTCCTCGCCGACCGTTCGACCGAGCTCGGGAAGCATCGCACCCAGACCCGGTCCGTCCTCACCGAGAAGCACGTAGCGGGCCAGGCTGTAGCCGTTCGAGTGCAGACCCGAAGACGCCATCGCGATGACGACGTCGCCCACCTGCACTCGCTCCGCGCCCAGCAGCGAATCGGCGTCGACCACGCCAGTTCCCGCACCTGCAACGTCGTACTCGTCCGGAGCCATGAGGCCCGGGTGCTCCGCCGTCTCTCCCCCGACCAGTGCGCACCCGGCCTGCTGACACCCGACGGCGATACCGGACACGATCGCCGCAATGCGTTCTGGCACAACGGATCCGACCGCGATGTAATCGGTCATGAACAACGGCTCGGCGCCGCAGACGACGAGATCGTCCATCACCATCGCAACGAGGTCGATGCCGATCGTGTCGTGCACGCCCATCGCCCGTGCCACGGCGATCTTGGTTCCGACGCCATCGGTCGACGTCGCCAGCAGCGGTCGCTTCATGTGTGCGAAACCGGAGATGTCGAACAGGCCGGCGAAGCCACCGAAGTCTCCGACCACCTCCGGACGCTGCGCCGCAGCGATCGACGCACGCATCAGTGCTACCGCCCGTTCGCCCGCCTCGACATCGACACCGGCAGCCGCGTAGGAGGCTCCCCCGCTGATCGAACTCACGTCGTGCCCAGCTTCACGGGCGATCCAGCGCGTCTGCTGCGCCACCGCTCATGAGCGTGGCCACTCCCTCGGCATCGGCGGATGCGCCGGCGACGGCTCGGCGCTCGATGCCCTCAAGCACGTGCTTGCCGAGCAGTTCCGGCTCGGGGAGCTCGACAGGGTAGACGCCGTCGAAGCACGCACGGCAGAACCGCTCCTTGTCGATCGTGGTGGCCTCGATCAGCTGCTCGAGATCCACGAAGCCGAGACTGTCGGCTCCGATCGACGTGCAGATCTCCTCGACGGACAGCCCGTTGGCGATCAGCTCGGCGCGACTGGCGAAGTCAATGCCGTAGAAGCACGGCCACTTCACCGGCGGGCTGGAGATGCGCACATGCACCTCACGCGCGCCGGCCTCGCGAAGCATGCGGACGAGTGCGCGCTGGGTGTTGCCCCGCACGATGGAGTCGTCGACCACGATCAGGCGCTTGCCGTCGATGACGTCGCGGAGGGGATTGAGCTTGAGTCGGATGCCCAGCTGGCGGATCGTCTGGCTCGGCTGGATGAACGTCCGGCCGACGTATGCGTTCTTGACCAGGCCTTCGGCGAACGGGATCCCCGACTCCTGGGCGTAGCCGATGGCTGCGTACCGCCCACTCTCGGGGACCGGGATGACCAGGTCGGCCTCCACCGGATGCTCCTTGGCCAGTCGGCGACCGGTCTCGACCCGCACGGTCTGGATGCCTCGGCCGCTGATCGACGTGTCGGGCCGGGCCAGGTAGACGAACTCGAACAGGCAGCCCTTGGGGTCGGCCTCGGCGAAGCGGCTCGACCGCAGGCCGTTCTCGTCGATGGTGATGAGCTCGCCCGGCTCGATCTCACGGACGAACGAGGCACCGACGATGTCGAGAGCGGCCGTCTCGCTGGCGATGACCCACCCGCGCTCCAGGCGGCCCAGCACGAGGGGCCGGATGCCCTGCGGGTCACGCGCGCCGTACAGGGCGTCGTCGTCCATGAAGACCAGGGAGAAGGCGCCGCGCACGTGGGGCAGTTCGCGCATTGCCGCCTGCTCGACGGACAGCTCCGGATGCGCGGCGATCAGGGCCGCGAGGGTGTCGGTGTCGTTGGTGGACTGCATGCGGGTGCCCAGCGGGAGCTCGCCGGACTCACGGCTCAATTCGGCCAGCCGTCGCTTCAGCTCGTGGGTGTTGGTCAGGTTCCCGTTGTGCCCAAGGGCGAGATGACCCGTCGCCGTGGATCGGAAGGTGGGCTGGGCGTTCTCCCACACGCTCGACCCGGTGGTCGAGTACCGCGTGTGTCCGATGGCCAGGTGGCCCTTGAGGGACTCAAGGCTGGCCTCGGTGAACACCTGCGACACCAGGCCCATGTCCTTGTAGACGACGATGTGCGAGCCATCGCTGACGGCGATACCGGCCGACTCCTGGCCGCGGTGCTGCAGGGCGTATAGGCCGAAGTAGGTGAGCTTGGCGACCTCCTCGCCGGGAGCCCAGACTCCGAAGACGCCACAGGCGTCCTGGGGACCCTTCTCGCCGGGGAGCAGCTCGTGCGATAGCCGTCCATCACCACGTGGCACGGGCACAGCCTACGGGATCCAGAGGCCTCCCTCCGCCCGCCGCGGCCGGCCGTACGCTCACCCCATGTCTGAGCATGCGGGCCGCCCCCGGCCATTCCGCCAGGTGGACGTCTTCACCGAAACAGCCCTCCACGGCAATCCCGTTGCCGTCGTGCACGACTCCGTCGGGCTGACGACCGAGCGCATGCACGCGTTCACCGACTGGACGAACCTGTCCGAATGCACCTTCCTCGCCCCGCCGTCGCACCCGGACGCCGACTACGCCGTGCGCATCTTCTGCCCGGGCCGCGAGCTCCCCTTCGCCGGGCATCCCACCCTTGGGACGTGCCATGCATGGCTTGAGGCGGGTGGTGTTCCGCGGGGTGACGTCGTCGTCCAGGAGTGCGCCGCCGGCCTCGTGCGCATCCGACGCGAAGACTCCCGACTGGCGTTCGCCGCCCCGCCCTTGCTGCGGGGCGGTCCTCTCGACGAGTCCGACGTGGTTCTCATCGCGCACGGCCTGGGCATCGACAGGGGTGACATCGTCGATCACCAGTGGTGCCACAACGGGCCTCCTTGGCGCAGCGTGCTGCTCGCGAGCGCCGGGGAGGTCCTGGCACTACGGCCGGACGCAAGCCTCCTGAACGGCCTCGATGTCGGCGTAGTCGGGCCGCATCCAGCCGGCTCGCTGGCGCACATCGAAGTACGCGCGTTCTTCACCAAGGGCACGGCCGTCGAGGAGGACCCGGTGACCGGGTCGCTGAACGCTGCGCTCGCTCAGTGGCTGATCGCCTCGGGCCGGGTTCCGCCGAGCTACGTAGCCGCTCAGGGGACCGCACTCGGGAGAAGCGGTCGGGTGCACGTCCAGGAGGACGGCGACGACATCTGGATCGGCGGGCACTGCGTGAGTGTCCTCGACGGCACCGCCGTCATCTAAGGCACGCGCTCGTCAGATGAGGCCGCCGCCGCTCTCGTCGGCGTTGGAGTACCTCTGCGCGACGTAGATCGGGATGACGCTGATGACCACGAGCGCCGCGGCGACCACGTTGACGATCGGGGCCTGGTTCGGCCGGAAGAGGTTCTGGTAGATCCAGATCGGCAGGGTGGTGATCCCCGGCCCCGCCGTGAAGGTCGTGACGATGATCTCGTCGAAGGACAGTCCGAAGGCCAGGATCGCGCCGGCGATCAGCGCGGACCGCATCAGGGGGAACGTGACGAGACGGAAAGTCGTCCAGCCGCCGGCCCCGAGATCGGCCGAAGCCTCCTCCACGCTGCCGCCCATGCGCCGGATCCGGGCGATGGCGTTGTTGTAGACGACGACGATGCAGAACGTGCCGTGGCCGATGATCAGCGTCCAGATCGTCAGGCCGCCGAGGAACGAGGTGAACACGTTGTTCAACGCGATGCCCGTGACGATGCCCGGCAGTGCGATCGGCAGGATCACCAGCAGCGACAGCGACTCACGGCCGAAGAAGGAGTAACGGCCGAGCGCGAACGCCAGCAGCGTGCCGAGGACCATCGCCACGATCGTCGCGGCGATGCCGACCCCGATCGACGTGACGAGCGCATCGCGCACCCCCTGATTGTCGATCGCCTTGCCCCACCACTCCGTCGTGAAGCCCGAGGGCGGCCAGGTCAGGTTCTTGTCGACGCTGAACGAGTTGATCAGGATGACGCCCAGCGGGACATAGATGAAGGCGAATGCGATCAACGCGAAGACGGTCAGCACGATCCTGGTGCCACGGGAGATCGACACGGCGCCTACAAGTTGTCCAGCGCGCCCGAGCGACGGACGGCCAGCAGGTAAAGCAGCACGATCACGACGGGGATCGTCGCGACTGCTGCAGCGAAGGGGAGGTTTGTGACGTAGGTCGTCTGGACGACGTTTCCGAGCATCGTGATCTTGCCGCCGACGATCTGCGCGGTGATGTAGTCACCAAGGCTCAGGGAGAAGGTGAACACCGAGCCGGCCACGATCGAAGGGAAGATGATCGGCATGACGACGCTGCGGAAGGTGCGCCCACCGCTCGCGCCGAGATCCGCCGACGCGTCGAGCATGGAGTTGGGCAGGCGCGTCAACCCGGCGTAGATCGGAAGCACCATGTACGGCAGCCAGAGGTACGTCAGCGTGACGACGATGCCGACGAAGCCGTAGCCGGGACCGGACAGGCCAAACGGCTGCAGGAACCAGGCGATGACCCCGTTCTCCGGCTGCAGCATCGCCCGCCACGCGTACACCTTGACGAGGTACGACGCCCACAGCGGCGTCAGCACCAGCGCCACCAGCAACGGCCGCCATCGAGGGCTCGCCACCCGCGCCATGAAGAACGCGAGGGGCAGGGCGAGCACCAGCGCGAACAGCGTCACCAGCAGGGCGATGCTCACGGTGCGAACGACGGTGCTGAGGTAGGCAGTGTTGGTGAATACCTGCTGGAAGTTCTTCAGGGTGAAGGTCCGCACCAACTGACCGGTGAAGTCATCGACCGTCCAGAAGGCGGTCAGGAACAGTGCGAAGAGCGAGCCCAGGTAGACCACGACCAGCCACGCCATCGGGGCGGCCAGCAGACCGGCAAGCCGGAACTGCGGATGCCGGTAGCCGAAGCCCCGAGGCGTGGCGGTCGTGGTCGTCACTGGTCAGATTCCCTTGGTGCTCGTCACGCGCGCAGCGCGCTCCACGCCGTCGCCCATTCGCTGTAGGGCACGCACTTGACGTCAGTGCGGCCATCGAGGCAGTTGGCGGTCGGCGTGTTCCAGTAGTAGACGTCCTTCCAGTAGGCGGTGTCGCCCGCGTGGTAGGTCTCGCAGAACGCCTTGTCACTGGTCTCTGCGCAGGCCTTGGCGTTGGACGGCGCCTCGCCGAACCATTCCGCGACCTGGGCGTTCGCCGACGGCGACGCGATCCAGTCCACCCACTTGTAGGCGCAGTTGATGTTCGGGGTGTCCTTGGCGATCATCCAGGTGTCCGACCAACCGGTCGCACCTTCCTTGGCCTTGGTCGCATCGACGGGGATGCCGTCGGACTTGGCCAGGTTGGCGGTGTACTGCCAGGTCGTCCCGATCGTGTTCGAGCCCGCCTTGAAGCCGGCCTCCTGCTTCAACGCATCGCTCCAGTACTCGCTGATGAGCGGCTTCTGCTCGTTCAGCAACGCGATGGCGGCATCGAACTGGGTCTGGTCGAGAGCGTACGGATCCTTGATGCCCAACTCCGGCTTGGTCGCCATCAGGTAGACGGCGGCGTCCGCGATGTAGATGGGCGAGTCATACGCCGAGACCTGGCCCTTGTAGGGGGAGTTCGCGTCGAACATCGGGGCCCAAGAGTCGAGCGGCTGCTTGACCTTGTCGGTGTTCCACATGATGAGGTTTGCTCCACGGCCGTGCGGGATGCCGTAGGCAACGCCGTTGACGCTGTTGAACTTCTGCATCTTCAGGTCGGGGAAGATGTCGGCGTAGCTGGGGACCAGGTCCGTGTTGATGGGCTGGACGGTGTCGCCGTAGATCAGGCGTAGCGTTGCGTCGCCGGATGCCGAGACCACGTCCCAGCCGCCACCCTGCATGAGCTTGACAGCCTCGTCGGAGGTGCCGAAGGTCTTGACGTTGACCTTGCAGCCGGTCTCCTTCTCAAAGGGCGTGACCCAGTCGACCGCGGGGTCAGTGGAGCCGTTCTCGGCGTAGCCGGGCCACGCGAGGACGTTGAGCTGACCCTCACCGGTGCCGACGGGCCCGGCGTAGGCCGTTCCCCCCGGTGCCGGAGCGGCCGACGCAGCAGCCGACGCACCGCCCGATGCCCCGCCAGCCGAACTGGACGATGAGCTACTGGAACCACCACAGGCCGCGGCGAGCATGGCCACGGCGGACCCGATTGCGGCAACCTTGAGCAGACGCTTTGTATGCACCTGCATCCTCCTTGTTCTCTTGCGAAGCCGTGCGCGGGTGCTCACGGCTGGTGGGGCAAAACCCTTGGTGTCACTCGCTGACGCGGTACTCGTGCTCACTGTTCCAGACAAGCTGCACGGCCTGGCCGCGCATGTGGCCGAGGTCGACGAGCGTCTCGGTGTTCTGCTGGACGGCGCTGAGCGTTCCGCCGACGGCGAGATCCACGACGAAGCGAGTCGACATGCCGACGTACACGACCTCGCGCACGGTTCCGCCGACTGCATGCTGGTTCTCATTGACGTGATCATCGGGACCGATGACGCGGATCTTCTCCGGCCGCACCGACCACGTCCCGGCCTTGCCGAGCACGGCCACGGCAGCGTCACCGATGAGCAAGTTGGACGTGCCGACGAAACCGGCCACGAACGGTGTGGCCGGGAACTCGTACACCTCAGCCGGAGTTCCGAGCTGGGCGATGTTGCCGGAGTTGAAGACCGCGATGCGGTCGGACATCGTCAGCGCTTCGTCCTGGTCGTGCGTCACGAAGACGAACGTGATCCCGACATCGCGCTGGATCTGCTTCAGCTCGACCTGCATCTGCTCGCGCAACTTCAGGTCAAGGGCTCCAAGCGGCTCATCGAGGAGAAGCACCTTGGGCCGGTTGACGAGGGCACGCGCGAGAGCAACGCGCTGACGCTGGCCGCCGGACAGCTGCGAGGGCGCACGGTCCCCGTAGCCGGTGAGCCGCACCGACTCGAGCGCCTCCTCGGCGCGCTTGCGACGATCGGCAGTCGGCACCTTCTTCACGCGCAGGCCGTACTCGACGTTCTTCTGCACCGTCATGTGCGGGAACAGCGCGTAGTCCTGGAAGACGGTGTTGACGTCGCGCGCATTCGGCGGATCGTTCGTGACGTCGCGGCCGGCGAGCTCGATGGTGCCGCCGTCGGGGTGCTCGAAGCCGGCAATCATCCGCAGGACGGTCGTCTTGCCGGAACCGGACGGGCCCAGAAGCGTCAGGAACTCACCGTCGAGGACGTCCAGGTCGACCCCGTTGACCGCCACCACCTCGCCGAAGGAACGGGAGAGCCCGCGCAGGCGGATCGCCACAGACTGTTCGACCATCAGGTACCGCTACTCCCGGTGAGGTTGGCATTCCGCCTTCGGTGATCGCGGAACCATACCCACTGGCAGCGGTTTCAGCACAGGGCGGGTCTCGAAACGGCGGAAATCGTTACCAACTTGTGCAATTGCCTACGCTTATCGTCGGGTTTCCCCCGAGGTAAGCGGCAGATAGCCACTCAGGTCGGACCGCTCACCACTGGCGTGCAGGCGCCCGGACGCCGTCGCCTCGGCCCACGTCAGGGTGCCATCGACCAGGGCCAGCCACGTCTCGGCGTCGGTCTCGACGACGGCCGAGGGGGTCCCGCGCCGGTGGGTGAGGCCCGCCACGGCCTGCACCGCGGCATAGGGCGGGATGCGTACCTCGACCGCACGTCCGGGCGCGACCTCCTGCAGGCGCGCCAACGAGGCCTTGACCTGCTCCTTCAGGGACGGGTGGTCCGCCATCAGCCCATGGCTGCGGGCAGCGTCCGCTCGGACGCGTCCTTGAGCTCGTCGAGGGTGACGGTGAACAGCTCGGAGAACTCCAGCACCTGGCTGCCCGGCCCGAACCCGGCGTCCGCCCCGAGGCCGGAGTCGACGACGCCGATGCGGGCTGCTGGCAACTGCCGGGCAGCGCACATCTCGGTGAACCGGAGCTCCTCGCTGCGCGGCACGACGACGACCGCGCGCGCAGTGGACTCCGAGAACAAGAACGTGAACGCGTCGATGCCGTCGGGCACCCAGCAACGGGCACCGACGCCCGAGCGCAGCGCCATCTCGACGAGCGACTGCACGACGCCGCCATCGGAGACGTCGTGCGCTGCCGTGAGCATGCCGTCGCGCGAGCCTGCCACGAGGATCTCGCCGAGCAGGCGCTCGCGGCCGAGGTCGACCTTGGGGGGAAGGCCGCCGAGGTGGCCGTGCACGTGGTGCGCCCACTCGCTGCCGGCGAACTCGTCGCGCGTATCGCCCAGCAGGTAGATCAGTTCGCCGTCCGGCCCCCACCCCATGGGAGTGCGCCGCTCGACGTCGTCGATCACGCCGAGCACGCCCACGACGGGAGTCGGGAGGATCGCCGTGTCGCCGGTCTGGTTGTAGAACGAGACGTTCCCACCGGTGACGGGGATACCCAGTTCGAGGCAGCCGTCGGCCAGACCCGTCGTGGCCTGTGCGAACTGCCACATCACTGCCGGGTCTTCAGGTGAGCCGAAGTTGAGGCAGTTCGTGACGGCGAGCGGCACTGCGCCGGTCGCGGCCACGTTGCGGTAGCTCTCCGCGAGTGCGAGTTGCGCGCCCGCGTAGGGGTCGAGCTTGGCAAATCGGCCGTTGCAGTCCGTCGATATCGCGATGCCGCGGCCGGTCTCCTCGTCGATGCGCACCATGCCGGAGTCCTCCGGCTGCGCGAGCACGGTGTTGCCGAGCACGTAGCGGTCGTACTGCGAGGTGACCCAGGTCTTGGACGCGAGGTTCGGTGCGGCGACCATCGTGAGCAGCGTTGCACGCAGGGCGTCAGGGGTCGTCGGCCGTTCGAGGGCGTCGGGCACGTCGGCCTGCAGCAAGTCCTGCCAGTCCGGGCGAGCGAACGGGCGCTCGTAGATCGGACCCTCGTGGGCGACCGTGCGCGGCGGCACGTCGACGATGCGCTCGCCGTACCAGTCGACGGTCAGGCGACCGGAGTCGTTGACCTCGCCGATCACGACGGCTTCGACGTCCCACTTGCGGCAGCGCTCGAGGAACGCCTCGAGGTTCGCCGGCGTGACGATCGCGCACATGCGCTCCTGCGACTCGCTCATGAGGATCTCCTCAGGCGAGAGCGTGGGGTCGCGCAGGAGCACGCGGTCGAGCCAGACGTGCATGCCGCCCTCGCCGTTGGACGCGAGTTCGCTGGTCGCGCAGGAGATGCCCGCACCACCAAGGTCCTGGATGCCCTCGACGAGCCCGGCGTGCAGCACCTCGAGCGTCGCCTCGATCAGCAGCTTCTCCATGAAGGGGTCGCCCACCTGGACGCTCGGTCGCTTGGTGGGGCCGCCCTCGCTGAACGTCTCCGATGCCAGCACCGAAACGCCGCCGATGCCATCGCCGCCCGTGCGCGCGCCGTACAGGACGACGAGGTTCCCGACGCCCTTGGCACTGGCAAGGTGGATGTCCTCGTGCCGCATCGCGCCCACGCAGAGTGCATTGACCAACGGGTTGCCGAGGTAGCTGGGGTCGAAGACGACCTCGCCGCCGATGTTGGGCAGCCCCAGGCAGTTTCCGTAGCCGCCCACTCCCGCGACGATTCCCGGCAGGACGCGGCGGGTGTCCGGTGCGTCGAGCGGGCCGAAGCGCAGCGGGTCCATCACGGCGAGCGGGCGCGCACCCATCGACAGGATGTCGCGCACGATGCCGCCGACTCCCGTGGCCGCACCCTGATACGGCTCGACGTATGACGGGTGGTTGTGGCTCTCGACCTTGAACGTCACGGCCCAGCCGTCACCGATGTCGACGACGCCGGCGTTCTCACCGATGCCCACCATGAGGATGTCGGTCTTGGGAGCCTTCTCGCCGAACTGGCGCAGGTGCACCTTGCTCGACTTGTAGGAGCAGTGCTCGCTCCACATGACCGAGTACATCGCCAGTTCGGAACTGGTGGGGCGACGGCCGAGGATGCCCTTGATCCGCTGGTACTCATCGGGCTTCAGGCCCAGCTCGGCGAACGGCTGGGCGTGGTCGGGATCGTCGATCGCGTGCTGGACGGTGTCGGTGCTCACGCCGCACCGACCAGGGAGTTCAGGACGCTGGTGAAGAACGGCAGGCCGTCCTCGGTCGGTCCGCAGAGGGTCTCGACCGCATGCTCGGGATGCGGCATCAGACCGACGACGTTGCCGCGCTCGTTGCGGATGCCGGCAATGTCGCGTCGGCTGCCGTTCGGGTTCAGTTCGAGGTAGCGCGCGATCACGCGCCCTTCACCCTCGAGCATGTCGAGCGTCTTCTCGTCGGCGACGAAGCCGCCCTCACCGTTCTTCAGCGGGATGACGATCTCCTGATCGAACTCGAAGTCCGAGGTCCACATCGAGTCGGTGCTCTCGATGCGCAGGCGCTGGTCGCGACAGATGAAGTGCAGTGAGTCGTTGCGCGTGAGTGCACCGGGCAGCAGGTGTGACTCGCACAGGATCTGGAAGCCGTTGCAGATGCCGAGCACCGGAAGGCCGCCCTTGGCCGCGTCGACCAACGCGTGCATGACGGGTGCGAAGCGGGCGATTGCACCGCAGCGCAGGTAGTCCCCGTACGAGAAGCCGCCCGGCAGGACGACGGCGTCGACCTTCTTCAGATCGTCGTCACCGTGCCACAGCGCAACGGCCTCACCACCGGCGATGCGCACGGCACGCGCTGCGTCGCGATCGTCGAGCGAGCCGGGGAAGGTGACAACGCCGACCCGAGGGATCACTTGGCGTCGTCCTCGACGCGCATCGAGTAGTTCTCGATGACCGGGTTGCTGAGGAGCTCCTCGGCGAGCTTGTGCATCAGGTCGTAGCGGTCACCCTCAAGGGTTCCGTCGATGTCGATGACGAACTGCTTGCCCTGGCGGACGTCCTGAACGCCGGTGAGGCCCAGGCGCCCGAGGGCTCCTTGCACAGCCCGGCCCTGGGGGTCGAGGATCTCCGGCTTGAGCATGACGTCGACGACGACGCGGGCCACGGGCACTCCAGTTGCTAGTCGCAGGCAGAAGGCTGGGGAAGAACGCCAGCCTATCGGCCCGGTCCGGGAGGTTCCCGGTACAAGCCCGGCCAGTTCCCCCGTCGAGAGCGGAGGGGGTGGGGCTCGGGGTCAGTCGGTGGTGTCGGACCGGGCGGACCATGCAGACCAGGCCGACTCGACCATGTCGCGCAGGTCGTGGCCGGCGAACCACCCGAAGTCTCGTTCGATCTTGCCCGTCGCGGCGAACGATGCCGCCGGATCGCCGGCCCGGCGGCCGGCCACCTCAGGATCGATGTCGCGCCCCAGCACGTCGGCGACCATGTCCATCACCTCGCGTACGGACGAGCCGACGCCCCGGCCCACGTTGACCGGGCCGATGCTGTGCCCCTCCTCCAAGGCCAGGGCCGCAGCCACATGCGCGTCCGCAAGGTCGACGACGTGGATGTAGTCGCGAACGCAGGTGCCATCGGGAGTGGGGTAGTCGTCGCCGAAGATCTGCGGGCGCCGACCCTGTTCGAGGGCGCGGAAGACCATGGGAATGAGGTTGTTGACGCTCGTGTCGCCGAGCGCATCGGAGCCAGCCCCCGCGACGTTGAAGTAGCGCATGCCCGCCCAGACGAGGTCCCACGCCGTCTCCGAAGCGCCGGCGAGCCACTCGCCGACGACCTTAGTCTCGCCGTACGGCGACTCAGGACGCAGCGGTGCGGCCTCGGTGATGGGATTCTCGACCGGAGTGCCGTAGACGGAAGCCGACGACGAGTACACCAATCGGCCGACGCCCTCCTGCTGCATCGCCTCCAGGACGGCGAGCACGCCGTCGACGTTCTCGCGGTAGTAGTACAGGGGCAGGTCCACGGACTCGCCGGCAGCCTTCTTCGCGGCGAGGTGCACCACGCCGCCGACCTCGTAGTCGCGCAGAGCGATCGCCACCGAATGCGGATCTTGCACGGAGCCGCGCACCACGGGAACCTTCGCGGGGACCCGGCTCTTCAGGCCCGAGGAGAAGTCGTCGTAGATCACAACGTCACGGCCCGCTGCGATCAACGCCTCGGCGACGTGACCGCCGATGTAGCCGGCCCCGCCGGTGATCAACCAGGTCGTCACGCGAATGTCTCCCCTGTGATGCGCTCATATGCCTCGACGTACTTGGCTCGCGTCTTCTCGACGATTTCGTCCGGAAGCGGCGGTGGCGGAGTGTTCGCCGAGCGGTCCCACCCGGATGCCGGTGACGTCAGCCAGTCGCGGACGAACTGCTTGTCGAAGGACGGCTGCGGTCCGCCCGGCTGCCACGTGGCAGCGTCCCAGTAGCGCGACGAGTCAGGTGTGAGCACCTCGTCGCCCAGCACGATGCGACCGGCGTTCTTGCCGGACTTGGCGAACCCGAACTCGAACTTCGTGTCAGCGAGGATCAGCCCCCGCTCGAGCGCGATCTCCAGGGCCCGCAGATAGATGTCCATCGACATCCGCTTCAGCTCCTGGGCCTCCTCCTGCCCGATCGCAACGATGACCTCGTCGTAGGTGACGTTCTGGTCGTGCTCGCCGAGCTCGGCCTTGGTGGCGGGGGTGAAGAGCGGCTTGGGCAGCTCCGACCCGTCCTTCAGGCCGGGAGGCAGCCCGTTGCCGCAGATGCGTCCCGTGGCCAGGTAGTCGGTCAGTCCGGAACCGGCGAGGTAGCCGCGCACGACGCACTCGACCGGAAGCATCTCCAGCGGCTCGCACACCATCGCGCGACCGGCCACTGCCTTGGGGATCCTCCCTGACGCGACGTGGTTGGGCACGGCACCCTCGAGCTGCTTGAACCACCACTTCGAAAGCGACGTGAGGATGCGGCCCTTGTCGGGGATCGGCGTCGGCAGGATCCAGTCGTACGCCGAGATGCGGTCACTGGCGACAAAGAGCAGCCGACCGTCGGGCGTGCGATACAGATCGCGCACCTTGCCTGAGTAGACATGCTCGTACTCCGGGCCGAGGCCGTAGTCAGGACCACTCATCAGAGGATGTCTCCCGGTCGGTAGGACGCGGCGTCGGGGTATCGATCGACGATGACGGCCACCCGATCTGCCACGGCGCGCACCTGCGAGGCCGCCGCGCCGGTGAAGGCGAGCGGGTGAGCGATGAGCGCATCGAGTTCCGCGCGCGAGAGGCCAAGCCGCTCGTCAGCGGCCAGTCGATCGAAGAGGTCGTTGTCTGGTTGGCCGCCCTCGCGCATCGCCAGTGCCACTGCAACCGCATGCTCCTTGATTGCCTCGTGCGCGGTCTCACGGCCGACGCCCTTGCGCACTGCAGCGATGAGCACCTTCGTCGTCGACAGGAACGGCAGGTAGCGCTCGAGTTCGCGGTCGATCACTGCGGGGAAGGCGCCGAAGTCGTCAAGAACGGTGAGGAAGGTCTCGAACATCCCGTCGGTTGCGAAGAACGAGTCGGGCAATGCAACGCGACGCACGACCGAGCAGAAGACGTCGCCTTCGTTCCACTGGGATCCGGAGAGATCCGAGACCATCGTCACGTAGCCGCGCAGCAGCACCGCGAAGCCATTGACCCGCTCGCATGAGCGTGTGTTCATCTTGTGCGGCATGGCCGATGAGCCGACCTGTCCCGGCCGGAAGCCCTCGGTGACGAGGTCATGCCCGGCCATCAACCGGATCGTCGTAGCCAGGCTGGAAGGGGCCGCAGCCACCTGGCTGAGTGCGGTGACGACGTCGAAGTCCAGCGAGCGCGGGTACACCTGGCCGACGCTGTCGAGCACCTTCGCGAATCCGAGATGCGACGCGACCGCGGACTCCAGGCGGCGCAGGCGCTCCTCATCGCCATCGACGAGGTCGAGCATGTCCTGCGCGGTGCCGACCGGGCCCTTGATCCCACGGAGGGGGTAGCGGGCGATGAGATTCTCCAGCCGTTCGAAAGCGACGAGCAGCTCGTCGGCCGCTGATGCGAACCGTTTGCCCAAGGTCGTGGTCTGCGCCGGGACGTTGTGCGAACGGCCAGTCAACGCCGTGTCGGAATACGCGATGGCGAGCGCGGACAGTCGATCCAGCGAGGCGACCACACGGTCGCGGACGATCAGCAGTGCATCTCGCACCTGCAGCTGCTCGACGTTCTCGGTGAGATCACGCGAGGTCATGCCGATGTGTACGTGTTCATGTCCCGCAAGCGCGTTGAACTCCTCGATCCGCGCCTTCACGTCGTGCTTGGTGACGCGCTCGCGTTCGGCGATCGAATCGAGGTTCACGTCGTTGATGACGGCTCGGTAGTCGTCAAGGGCTGACGCGGGAATGTCGACGCCGAGGTCGACCTGAGCCGAGGCCACCGCGAGCCAGAGGCGTCGCTCCATGACTATCTTCGCCTCAGGCGACCACACGGAGGTCATGGCCGGGGACGCGTACCGGCCCGCCAGGACGTTGGGAATCCGGGGCTTCGCGCTCACGTGGTCATCCTTCCACGGCCGCCCGCTGGGCGATGTCGCTGCGGTGGTGCGATCCCTCCAGGGTGATGAGGTCGACGGCGGCATAGGCGTTCTCGCGCGCGGCGGTGAGCGACTCACCGTGCGCGGTGACGGACAAGACCCTGCCGCCCGCGGATACGACCTGACCATCGTCGTTCACCGTCGTACCGGCGTGGAAGACATCGACGCCGACGAGGTCAGCCGCATCCTCAAGGCCCGAGATGACGTCGCCCGTGCGCGGTGCGGCGGGATAGCCGGACGCGGCAATGACCACGGTCACGGCAAACCCTGACTGCCACGCGAGAGGCGGGAACGCGTCGAGGCGGCCGGTCGCCGCCGCCATCAGCAGTTGCCCCAGGGGACTGCGCAGGTTGGCCAGCACGACCTGCGTCTCCGGGTCACCGAAGCGCGCGTTGAACTCGATGACGCGAATCCCACGCGACGTCATCGCCAGGCCCGCGTAGAGCAATCCGGCGAAGGGCGTACCGCGATGGCGCATGGCATCGACCATCGGCTGCAGGACGCGCTCGGTGACGTCGTCGACCATTCCCGCCGGCGCCCACGGCAGCGGGGAATAGGCGCCCATTCCGCCCGTGTTCGGGCCTTCGTCGTTGTCGCCCACCCGTTTGAAGTCCTGCGCAGGGTGGAGGGGGAGGACTGTCTCGCCATCGGTGATGGCGAACAGCGATACCTCAGGTCCGTCGAGGAACTCCTCGACCACGATCTGCGCGTCATTGCCGCGAGCCAGGCAGGCCCTGCCGTGTGCCAGCGCCTCTTCACGATCGCCCGTGACGACGACGCCCTTGCCCGCGGCCAGTCCATCGTCCTTGACGACGTACGGCGCACCGAACTGGTCGAGCGCGGAGGCGACCTCGTCAACCGTCGTGCAGACATGCGCCATCGCCGTGGGGATGCCGGCCTCGGCCATCACCTGCTTGGCGAAGGCCTTGCTTCCTTCGAGCTGCGCGGCCTCAGCCGACGGGCCGAAGCAGGCAATGCCGCGCGAACGGACCGCATCCGCGGCTCCGGCGACCAGCGGCACCTCTGGGCCCACGACCACGAGGTCCACGGCCTCGGATGCAGCGAGTCCGGCGATGGCCTCCGAGTCCTGCACGTCGATCGGCTGCACTCGGGCGATCTGTGCGATGCCAGCGTTGCCCGGTGCGACGACCACCTCGGTGACCTCGTCGTCCGCCAACAGGGAGGTGACAAGTGCATGCTCGCGAGCACCCGAGCCGATGACGAGGACCTTCACGGCATAAGCCTAGTGAGCGACCGAACGAAGCTAACGACCTCTCCATCTGGCCCCCGCAATCGAACCACTCAGCTGAGTCGGCTGGTTTTAGGCGGGCAGAGGCTCCAAGAATTCCAACCGATTGCCGAACGGGTCATCGGCATAAAAGCGGGAGAACCCGGGAAAGTCGCTATCCCACCTAACCGGAAGTCGGTGAGCCTCGAAACGGGCGGCCAGTCCGGTCAAGTCGCGCACCAAGATGCCGGGGTGGGCCTTCACCGCGGGGGCGAAGTCCTGCTCCACTCCCAGATGAACCTCGAAACCACCGCCTCGAAACCAGCAACCGCCACGCGAAGCGAGCACCGGCGGCTTCATCAGTTCTGTCATCCCCAGCGTGTCGCCCCAGAAGGCGCGGCAGGCATCCTCACCCCCCGAAGGGATCGCCAACTGGACATGGTGCAGCCGACCGAACTCGAAGTCCCCGCCCATCGACATGCTCGGTATCGTTCCACACGGCCTCGGAAACGCAGCCGGCCCTCGCATCCCAGGTACACCGCCCCGCATGTCGCGATGAGCTTCGACTGGCGATATTCCCGCATGAGTACCGTGACTAAGTGGAGAGGCCACATGACGAAGCCCCGGTCACGTGGCCCGGGGCTTCGTGAACATCCACGTCCTAGCCGACGTAATGCTTGTCGATCGCTGAGAACGCGTCGTCAAGAATGGCCAGGCCTTCCTTCGCCTCGGCGTCGCTGATCGTGCACGGCGGCACGACGTGGAGCCGGTTGAAGTTGGTGAACGGCAGGGCGCCGCCCTTCTTGATCGCAACCATGAGCTCGCCCATCGCCGGCGACGTGCCGCCGTAGGGAGCAAGCGGCTCACGGGTGACGCGGTTGCTCACCAGGTCGAGGGCCCAGAAGACACCCAGGCCGCGCACCTCGCCGATCACCGGGTGACGCTCGGCGAGCTCACGAAGGCCGGGACCGAGCACGTCCTCGCCGATGTGCGCTGCGTTGTCGACGATGCCCTCCTCCTTCATCGCGTCGATGGACGCGACAATCGAGGCGGCCGCGAGCGGATGCCCGGAGTACGTCAGGCCACCGGGGAACACCCGCTCGTCGAATGTGTGCGCGATGTCGTCCTTGATGATGACGCCGCCGACCGGCACGTAGCCGGAGTTGGAGCCCTTCGCGAAGGTGATCAGGTCCGGCACGATGTTGAAGTGCTCGAAGGCGAACCACTTGCCCGTGCGGCCGAAGCCAGACATGACCTCGTCGGCGATGAGGACGATTCCGTGCTTGTCGCACAGGGCGCGAACGCCCTCCATGTAGCCCGGCGGCGGGATGATCACACCGGCAGTGCCGACCACGGACTCGATAAGGATGCAGGCGATCGTGCCGGGACCCTCGAACGCGATGACCTGCTCGAGGTGGTGCAGCGCCCGCTCGGTCTCCTGCTCGGGTGACGTCGACCAGAACGAGGAGCGATACGGGTAGGGGCCGAAGAAGTGCACGACGTGGTCGGCGTACTCATTCGGCCAACGACGCGGGTCGCCCGTCGCCTGGATGGCCGTGCCGGTGTTGCCGTGGTACGAGCGATAGAAGGCGAGCACCTTCTCCTTGCCCGTGTGAAGACGGGCCATGCGGATGGCGTTCTCGTTGGCGTCCGCGCCACCGTTGGTGAAGAAGACCTTGTTGAAGCCGTCCGGTGACAGCTCGGCGATGCGGTGCGCGGCCTCGCCGCGGGCGGCGTTGGCATGCTGCGGCGCGATGGTCGACAGCAGGGCGGCCTGCTCCTGGATCGCCTTGACGACCTTGGGGTGCTGATGGCCGATGTTGACGTTGACCAGCTGCGACGACAGGTCGAGGTAGCGGTTGCCGTCGTAGTCCCAGACGTAGCAGCCCTCCGCGGCTGCGATGTTCATCGGGTTGAGGGCGCCCTGTGCACTCCACGAGTGGAAGACATGGGCGCGATCGAGGGCGTGGATGCGCTGACCCTCGGCGGGATCTGGGGTGTACGACATGGCTGGCTCCTAGGGGGAAACACCGTTCCGAGCAGGCTACGGGCTCGTGCTCCGCAGGGTAAGGGGCTGCAAATGTTCACCACGAATCGGCCCTGCCGACGCGAGTCAGAAGGGTGGAGGGTCGGGATCACGTGCTGGGGTCGCGGGCATGGGTGGAGGCGGCGATTCGGCAGGCAGGACCGGCCGGGCCGCGTGTTCGTATGGTCGCCCGCCCGGTGAGCGCCAGCTGCAGGAGCCGTCGGGGCGGCTGGCGAGAACGTCCCAGCCCGCGTGGGTTTTGAGCTGGTGGTGCCGCGTGCATAGGGCACCAAGGTTGGCGAGGTCGGTGCGGCCGCCGTCATCCCAGGCAACCGCATGGTCGACCTGGCACGTGTCGGCGCGGCGGGCGCAGCCGGGGAAGCGGCAGGTCCCGTCCCGGGCGGCGATGAACGCGCGCAGGGCGGCCGGTGCTTGGTAGGCGCGGCGGCCGGCGTCAAGCAGGTGCCCGGTGACAGGGTCGGTGACCAGCCGGCGCAGCGTCACGGCGACCCTCGGGTCGGCGATGAGGTCCCGTACCGCGTCGGGGTGCACCGGCACCGCGGTGCCG
>JBAXSI010000170.1:0-2355 GCA_037130755.1 Actinomycetes bacterium
GGCGTCGTCAGCACCGGACACGTGCGGGACGGCGTCGTCAGCACCGGACACGTGCGGGACGGCATCGTCAGCACCGGACACGTGCGGGACGGCGTCATCCGAACCCGGCGTCGCGCTGGCCGAGGACTGGACCTGCGGGGTGGTGTCGTCCGCACCCTGCTTGGCCTGGGCGGCCGAGACGGTGCCCAGCGAGGTCAGTGCGACTGCGGCAGTGATCGTGATAAGGCGAAGGGCCTTGGCATTCATGGGGTTCTCCTAGAGCTGAGGGGGCTTCTCTTCGTTGCCCCAAGCATCCGGGCCGCCGCGTCCAAGCGGCAATCCCACATTGGTACTACTACCTCCAGACCCCCCATAGAGGGGATGCCGGCAGGTGAGGCACGTCAGTCGTCGGGGAGGTTCTCGCGCGCCCACAGGGCCGCGCTGGTGCGGTCGGTGACTCCGATCGCCCTGAAGATGCTGCCGACATGCGCCTTGACGGTGTTCTCCTGGATGCCCAGGGCGCGCCCGATCTGCTTGTTGGCCATGCCCTTGCCGATCAATCGCAGCACCTCGATCTCGCGGGCACTGAGCTGGTCGGTGGGCGAGGAGACCTTCGCAGAAGGGAGCAGGGCCCGGGCGACTCGGGGGTCGATCGGTGCGTGCCCGGCCGCGGCGGATCGCACGGCCGCGACGAGGTCCTGGGGATCGGCGTCCTTCAGGACATAGCCGATGGCTCCCGCCTGCAGTGCCCGCTCCACCTGAGCGCGGTCGGAGAAGGACGTGAGCACGACCACCTTGGTGTCCGGGAGGGCCGCAAGAACATTGCGAGTGGCCTCAACGCCGTCGACGATCGGCATCGACAGGTCCATGAGGATCACGTCGGGCGTGCACTCGAGGGCCACCGCCAGCGCCTGCTCGCCGTCGGCTGCCTGCCCGACCACGTGCAGGTCGCCGGTGGATTCGATCAGCGTGGCGAGCCCGGAGCGCAGGAGTGAGTGATCGTCGACGAGGAGGACGGTGGTCATGATTGGGGCAACGTTAGTCGCCACCGCGTGCCCTCGCCGGGGGCGGACGCCACATCCAGGGCCGCGCCGGCGCTCGAGGCCAGATCGCCCAGGATCCGCAGGCCGAAGTGGCCGTGCTCGGGGTCGGCCAGCAGGCTGACCGGATCGAAGCCACGACCGTCGTCGGCGACGACCAGCATGATCGACCTGCCCTCGCTTGCCAAGGTCACAGCCACATGCTGAGCGCCAGCGTGCTTGGCGGTGTTACGCAGGCATTCCTGCGCGACGCGGAAGACCAGCCGCTCCTGGTCGTCGTCCAACCGGTCGGCCACGTCGGCCGGGACGTCGATGGTCACCTCGACCTCACGGGCACGCAAGGCCGTCGCCAAGTCGTCGAGCGCGGTGTACAGCCCCGCAGTGCGCAGGTTCGGGGGGTAGATGTCCACGAGCAGGGAACGCAGACCACTGATGCTCGCGCGCACGGTGGCTACGACCTCGTTCAGGTGTGCGGCGAGTCCCGGGTGGCCGAGGGACTGCGCCTGCCCCGCGGCACCGGCGACGGCGAATGACGATGCGGCGAGCTCCTGCACGACGCCATCATGCAGGTTCGCGGCGATCCGCTGCCGCTCGTCTGCGGACGCATCCACGGCGTGCTGCAGAAGGAGCTCGCGTTGCGTCTGCGCTGAGCGCAGCCGATCGATGAGCCGCCACAGGACCGGGATGAGGAGCGCTACGAGCAGCAGCAGGCTGGTCAGCGTGATGCCCGCGAAGCCGCGCCAGAGGTCGCCAGTGCGTGATGTCACGGCGTCGTACTTGGCATAAGTCTCGAACAGGAGTGGCTGGCCCGAGGACGTCCAGACGGGCCGATAGACCTCGAGAAGTCGGTCCTGGCCGGTCTCGTAGCGGTTCTCGGGCTTGGAGAGGTCTGAGATCTCGGCGCGGGTCACCGGATTGGTGAGCACCCCCCGCTCCTCCTCGCCGAGGGTGAACGTCTCGCCGATGACGCGTGGCTCGTCGGAGTAGACGATCTTGCCGTCCGGTGTCCACACCTTGACCCGGACGATCGACGAGCCGAGGACGTGCGCGCGCACGAGCGCGTCGAACGACGCCATGGCTTCGGGCTGCATGGCTGCGAGCTCGTCGGTGATGGCCGGCTGGACAACTGCGTCAGCCAGCAGGTCGGTGGTGTTGGCCGCGTCGTGGACGGCCTCCTGCTCGGCGAGCTTGCGGCTGGCGAATCCCCCGAGCAGCGATACCAGGACGACGACGATTGCTGCTGCCGCGACGACTTGCGCCACGATGCGTCCGGTCCGGACGGGACGCTGCTCGCCGGCACGTGTCGAGGCGGCCGACACGTTGACCCACGGGGTGG
>JBAXSI010000171.1:0-2329 GCA_037130755.1 Actinomycetes bacterium
TCGCCCCGCCCGCGGAGGCCATCGAGAATGCCGCCGCGGTGCTGGCGCGCCGGACCATCGAGATCCTGGCGTCTCTGCCCGATGAGTGAGGATGCGTCTTCGGGCCTTACGCCGTGAGCCAGCCCTCCCTACACTCCCAAGATGGGGGAATGTGCTGCCTGCGGTCACACGCTTGACGAGGCCGCATTCACCTTCTGTCCCTGGTGCGGCACGGCCATCTCTGCGAGTAGGGCGATTCGCCGCAAGATCGTGACCGTCCTCTTCGCCGACCTCGTCGACTCGACCCCGCTCGGCTCCTCACTCGATCCCGAGGTGCTGGCGAGCGTGATGACCTCCTACTGGGCAGTGGCGCGAGCCGCCGTCGAGCGCCACGGCGGAACTGTTGCCAAGTACGTTGGCGATGCCGTGTTGGGGGTTTTCGGTATACCGACGGTCCACGAGGACGACGCTCTGCGGGCCGTCCGCGCAGCCTCCGACCTTCTCGAGGAGATTGCGCGGTTGAACGCGGATCTACGTCCGCGATTGGGCGTTCAGCTTGCCGTGAGAATCGGCATCAACACCGGTGAAACCGTGATCACTGACGGGAAGGTCGATGTCTCGTTGATGGTCGGAGATGTTGCCAACGTGGGCGCACGACTGGAGCAGAAGGCTCAGCCCGGCACCGCACTGCTCAGTCGCGAGACGGAGCTCCTGGTGCGGGATGCGGTCACGACTGAGCCAATGGCTGAGTTCTCCGTCAAGGGCAAGGATCAGTTGCTCACCGCGTTTCGCCTTGTGTCGGTTGAGCGGCCCGTGGAGTCACCCAGACCTCGACGATTCTCCGGTCCGATGCTCGGACGTCAGCGGCAGCTCGCCCTCGTCCGTGATGCGTATGAAGCGGCCTCATCTGAAGACTGCTGTGTCTTGCTCACGATTCTCGGGATCCCGGGCGTGGGCAAGACACGACTGGTGAACGAGTTCCTCGATCGAATCCGAACGGAGGCCCTCATCCTGGAGGGCCGTTGTCCGCCCTACGGAGAAGGCATCACCTTCTGGCCGCTCGTGCAGGCGCTCCAGCGCGTACGAGAAGTCAGGGGGCCGTCGTGGCCGGCGATGCTCTCCCACGCGGAGCATGCCGACCAGATCGCCGCCGGGCTCGACGCAATCCTGGGCGTCGCGGCCCCTGCGGGCGAATCGCACATGGCGTGGGCCTTTCGTCGGCTCCTGGAGACGTTGGCGATGTCAGGTCCGGTGGTACTCGTCATCGACGATGTCCAGTGGGCCAAGCCTGCGTTTCTCGACGTCGTGGAGCATCTGACGGACCTTTCGCGCGACGCTCCGATCCTCGTCGTTGCCATGGCGCGTCCGGAGTTCTTGAGCATGCGGCTGACGTGGTCGTCCGGGCACACGCAAGCGATCACGATGAGTCTTTCCCCACTCAACGACGAGGACAGCGCCGCCCTCACGAGCACGCTTCTTGGCTCCGGCGTTGACCCGACCCTCCTCGCCCGAATCACCAACGCAGCCGAAGGCGTCCCCCTCTTCATCGAGGAAGTCGTCGCCGGCCTCTCCGACCGCGGACTGCTCGTGCCGCAAGGTGACGAGTGGCGACCGGTGTCCGGGCTTCATGATGTGGTCATCCCGTCGAGCGTTCACGCCTTGCTGTCAGCACGGCTCGACCAGCTCACGCCTGCTCAACGGGAGGTCGTCGCGGCAGCTTCGATCATAGGGCAGACGTTCTACGTCGAAGCCGTCGAGCAGGTTCTCGGCACCGGAACGGACGTGCGCGCCGAGATCGACTCGCTGATCCGAGCAGACCTCTTCCGCCCGACGCGATCCGACATCCCGGGTCACGACGCGGTCGCGTTCTGCCATCTTCTCGTCCGCGAATCGGCCTACGCCGAGATTCCCCTCGCCCTCCGTGCCACGTGGCATGAAGCCGTCGGCACGTGGCTGGACGGGACCGCGGTCGGCCATCTTGCGCCAGAGATCGTGGCGTCCCATCTGGCTCGCGCCGCGTCGTACCGGCTGGACTTGGGTCGCCCCGACGCGGCACTGTCCGAGAATGCCGCCGAACGGTTGATGGCCTGCGCGAGCCGCGCCAACAACGTCGGCGACGTCCTGGGAGCCAGCGCGCTGCTGAAAACCGCCGCGACGCTCGTTCCGCCGGAGAGCGCGACCGGCGTCGACATCATGCTCGCTCAAGTCGGCGTCGCGATTGTCTCGGGGCCGTACGACGAGGCCGATTCCTGGGCTGAGACAGCTGCTACCAACGCCCTCGCGAACGGTAACGTTGCGGCGCTGTGGCGGGCGCGCCTGGCTCGGAACGCGATCCGTGAAGCCACCGACC
>JBAXSI010000172.1:0-2289 GCA_037130755.1 Actinomycetes bacterium
CGACGGCTGCCCCGCACACGATGGCGTTCAGGTCTACGAGGCCATCCCGATGTAGGCGGCGGCGCTACCTCATCCCTCAGCACCAGAGACGACGAACCGGTATCCGATCCCTGGCGAGGTGATGAGGTAGCGCGGCCGTGACGGGTCCGGCTCCAACTTCCTCCGCAGTTGTCCGACGTAGACCCTCAAGTAGTTGGTCTGTTCGTCGTAGCCCGGTCCCCAGACTTCCAACAACAAGTCCGCCGATGACACGAGAAGACCGTTCGCCTTCACCAGCGTCTCGAGCACCCCCCACTCGGTCGGAGTGAGATGGATCGAGTCTCCGCGACCATCCACCGCGGTCTTGGTACCGAGGTCGATCACGAAGTTCGGCGTGGAAATCGTTCGCTGCTCGGACCCTCGACCGGACCTCCGGACCGCCGCGCGCACGCGAGCCAGCAACTCGTCGACGCCGAACGGCTTCGTCATGTAGTCGTCGGCACCTGCATCCAGCGCGCGCACCTTGTCGACCTCATCCCGTCGCGCCGACAGCACGATGATCGGGATGGTGCTGTCCATGCGGACCTGGCGAATCACGTCGACGCCGTCAATATCCGGCAGGCCGAGATCCAGGACCACCACATCGAATCGATGCCGATGTAGTTCGTCGATTGCGGGGCGACCTGCGGCCACGTCCGTGATTTGGTATCCACGCGCGCGCAGTGTGAGGGTCAGTGCCCTTCGAAGGTTGTCATCGTCCTCGACGAGCAGCACGGAAGTCATCGAATCGGCTCCGCCGCCATCCACTGGGGCATGTCCAGGCTCGCGGTGAGGCCACCATTCGGACCCGTGGTGAGTCGCACGGAGATGCCCATCGCGTCGCCGAACCCCTTGACGATCGCTAGGCCAAGGCCCGTCCCGCCGTCCGGCTGCGCGCCGACGCGGTGGAACGGCTCGAATACCTCCGCCGCGTGCTGATCAGGGATTCCGGGTCCTCGGTCGATCACGTTGACCTGCACGGATGCGGCCTCTCGGTGAGCCACGATCACCACGGCGGACCCTGGTGGTGAGTACCGGAGTGCGTTCGACACCAGATTGGCGACCATCCGTTCGAGCAACGCCGGATCCGCCTTGACCGAGGGCAGGTCAGCGCCGACGTGCACCTCGAGCCGATCATCCGGAAGGGCGATGACCACGCGATCAATGACGTCGGAGACATCGGTCGGTTCCGGGTGGGCGATCAGCGCGCCTGCCTGTAGGCGACTCATGTCGAGTAGGTTCGTAATGAGCTCGTCCAGCCGTTCCGCGGACAACTCGATCGTCTCCATGAGCGCAACGCGGTCGACCTGATCCAAGGACGAATCGAGGGCGCGCAGCGTCTCGATACTGACCCTCAGGCCAGCAAGCGGAGTCCGCAGATCGTGGCCGACACTCGCAAGCAACGCCGTCCGCGCCCTGTCGATTGCCTCCAGTTCGTCCGCTCGGAGGCTCTCCTCGTGCAGGCGTTGGCTTTCGAAGGCTCGGACCGCAGCAGATCCGAGGGAGGTGAGGAAGTCAGGGTCGGGCGCGAACATCTCGGCGCCACGGCCGATCATTCGGTAGCCGTCGGGCAACGCGACATCGAGCACGACCGGGGTGGCAGAGGCAGGACCGGTCGACGCCAACGCCCGCGAGGGCTCGCCTCCGGAGTGCCCGATCAACTCGACCTGGTCGAGGTGGAGCCCTTCGCGCACGCGCTCCAGTGCCTTTGCCGCATTCTCTCCCTCGCTGGGGACGACGATGTCGCCCAGCAACTCCGCCTGCCGGGTTGACTCCCGCGCGCGCGAGCGGGCCCGTGCACCCAACTCCACGAGCGTCGCAGCCACTACCGCGACCAACGTGAAGACGACCAGCGCGACGACGTTGTCAGCGCTGTCGATCGCGAACGTGCCGAAAGGCGGGACCAGGTACCAGTTGACAAGGACGCCCGCCGCCAAGGCGACCAGGACCGCCAATACCGGGCCGCTCAGCACGGCCACGGCCAGCACCTCTGCCAGCACGACCAGCAAGGCCACCGTCAGGTCGACCGGGTTGGCCCGTGCGAATGCCAACACCGTGAGCCACACGACCGCAGTGCCCACGATCGCCGATGAGAACCGCGCGGCCTGGAGACGCGGATCATCTACTACGGCCATACCGTCAGTGTCCCATCGAGCGAGCCGACATCGGTCGCAAAGCCTCCCCGGGCCTCGCGGCGGGTCCTGCTGATTCGGCAGGCGTCGGCAGCATCGCTTGCGCGGGCAGGATGTTGTCGGGCTGACGTGGCTCCTC
>JBAXSI010000173.1:0-2271 GCA_037130755.1 Actinomycetes bacterium
GATGGCCAGGCTCGTTGGGATTCGCGTCCGGACCCTGATCCGCACCGTCGCTGGCGTCCGTGCCATCGACAGCCTCGGTCGCGCCACCGGGAGTGGTGGCGTCCGCGGTGCTCGGTGTGGTGGTGTCCGTCGTGATCACTGCTGACGGGTTGGCCGGTGCGGGGCCGTTGGCGGCCATGGCAACTCCGGTTCCTCCCAGTACGGCGATTGCGGCTGCGGCGGTGGCCGCGGCGATGGTCTGCTTCCTGGTGATTCGCATGGTTGAGCCTCCGGTGTCTGGCGAGGGTCGTTGCCCTTGCTCGATTTCCACCATGCATCCCGCAGCCCAAGAGACTGCTGAGAGAACCTGAGGGCGGCTGTACACGCCTGCACATCGTCGATCCCTCGTTGTCTCAGGAACCTCTCAGGAAGCGCACCTATGCTCAGCGCATGAGGCGCGGCCGATCGGTGAAGGGGTTCTGGAGCCGACGCGGTGTTCGGGCCCGTTCCACGATCGCGGCTGTCCTGGTTGTTGCAGTAGCCCTCATCGGTGGCGGCATCACATTGGTCGTGGTTCTGCGCGTGGCGCTGACCAACTCCGTCGAACAGAGCGTGCAGCAGCGGGCGCGTGATGTGGCAGCGCAGATCGCCGACGAGGACATTGAGGCGGCCACTCCGACCATCGACGCCGCACCGGGGGACGGCACGCTGGTTCAGATCGTGAACTCGACTGGCACCGTCGTAGCCTCGTCGCCCAGCATCACCGGTGAGCCGGCGATTCCGGTGACTGCACCCGACGGCTCAGAGCCCACGACCTCCCAGGTTCAGTTGCCGTTCGTCGACAACGACGCCTACCTTGTCGCCGTAGTTGCGGTGCAGGCGAAGGACGAGGTCGTCACGGTTATTACAGCGCAGTCGCTGGTTCAGGTGCAGAAGGTCTACACGCTCGTTGGGTGGCTCCTGGTGCTCGGGTCACCCTTCCTGCTGGCCGCGGTGGGCGTGGTGACGTGGGTGGCGGTTGGTCGGTCACTTCGCAGTGTCGACAGGATCCGCGATCGGGTCGAGATGATCGGGGCGAGCGACCTTCACGAGCGAGTTCCCGTTCCGGTGGCCAAGGACGAGATTGCGGCGCTCGCAACGACGATGAATCACATGCTTGGCCGTCTTGAGGCTTCGGCGTCAACCCAGCGCCGGTTCATCGCGGATGCCAGTCACGAATTGCGCAGCCCGCTGACTTCGATGCGCACGTCGTTGGACGTGGCCCAGTCCATCGGTGGAGGCGACGCCTGGGTCGAAGCCGAACCCGTGCTCAGCGATGAGGTCGACCGGATGACCCGTCTGGTGGGGGACCTCCTGCTGCTTGCCCGAGCTGACGAGGGTGCGATCCCGTTGCATCGGGTGGACGTCGATCTCGATGACCTCGTGGCCAGTGAGGCACGGCGGCTGCGCGCCCAGACGGATCTCACGATCACGACTCATATCGAGCCGATTCAGGTCGTTGCGGACCCCGAGCGGCTGGCGCAGGCCCTGCGCAATCTCGTCGACAACGCCGTGCGGTTCGCCTCGCATGAGATCCAACTGGGGGTATCGGCGACGAACGCTGGGGCCCTCATGAGCGTGGACGACGACGGCCCGGGGATCCCGGCCGATGGGCGTGTGTCGGTGCTGGACCGCTTTGTGCGTCTCGACGACCACCGCGCTCGCGATCATGGAGGTGCCGGCTTGGGGCTCGCGATCGCGAGCGAGATCGCCCACTTGCACGGTGGCCGCATCGAGATCGGCTCGAGCAGTCTGGGTGGAGCTCAGGTGTCGGTGCTGCTGCCCATCGTCGATCGCGATGCCCCGACGGGGTCGAGGCGGTAGCCGAACCCTCGGACGGTCGCCAGCGACTGCACGCCGAAGGGGGCGTCGATCTTCTTGCGGAGGTAGCCGATGTAGACCTCGACCACGTTGAGGGGGCCGTCGAAACTGGTGTCCCACACGTGGTCGATGAGCTCGCCCTTGGTGGCGACCTCCCCGGGGTGGCGCATCAAGTACTCCAGCAGGGCGAACTCCCGTGGCGTCAGGGCCACGGTCGTTCCCTGACGGGTGACAACCCGGGTGACGGGATCCAGTGCGAGATCGCCCACCTCCAGGATCGTGGGCCGCTCAGAGACGACGCGGCGCAGGAGGGCGCGGATGTGGGCTACGAGGACCACGAAGCTGAACGGCTTCGTGAGGTAGTCGTCCGCCCCCAAGTCGAGGGCGTCGGCCTGGTCGTACTCGCCGTCCTTCGCCGTCAGCATCAGGATC
>JBAXSI010000174.1:0-2196 GCA_037130755.1 Actinomycetes bacterium
CGGGTGCTGCACAGCTCGGAGTACCTGAACGGAGAGGGCTTCCGCGGCCAGCGCGTGCTCGTCGTCGGATTCGGCAACTCGGGCGGCGAGATCGCCATCGACCTCACCGAGAGCGGGGCGCAGGCGGCGTTGGCCGTCCGAAGCGCCGTCAACGTCATCCCCAAGGAGGTCCTGGGGATTCCGATCCTGTCGATCGCGATCGCGCAGAAGCGACTGCCGCCGGCCGTCGCGGACGCGGTGAACGGGCCCGTTCTGCGAGTGACCGTCGGGGACATCACGAAGTACGGCCTGGTGAAGCTGCCTTACGGCCCCGCGATGCAGATCAGCAAGGACAGGCAGATCCCGTTGATCGACATCGGGACGATGGCGCTCATCAAGCGCGGGACCGTGCGCGTGCATCCCGGCATTGCGTCGTTCACCCCGCACGGGGTCCGGTTCGTCGACGGGTCCGAGGCCGATTTCGATGCCGTGATCCTGGCCACCGGCTACCGGGCGCGGATCGATGAGTTCCTCGATGCTGCGGACGCCCTGGACGCCAACGGAGCACCCGTGAAGTCGGGGTACGAGGCGGGCATCCCCGGGCTGTACTTCTGCGGCTACCACGTGGCCGAGACCGGCATGCTGCGCGAGATGGGCATCGAGGCCAGGCGCATTGCCGAGTCGATCTCCGAACGCGTTCCTCGGTAGCGGCCCAACCGCGCCGGGTGTCTGACCCCGACTGGGCTGTTTAGGCATTAACCACCGATTTGCTATGGTTTGCGCGTGCTGTCGCAGGGTCCGTTCACACGCCGTCGCATCGTCGACTTCATGCGGGTGTGCGCGGCCGCATGTCGACCCACGCCCTGACCGGGCCAGCTGCGCGGCCGCTGCCGTCCCTCACCCACCTTCGGTTTTCCCCCTCGGTTTTCCCCCTCGAAAGGAATCCTCATGTCTGTTCTCAACGAAGTCCTCGACGCCAATGACACGTACGCCGCCACCTTCGGTGACAAGTCCCAACTTGCGCTCCCGCCGGCCCGGCAGTTCGCCATCCTCACCTGCATGGATGCCCGCCTGGATCCGGCCAAGTACGCGGGCCTGACCGAGGGCGACGCGCACGTCATCCGCAACGCAGGCGGCCGCGCCAGCGACGACGCGATCCGTTCCCTGGTGATCTCGTACAAGTTGCTCGGCACCAAGGAGTGGTTCGTCATTCACCACAGCAACTGCGGCATGGAGTTCTTCACCAACGACTTGATGGGCGACCTGCTGCACAGCAGCCTGGAGACGGCGCATCTGGGCGAGGACGGCTTCACCGACGTGGGCGAGGGCCCCGGGCACATCGAGGGCCGGTACATCGACTGGCTGACCATCGACGACAACGCGGCCAGTGTGGCTGCCGACGTCAGTCGCATCCGCAACCATCCGCTGGTGCCGGGCTCGATTCCGATCTACGGCTACATCTATGACGTGCTGAGCGGACGCCTTGTGGAGGTGCCGGCCGCCACGGAGGCCGGCCGGGCCCGGGTGAGCGAGAGCGCCAAGGCCTAGCGGGAACCAGCAGTGGGACGCTTCAACCAGATGGGCCCCGGGGATTGCCCCGGGGCCCATCTCGTTGCATGTGAGGACGGGGTCTAGAGGCCCCAAGGAATGCCGGCGACGTACCAGACCATGAAGAACGCCGTCCACACGACGGTGAGCGCGAGGAAGTAGGGGAGCATCAGTGCGATCACGGTGCCGATGCCGGACCGTTTGTCGTAGCGCGCCGCGTAGACGACGATCAGCGGGAAGTAGGCCATGATCGGCGTGACGATGTTGATCGGCGAGTCGCCCACGCGGTAGGCCGCGAGCACGGCTGCGGGATCGACGCCCAGGCGCATGAACACCGGGATGAAGATGGGTGCGAGCAGCGCCCACTTGGCGATCGCCTGCGGCAGGATCACGCCGACCACGATGGTGATCCCGATGGCCAGCATCAGCAACCAGCCCGCGCCGATGTCGACCCGTTCGATCAGGTCGCCGAGCTTCACGGCCGCGACCTGCGGCATCTTGGAGTAGTTGAAGTACGCGATGAACTGAGCGATGAGCAGGAACAGCAGGAGCAGCCCCGCCAGCCCCGCCCACGACTTCGTGATCGCGTCGATGGCCTCGGTGCTCGTTCGGATGGTGCCAGCCCCGCGGCCGTAGCCCATGCCGGCGGCGAAGAACAGGATCGTGATG
>JBAXSI010000175.1:0-2177 GCA_037130755.1 Actinomycetes bacterium
CTCCGCGATCCTGTCGAGCCGAAGTTGGCGCGTCACTGCCCCGCTGCGCCGCTTCGGCCGCAAGGGTTGATCCCTCACGCCAGTTATCAGTGCTGATAATATGAGCGCATGCTCAGCACGGATCAAGCGCCCCGTGGTGGCTCTGTCTGGAAGCCGTTCGTGTCGAGAGATCTTGACTTCGCCCTGACCGACCTGGCCGAGTACATCACCGAACCGCCGGACGGAGTTGAGGCCGGGCTGCGTCAGATGCGGCGGACTCGTCCGCTCGAGACCTGCGTCGTCGAGGTCGGTCCTGAGTTGCAGGTGACGGCGCCCACTGCCGATGAGTCGCTGCGGGTCAAGGCCTACCTCGTCGTCCAGCGCAATCAGGTGCGCGACTACCTCGATGTCGTCGCTCTCGCAGACCACGTAGGAATCGAGCACGCTGTGGAAGTCCTTCAGCACATTGACGAGTACTACGACGATCGCTCGGAGCAGGACGGCTCGGTCCTCACCTCCCTGGTGCTGCAACTGGCCGAACCAAGTCCACGGGATGAGCCCGTCACGCGGGAGCTTGCGCGCTACAAGGGACTGGTCCCCCGCTGGCATGACTGGACCACCGTCGTCGACGCCTGCCAGGTCCTGGCCCTTCGTCTTGCCGGTGGTGCGTGATGGCCGTCGCGTTTCGAAACGTCGACGCGTCACCGGACGACGACGTGACGACGTGGCCCTACGAGGCGATCGTGACGGCACTGGAGCGGGGCCTGGTGTCCGACTGGCAGCCACTCTTCGCGGAAGTGCGCCGGAATCCGTGGGGAACGGTTGCACGTCGGGTCGAGGGATTCCTTTCATACGAACCACTTCCAGGCGTGGCGCCGCTTTTCCTGAGATCGATCGAGACGGCGCGAGAGAACATGGACCGTCGGGACCGAGATGAGGTGGCTCAACGCGTGCGTGCGGCCGTCAGCGCATCCGGAATGACAGCGGCCCACTTTGCTGAACTGATCGGAACGTCAGCGTCACGGCTGAGCACCTATGTCAGCGGCAAGGTCACGCCGTCGTCGGCGATGCTCGTCCGGATTGAACGGGTCGCCTTGGAGCGGCAGGGCAGCTAGGCGCGCGCGGCGAGGCGCAGGAGGTACTCGCCGTAGCCGCTCTTGACCAGCGGATGAGCGAGGGCGACCAATTCGTCCGCTGTGATCCAGCCGTTGCGCCAGGCGATCTCCTCGACGCAGCCGACCTTCGTGCCAGTGCGGTCCTCCATCACGCGGACGAACTCGCCGGCGTCCTGCAGTGAGCGGAAGGTTCCGGTGTCGAGCCACGCGGTGCCGCGTTCGAGCACCGTCACGGTGAGGGTTCCGGCCTTCAGGTAGTGATCGTTGACGGTGGTGATCTCGAGCTCGCCGCGGGCGCTGGGCTTGATGCTCTTGGCGACGTCGACGACGGTGCTGTCGTAGAAGTACAGGCCGGGGATCGCGAAGTGGCTGCGCGGCTTCGCTGGCTTCTCCTCGACCGACAGCACCAGGCCGCTTTCGTCGAACTCGACGACGCCGTACTCGCTGGGGTCGGCTACCTCGTACGCGAAGACGTGCGCGCCGTTCTGTTCGGTGAGTGTGGCGAGCTTGCGGCCAAGGCTCGGGCCGTAGAACAGGTTGTCGCCAAGGATGAGCGCGGCCTGATCACCTGCGAGGAAGTCCTCGGCGATGAGGAAGGCCTGCGCGAGTCCCTCCGGCTTGGGCTGCACCGCGTACTCGATGGTCATGCCCCACGGCGAGCCGTCGCCGAGCAGTCGGGAGAAGGACTCTGAGTCTTCCGGAGTGGTGATGACGAGGATCTCGCGTAGCCCGGCCGCCATCAGCGTGGACAGCGGGTAGTGGATCATCGGCTTGTCGTACACGGGCAGGAGTTGCTTGCTCACGCCCTTGGTGATCGGCCACAGCCGACTGCCGGTCCCGCCGGCGAGAATGATCCCCTTCATTGCGCTGAGGCTACCGCTTGGCCTCGGGGGAGTTCTTGCCCTTGCGGCGGAGGGCGTTCATCGGCCATTCGTCGCCGGTGGGCAGCAGGCCCTTCGCGCTGGCGCGGGCCTTGGCCCAGCGGTCGTCCTCGACGGTGACGGCGAGTGCAGTGTTCATCGCGACGCGGCGAAGCGTGCGCAGTGCGTGCACCGGATCCTGCGCGAACTCCGCCGGGAACAG
>JBAXSI010000176.1:0-2171 GCA_037130755.1 Actinomycetes bacterium
ACGAGGTTCATGACCTTGATCAGCGGGTTGATGGCCGGGCCGGCGGTGTCCTTGAACGGGTCGCCGACCGTGTCGCCGATGACCGTGGCCGAGTGCGCCTCGGAGCCCTTGCCGCCGAAGTTGCCGTCCTCGACGAACTTCTTGGCGTTGTCCCACGCGCCGCCCGAGTTCGACAAGAACACGGCCATGAGGACGCCGGTGGCGATGGTGCCGGCGAGGTACGCGCCCAGCGGCCCGATGCCCAGGCTCATGCCCACCGCGATCGGGGTGAGGACGGCCAGCAGGCCCGGGGTCACCAGTTCGCGCAGGGAGTCGCGCGTGACGATGTCGACGACCTTGCCGTACTCCGGCTTCTCGGTGTAATCCATGATCCCCGGGTGGTCGCGGAACTGGCGACGCACCTCGAAGATCACTGCGCCCGCCGCACGAGACACGGCGTTGATGGCCAGGCCGGAGAAGTAGAAGACCACGGCAGCGCCGATGATCAGGCCGACAAGGTTCGACGGGTTCGCGACGTCGAGGACGCCGGTGTACTGCAGCGACTCCTGGATCGTGTTGATGCCCTCCGGGAGACCGCCACTGGCCCGCGTCGCCTCGACGACCGCGTCGCGGAATGCACCGAACAGCGCGGTGGCCGCAAGCACGGCGGTGGCGATCGCGATGCCCTTGGTGATGGCCTTGGTGGAGTTGCCGACGGCGTCGAGACGCGTGAGCACCTGGGCGCCCTCGCCGTGCACGTCGCCGGACATCTCCGCGATGCCCTGCGCGTTGTCGGAGACCGGGCCGAAGGTGTCCATCGAGACGATGACGCCGACGGTGGTCAGCAGGCCGGTGCCGGCCAGCGCGATGGCGAACAGCGAAAGGATGACCGAGCCACCGCCGAGCAGGAAGGCGGCGTAGACAGCGGCGCCGATGAGCAGCGCCGAGTACACCGCCGACTCCAGACCGATCGAGATGCCCGCAAGGATGACGGTCGCCGAGCCGGTGAGCGAGCTCTTGGCGACGTCGTCGACCGGTCGACGGTTGGTCTCGGTGAAGTACGCAGTCAGCTGCTGGATGAGCGCAGCGAGCAGGATGCCGATCAGTACCGAGCCGATCGCGAATACACGCGGGTTGAAGGTGCTGATCTGGACGCCAAGGCCGAGGTTGTCGGTGATGACGCCCTTGAAGTCGAGCATCTTGGCGGGCAGCAGCCAGAAGGTGGCGATGGTCACGAGTACCGCGGAGATCACTGCGGAGATGAAGAAGCCGCGGTTGATCGCCGACATGCCCGAGCGATCGTTCGCGCGCGGCGACACGGCGAAGATGCCGATCACCGCGGTGATGACGCCGATGGCGGGGACCACGAGCGGGAAGACCAGGCCGATGTCGCCGAAGGCGACCTTGCCGAGGATCAGTGCCGCGACGAGGGTGACCGCGTAGGACTCGAAGAGGTCGGCGGCCATGCCGGCGCAGTCGCCCACGTTGTCACCGACGTTGTCGGCGATGGTGGCGGCGTTGCGCGGGTCGTCCTCGGGGATGCCCTGCTCGACCTTGCCGACGAGGTCGGCGCCGACGTCAGCAGCCTTGGTGAAGATGCCGCCGCCGACACGCATGAACATGGCGAGGAGCGCTGCCCCGAAGCCGAAGCCCTCGAGCACCTTGGGCGCATCGCCCTTGTAGAGGATGACGACGAGTGCGGCGCCGAACAGGCCCAGGCCGACGGTGAACATGCCCGCCACGCCGCCGGTGCGGAACGCGATCTTCATCGCCTTCTGCTCGCCACCCTCTTCACGCGCTGCAGCCGCGACGCGGACGTTGCCACGCACCGCGAGCCACATGCCCATGTAGCCGGTGATCGCGGAGAACACCGCGCCCACCAGGAAGAAGATGCTGCGGCCGATGCGCTCGCTGTTGGAGTCGGCGGGCAGGAGGAAGAGCAGGAAGAAGACGATGACCGCGAACACGGACAACGTCTTGAACTGCCGGTTGAGGTAGGCGGCTGCGCCTTCCTGAACGGCGCCGGCGATCTCCTTCATGCTGTCGGTGCCTTCATCGGCCGCGAGCACCTGGCGCACCAGTACGGCGGCGACGCCGAGGGCGGCCAGCCCGATCAGGGCAACAACGATGACGATCGTGGCGTTGTTGCCGCTCAACTCGACCATGGGTCTCCTCCTGCATGGGCACGCCGA
>JBAXSI010000177.1:0-2153 GCA_037130755.1 Actinomycetes bacterium
GACGCCCGGTTGCGTCACGTCGGCAGGGGTCGGCCCACGCTGGGTGACGGCCCGGCCAAGGCGGTCCAGGCCAGGCTGGACCCGGAGTTGCATGCGGCTCTGGAGCGACGCGCCAAGGCCGATCACAAGACATCGAGCGAGATCGTCCGCGAGGCGCTCCACGAGTACCTGTCGGCGTAAGAGGTGGTGCGCCTGACCATCAACTCTGGCCCTTACATGGCCCTTTCATCCCCGAGGCAGTGGCCCTTTCTTGACGGGCCTGGGTGATTCTGGGAGGGTCTGGCTGGGTCGGAATCTATTGCAATCGCTTGATATTCGGTTGCTCGCGGTGTGATCGGGAAGGCTTTTAATCCGTAGGTTCGGGGTTCGAGCCCCCGGCGACCCACTCGAAAGTTGTTGCGCTGCAACAGGTTTCGGGCTGCAAGGCGACAACACAGGTTGTCACTTTGCGGCGTTGGCCCTTTCCCTGGCCCTTTCTTTCGGATCTCCTGACGCATCCGTGGGTCAGTTTCGGCCGGGTAGGACGGGTCGGTGTCCTCCGAGGCTGAGCATGGCCAGGGCGATGAGGGCGTCGACGTTCTTGAAGCCGAAGGCGATGCGGGTGATGAGCCGGATCTTGGCGTTGACCGACTCGATGAGGGAGTTGGAGAGCCGGTGGGCGATGGCGTTGAGGATCACGTCGCGGAACTTCTTGACGCTTCGGGCGAGCTTGGTGAACGCGGGGATGCGGCAGCGTCTGGCCCAGCCGAGCCAGAGGTCGAGTGCTTCGACGGCGTCCTCGTGGGGGAGCTGGAAGATGGTGCGCAGGCCCTCTTTCAGCAGGTAGGCGCGGTAGAGCTTCGGGTCGGTCGTCGCGATCCAGGCGAGCTTGGCGTGCTGACGGTCGGTGAGGTCCTCGGGGTTCTTCCAGAGGGCGTAGCGGGACCGCTGGATGCTCCGCGCGAGGGTGCTGGCCGGTCGGGGTGGGGCGTCCTTGCGTGGTGCTCCGCGTCCGCGTTTCGGCTCGGATCGCGCGGCTGCGCGGGCGTCGCGCCATGCCTCGATGCGGACCTGGTCGAGGGCGGCGGTCGCCCATTGGACGACGTGGAACGCGTCGGCGCAGAGGACCGCGTCGGGGACCCGCTCCGCGACGACGACTGCGATCCAGTCGGCCCCGTCGGCGGAGACGTGAGTGATGGCAGCGCTTCTGGCCGGTCCGAGGGCGTCGAAGAAGCTGCGCAGGGTCGCGGCGCTGTTCCCGGGGGCGGCCCAGACCAGGCGGCCGGAGTCGTGGTCCACCACGACGGTCAGGTATTGCTGGCCGCGCCGGTAGGAGATCTCGTCGATCCCGATCCGGGCCAGTCCCTCGAGCCGGTCGGTCGCGCCGCCGGTGTCGGCCCAGACCCGGGCGACGATCGACCCGACCGTGCGCCACGCGACCCGCATCAGCCGGGTCACGGCGGTCTTGGAGGTGACCGTGGCCAGCCACGCGACGGTGTCGTCGAAGTCGCGGGTATGGCCGGCGTCGTGGCGCGCCCACGGCACCGACGCGACGACCACCCCATGCCGGCGGCACCGCACCCGGGGCGCGTCGGCCTCCACGAACGCCTGCACGGTCCCCAGGTCCAGGGCCCGCCACCGGCGCCGGCCATCGCCGTGATCGAAGCGAGGACTGCGCCGCCGGCACGTCCCGCACCGGCCACGCCGTGACGCGACCGGCCGCACGTGCACCACGACCAGGCCCGCGTCCTCGTCGAACTCCACGCCCTCGACAACCGTGTTCTGCAGCCCCAGCAGGGCACGCCATACCCTTGTTTCCTGCACGCCGTTCTCCGCTCACGATTTCTGGACCTAGACAGCCCGAAATCTATTGCGAGAGCGGCGTGCACCCCTTTCACGGCAGCGTTACGGCACCCACGGATGCGTCAGGAGATCCTTTCTTTGGCCCTTTCTTCTTCAACCTACGGATAATCAATCCGCAGCCCATGCGGAATCCGAAGATTGCGGTGCCGAGCGGCTCGTCATTGACCGTGGGAGATAGGCGAAACAACGGATTTCGCACCGGCATCTCCGCGATGCCGGTCGGGAGGCCGGACATCGCCAAGAACGGACCCATCGTGCGGACGCGTAGTCCGTAGGTTGAATGGGGTACGACGAGCGTACTCGTTGCGTCG
>JBAXSI010000178.1:0-2142 GCA_037130755.1 Actinomycetes bacterium
GGCTCGCCGCGCCGATTCGTCCGTCACGTACGTCGGTCGCGCCGGTGCCGGATCAAGCGACTGGTCCGCATCCGCGAGCACCACGGGGACGGACGTGGTGACCACCCCGGGCACGAAGAGCAGTCGGGTCTTCAACCGGATCGCGCTCTGGTTGTGGAGGAAGGTCTCCCACCAGTGCGTGACGACGTACTCGGGGATGTAGACCGCAACCATGTCGCCGGGATTATAACCTCGGAGCCGCTTGACGTATTCGACCACAGGCCCGGTTACATCTCGGAACGGCGAGTCGAGGACAACGAGGGGAACCGGAATATCTCGCTGGTCCCACGCTTCGGCCAGGCCGTCGATATCGCTGCGGTCGGTCTGGATGTGCAGTCCCACGAGGCTGAACGGCCGGGCTGCTCGGGCGAAGGCAAGTGCCTGCATGGCCGGCGCGTTGAGTCGCGCGATGAGGACCACAGAGTGGACTCGGCTGGGCAGCGTCACGCCTCCCGGAGGTGCTGCCTGGCGCTCGTCCGTGCGCACGTAGTGCTGGTGGATCGCCAGCATCAGCAGGACGAAGAGCGGCACGGCGATGATCACCAGCCAGGCACCATGGCTGAACTTCGTGACGACGACGATGACGAGCACCAGGGCGGTCACCGTCGCACCGACCGAGTTGAGCACCCGCGCCCGCTGCATCACAGCACGCGCCCGGCCGGTCTCGTTCTTGAGCAGGCGACCCCAATGGCGCACCATGCCGCCCTGGGAGATCGTGAACGAGAGGAACACGCCCAGGATGTACAGCTGGACCAGTCGGGTGACGCTCGCGTCGAAGGCGACGATCAGGAGGGCCGCCGAGGTAGCAAGGATCAGCACCCCATTGCTGAAAACCAGCCGATCGCCGCGTCGGCCGAACTGCCGGGGCAGATACCCGTCGCGGCCGAGGACCGAGGCCATGATCGGGAAACTGTTGAACGCCGTGTTGGCCGCAAGGACCAGGACTGCGGTGGTGAACAGCTGCAGTGCGAAGAAACCGATGCTGCCGGCTCCGAAAACCGCACTGCCGAGCTGCGCGATCACCGTCTGCTGGACGGCATCCGGCGGCAGCCCCAGTTCGACGGGGTTCTCCGCGATCTTCACTCCCGAACTCATCGCCAGCAGGGTGACGCCGCCGAACATCACCACGGCCAAGGCACCCATTGCTGTCAGCGTCAACGCCGCGTTGCGCGACTTCGGTGCCCGGAAGAACGGCACGCCATTGCTCACGGCCTCCACGCCGGTCAGGGCCGTGCACCCGGAGGCGAATGCGCGGAAGAGAAGGAAGATCGCTGCCGCACCGGTCGCCTCAGCGGCATGCACGGGATAGTGCGCTGACTCCGCAACGACGGGATTGCCCGTCAGGAAGTGGAACGCGCCGACGCCGAGCATCACAAGGACGCTGGCGATGAACGCATAGGTCGGGAAGGCGAAGGACACTCCCGATTCCTTGACTCCGCGGAGGTTGACCACGGTCAGGAGGACCACCATGGCCAGACTGAGTTGCAGTGTCCACGGATCCAGCGACGGGAAGGCGGAGATCAGGTTCGCGATCCCCGAGGTGACCGACACGGCTACCGTCAGGATGTAGTCCACGACGAGCGCGGAGGCCGCCACGAGCGCCGTGCCTTGGCCGAAGTTGTCCTTCGCCACCGCGTAGGCACCGCCACCGCCCGGGTAGGCGTACACGGTCTTGCGGTACGAGGCGACCACGATGATGAGCAGGAGGATCACGCCCAGGCCGACGATCGGCGTCATCGACAAGGCCGCCGTGCCGCCCAGCACGAGCACCAGCAGGATCTGCTCGGTGGCGTACGCCACGCTCGAGAGGGGATCGGAGCAGAAGACCGGAAGGGCCAGCCACTTGGGGAGAAGCGAGTGAGCCGCTAAGTCCGTACGGAGCGGCTGACCCACCATGATCCGCTTGACTGCCGAGGTCGCCACGTACTCACCGTATGAACGCCGACGGTTCCCCGGCGAGCGGTCTTGACGGCATCTTGACGCCGGGCGCCCACTCCTTACGCGCCCTTGTCATGGCGCCCACGAAAGGAGGCGAAGGCGATCGCTCGGGGGTAGTACTACCAACGTGTGATGGCGCTCTGGCCCACATCTGGGGGACAACTG
>JBAXSI010000179.1:0-2094 GCA_037130755.1 Actinomycetes bacterium
ACGATGATGTAGGTGAGCGCTCCAGCGGGGGAGGACGCCACGAGCTTGCGGATCAGCGAGCCGATGAGACCGGATCGTTCGGCCACGCCGACGCCGATCATCACGATGAGGATGATCCCCATCGCGGTGAAGCCCATGAAGTTGGGCACGAACGACGTGAACAGGAAGCGGATGCCGTCCGCCGTCAGCAGTCCTTGGATCTTGACGGTCTCCGTGACGACGGCGTAATCCGACGCGGCGGGTGGCTGGCTGGGCAGCACCTCGCCGGGCATGATCGAGCCGGCCACGTCGAGGACGTCCACCGACTGGCCAGGCGGCTTCACCACCTCGTAGGTGGCGCCGACCCCGGCCCACGCCATCAGCTGGGACAGCACGATGACGCCGATGCACAGCGCCAGGAACATCAAGGCCGGGTGTGGCACCTTGTTGCCGACCCGCTCGATGACGCCGAGGCTGCGCGCGATGAAGCCGGACTCCTCGACCTCCGCCTGAGGAGACTCCGCGATGCTCATGACTCCTTCACTGAGGTGAGCCTGGCCAGTCGGCCCAGCAGATCTGCCTCGGCCAGTGTCGTCCGCGCGAACTCGTCGATGAGTACCCGTTCGTTGGGGCCGTGGATGTTGGAGTATCCGTCGGTGGCACCGACCAGCAGGATGTCGGCGTTCGGCGCCGCCTGCGAAAGTGCGGCCACCAGTGGGATCGATCCGCCCGCTCCGGCCAGCAGCGTCTCCGCGCCCCACGCTTGGGCCCAGGCCTCGCGAGCTGCCGTGTAGGCAGGGCTCGAGGTACGGGCGGCGAAGCCGCTGCCGGTCGCCTCCTCGCGCACCGTCAGCTCAATCCCGAAGGGCATGGCGTTGCGCAGGTGGGTCGCCACGGCCGCCTGGGCCTCGACCGGATCCTGCTCGGGGTGCACGCGGACGTTGAGCTTGGCGCGGGCGTAGGGCGAGACCGCGTTCAGCGCGCCGGCGACGGAAGGCACGTCGATACCGATGACCGTGATGGCCGGACCCGACCACACGCGCGAACCAAGGGTCCCGGTCCCCATCAAGGGAGCGCCGTCCAGCGCCTCGGCGAGTTGGCGGAACTCCGCTTCGTCGGGTCCTCCGCCGGTCCACTCGCTGCGGCGGAGTCCGGCCACTGCGACGTTGCCGTCGTCGTCGTGAAGGGAGGTCAGGGCGCGCATCAAGGCAAGGAGCGCGTCCGGAGCCGCCCCGCCGTACTGCCCGCTGTGTTTGGCCGATTCAAGCGTGCGGACCTCTACGATCACGTTGGCCATGCCACGCAGGCCGACGGTGAGGGTGGGGATCCCGGGGCGGACGTTGCCCAGGTCGCCGATGAGCATCACGTCGGCCGCGAACCGCGCCGGGTCCTGCGGCGGGTAGGTGGTGAAGGCGCCGCCGCCGACCTCCTCCTGGCCCTCGATGACGACCTTGATGCCGACCGGAGGCCGCCCGCCCCAGGCGCGCAGTGCGCCGATGAGGGCCATGATGTTGGACTTCGTGTCCGCCGAACCGCGACCGAAGATGGCCCCGTCGCGCTCGATCGGCTCGAAGGGCGGGGTGTTCCACAGGCTCTCGTCCCCTGCGGGCACGACGTCGTAGTGGCTGTACATCAGCACCGTGGGCGCACCGGGCGGCGCAGGGATCTCCGCGACGACGACGGGCGCGGTGTCGGGCAGCTCGATCGTCTCCACCGTCTGGCAGCCGGCTTCAAGGAGCAGCCGCGTGACCATCTCCTGGGCGCGGCGCAGCTCCGCGTGCGTGGCCGGCGGGTAACCCGTCGCCGATACCGACGGGATGGCGATCAACTCCTTGAGGTCCGCGATGAGTGCAGGCATCAACGCCTGGACTCGATCGTCGAGGGAAATCTCGGTGCCGCCTGCCTCGTGGTTCATCGGGCCTCCTGTGCCTCGTCCGCAATTCAGGACGAACTATGGCAAAGGAAGCCCCCGTCCGCACCCGAGTGGCGGCGGCTGGCTCAGAAGTCGAGGCGGGCGGCGGGGTCGGAGTCATGGCCCACTCGGGTACGGGTCCTTCAGGTCCCCCCGGACACGAGGTCGACCTTCACCGATTGCCCGCCCTCGACCGTCGTCGC
>JBAXSI010000018.1:0-65983 GCA_037130755.1 Actinomycetes bacterium
CCCGACCAACAGCCAGCCGGTCGCGATCCTCATCATGGCTCGATTGGACAGGGCGGAGCGCCCCAATCGGGGCACCGACACGCCCGCGGCGCCGTCCTAGGCGAACAGCTGCTCGGACGCCATTCGCTCGCCGCCCTCGGGCGAGAAGCGCTCGCAGGCATTGCCGGGGCAGTTGGTCAGCTCGCCGACCACGACCTCGCTGTCACTGAGATAGGTGTCCACTCTCAAGAACTCCAGGTCCCGTGACAGTTCGTGCGCGATCTCCAGGGCCTTGGTGAGCATCCTCGGTCGTGGGACATCGCCATCGGGAGTCGGGTAGGACGTGTACCAGAAGCGGAGCGGACTCCAGTCCCGATCGAAGAAGCCGATGCGGTGGTCCGTGCGGCGGTCCAGGTTGATCTGCACAATCCGAGGTTCGCCACGCCAGCAGAAGATCTTCACGTCGCCGACGTTGGGATCGTCGAAGAGGACCGGTTCTACAATGATCTTCGGTCGAAGGTGCGCGTAGTTGGCCTCGCGACCCATCAGGTAGTAGTTAATGTCCCACCACCACTCGTGGCTCGCCCAGTCGACCTGCTCGCCGGCATGGACGAACGCCACATGTCCGCTCATATGCGTCGGCTTGACGACGCACTCGGACGTGAATGAGTATGCCGCCGCCGCAGCGCGGGTGTGGAGTACTGCCAACGTCGGGACCGTGTGCTCGCGACCGACCCTCGCGGCCACGAACTCCTTGCCGAGTTCCTTGTCGCTGATGAACTGCCGCAGCGGGTTGTACAGCTCGCCGTTCGCCTTCATCTCGTACAGCATGTCGTTGAACAAGGACGGGTCACCAGGGAGTCGGCCGTGCGCGTGCGCGAAGAGCACCCGTCCGAAGGCCGCGTCGCCAGCGAGATTCCGAGGCAACTGGTCGCGCAGGACGACGTAGTCGATCTCGCGGAGCCGGGTCACCGAACGGGTCGTGAGGATCTCCTGAACGTCTGCTTCGTCCACGCATGCAGTCTATGGGCCGACCCTGCCCGGTGCGGCCACTCGAATGCGCGAAAGCGGAAGGGCGACCACCTTGCGGTGGCCGCCCTTCGTTCCCTTGCGCGCGAGGCGAATCGACGCGGAGGGAGCCCTGCTCGTGCTAGATCCCGTAGTACAGCTCGAACTCGTGGGGATGCGGACGCAGGCGGATCGGGTCGATCTCGTTGGTCCGCTTGTAGTCGATCCACGTCTCGATCAGGTCGGCGGGGAACACGTTGCCGGCCTGCAGGTACTCGTTGTCCTTCTCGAGGGCGTCGAGGACCTCGCCGAGCGAGCCCGGCACCTGCGGAATCGCAGCGTGCTCGTCCGGCGGCAGCTCGTAGAGGTCCTTGTCGACCGGAGCGAGCGGCTCGATCTTGTTCTTGATGCCGTCGAGGCCAGCCATGAGCTGAGCCGCGAACGCGAGGTACGGGTTGCTCGACGGATCCGGAACCCGGAACTCGATGCGCTTCGCCTTCGGCGAGCTGCCCGTGACCGGGATGCGGATGCAGGCAGAGCGGTTGCGGGCGGAGTACACGAGGTTCACGGGCGCCTCGTAGCCGGGCACCAGACGGTGGTAGCTGTTGACCGTCGGGTTCGTGAACGCCAGCAGCGACGGCGCGTGGTGCAGCAGGCCGCCGATGTACCAGCGGGCGAGGTCGGACAGGCCGCCGTAGCCGCGCTCGTCGTAGAACAGCGGCTCGCCGTCCTTCCACAACGACTGGTGGCAGTGCATGCCCGAGCCGTTGTCGCCGAAGAGCGGCTTCGGCATGAACGTCGCGCTCTTGCCGTTCTCCCACGCGACGTTCTTGATGACGTACTTGAAGAGCATGACCTCGTCGGCCGCGTGCTGCAGGGTGTTGAACTTGTAGTTGATCTCGCCCTGGCCAGCCGTGCCCACCTCGTGGTGCGACCGCTCGACCTGGAGGCCGACGTCCTGAAGCACCCGCACCATGTCGTCGCGGATGTCAGCGAAGTGGTCGACCGGCGGCACCGGGAAGTACCCACCCTTGTAGGGGGTCTTGTAGCCGAGGTTGCCGCCCTCCTCGACACGGCCGGTGTTCCAGGCCGCCTCGATGGAGTCGATGTAGTAGAACGACGAGTTCTGGCTCGTCTGAAAGCGCACGTCGTCGAACACGTAGAACTCGGCCTCGGGGCCGAAGTAGACCGTGTCGGCGATGCCCGTGGACTTCAGGTAGGCCTCGGCGTTGGCGGCGACGTTGCGGGGGTCGCGGCTGTAAGGCTCGTTGGTGAAGGGATCGCGGATCGAGAAGTTCATGACCAGTGTCTTGGCGTTCCGGAACGGATCGAGGAAGGCGGTGGCCGGGTCCGGGATCAGCTTCATGTCCGACTCGTGGATCGCCTGGAAGCCGCGGATCGAGGAGCCGTCGAACATCAGGCCCTCCTCGAAGACGGCCTCGTCGAACGAGCCCACGGGGACGTTGAAGTGCTGCATCACGCCGGGCAGGTCCATGAACCGGACGTCGACGAATTCGACGTCGTTCTCCTTGATGAACTTCAGCACTTCCTTGGCGTTGCTGAACATGACACCTCCTGCTCGTTCGCACGAGCGTTCGTCGTGCACCCCTCGGGTGCGTTCGCCTCGCACGGGGGAACCCCGCCGGGTCGGGGGCGGGCGCCTCCGACGCCCCTGACTCTAGGAAGAGGGGGTATCTGGCCGGTGTCCCGACTGTTTCGTCCGTGTTAACGGTCCGGGCGGCTAGGGATCGGGGAGTCATGAGCCGCTTCGTCGCCACCGGCGCCCTGCCCGCCGTACCACCGGCTACGGTTGCGGAGTGTCTGATCTCGCCGCGCTCCCGGGCGTGGTGGCAGGGTTCGGGCGAAGGGTCGGCGCCATCTTCATCGACTGGGCGCTCGCGCTCGGCATGACGCTGCTGCTGTTCCAGTCCGTGCCCTACGGGTCGGCCGAGTCGCAGGTGGCAACGCTGTCGTTGTTCGCCCTCGAGGTAATCGTCCTGACGTGGCTGTCCTCGGCGTCGTTCGGTCAGCGGGTTCTCGGGATGACCGTGCTGCGCACCGGCGGAAGCCGGCTCAGCCTGTGGCGGGTGATCCTCCGCACGTTTCTCATCTGCCTGGTGATTCCGGCGGTGGTGATCGATTCGGACGGTCGCGGACTGCACGACCGTGCCGTGGACTCGGTGGTGATCAGAGGGTTTCGGTGACCTTGCGCAGTCCGCGCGGGGCATCAGGGTCGTAGCCGCGTGCGACGGCCATCGCGGCCGCCAACTGCTGCAGCGGGATGATCTGCAGCATCGGCGCCACGTTCTCGTCGACGTCACCCGGCAGCCAGATGGTGTCGGCTGGGTTGGTCGCCAGTGACGAATCACCCACGACGAGCACGTCGGCACCGCGCTCCCCGAGCCGTTCGAGCACCGGCACCATGGCCGCTCCACCGAGCCCATGCGGCACCACGGCGATCACCGGCCGGTCCTCATCGATCATCGCCAGCGGGCCGTGCATGAGGTCTGCGCTGGAGAACGCGTGCGCGCTGAGGTACGAGGTTTCCATCAACTTGAGCGCGGCCTCGCGCGCCGTGGGATAGGCGAAGCCGCGGCCGGTCAGGACAAGTCTGTCGACGAAGCGGTAGCGAGGAGCCACGCGGGTCGCCTCGGAGCGATCGACGACCTGTTGCGCCTGCTGCGGGATCGCGCGCACCGCCTGTGCATCGCCGCCTGCCCATGCATCGACCAACAGATACAGCGCCATGAGCTCGCTGGTGTAGCTCTTGGTGGCGGCGACGGCCTTCTCCGGGCCCGCGAGCACGTCGATGGACAGTTCCGAGGCCTGGTTGAGCGGGGAGCCCGCGACGTTGGTGACGGCCACGGTCAAGGCACCGCACTGGCGCGCCCGCGTTGTCGACTCGACGAGGTCGGGTGACCCGCCCGACTGGCTCACCGAGATCCACAGGACATCGCGGAAGTCGGGCGTGGCGCCGAACACCGTCAGCGTCGAGGGGGAGACCAGCCCGACGGGCAGGCCGAGGCGGGTCTCCAGCAGGTACTTCGCATAGAGCGCGGCGTGGTCGCTGGTGCCGCGGGCGGCCAGCAGCACGAAACGCGGGGCGGCCGCCGCGACGGTGCGGGCGACGGCGCGGATGTCCGCCAGCCCATCCGCCAGCAGCCGATCCATGGATGCCGGCTGCTCGCCGATCTCGGCGAGCATGATCGCGCCGCGCGTGCCAGTGCTGGTCATCGTGACTCCTCCTGTGCTGCAAGGGCGGCGCCCAGGGCGCCGGCGAGCTCGCCGAGTTTGGCGAGACGGACGGTCAGGGGATTCTCGGGGAAGACCAGGTGCTCGTCCATCGACGCCCGGACACGATCGACGTAGTGGTCGCCGAGGGCCAGTCCCATTCCGCCCCCGATGACGACTGCGTCGACCTCAAGCAGGTTCACCGCGCTGGCCAGCACGACGCCCATCGCCTCCACATTGGCAGCCACGAGCTCCGCGGCCAGCAGGTCGTCCTGCTCGAGGGCAGCGGCCCAAACCTCGCCCGTGAGGGAGGTGCGATCCATCTGCTCCATGAGGTCGAAGAGGAGCGTCGGTGTGCCTTCGGTCGCCCTGTGGCGCGCCTCCTGCTCCATCGGCGCCCGTCCGGCATACGCCTCAAGACAGCCGAATCGGCCGCACGGGCAGGCCCGTCCGCCGTTGCTGGCCACCATGTGGCCGACCTCGCCGGCGGCTCCGTGGCTGCGCCAGAGGTCGCCGTCGAGGATGATCCCGCCGCCCACGCCCGTGCCGGCGAAGACACCGAGCATGGAGGCGAAGCCCCGCCCCGCCCCGAGTCGCCACTCCGCCACGACTCCGGACTGCACGTCGCCGCGGAGCGCGACCGGGCAGCCGAGGGCCGCAGCCACCTCGGGTACGACCGGCACGGTTCCCGACCATTCGGGCAGGTTCCCCGCGTGGCCCACCGTGCCCGCAACGGTGTCGATCCGCCCCGGGGACCCGATGCCCACCGATCGCAAGCCACCAGCCGACAGGCCGGCCTGTGCAAGGGCCTCGCGCACGGCGTCGATGATCGCCTCGATCACGCCGGCGGGACCACGGTCTCGGGGGGTCAGCATGAAGCAACTGCCGAGGACCCGCAGCCCTTCATCGACGACTACGGACTGGACCTTGGTTCCGCCCAGGTCGACTCCCGCGTAGGCGCTCACCTGCCTCCCTCGTCTGCTTGAAGGATCGCGTTCCCCTCTCGATCGGCCCCCGGGCGCTGGTTCGGTTCAGCAACCCAGTCACCGTGACGCATGACTCCGCGGACGTGGAGGTCGTCGTCGAGAAGGACGACGTCAGCCCGACGGCCCGGCACGATGACGCCGCGATCGGACAGGCCGAGGGTGCGTGCCGGATTGGCCGTGGCCGCGCGGATGGCGTCCTCCAGCGGCCACCCTGCTCGAAGGACGGCGCCGCGGACTGCGCGATCCAGCGTCAGCGTGCTGCCGGCGAGGTTGCCCTTGTCGGCCACGCGGGCGATGCCGTCGATCACAGTGATGTCGAGGGATCCGAGTCGGTAGTCACCGTCGCCCGCGCCGGCCGCGGCCATGGCATCAGTGACGAGCGCGACCCGGTCCGGGCCGGCCGCCGTGCGGATCACTCGCACGACGTCCGGATGCAGGTGCTCCATGTCGGCGATCACCTCGACGGTCACCCGCGCGTCGGCGAGCAGGGCAGCCACCGGCCCTGGGTCGCGGTGATGCATTCCCGGCATGGCGTTGAACAGGTGCGTGGCCACGGTCGCTCCGGCATCGATTGCTTCGTGCGTGAGGGCGTCTGACGCCGCTGTGTGACCGACGGCCACGATGATTCCGGCCGCCACCAGTTGCCGCACCGCAGACATCGCCCCCGGCAGTTCGGGGGCGAGCGTCACCATGACGATCGAGCCGAGGTCCGCGAGTCTGGTCACCTGCGACGAGTCCGGCGTGGTGAGCATGTGCTTGTCGTGTGCGCCGTGATGGTGCGGGCTGATCCACGGACCCTCGAGGTGGATGCCAGCAAGGGTTCCGTCGGCGACCAATGGCTGCAGCGCTCGAGATTGCTCGGCGAGATCGGACTCCGAGGCGGACACCAGGCTGGCGACTGTCGTCGTCGTGCCGCGCGCCAGGTGCATCGCGGCGGCGATCCGCGCCGGTTCGGCGCCCTCCGCGTAGTGATGTCCGGCGCCGCCGTGCGAGTGCATGTCGACAAAGCCAGGAACGGCAGTCAGCGATGGAAACGACAGGGCGTCGCCGCTCGGTGCGGCCCCGGTTCCGATGGCGACGATCAAGTCGTCCTCGACGGCGATCCAGCCCGGGCCTTCAACGGGTTCGGCAGCCCCCAGTACGCGACCCACGTGCAGGACGCGCGTTCGGCTCATGCGGTCAATCTAGGTGAGCGCGCACCTGCATGGAGTGCGGATGACCGCCATCTCACGTTTTCTACAGAACGTCCTTGCGCTAGCGCTGGCGGCGCACCTGTCGTGCGCTCGTCGGCATAGGTCCCTTGGGGATGGGCATCGCGTTCTGGGCGTTTCCGAGGGCATCGAGGCGCCGACGGATGTCGGTGATCTCCCCGCCGCGCAGGTTGCGCGGGAGCTTGTTCAGTGCGGACTGCACCTTCATCAACGGGACCTGGCCCTCGTCGTTGCCGACCTGGATCTCGTAGATCGGCACGTCCGGCAGCCAGCGCGCGGTCTTCTTGCGCTCGTTGGCGAGCATCGGGCTCACGCGGTTTGACGGGCCCTCCGAAACGAGGACGACGCCGGGCTTGCCGACCACTCGCGTGATGATGTCCTGGCTCTTGTTGACGGCGACCGCAGGCGTGACGGCCCAGTTGCCACCGCGGATCGACTGGATGACAGCGGCGGCCGCACCGGCTTGACCGTCGATCTGCTTGTATGCGGCGCGCATGGCGCGACGACTGAACCAGAACGTCGCCGCCAGCAGCCCCGCGGGGATCGCCAACAGGATCGCGGTCACCCAGTTGAGGAGGAGGCCGATCGGAATCGCCACGAGGAGGAAGGCGGCGATGAAGAACCCCGCGACCTCGAAGGGCAACGCCGGGTAGGACTTGCGCGTCATCGACCAGTTCTGGGCGAGTGACGACATCGTGGAGCGGATACGGCCCATGACGAGACAGCCTAGATGAGTCGGGCTGGGCTGCCCCCGGCGGTGGTGATGCTCGCGCCGAGCCCGGATCCGCGGGCGGCAAGCGCCTGCTCGTACAGCCGGCCGGCCCGGTAACTGGAGCGCACCAGCGGACCGCTCATCACGCCGGCGAACCCGATGGACGTGGCCACGTTGGCGAGTTCCACGAACTCCTCGGGGCGGACCCAGCGGACCACCGGGTGGTGGCGGCTGGTGGGCCGCAGGTACTGCGTGATGGTCACGAGGTCGCAGCCGGCATCGTGGAGGTCGCGGAGCGCCTGGTGCACCTCGTCGATCTCCTCGCCCATGCCGAGGATGAGGTTGCTCTTGGTCACCAGGCCGAAGTCGCGCGCCTGGGTGATGACATCCAGGCTGCGCTCGTACGTGAACGCCGGCCGGATGCGCTTGAACAGCCGCGGCACGGTCTCGACGTTGTGCGCGAGGACGGCGGGGTCGGCCTGGAACACCTCGCGGAGGAGGGTCGGGTTGCCGGAAAAGTCGGGGATCAGCACCTCGACGCCCGTGTCGGGGTTGAGCGAGCGGATCTCGCGGACAGTCTCGGCATACAGCCAGGCGCCCTCGTCCTCGAGGTCGTCGCGTGCCACCCCCGTGACCGTCGCGTATCGAAGGCCCATCGTGCGCACTGACTCGGCCACCCTGCGTGGCTCGTCGCGATCCAGGGGGGCGGGCTTCCCGGTGTCGATCTGGCAGAAGTCGCATCGGCGCGTGCACTGCTCACCGCCGATGAGGAAGGTCGCCTCCCGGTCCTCCCAGCACTCGTAGATGTTGGGGCAGCCCGCCTCCTGGCACACGGTGTGAAGGGACTCGGACGCCACGAGGTTGTGGATCTCGGTGTACTGCGGGCCGGTCTTGAGTCGCGTGCGGATCCACTCGGGCTTCCGCTCGATCGGCACCTCGGCGTTGCGCACCTCGATGCGCAGCAACTTGCGCCCGGCCGGGTCTACCACGCCACGATCCTTCCGAGGTGTCGCTCGACGATCGGCAGTGCCTCGGCGACGGTGACGATGCGCCCGAGCTCCTGCGAGAGGCTGGTCACCTCGGCGTCCTTGATGCCGCACGGCACGATGCGGTCGAACCAGGTCAGGTCGCAGTCGCAGTTGAGTGCGAAGCCGTGCATCGTCACGCCCTCGGTCACGCGGATGCCGATCGCCGCGACCTTGCGGTCCGGGCGCCTGTCGTCGGCGGGGACCCAGACGCCGCTGCGTCCTTCGACTTGGGTCGTGATGACGCCGAGTTCGGCGCACACCTCGATGAGCATCGCCTCGATGCGCCGCACGTGCGCCACGACGTCCATCGGGCTGGGGAGCCGGACGATCGGGTAGCCGACCAGTTGTCCGGGGCCGTGCCACGTGATCTTGCCGCCGCGGTCGACGTCGATGACGGGCGTGCCGTCGATGGGCCGCTCGAACGGCTCCGTGCGGCGACCGGCCGTGTAGACGGGCGGATGCTCGAGCAGCAGAACGGTGTCGGAGCGCGTACCCGCAACGACCTCGGCATGCACGGCGCGCTGGAGATCCCATGCCGCCTGGTACTCGACCGCGTCGGCACCCATGCCGAGCTCGCAGACGTCGATCACGGAGGCGACCATGCCGTCATCGTAGGTCGCCGCCACGATCACGCTGGTGGCGGTCCGAGGATCTCCATGTCGTAGCGCGGCGCGATCTCCATCAGCGCGCCGATCTGCGCTGCCGTTGGGGGCTGCGTGGGCAGGCTCAGTGCGCCGGCCGGCTCGCCGGCCTCACGGGCGAAGTCCTCGAAGCCCGCAGGCGTGGTGATCTGAAGGACGCGCAGAGGCGCGGTGTCGTCAACGATGAAGGTGTGCGGCAGTCCGGCCGGCAGGTGGACGAGGTCGCCCGGGACGGCGGCGATCTCCTGACCGTCGCACAGGAACGTCGCGGCTCCCTCAAGCACGTAGAAGACCTCCTCCTCGTGCGCGTGGCGGTGCAGCGGAGGAGCGAAGCCAGGGGGATTGACGAAGTCGATGACGGTCAACTGGCCGCGCGACTCGGCGCCGCCGACCTTGACCGTGAGGAAGTTGCCCAGGAACCACAGGGGGTCCCCTTCGCCATCGCGCCAGAGCCTCGGAGCAGCAGTCATGGTCGTGGGAATCCTTCCCGGTTTGGGCGCGGTCGGCCATATTCGTCATACCGCTGTCTAATGAATATGACGCTAGACTGGTGGACACCATGGTGACTGTCAAGAGCGAGGTGCAGAAGCGGCGCTACGCCTCGGCGCGTCGCGACGAGTCAGCGCTGCAGACCCGTCGTGCGATCGCGGCGGCGGCCGCCGTTCGCTTCGTCCGCGACGGCTACGCGGCGACCTCGCTCGCCGACGTCGCCCGCGACGCCGGGTGTGCTCGCCCCACCGTGTTCGCCGTCTTCGGTTCGAAGTCGGCGTTGATGAAGCAGGTTCTCGACGAGGCACTCGCCGGGGATGACGAACCCGGCCTGGTATCGGAACGGTCGTGGTTCCAGCCGGTGTGGACTGCCCGCACGCCAGAGGAGGTCTGCGCCGCGTACGCGGACGTCTGCCTTGTGATCGGGAGCCGCGCGGCACCGGCGTTCGAGGCGGTGCGCCGGGCGGTCGATGCCGATCCCGAGGTTCGCGCGCTCTGGGACAGCTTGCTGGCGAACCGACGAGCCGGTGCACAGATGATCGTCGACCGCGTTGCCACAATCTCGGGACGACGTCGGGGGCGCCAGTTCGACAGGGCCGTGGACCGGGTGTGGTTCCTCAACGATCCAGCCCACTACACCGCATTCGTCGACGTGTGCGGCTGGACCGACGGGGCCTTCCGGGATTGGCTGGAGCAGGGACTGCTGGCGGCCACGGCCGCCATCGCGAGCAGGCCGTCAGGCCGCGATCGGTATTCCTAGGTGCCGAAGCACCGCATTGGCGGCGCGCCTGCCACTGACCATCGCGCCCTGGATCGAGGCGGTGTCGCGGTGGTCGCCGGCGAGGTACAGCCACTCGCCGAGGGCCACGGGCTGCCTTACGGCGAGCGGTACGTTCATCGCGGGAAGGGCGTAGGGGATCGCATACGTCCGGACGTGCTCCCAGTGGCTCGTGTCGACGCCGTAGAGGGTCGCCAGGTGCGTTCGGACCGCTGACTGCGTCTGCGCGTCGTCGTGCGACCCGAGGGCTGATGCGGAGACCAGCACGCGGCTGCCCGTCGCGTAGGAGCCCGCGGCGTGCGTGAGCACCACGGTGTTGATGACCGGACCGCGACGCTCGCCGTCAACCACGAGCACCGGCTGCCCGTCCGTGAGCTGCCCAGGGTCGCCGTCGGCGAGGTAGTACCAGGTCGTGACAGCACGGCCCTCCGGGATCGCTATGCCCGGAGCCAATCGGGCTGCGGTCGGCGGATCGGTCGCGACGATGACGGTGCGCCCGGCGATGGTGCCGTCGTCGGTGGCTACCTGGCCACCGTCGACCGAGTGCGCGGAGATCCCGAGTCGCACCGTGCCCGCGGGCAGCGCATCGTGGATCTGCTGCGGGATCGCCTGCATCCCCTGAGCAGGGACCGACGGAGCCCCCTTGACGAAGCTCGTCAGCACGAGGTCCATGAACCGGCGCGAGGTCTGGAGGCCGTCCTCGAGGAAGACGCCCGCGAGGAACGGGCGCAGCACTGTCTCGAGGAACGCGTCATCCACCCCTGCCGAACGCAGTGCGACCTCGGCGGGGAAGTCCGTGGACGTCTCCAGCACCTTGGGCCCCGTTCGCGAGACCTGCCACGCGTACCTGGCGAACCGCAGCTTGCCGGCCACGGTGCCCGATCGTCGGCTGAGGGCGTCCGGTGCCCACGCCGGCTGGCGGCGCGGATCGCCGAGCCGGACCGGGCCGCGAGCGGTCGCGGCGATCACGCCGGACGTGAAGGCGCGCAGCATCAGGGCGTCGTGGTCGAGGACCCGCGAGGGCTCCGGGTAGGCCGGGTTGTAGAGCTGGAACCCGCGATCCAGCAGCAGCCCGTCGGCGCGGTCCGTTCGCACCCGCCCGCCCACGGCGTCAGAGGATTCGAGAACGACCACGTCGGCCCCGTGGATGGCCAGTTGCCGGGCCGCCGCCAGGCCGGCGAGTCCGGCGCCGATGACGACGACGTCGTGCATGGTCATTGATCCGCTAGGGCGGTCCGCACCGCGGACTCGATCGTCGGGTCCTGGAAGCCGAACTGCGCCTCGTCCAGGACCGCCGGCACGACACGGCTGCTGCCGAGCACCTCGCTGGAGAACTCGCCGAGGGCGGCCTTGAGTGCGAACGCGGGCGCGGGCAGGAGCGTGGGGCGGCCGAGGACCTTGCCCATGACCGAGGTGACCTCGGCGTTAGTGACGGGGTTGGGTGCGGTCAGGTTGACCGCACCTGCGAGGTGTTCCTGCTCGAGCAGGAACTGAAGCGCGCAGACCTCGTCGCGCATCGAGATGAACGACCAGTACTGGCGTCCGGAGCCGAGCTTGCCGCCCAGGCCCAGCTTGAACAGCGGGAACAGGCGCGCCCAGGCGCCGCCCTTGCCCGAGACGACCAGGCCCGTGCGGGCGTGCACCACACGGATACCCGCTTCAGAAGCGGGGGCTGTGGCCGCCTCCCAGTCGCGGACGACGTCGGCCAGGAAGCCGGTGCCGGACGGCGTGGTCTCGTCGACGACGCGATCACCGGTGTCGCCGTACCAGCCGATGGCCGAGCCGGACACGAGCACGCGCGGCCGGGGGTCGAGGGCGGCCATCGCGGTCGCGATCGTCCGGGTGCTGTCGATGCGGCTGTCGTGGATCTGGCGCTTGTAGTCGTCGCTCCACCGGTGGTCGCCGACGCCGGCTCCGGCGAGGTTGATGACCCCGTCGATGCCCTGCAGTGCGCCAAGATCGACGGTGCCGGTCGAGGGGTCCCAGGTGATCTCGTCCGGTGCGCCGGCGGGTCGGCGCACGAGCCGGACGACGTCGTGGCCCACCGAGCGCAAGTGCGGGACCAGGGCCGTGCCGATGAGCCCGGACGAACCGGTGATGGCGACCTTCATGCCCCAAGCCTCTCGTGGTTGTGCACGTCCCGCATCACGACCCACTTCCCCCCGAGAAGCAGGGCGTGGTCGTCAAGCAGCGTTCCCAACGGCCGTTTCACGACGTTGGCCTGCTTCTCGGCGGAGGGTTAGAGGCCGAGCTCGGCTTCGAACGCCGCCTCTTCGAGCCGTGACTTGATCACGCCCAGGAAGCGGGCGGCGTCGGCGCCATCGACGAGTCGGTGGTCGTACGTCAGCGCGAGGTAGACCATCGACCGCACCGCGATGACGTCCTGGCCATTGTCGTCGGTGGCCACGATGGGTCGCTTGACGACCGCGCCGGTGCCCAGGATCGCGACCTGCGGCTGGTTGATGATCGGGGTGTCGAAGAGCGCGCCCCGGCTGCCGGTGTTCGTGACCGTGAAGGTGCCGCCGCTCAGCTCGTCGGGCGACAGCTTGTTGGTGCGCGTGCGATCGGCGAGGTCGGCGATCCGTCGGGCGAGCCCGGCGATGTTCAGGTCGCCGGAGTCGCGGATGACCGGTACGAGGAGGCCACGCTCGCTGTCGACGGCGATGCCGAGGTGCTCGGCGTCGTGGTAGGTGACAGCCCCCTCGGCCATGTCGAGGGTCGCGTTGACCTGCGGGAACTGCTTGAGCGCCTCGACGGACGCCTTGCAGAAGAACGGCAGGAAGGACAGCTTGACGCCCTCGCGGGCCTCGAAGTCGGCCTTGACCCGCTTGCGCAGCGCGGCGATGCGCGAGACGTCGACCTCGACGACGGTCGTGAGCTGCGCTGATACCTGCAGCGACTCGACCATGCGCTCGGCGATGACCCTGCGCAGGCGGCTGAGCTTGACGGTTGTGCCTCGAAGGGCCGACGCTGCCTCGGTCGCAGCGGGGCGACTGGGTGCTGCTGCGGGAGCGGCTTCGACGGGCGCCGGCGCAGCCGCCACCGGAGCGCTGGCGGCGGCCTTCGCGTCGACCGCGGCGATGACGTCCTGCTTACGGATGCGGCCGCCGACGCCGGTGCCAGTCAGGGTCGACAGGTCGATGCCGTTCTGCGCGGCCAGGCGACGGACCAGCGGGGTCACATAGGTGTCCGCGCTCGCGGACGGCCCGCCCGCGGGAGGTGCAGCAGATGCAGCAGCGGGCGCCGCGGCGGGTGCTGCAGGAGTCGGAGTAGACGCGGCAACGGCGGCAGCCACCTCGACGGCGGGCGCGTACGTCGGCTCGGGAGCGGGCGGGGGAGTGTGGACCGGTGCTGGAGCATCAGCGACCACCGGAGCCGGCGCGGGCGCCGCGGCTGCCGAGCCGACGATGCCGAGCTCACTGCCGACGGCGACGGTCTGGTCCTCGCCGACGCTGATGGCGATGAGCACGCCGGCCACGGGCGACGGGATTTCCGTGTCGACCTTGTCGGTGGACACCTCCAGAAGTGGCTCGTCGACGGCGACGGTGTCGCCCACGGCCTTCAGCCAGCGGGTGACAGTGCCCTCCGCCACGCTCTCGCCCAGAGCGGGCATGCGAATGGGGGTCCCGCTGGACACGGTGGCGGCCGCCTCGGCAGCGGGCGCGTACGTCGGCTCGGGGGCCGGTGGCGGCGTCACCGCGGGGGCGGGCACGTCCTGCGTGACCGGTTCGGGCGCGACGTAAGCGGCGGGCTCGGGGGCCGCTGCCTGTGCGACAGCAGGCTCAGGCTCCGGTGCCGCGACCGGCCCGGGTGCGGCGCGGTTCGCGATGGCGGCCGCGGTGGCCGCCTCCTCCGGGGTCACGATCACGGCGAGCTCGGTCCCGACGGAGACCGTCTGGTCCTCGCCGACGCTGATGGCCAGGAGTACTCCTGACGCAGGCGCGGGGATCTCGGTGTCGACCTTGTCGGTCGAGACCTCGAGCAGGGGCTCATCGGCGGTGATCGTGTCGCCGACGTTCTTGAGCCAGCGGGTGACCGTGCCCTCGGTGACGCTCTCGCCCAGGGCGGGCATCGTGACGGAGACCGACATGTTCTCTGCGCTCCTTCGGTGCTGTCAGGCGTGTGCGTGCAGGGGCTTGCCGGCAAGGGCGAGGTGCGCCTCGCCCAGGGCTTCGTTCTGCGTGGGGTGGGCGTGGATGAGAGTGGCGACGTCCTCCGGATGCGCCTCCCAGTTGACGATGAGCTGGGCCTCGCCGATCTGCTCGCCGATGCGCGAGCCGACCATGTGGATCCCGACGACCGGTCCGTCCTTCTGCTGCACGAGCTTGATGAAGCCCGCCGTGGCCAGGATCTGGCTCTTGCCGTTGCCGCCGAGGTTGTACTCGTAGGTCGCGACGTTGTCGCCGTACTTCTCGCGAGCCTGCACCTCGGTGAGGCCTACGCTCGCCACCTCAGGCTCGCAGTAGGTCACGCGCGGGATGTTGATGTCGGCGATGATCGCGGGGCTGAGGCCGGCGATCTCCTCGGCGACGAAGATGCCGTGCTGGAATCCGCGGTGCGCCAACTGCAGACCCGGAGTGATGTCGCCGACCGCGAAGACTCCGGGCACGTTCGTGCGCAGGCGCTCGTCGACGAGCACCCAGCCACGTTCCATCGCGACGCCCTGATCCTCGAAGCCCATGCCCGTGGCGTTTGGACCGCGACCCACGGCCACCAGCAGGATCTCGGCGTCGAATGTCTTGCCGTCCTCGAGTGCAATGTGCACGCCGTGATCGGCCTGCGTTGCCGAGGCGAACCGGATGCCGAGGCTGAAGTTGATGCCGCGCTTGCGGAACGCGCGCTCGAGGGCCTTCGAGCAGGCCTCGTCCTCGTTCGGGACGAGGTGGGGCAGTGCCTCGACGATCGTGACCTCGGCCCCGAAGGACTTCCAGACGCTCGCGAACTCGACGCCGATGACGCCGCCGCCCAGGACCACAACGCTCTTGGGCACGTAGTCGAGGTTCAGCGCCTGGTCGGAGGTCATGATGCGGCCGCCGATGTCGAGCCCGGGCAGGCTCTTGGCGTATGAGCCGGTCGCGAGGACGACGTTCTTGCCGGTGTAGCGCTCGCCGTTGACCTCGACGGTGTCGGGAGCGACGAGACGGCCGGCGCCCTCGACGAAGGTCACGTTGCGGCTCTTCACCAGGCCCTGCAGGCCCTTGTAGAGCCGGCCGACGACGCCGTCGCGGTACTCGTTGACCTTGGGCATGTCGATGCCTTCGAAGGTCGCGCGGACGCCGAAAGCTTCGCTTTCCTTCGCGGAGTCGGCGATCTCCGCCGCATGCAGCAGCGCCTTGGTGGGGATGCAGCCTCGGTGCAGGCAGGTGCCGCCGAGCTTGTCCTTGTCGATCAGCACGACGGACATGCCCAGCTCCGCCGCGCGAAGGGCGCAGGCGTAGCCGCCGCTGCCACCACCGAGGATCACGAGGTCTGCGTTGGCCACTGTGGCGTACTCCTGTCCTGGGCGGTCGAGCTGGTTAGCGCGTGCGGGCTCATCCTTCCACCGACGGCGGTCGAAGGCACACGGCCCCCGAGCTACGCCTGGCCGGCGGCCATCTCCGCGGCCACCTGGACGAAGGTGCGGACCGCCGAACCCGTGGCGCCCTTGGGCGTGTAGCCGTAGGGCACCTTGGCATTGAAGGACGGACCGGCGATGTCGATGTGCACCCAGGCCTGGCCGGCGGGGATGAACTCCCGCAGGAAGACGCCGGCGCTGAGCATCCCGCCCTTGCCGTCGCCGATGTTGGCGATGTCCGCGGTCCCCGAGTCAAGCGTCGCGCGCAGGTCGTCTGGGAGGGGCATGGGCCACATCTCCTCGCCCGCTGCGTCCGCTGCGGCGCATACGGCCGCGCGGGCGTTGTCGTCATTGGCCATCACGCCCGCGGTTCGTAAGCCGAGCGCGATCACGGCCGCGCCGGTCAGGGTCGCGACGTCGATGATCAGGTCGGGCTTCTCCTCGGCGGCGAGCACCAGGGCGTCGGCGAGGATGAGGCGGCCCTCGGCGTCGGTGTTGAGCACCTCGACCGTGGTCCCGCCGCGGATCGTGATCACGTCGCCGGGGCGCTGTGCCTTCCCGCTGGGCATGTTCTCCGCCGAGGGCAGCCACCCAGTGACCTTGACCGACAGGCCCAGTTCGGCGATGGCCTTGACCGCCCCGAGGACGGCGGCCGCGCCGGCCATGTCGGACTTCATCTCGTCCATGCCTGCGGCGGGCTTGATCGAGATGCCGCCGGTGTCGAATGTGATGCCCTTGCCGACGAGGGCGAGGTGCGCGGTTGCGCCCTTGGGTGAGTACGACAGTCGGGTGAGGCGCGGTGGGTGGGCCGAGCCCTGGCCGACCGCGAGGATGCCACCGCACTCGTTGGCGGCGAGGTCCTTCTCGTCCCAGATGGTCACCTTCACCGGCAGGCCGGCGACGCTGTCGCGTGCTGCCTCGGCGAGGGCGGCCGGGGGAAGAGCGTTCGGCGGGGTGTTCACCAGATCGCGCGTCAGGTTGACGGCGCCGGCCACGGCGGCGATGTCCTTGGCGGCCTGCTTCTGCTGACCGGTGGGTGCATCCGGCAGCAGCAACGTGATCGACGACACCGGTGCCTTGCGGTCCTTCTTCGACGTGTTGCGGAACTCCACGTGGTCGTATGCGGCGAGAAGTGCTGCGACGGACGCGGTCAGCAGGTCGTCGTCGCCCTCCAGCGGCAGGCAAAGGGCGATGCGTCGCGTGCCCGCCAGGGAGCGGACGGCCTCGCCGATCGAGCGCCGGACCGACTCCGGATCGGCCTGCTTCGCGGCATCGCCGAGCCCGACGCCCACCACGAGCGGCGCCTTGATCCCGTCGCCCCCGGGAACCCGAACGACGTTGCCGGGCTTGCCGGTTGCCCCGACCGCGCCGAACGCCTCGACCAGTCGCTTGCCGACGGCCGACGGCAGGCCAGGGCTGATCACGTCGACCTTCTTGCCTCGGCCTGGGGCGAGGGCTACGACGAGTGCGTCTGTCGCCGTGGCGGCGGGCTTGGTGTCGGTGAGGGCCAGCTTGGCGGTGGAAGTCGATGTCATGACGGCACCCTAATCGGCCGGTGCGTCCGCAGGGCACGCTCGACCGACTACGGTCGTCACGTGACTGAATCACCGTTGAAGCGCACCCCGCTGTACGACCGGCATGTGGAGGCGGGTGCCAAGACCGCGGACTTCGGCGGGTGGGACATGCCGATCGAGTACGAGGGCGTTGTCGCCGAGCACATCGCCGTCCGGACGGCCGTTGGCATGTTCGACGTGTCGCACATGGGCAAGGTGCGCGTGCATGGCCCGAGGGCGCTCGACTTCCTCAACGGAGTGCTCGCCAACGACCTTGAACGCATCGGCGACGGGCACGCCCAGTACTCCATGCTGTGCAATGCCGACGGCGGGGTCATCGACGACCTGATCGTCTATCGCTGGTCGCCCGACGAGATCTTCATCATCCCGAATGCCTCGAACGCCGCGACCGTGGTGGCGGCCCTTGTGGCAGCCGCTCCCGACGGCGTCATCGTCGAGGACCACCACGCCGACCACGGCATCATCGCGGTGCAGGGACCTCGAAGCGCCGAACTCATTCAGGCGATGGGACTGCCCTGGGAGCACGACTACATGTCGATGGCTTCCGCCGAATTCGAGGGACAGCCGCTCATCGTCTGTCGCACCGGGTACACCGGGGAACACGGGTACGAACTCGTCGCACCAGTGTCGGTCTTGGTCGACCTGTGGGATGCGCTGCTCGCGACCGGTGCGGATCTCGGGGTGATGCGTGCGGGCCTGGGTGCTCGCGACACGCTCCGGACCGAGATGGGCTATCCCTTGCACGGCCAGGACATCAGCCCGACGACCTCGCCGGTCGAAGCACTCATCGGCTGGGCGGTCGGCTGGGACAAGCCGCAGTTCGCCGGCCATGACGCGCTCGTCGCTCAACGTGCTGCGGCTCCGGTGCGACGCCTGCGCGGCCTGCTCGCGCTCGACCGCGGGATCCCGCGTCCGCACATGACCGTCCGCCGAGTCGTCGACGACGGCGATGCGCTGTCCGGCGACGTGGTCGGAGAGGTCACTAGCGGCACGTTCTCGCCGACGCTGAAGCAGGGCATCGGCCTTGCGCTGCTGGACGCGTCGATCGCGGTGGACGACGAGGTCGTCGTCGACGTGCGCGGCCGGGCGTCGCGCTTCCGGGTCGTCAAGCCGCCGTTCGTGACGCCTGGCACCCGCTGACCGCCGCGGCGGTCCCTCAGTCCAGCGTTATCGTGATTCCGACGTGCTTTCCGCCGCCGCCGCGCAGCTCCGTCAGCCACCCGAAGACCTTCCCCATCAACCCGTAGCGGTGCTGGACCAAGTTGGCGGTCAGGTGCGTCGTTGTCTCGTCCTGCACGCGTGCCGTTGCCGGTAGTTGTTCGCCCGTGATCCGCCCGCGCGCGTCGCATCGGGCCACCAGGACCGACGCGTTGTTGCGGATGCGCTTCGCCTTGCCGGATTCGGCCTGGGTCAGCACGAGCAGTTCGTCGTTGCGGCGAACCAGCCATACCGGCGTCGCGACGGGCGTGCCATCTCGTCGGAACGAGGTGATGGAGACGTACTTGCCCGCGCTGAGCTCATCGATCGCGCTCATGGAGCCTCCTGTGTCGTCCCTGACGACCTGTCCGGATGCTACCCGCGAAGTGGCTACCGGGTGAGTAGTCGGAGCAGCGCGAGAGTGGCCTCCGAGCCGAGTCCATCATCGTCGGTGAGCGCCAGGGGCAAGCCCCGGGCCAGGTCGGTCCGCTCGACGGCCGCTCGGCGCGCGGGATCGTCCGACTGGGAGCCGCATCGCCACCACGACTTCGCGCTCAGGGTGATCCGATCCGCCACGACTGCTGCTGCGAGCTCGTCGGTCCCATCGATCAGGCATGGGGTGCGGCGCGCGGCCGCACACATGAGCACCCCCACAACGAAGGCGATCGGCAGGGCCTTCGCGCTGTCCAGGAGGGCCACCAGCTCGCCACGATGTGACGTGACGCGATTGGCGTCGTCGCGGATGCTGGTGACCTTCGCGATCCAGTCGGCATCGGTCATGCCCTCGGGCTGTGGAACCAGGGCCTGCGCATCCGAGCGGGTGAGTACGGCGATGATGGTCCGCGCGGCAATGTCATCGCGTGCGGTGACGCGTGGCACGAGGAGGTTGGCGCCGGAGTCGACCGCACTGTCGGCTGCTTGCAGGCCCGCGACCATGGCATCGCCCGCATCGAGCCAGGGTCCGCCGGCCGCGTCGACGATCGCCACGTGCGGCTCGGAGCCGCCCGCCATCGAATGCCACCAGGCCAGCAGGATCCGCAGTTCTCCTGTGACGTCGGCGGGCATCGCCTCGGTCGCCGCGGCCGGCGCCTCCATGCGCTCGGCGGCCGCGGCGATCTCGGGAGGCAGGTCGTTGGTCACGTGCACCCTTCGGACGATGGGGAAAGTGCGCCAAGTATGACGATTCCCGGGGGCCTTGCGATCTTCCGGAGTATGGCGACCTGCGGAGCCGGTGTCAGGACTGGGGGGCGAAGGCGACCGGCGCCTCGAAGGCCGCCTTGCGAGCCATGCGGCGAAGTGCCAGCAGTACTGGGCGACCGGCCACGAGGATCAGTACGACGGCGAGCACCGCGCGCGGCACGTCGTAGCCCAGCGATGTCACGAGGCAGAACCGGAACCATGCCGCGAGATTCTCGGCGAACGGAGCACCGGCGACGAAGGAGAGCTGCGCAGGCAGGCCGGCCGAGAACGGCCAGAACCACAGGTTCATCAGGAAGCCGTAGGCCAGGCATGCGACGGCGGCATACCCGGCGAGCATCACCAGTTCGCGCCGGCCCTCGGCTCGCGGAAGGAGCCCCGCGCCGAGCCCGACCCAGGCGGCCGCGACCATCTGGAACGGCAGCCAGGGGCCGACGCCACCGGTGAGCAGCGCGGACGCGAACAGCGAGATCGACCCGAGGCAGAAGCCGAAGCCTGGACCTAGGGCCCGACCGCCGAGGATCAGGATCGCCCAGATCGGCTCGACGCCGACCGCGCCGCCGCCGAGCGGGCGCAGCGCGCAGATGACGGCGGACAGGACACCCAGCATCGCGATCGATTTGGCGTCCATGCCGCCGTCGTTGACCTGCGCGAGCACGACCAGGAGCAGCAGCGGCATCACCAAGGCGAACAGGACGGGGGCATCGGAGGAGTGGGCCGCGGCGGTCGATCCCGGCGCGGCCAGCAGTGGCCACGTGAATGCGATGATCCCGACGACCGTCACCAGGCCGATGGCCGCCTTGGACGGCAGCCCCAGCCGGACCGCGCGTCTCGTCGTGGCCGTCATCCGGCGGCCTCGTCAGGCTCGTCGCTCGAGTCGGCCAGTGCGGCCGACACCTGGTCGACGGTCAGCCAGGTGGCGGGGGAGAGGATCTTCGCGACCTGCGGGGCGAACATCGGCGACGACGTCACGACGTCCAGCGTCGGGCCGTCCGCGACGATCTCGCCGTCGGCCAGGATCACCACCCGATCGGCGGCCTCCGCCACAAGTTCCACGTCGTGCGTCGCAAGAACGATCGCGTGCCCGGCCTCGGCGAGGTCGACGAGCAGGCGGGCGAACTTCGCCTTCGTCGGGTAGTCAAGGCCGCGCGTGGGCTCGTCCAGGAGCAGCAGGGGCGGGCGCGCGGCGAGGATCACGCACAGCGCGAGCAGCAGACGCTGTCCCTCCGACAGGTCGCGCGGATGCGTGCCGTCCTCGATCGCCGGTGCCATCAGCGCGAGCAGGGCGCGGGCGGTCCCGGGCTCGCAACCGGCGTCGCGGTCGGCGGCGCGGCATTCGTCGGCGACCGTGGTCGCCTCCAGCAGGTCCCCGGGCTCCTGGGGCACCAGTCCCACGGCGTGGATGAGGTCCGGGCCGGTCAGGCCGCGGGGGTCGCGGCCGCCGACGCGGACCGATCCGCCCACTCGCGGGCCCAGCCCGACGATGGCGTTGAGGAGCGTGGACTTGCCGGCGCCGTTGCGGCCCATCAGCGCGACGATCTCCCCTTCACCCACCTCGGTGGAGATCGATCGAAGGGCGGGCGTCGCGCCGTAGCGAACCGAGAGCGCGTCGGTCTGCACCAGGGCGCGTCGCTTCGTCGGCACGGGACGCAGGTGCGGGGTTCGGCCCACCAGCAGGTCGCGCAACGGCCCTGCCGCCCGGCGTGCGTCGCGGACGGAGAGCGGAAGCGGCTGCCAGCCAGCGAGCCGGCCCAGCTCGACGACCGGCGGCGCGATCGGCGCGCTGTTCATGATGTCTCTGGGCACGCCGGCCCGAAGGGGCTGACCGTCGCCGGGCACGACGATGACCTGGTCGGCGTACTGCACGACGCGCTCGAGTCGGTGCTCAGACATCACGACGGTGACGCCGAGGTCGTGGACGAGTCGCTGAAGGGCGGCGAGCACCTCTTCGGCCGCTCCTGGATCAAGGGCCGACGTGGGCTCGTCGAGGACGAGGACGCGCGGGTGCGACGTCAGGACGGCACCGATGGCCACGCGTTGGCGCTGCCCGCCTGACAACGTCGCGAGCGGCCGACTGCGCAGATCGGCCAGGCTCAGCAGGTCGAGGGTCTCCTCGACGCGTCGGCGCATCACGTCGGGAGCAAGTCCCAGGCACTCCATCCCGTAGGCGAGCTCGTCCTCGACCGTATCCGTGACGAAGCCGCTCATCGGATCCTGCGGCACCACGCCGACGAGGTCCGCGAGCTCGCGCGGCGGGTGCGTCGCCGTGTCGCGGCCATCGACGATGACGCGCCCGGCGAGCGTCCCGCCGGTGAAGTGCGGCACGAGGCCGTTGATCGCTCGAAGGAGTGTCGTCTTGCCGCTGCCGGTTCGTCCCACGACGAGGACGAGTTCGCCCTCGGGTATCCGCAGGTCGACGTCGACCAGCACTGGCCTGGTCTGGCCGGGATACGTGATCGTCACGTGCTCGAAGCGGATCATGCGGCGGCCTGCAGGGGAGTGCGGCGCTCGACGCGTGCGGCGGTGGCGCCCGCGGGCAGGGCTGGTGCGGTGAGGGCGGGCGTCGCGGCGACGATGGCGGCGACGATCGCGACAACCGGCAGGCTCGGCCAGCCCGGCGGGCTCACGGGCGCTTGCAGGCCACTCACGTCGGACCAGGCGGCGGCCGCGAGCGACGTCGCCACGAACGCGCCGGCGAGGGCGACGAGCCATTCGGGTGCGCGCCAGGGATCGGGCCGGTAGCGCGTACGGACCGAACCGCGACCCGCCAGCACGGTGCCTGCCGTGGCCGCGAGCACGCCGACGGCGAGCATCGGCAGGCCGAGCAGTGCGGGGGAGTCGGCCGAGACCAGCCCGTAGGCCCCGATCGCAGCGGCGACGAGGCCGCCGAGGAGCAGGCCGGCACTCATGCGTCGACGCGCCGTCGGTGTGTCACCGCGCCGGCCGTAGCCGCGCGAGTCCATCGCCGCCGCCAGCGTGACGCTTCGCTCGAGGGCTCCTTCGAGCACGGGCACTGCGGCGCCCGCGATTGCCGTGAGGCCGGACGTCGCCCGGCCGCGCAGGCGTCGGGTCGCGCGCAGTCGGTCGACGTCGGCGACCAGTTGCGGGGTGAAGGTGAGGGCGACGACGACGCTGACGCCCAGTTCGTACAGCGCTGCCGGCACGCTCTTGAGCAGTCGCGTCGGAGAGGCAAGCGAGTTGGCGGCGCCGATGCAGATGAGGATCGTCGCCAGTCGAAGGCCGTCGTACACCGCCGGGAGCAGCGACTCCGCGGTCACGTCGCCGCCGAGTCGCAATCCGGCGAGCCAGGTCGGCAGCGTGAGACCGGGCAGGTGCACGAGCACGGTCGGTCCGAGCGAGGTGCCGAGGACGATCTGGACGAGCACCCGCACGACCACCACGACGATGCCGAGTCGGACGAACATCGCGAACGAGCGGGCCCATGGTGCGTCCGGTCGTCGGGCCTGCACCACCACGGCTGCTGCGCCGATGAGCAGCAGGAGGATGAGCGGGTTCGTGGTGCGACTGGCGCCGGCGGCAAGCCCGAGTGCCCAGGCCCACCACGCACCCGGATGCAGCCAGCGGGGATCACCCATGGTGGTCCTCCGTGGCCCGACGTCGATAGGCGATCGAGCCCAGTGCTGCCCCCACGAGCAGGACGACGGCGACGGCGATCGTCGCCCACGGGGACCCGGAGTCGACGGGAGCTGCGGGTGCCGCGGCGGTCGTTGCGTCGGCGGAGGCGACCGCCGCGGGTGACGCGGCAGTCGCCTGCGCGACCCGCTGCGCCTCAGCATCGCCGAGGATCGGCGCACACTCGCCCTTCGGGAAGCCCGCGAGGGAGCAAATGAGCCCGCCCTCGGCGTGCACCGGCGCGATCGTCTGGAGAACCGTGGCCCCGGTCGCGTCCTTGGCGACGACGACGCACTCAGTGACGAGCGCCGGAGGGATCTGTCCCTCGGGAGCGATCGTCGTCGGACCGGAGTCGATCACCAGGCCCACACGCTTCATCCCGTCGGCGGCTGCGGTGGCGCCGCAGATCGCGGCGAAGTCCGGCGCCACGCGCGGTGTGTCCTGCCCGGTACCGGCCTGCGTGGTCACGGCGAAGCGCCAACCCTCGACGGTGCCATCGGCCGGGATCGTTGTCGCAGGTCCCTGCGTGGCGAACGCCCACGAACTCCCGCTGCCCTGCCAGTACGTCCAGTAGCGGAAAGCCGCGGCGTTCGCCGAGGGCGCTACGAACAGGCCGACCGCCAGCGTGACCAGCGCCATGGCACTGGCCCGCACAACGGTCGACCTGATTCGCACTGCTACTTCCTGATGCTTGCGTTGAGCGACGACACGAGGTTGACGCCGCCGAAGCTGCCCGCCTTGCTGCCGGTCGCATCAGCGACGAGCAGCAATAGCCCCAGTGCGCCGGGATCGGGCCCGCCGGAGTGCGTCGTGAAGGCCGGGGCGCTCGCCTTCAGCGCCGCCGTTGCGCGGCCGACTGCAGCGCGTCCCTTGTTCGCTCCGACGAGTGCGAGCACAGCTGCCGCGGTGTTGGCGTAGTCGGGATCGCTCCCGAACGGGGATGCCAGAGTGCCCGTCGTGGCGAGGGCCTTGGCCAGGTAGGCGGACGCCTTCGCCTTCGCGGTGTTCGCGCACGGCGCCGCGACGGCGAGCTTCCTCGGACCGCTCACAGGCAGTGTCCCGTTGATGCCGACCAGGCCCTGTGCGGTAGCGGATGCGTTGACGGCTCCGCCGCTCTGGAAGGCGAAACCGCCGCTGGACGAACAGGGCGCGGACAGTGAGCCCAGGTATCTGGTGGCCTTCTTATAGGCAGCGAAGTCGAAGCTCGGGGCCATCGACAGCATCGCGGCCAGGGACAGTCCCGTCGAGTTCGCATCGGAGGCCCCGCCTGACGTCCAGGGGAAGCCGCCGTCGGAGCCCTGCTGCTTCGTCAGCCAGTCGCCGGCCTTCACGGCGGCGTCGATCGCGCGCCCGACAAGGGTCGGGCTGGCGGAGTCATGGTCCTGCAGGGCCATCAGGGCCATCAGCGCCATAGCGGTGGAGTTGGTGTCCGGGCCGGTGAAGTTCTTCGGGTCTGGGGCCTCGCACGGCTTGCTGAGGTCGGCTCGGTAGGCCTGGAAGGAGCCGCTCGCGCACTGCTGGTCGAGCAGCCACGTGATCGCCGCTGGTGCCGGCTTGGCACCGACGGCCCCAAGGCCCAGCAGCGCGAGGGACTGGCGGTACACCCCGTCGTAGGTCGGGTCGGCGGCACCGTAGAGGCCGACGGTGGCGCTGGGAGCCGCGCTGGCGGCCGGGGCGAGGGCTGTCGATGCGAATGCCGCGCTGGCGACGACGCCGATGACGGCGATGGAACTGCTGAGCCTTCGGCGAAGGCTGGACTGCTGGGTCATGGACTTCCTTGGGTGAGCGGGGCCGGACCGGTGACGCCGCGCCCCCTTCGACCAAAACCCCTATTGCTGAACGCAACAGGGGACGGTCGGGTGGTGACCCGAGCTCCCGTCCCGTTACCTCGACGGATGGAGCCGCTCGCGTTCGCCAGGTGCTCCGACTCACCCCACACGGGGGAACACGGTTGCGGGACAGCGCCGGGATCGCACCGGACTTCCCCTGGACGTCGAACGAGTGGATTCAGTTGTGGTGCGATCCGACCATGCAGCGACCCCCGGTGTCAAAGAATGCGAGCCCGCCTTTCCCCAACGCAGGCCAGGTGACACGGAGATACTCCGAGGATGAGCTTTCGCCCTGAGGCATACGACGGCCCGCTGGATCGCGCCAGCATCCACGCCCGCTCCTGGCTGGCGGGCCTTCCGGACCGCCGCATCCCACCGGTCGGCGACGTCGATTCGATCGCCGCGGAACTGGGTGGGCCACTGCCGGAGGGCTCCACCGATCCCGCGGCGGTGGTCGACCTGCTTGCCCGGCATGTCGAGCCGGGGCTCATGTCCATGGGTTCGGGACGATTCTTCGGCTGGGTGATCGGTGGTGCGCTCCCGGCGGCTCTAGGGGCCGACTGGCTGGTCAGCGCCTGGGACCAGAACGCTGCGATCCGCTTCGCGACGCCGGGCGTCATCGGGGCCGAGCAGGCAGCGGCCGCCTGGCTCCTGGACCTCATGTCCCTGCCGTCCGGCGCGCAGGTGTCCTTCGTGACGGGCGGAACGACCGCCAACTTCGCCGGCTTGGCCGCCGGCCGACAGCGGGTGCTCGAGTCCGCTGGCTGGGATCTCGACAGCGATGGGCTGGCCGGCTCCCCGCGCGTCACCGTGATCGTGGGCGCTGATCGGCACAGCTCCGTCGACATCGCGCTGCGCTACCTCGGACTCGGCGCTCCCACGCCGGTCGACGCCGACGACCAAGGGCGGATCCGACCTGAGGCCCTCGTCGCCGCACTGGAGCGCATCGACGGTCCGCTCATCGTCGCGCTGCAGGCGGGCAACCTGCACTCGGGTGCCTTTGACGCCGTCGGTGAGTGCGCCGACCTGGTGCACGATCGCGGGGGATGGGTGCACGTCGACGGCGCGTTCGGGCTCTGGGCGGCGGCCTCGCCGCGGCTGCGCGAACTCGTGCCCGGACTTGAGCGAGCCGACTCGTGGGCTACCGATGCCCACAAGTCCCTGAACACCCCCTACGACTGCGGGATCGCCATCGTTCGCGATCCCGCGGCGCTGCGGTCGGCCTTCGGGTTCAGGGCTGCCTACCTCGTCCAGTCCGAGGGTCCGGCCGACCCCTTCGAGACGGTCCCTGAGTTCTCGCGCCGCGCCCGGGGCGTGCCCGTCTGGGCCGCCCTGCGATCGCTCGGGCGGGCCGGCGTCGCCGACCTCATCGAAGGGTTCGTCGCCAACGCCCAGGCGATCGCGGCCGGCATCGCCGAGATCCCCGGCGCGCGGATCCTCAACGATGTCGTCTTCTCGCAGGTGTCGGTCGCTTTCGAAAGCGACGAGCGGACCCGCCTCGTCACCCAACGACTGCTGGCCGATGGCGTGACGTGGATGTCAGGGTCGAGGTGGCGGGGTCACGACGTCATGAGGGTGTCGGTGAGCAACTGGTCGACCGATGCTCGCGACGTCCAGATGAGCATCGAGGCCGTCCGGCGTGCGGCGGGCACGGCCTAGCGGAAGCCGTCTACTCGATCGGTCGAAGGCTCATCGGGCCGTAGACGACATGGTCGTCCTCGAAGAGCACGACGCCTTCGATCCCGGAGTCGAGCAGCTCCTGCCACGTCTCGCCGATCCACGTCTCGGCATCGGACTGAGTGGGGAACTCCTGCGAATGGGGCGGCTGCTGGTCGACCGGCTGGCCTTCGCTGTCGGTGTAGTGCCAGGTCCAGGGCATCGGGACTCCTCAGGTCAGGGACGGGTGCTCGGGGAGACGGTCAGGGCGGGATCGGCCGTCACGACATCGCCCAGGGCCAAGTCGATCGCACTGAGCACATCCGCGTCGAGTGTCACGCCCGATGCCTTCGCATTGTCGACGATCTGCGCGGGGCGGGAGGCTCCGACGATGGCCGACGAGACATTGGGGTTGGCGAGCACCCACGCGATGGCGAGCTGGGCCGGCGTGAGGCCAAGGTCCGCGGCGATCGGCAGGAGGCGTTGGACGGCGGTGAGGACGTCGTCGCGGAGCCAGCGCGACACCATGTTCGCGCCCTCCTCGGACGCGTTGGCCCGTGAGTCCGCCGGCGGCTGCTCGCCCGGCAGGTACTTCCCCGTCAGGACCCCCTGCGCAATGGGCGACCACACGATCTGGCCGACACCGAGCTCCTCGCTGGTGGGCACGACCTCGGGCTCGATGACGCGCCACAGCATCGAGTACTGCGGCTGGTTGGAGACGATGCGGTCGAAGCCCATCTCCTCGGCCAGGCGCACCGCCTCGCGGATCTCCGCGGCCGTCCACTCCGACACCCCGACGTAGAGGACCTTGCCCTGGCGGACGAGGTCGTCGAATGCCCGAAGTGTCTCCTCGAGCGGGGTCTCGTAGTCGAAGCGGTGCGCCTGGTACAGGTCGACGTAGTCGGTGTGCAGTCGACGCAGCGAGTTGTGGCAGGACTCCATGATGTGCTTGCGCGACAGCCCACGGTCGTTCACGCCGGGGCCGGTCGGCCAGTACACCTTGGTGAAGATCTCGATGCCCTCGCGGCGTTGCCCCTTGAGCGCCTCGCCCATCACGGCCTCGGCCTTGGTGCCCGCGTAGACGTCGGCCGTGTCGAAGGTCGTGATGCCGGCATCGAGTGCTGCATGGATCGTGGCATGCGCGGTGGGATCGTCGACGTGGCCGCCATGCGTCACCCAGTTGCCGAACGTGATCTCGCTGACCTTCAGGCCGCTGCGGCCGAGGTGGCGGAACTTCATGGTCTCTCCCGGACGTGCGATCGGCGTTGGGTACTAGGCCTTCGGGGTCTTGGGTGCCTTCGGCGGGACCGGCGCACCGCCGCGCCTGACGCGGGGCGGTGGCAGTCGAAGGCGGCGCAACTGCAGCGATCGCATCACCGCGTAAAGCGTGATGCCCTTGCGGTCGGCGGCCTCGGGGAACACCGTCTTGGCACGCAGGTTGAGCTGGACCAGCAGGACGACCGTGTCGACGATGATCAGCGCGGTGAGGGCGAAGAACGCGATGGTGACGAACGACTGGACGGTCGCGTTGCGCAGGAACCCCAGCAGCAGGACGGCGATCGCGAAGAAGATGAAGTACTCGGCCAGGGTGAACCTGGAGTCGACGAAGTCGCGGGTGAACGCCTTGGCGGGGCCCTTGTCCCGTGCGGGCAGGTAGCGCTCGTCGCCGGCCATCATGGCCGCGCGCGACTTGGCTCGCTCGTCGCGGTCGCGCTCCCGGGCGGCCTTCTTGGCCTCCTTGGGGTCCGATGGGATCTTCATCTGGCTCTTGCGCGCGGCCTCGGCCTCGCGGCGGGACGGCGTGGGCCGGCCCTTGCCGCTGGTGGGGGACGACTCTTCCGAGGCCGGCACGGAGGCCTGGTCGTCGGCGGGGGTCGACTTACGTCCGAACATGATCCGTGAGCCTATCCGGTGCGCGCCCAGGCGCCGACGCATAGGCTGGTGGGGACGTTCCCGTCTAGAAGGGTTTGCGAACATGGGCCTGTGGCAGCGCTTTAAGCTGATCTTCTCGTCGAAGGCGAACAAGGCCCTCGACAAGGCCGAAGACCCCCGCGAGGTGCTCGACTACTCGTACGAGAAGCAGCTCGAGCTGCTCCAGAAGGTGCGCCGTGGCGTCGCCGACGTGGCAACCAGCCGCAAGCGCCTCGAGCTCCAGATCCAGGGCCTGTCGCAGCAGACGGCCAAGCTCGACGACCAGGCGCGCGCGGCACTCGCCGGCGGTCGTGAGGACCTGGCCCGCGAGGCGCTCACCCGCAAGAGCGGGCTGACGCAGCAGATCGCCGACCTGCAGGTGCAGCTGGCACAGTTGCAGGAGCAGGAGGAGAAGCTCACGGTCGCGTCGCAGCAACTGCAGGCGAAGGTCGAGGCGTTCCGCACCAAGAAGGAGACCATCAAGGCGACCTACTCGGCGGCCGAGGCGCAGACCAAGATCAGCGAGGCCGTCTCCGGCATCTCCTCCGAGCTTGGTGACGTAGGCATGGCGGTGCAGCGCGCCGAAGACAAGACCGCGCAGATGCAGGCGCGCGCTGGCGCGATCGACGAACTGCTTGCATCGGGCGCCCTGACCGACGCCACCGGCACCGGCAAGGACAGCCTCACTCTCGAGCTCGAGCGCATGGCCAGCGAGCAGGACGTCAACTCGCAGCTGGATGCACTCAAGGCCGAGATCTCGGCCCCGGCGCCGAAGCCGGAGATCGAGGGCTAGGAGTCGCATGGCGCGCACCCGGTACGGCACCGACCGGGGGCTCTCGGCTCGCATGGTCGGGACCCTGTTTGGGATTGGGCTGCTCTACGTCATCATCGCTGGCGTACTGATCGCCGTTGGTGTCAACGCAGTCTTCGTTATCGCGATCAGTGCGGCCATGCTGTTCGGCCAATGGTGGTTCTCCGACTCCATGGCCATGGCGGCGATGAAGGCGGTCGTGGTCACGCCCGAGCAGGCACCCCAGCTGCATGCCGTCATCGACCGCATCTGCGCCATGGCGGACATGAAGAAACCGCGGGTGGGCGTCGCGAACTCCGACATCCCCAATGCTTTCGCGACCGGCCGGTCGCCGAACCGCTCCGTCATCGTCGTGACGACGGGGATCCTGAAGCGACTCGATGCAGAGGAGCTGGAGGGCGTCCTCGCCCACGAGCTCTCGCATGTCGCCCACCGCGACGTCACGGTGATGACGCTCGCATCGTTCACCGCCATCGTTGCCGGCTTCCTTATGCGCAGCGCGATGTGGGGGCAGATGGGCCGCAACCGCGACCAGAACACCGCACTCGTCGTCCTCGGCGTCACCGTGGTGAGCGTCGTTGTGTACTTCCTGTCGTTCATCCTTATGCGCGCGTTGTCCCGCTACCGCGAGCTCGGCGCCGATCGCGGTGCAGCGCTCCTCACCGGAAAGCCGACGGCCCTGGCCCGGGCGCTGCAGAAGGTGTCTGGCGAGATCGCGGCGATCCCCACCAGGGACCTGCGCCAGATGGAGCCGGTCAGCGCGTTCGCGTTCGCGCCCGCCCTGAGCAGCGGCAAGGGTCTCAACCTCGGCCAGTTGTTCTCGACGCATCCCAGTCTGGAGAAGAGGCTCGAGCAGCTGGCGAGGATCTCCGCCGAGCTCGGCGAGCGGTAGCCCGGTGGGCTTCTGGGACTCCGTGCTGGGCCGCACCAAGCCGACTGCCCCGAACCTGGATGCGCTGTTCGCGCTGCCGTCCGCTGCCATCACCTTGCAGGTCAGTCTCGACATGCTGCCGACAGGGCGCGGCTCGGTCGCCTTCCGCGCGCCGGAGGGCCGTGCGTTCGCCGACGTCGAGGCCGACGTGCGGAGCCTGCTGGACGCCGGCGGGGGAGTGCCCGTCGAGATCAAGCCGGACGCGTTCGGGTTCACCTGGCTCGTGACGTCGACCGATCCTGCCGACGTCGGGCAGGCGGTCACCGACGTCCACGCGGTCAACACGTCGCTGGTCGAGGCGGGGTTCGGCCCGCAACTGCTGTGCTCGCTGGTCTCGTTCGGCGACCCGAGCGGCCAGGCACTGGCGATGGTCTACCTGTTCAAGCGCGGCACGTTCTACCCATTCGCGCCCGTCGGCGATGCAGCCACGAGCGAGCAGCGCGACAACGTGCTCGAGTTGCGCGTGCGCGACCTGCTCCGGCTCGAGCTGCCACTCGAGGAGGACCTCACCCGCTGGTTCCCTGTGTGGGGCGCGCCCGGCCTGTAGTGCTCAGCCCCTCGGAGGGGGTCAGTCGCGGGCAGCCGTCGTGCCGGGCAGCGACAGCATGCGATCGAGGGCGACGCGTGCCCAGTGCGCGGTGTCGGGATCCACGTCGATCCGGTTGACCACCGTTCCGGCGACGAGTGACTCCAGTGCCCACACCAGGTGCGGAAGGTCGATCCGGTTCATTGTCGAGCAGTAGCAGACGGTGCGGTCGAGGTAGACGATCTCCTTGTCGGGGTTCGCCAGGGCGAGCCGCTTCACCAGATTGAGCTCGGTGCCCACGGCCCAGGCAGTGCCCGGCTCGGCTGCGTTGACGGTCGCGATGATCTTCTCCGTCGACCCGACGTAGTCGGCCTTCTGCACGACCTCGTACTGGCACTCCGGGTGGACGATGACATTGATGCCAGGAACCCGCTCGCGGACCTCATCGACGCAGTCGGGGGTGAAGCGGCCGTGCACCGAGCAGTGGCCCTTCCACAGGATCATCTTCGCGTCGCGCAGTTGCTCGGCGGTCAGGCCGCCGTCAGGCCGGTTCGGGTTGTAGACGACGCAGTCGTCGAGCGACAATCCCATGTCGCGCACTGCGGTGTTGCGGCCCAGGTGCTGGTCGGGGAGAAAGAGCACCTTCTCGCCCCGCTCGAACGCCCACTCCAGGCTGCGCTCGGCATTGCTCGACGTGCAGACCGCGCCGCCGTGCCGGCCGGTGAACGCCTTGATCGCCGCCGACGAGTTCATGTACGTGACCGGCACCGTCACGTCCGCGACCCCAGCGCGCTCAAGCGCCGCCCAGCACTCCTCGACCTGGCCGATCACGGCCATGTCGGCCATCGAGCAGCCGGCCGCGAGGTCCGGGAGGATCACCTGCTGGTCGGGGGACGTGAGGATGTCCGCGCTCTCGGCCATGAAGTGCACGCCCTCGAAGACGATGAACTGCGCCTCGGGGTGGGCGGCGGCCTGCTGGGCCAGCTTGAACGAGTCGCCCGTCACGTCGGCGAACTCGATCACCTCGTCGCGCTGGTAGTGGTGCCCCAGCACGAACACGCGGTCACCCAGAGTGGCCTTGGCCGCGGCGGCGCGCTCGCGCAGGGCGGGATCGGAGGCCGGCGGAAGGACTCCGGGGCACTCGACGCCGCGTTCGCTCTGCGGGTCAGAGCCGTGGCCGAGCAGGAGCAGGGCGAGCGGGGTCGGCTGGGGATCGGTGAACGTATTGCCCATCTGCACAGTCTGGCATGGGCGCGAAACCCGCATCGGGGGGACTTTCGCGCAATCGCGGTACATGTGAGACTGTAGGGAATACAGCGGGTCCCGCTCGGGTTCCCGACACCAAAGCGAATCCTCCAGCCGCGCGGCGCACGTGCCCGCGGTGACGTTCCGAAAGGGCAGCAGCATGACGGCAGACACCACCACGACCGAGGCTCCGGTCACCGACGGCGTCCTCCTCACCGAGACCGCCGCCGCGAAGGTCAAGGCACTGCTCGAGTCCGAGGGTCGCGATGACCTCGCACTGCGCGTGGCTGTCCAGCCAGGCGGTTGCTCGGGCCTGCGCTACCAGCTCTTCTTCGACGACCGCAGCCTCGACGGCGACGTCGTCAAGGACTTCAGCGGCGTCGGTGTCGTCACCGACCGCATGAGCGCGCCGTACCTGAGCGGCGCGACCATCGACTTCGTCGACACGATCGAGAAGCAGGGCTTCACGATCGACAACCCCAACGCCACGGGCTCGTGCGCGTGTGGAGACTCCTTCCACTAAGCGCACCACCCCCGTCACCATTTCGCCGAGTGGCGAGTCGTGGCCGCTTTGATCCCCGGATCGACGGCCACGACTCGCCACTCGGCGAAATGGTGACGGGGGTGACCGCGACGGCGCCGCGCATCGGCGGTGCGCCCAGCCATTCGGAGTGGCGGGGATGCCGAGGGGTAGGGTCGCCCACCGTGGCTGTCCTCATCACCGGGTCCATCGCGACCGATCACCTCATGACCTTCCCGGGCAAGTTCTCGGACTCGCTCGTGGCCGACAAGCTCGACAAGGTCTCACTGTCGTTCCTCGTCGACGAGCTCGAGGTGCGTCGGGGTGGGGTCGCCCCGAACATCGCCTTCGGAATGGGCTGCCTCGGGCTTCGCCCGATCCTCGTCGGAGCGGTCGGTCCGGACTTCGCTGACTACGAGTCGTGGCTGCAGCGGCACAACGTCGACACCAGCGGCGTCCGCGTCTCGGACTCCCGGCACACCGCGCGCTTCGTCTGCACGACCGACAGCGAGCAGAACCAGATCGCCTCGTTCTACCCGGGAGCGATGTCCGAGGCACGCAACATCGAGCTGCGCCCGGTCGTCGACCGGATCGGCAAGACCGAACTCGTGCTGATCGGTGCCAACGACCCCGAGGCGATGCTGCGCCACACCGAGGAGTGCCGGTTCCGCGGGTACCCCTTCGCCGCGGACCCGTCGCAGCAGCTGGCCCGCATGGATGGTCCGGAGATCAAGCCGTTGATCGAGGGCGCCGCGTACTTGTTCACCAACGAGTACGAGGCCGCGCTCATCGAGCAGAAGACGGGCTGGTCGAACACCGACATCGGGGCGATCGTCGAGACGCGCGTGACCACGCTGGGCCCGGACGGCGCCAAGGTGGAGCGCCGCGGGGAGTCGACGGTGCGCGTCACGGTTCCCGAGGAGGATCGTCGCGCTGACCCCACAGGGGTCGGCGATGCGTTCCGGGCCGGTTTCATCTCGGGCCAGGCCTGGGGGCTCTCCGACGAGCGATCCGCGCAGCTCGGTTCGCTGCTGGCCACCTACGTCATCGAGACGGTGGGCACCCAGGAGTACGAGCTCGCACAGCGGCACTTCCTCGAGCGCATGGCCCGGACGTACGGGGACGACGCGGCGGCCGAGGTCGAGCCGCACATCGCCTGCCCGCGGCCCTGATACCGGTCCCAGGACCGAATGCCCACTGCACCCTCACCGTGCCGGTGGAACCTGCCTGACCCCGCCGACGGCGAGCCGGGCCAGGACGTCCTGGCGATCGGTGCTGACCTCGAACCGGGCACGGTGTTCGCCGCCTACTGCCGCGGGCTGTTCCCGATGCACCTGGACACTGGCGAGCTGGCGTGGTGGTCACCGGATCCGCGCGGCGTGATTCCACTCGACGGGCTCCGCATGACCAAGTCCCTTCGCGCGTCATGCCGGCGTTATGAGGTGACGGTCGACGCCGCGTTCACGGACGTCATGACAGCGTGCGGCGACGAGCGCCGACCGCAGGGCTGGATCACGCCGGACTTCGTGGCTGCCTACACCGAACTGCACCGGCTCGGCTGGGCCCATTCCGTCGAGACGTGGGACGACGCCGGTGAGCTGGTCGGCGGCCTGTACGGCGTCAGCATCGGCGGCCTGTTCGCAGGCGAGTCGATGTTCCACACCGCGCGCGACGCGTCGAAGGTCGCGCTCGTCGCGCTGGTTGAACTGCTGTCGAGCGACGGGGCGGACCGGCTGCTCGACGTGCAGTGGCGCACCGATCACCTGGCGACGCTCGGCGCCGTCGAGATCCCGCGGATGCAGTACCTGAAGCGTCTGCAGTCCGCACTGACGCTGCCCTCGCCGTTCTGACCGCGTGCTGGCGTCAGGAGAGGACGTGGCTCATCTGTTCCAGCATTCCGGCCATCTCCTCGTGATGGACGGGCTTGACGACTGAGCGGCCGTCGGGCTCCTGCTTGATCGTGACCTTCATGCCCTGGAGCAGGTCCATGCCGATCCCGTACCAGAACCCCACCACTGTCTGAGGGTCTGCCGGGTCGGGACGCTGCATCGGGGTGCAGATCATGAAGCCGAGGGGCACGCCCTCGGGCTTGGCGGCCTCGAGCTCCTCCACGGCGTCGTACGCCGCGTTGCACCAGGGCTCGTTGCCGAACTCGTCGGTGCCCGGCGCGTAGTCCAGGCCGAAAATGCCCATGCCCTCATCGTCCGGTCCCTCGTACAGGTACAGGAGCTGGCAGGACTGCCCCTCGACGCCGACGATGACCGGCTTGGCGTCGATCAGGTGGGTGAGGCCGTAGCCCAGGCCTTTGAGGATGTTCTGCGGCGAGTGGTCGTCCATAGCGCAGCGAGCCTAGTCTGCTGCGCCGCGTGCCGCCCTGACGGCGGCCGGGAGGGCGTCGAGGAATCCGCGGACGGTCGCCTCGGTGCAGTTGAACGGGAGGGAGACGCGGATGCTTGCGGCCGCCGTCAGTCCCATCGCCTCCAGCACCTGGCTCGGCATCCTGGCGTCCGATGTGCAGGCGGATCCGCTCGCGACGCTGAAGCCGCGGCGGTCGAGCTCGATCACCAGCGCCTCACCGATGACGTCCTCGCAGGCGAACGTGACGATGTGCGGGAGTCGGTCTAGGTCGTCGCCGGCGACGAGCAGCCCAGGGACCTGCGCGGGCAGCGTCTCGCGCAGCAGGCCCACGATGGCAGTCAGACGCGCGGACTCAGCCGCGCGGTGCGGCGCGAGGTACTCCAGTGCGGCCGCAGCCGCTGCGGCGCCCGCGATATCGGGAAATCCGCCCACCCAACCACGGTCGGGACTCGCATCGGGGGTCCAGCGCGCCGATGACCGGACGGCCAGCACGCCGACCCCGGCCGGGCCGCCCCAGTCCCGGGCGGAGGCGGCCAGCACGTCCCAGCGAAGGGGGACGGGGTCGCGTCCGATCACCTGCACGGCATGCACGAGCAGCGGCACGTTCGCCTCGGCCGCCAGGGCCGCGGCCTCAAGCAGCGGCTGACGGGTACCCACCTCGGCGTTGGCCGCCTGCACGCACGCGAACGCGGTGGGTTGCGAGAGTGAGTCCTCGAAGGCGGCGAGGTCCATTCGACCGGTCGTGGTCACCGGAACGAGGTCGACGATGTCCGCCCACCGGCGGGCCGGCTCGAGCACCGCCATGCTCTCCACAGCCGACGCGATCACGCGGCCGCAGACGGCGGACCTTGTCGCGGCCAGTCCGGCGACTGCGGTGGCGACGGCCGTCGGGCCGGACGAGGTGAAGAACACCTCCTCGGGGCGGATCCCGAGGCTCGCCGCAACGCTGGCGCGGGCCGCGTCCAGCAGCATTCCGGCTCGGCGGCCGAGGTGGTGGAGGCGGGCCGGATCGGCCCAGGCCTGCTCCGAAGCGGCCGTCCACGCCTGCCGGGCGGCGGGCAGCAGTGGCTGTCCGCCGACGGCGTCCAAGTAGCCTTCCGGGGGCTGCGGGGCCGGCTCGGGAAGGGCTGACCGCGGGTCCGGTGAGTGCACGGGGGCCACGCTAGTCCGGACCCCCAAGAAAGATGGGTTTCCCCTCGTGGGGCCGCCTACATCGGGGGGTCCCGGTGCGCTAGTCTGCCCAGCGTCCCACCGACGAGAGAGGCGATCCGTGCGGCATTCGACCGAGGTGCTGTCGGCACCCCGCACCCCTTCGCGTCCGCGGCGCGGGCGCATTCGCGCTGCAGCGTTCGCCGTCGGCGCCTTGGCCATCACCCTGACCGCTTCCGGCTGCACGGCCAACGAGGCGTTCTTCATGGACATGCCGGACCCGGCGACCAAGGAAGGCGCCATCACCCAGAGCCTGTGGCAGGGCGCCTGGATCGCCGCGTGGGGCGTCGGGATCGTCACGTGGGGCCTGATGCTGTGGGCGGCATTCGCCTACCGTCGCCGGCACAAGGACGACGTGCCCGAGCAGACGAAGTACAACATCCCGATCGAGATCCTCTACACGATCGTGCCGCTGATCATGATCCTCGGACTGTTCTGGTTCACCGCCAAGGACCAGAGCGAGATCCTGGCCGTGAGCAACGACCAGCAACACACCGTCAACGTCGTGGCCTATCGCTGGAACTGGGGCTTCAACTACCTCGACGAGGACGCCTACACCGTCGGCACACCCAACCTGCCGGCCACGCTGGTCCTGCCGGTCAACGAGAAGGTGCGCTTCGAGCTCACCTCGCCGGACGTCATCCACTCCTTCTGGGTCCCGGCCTTCTTGTTCAAGATGGACGTCATCCCCGGCAAGACCAACGTCTTCGAGCTGACCCCCAACAAGATCGGCACCTACGCGGGCAAGTGCGCCGAGCTCTGCGGCGTCGATCACTCCCGCATGCTCTTCAACGTCAAGGTCGTCGAGAAGGCCGAGTACGACAAGTACATCGCCGGTCTCAAGGCCAATGGGCAGACCGGCCTGCTCGTCACCGGCCGCAGCAATGACCACGGCACGATGCCAGGGGAGAAGACGACATGACGATCCTCAGCGACCCCGTCGCACCGTCCGATCCGAGCCCGGCGCTCGCGCCGGCGCCGCGCAAGCCCAACCTCGGCAGGATCATCGTCAGCTGGGTGACGTCTACCGACCACAAGGTCATCGGCTACATGTACCTGTTCCTGTCGACGTTCTGGTTCATCGGCGCGGGTGTCATGGCGCTGGTCATCCGCGCCGAGCTGGCTGCTCCGGGCCTGCAGTTCGTGACGCTCGAGCAGTACAACCAGCTCTTCACGATGCACGGCACCGTGATGCTCTTCCTGTTCGCGACGCCGTTGTTCATCGCCTTCGGCAACATCATCATGCCGCTGCAGATCGGTGCTCCTGACGTCGCGTTCCCGCGTCTGAACATGCTGGGCTTCTGGCTGTTTCTGTTCGGCGGCATGACGGCCGCCTTCGGCTTCCTGACTCCCGGCGGCGCTGCGGCCTTCGGCTGGTTCGCATACGCGCCCCTCAGCAACGCCATCTACTCGCCCGAGGTGGGCGGCGACCTGTGGCTGCTCGGTCTGGCGATGGGCGGCCTGGGCACGATCCTCGGCTCGGTCAACTTCATCACGACGATCTTCTGCATGCGTGCGCCCGGCATGACCATGTTCCGGATGCCGATCTTCACGTGGACGATCTTCGTGACCAGCGTGCTGGTCATCTTGTGCTTCCCGGTCCTGGCGGCCGCGCTCGCGCTCGCGTTCATCGACCGCAACTTCGGCACCGTGGTCTTCGCCCCCGAGAACGGCGGGCCGATGCTGTGGCAGCACCTGTTCTGGTTCTTCGGGCATCCCGAGGTGTACATCCTCGCCCTGCCGTTCTTCGGCATCGCCAGCGAGATCATCCCGGTGTTCTCGCGCAAGCCGATCTTCGGCTACAAGGGACTGGTGTTCGCGACCCTGGCCATCGGCGCCCTGTCGATGGCGGTGTGGGCGCACCACCTGTACGTGACCGGCTCGGTCTACCTGCCCTACTTCGCCATCATGACGATGCTCATCGCTGTGCCTACGGGCGTGAAGTTCTTCAACTGGATCGGCACGATGTGGAAGGGCTCGGTGCAGTTCGACACGCCGATGCTCTTCACCCTCGGCTTCATGATCACGTTCCTGTTCGGCGGCCTGACCGGCATCATCTTGTCGTCGCCGCCGCTGGACTTCCACGTGTCCGACAGTTATTTCGTGGTGGCGCACTTCCACTACACGGTCTTCGGCACCATCGTCTTCCTGTTCTTCGCCGGCCTGTACTTCTGGTGGCCGAAGATGACCGGCAAGATGCTCAACGAGAAGCTCGGCAAGACGCACTTCTGGCTGCTGTTCATCGGGTTCCAGACCACCTTCTTGATCCAGCACTGGCTCGGCGTTCAGGGCATGCCGCGCCGGTACGGCGACTACCTGCCGGCCGACAACTTCGAGCTGTTCAACCAGATCTCAACCGCAGGCTCGGCCGTCCTGGGCATATCCACCATCGTGTTCCTCTGGAACGTCTTCAAGACCTGGCGCACTGCGCCGATGGTCGGCGTCGACGATCCTTGGGGCTGGGGCGGATCGCTGGAGTGGGCCACCTCCTGCCCGCCGCCGCGCCACAACTTCACCTCTCTCCCGCGCATCCGGTCCGAGCGCCCGGCGTTCGACCTGCACCACCCCGAGCTCGCTGCGGCCGGGGCGCATGTCGCACCTGCCGTCACCAGCGGTGAGGGGAGCGCCCAGTGAAGATCGAGGGTCGCATCTTCGCGCTGGGCACGGTCTTCTTCCTCCTGCTCGCGCCGATCTACTGGTTCTTGTCGCGTGACCCGATCGGCACGACTGCCCTCGCCCTGTGTGGCGGCCTGACGTTCCTGGTGGGCTTCTACCTCCTCTACACGGCCAAGAGGGTCTATCCACGACCCGAGGACCGCGAGGACGCCGAGATCGACGAGGCCGATCCGGAGTACGGCTTCTACAGCCCGCACTCGTGGTGGCCTCTGGTCATGGGCTTCGCCACCTTCCTGGTCGTGATCGGCCTGATCTTCGCCGTGTGGATCGTGGTGTTCGGCGTCGTCGTCCTCGCGCTCGCGCTCGTGGGCTGGCTGTTCGAGTACTACCGGGGCGATTTCGCCGTCTGACCGCTCTCCGAGCGTGGTTTCGGGGTTTTAGGGGTTGTCGTCGTACCCTGTGTTCTGACGGTTTCCCCTCCCTCTGGAGTTCTGACGTGGTATTCCCCGCCGGCAGGCTGGTCGTTGGCTTGGGCGTCATCGCCCTCGCCTTGACCGCGTGCGGCCCCGCGGTGACCGCGAACGTCGACTTCCAGACCGTCACCCCGTCAGCCCAGTCCCGCGCGAGCGTGGTCGCCGAACCGGCCAGTGCCAAGCGGGTCGACCCCGATCAGCGGATCGTCGTCAAGGCCAGCGAGGGCCAGCTCTCGTCGGTGACGGTGGTCGGTCCCAAGGGGCCGATGAAGGGGATCATCTCCTCTGACGGCACCATCTGGACGGCGAACAAGTCATTCCTCGACTACGGCGCGACCTACACCGTCCAGGCCACGGCCGTCGATGCCCGCGGCGTCCCGATCACGCAGACCGGCCAGATCCGCACCAAGAAGCCCAAGGACTTCTTCAGCGGCTCCGTGCTTCCCGATGCCGGCACGACCGTCGGCTCGGGCACCCCGATCACAGTGACGTTCGACCACCCGATCAAGAACAAGGCCGACGTCGAACGCGCCCTCGTGGTCCACACGCCCACGCCGATGCTTGGCGCATGGTCCTGGAACAGCGACAGGAGTGCGGAGTTCCGGCCCCGGAAGTACTGGCCCGGAAACGCCGACATCACCGTTGACCTCAACCTCAAGGGCATCCAGGCCGACAAGGGTGTCTTCGGCAAGGAGAACCGCTCCACGACGTTCCACACCGGCCAGCAACTTGTCGTGAAGGTCGATGCGATCAAGCACGCCGCTCGCGTGTACATCGACGGCAAGAAGGTCCGCACGATGCCCATCACCACGGGCAAGGCCGGCTTCGAGACGAGGTCGGGCACGGTCCTGATCGTGAGCAAGGAGCGGACCCGCATCATGGATGCCGCCACCGGCGGGACGTCGAAGAACGATCCCGAGTACTACCGCCTCGAGGTCGAGTACGCCATGCGCATCACGTACTCGGGTGAGTTCCTGCACGCGGCTCCGTGGTCGGTGGGCTCGCAGGGGTTCGCAAACGTCAGTCACGGCTGCATCGGCATGAGCACCGCGAACGCCGCGTGGCTGTACAGCCAGGTCATCCCGGGCGATCCGGTCGAGATCACGGGCACCCCGATCCCGCAGAACCTCGGCAACGGCATCACTGCCTGGACGGAGACGTGGGACGAGTGGCTGGCGGGGTCCAAGGCCGGTCCGGTCAAGACGGTCCCGCCTGTCGGAACGCCGGTAGTGACCGACCCGTGGGCGACCAGCCCGACGGTCCCCGGCACCACGCCCAGCGTTCCCGGCACCACGCCGACCGACCCCAGCACGACGCCGGCCTCGCCCGGACTGCCCGCGGACACTGCCCCGAGCGCACCCGCGTCCTCCGCGCCGGTGGTCACCCAGCAGACGAGCTTCGGCCGCTGATCGCGCGCCAGTGAACGCCGCTGCCGCAGCGGGAGTCGGTGAGCTGCCGGCCGGATCGCTGTCGGTATGGCTCGGGGAGATCGGGCGTGCGCTGGCGTCGGGGGAGGCGTCCGAGGTCCCCTGCGGCACGTGCACCGCCTGCTGCTCGGCTGCCCAGTTCGTCCATGTCGGGCCGGACGAGGTGGAGGCCCGTGCGAGCATCCCCGACGAGCTGCTCTTCCCCGCTCCGGGGCTGCCGGACGGGCATCAGCTGCTCGGCTACGACGAGCAGGGGCGGTGCCCGCTGCTGGGGGACGCGGGCTGCACCATCTACCCGACCCGGCCGCGAGCCTGCCGGGTCTATGACTGCCGGGTATTCGCGGCCACCGGGGTGCTGCCCGACGAGCCGGCCAAGGCCCCGATCGCCCAGCGCGCGCGGTCGTGGCGGTTCGCGGTGAACACCCCGGCTGAGCAGGCCCAGTGGGAGGCCTTGCACGCTGCCGCTGACTTCGTCTCCGCGCTGCCGGAAGCCGCGGCCGCCGGACCCACGGCGCAAGCGCTGGCCGCGCTCAGGGTGCATGGGCTGTTCATGGGGGGCGAGGGCCCGCGCGTACCCGATCCGGCCGAGGTACGGGCAGCCCTGGCCGACCCTGGCTCCTGACCCCGCCGTCGCAGGGCGCCGCTACCGAAATCACGGGATGGCTTTGAACTTAGGCTGCCCTTAGTCTTAGACGCTGGCCGGGACCTCGGCTGGCTACTACGGGGAGGCCAGCATGACCGCACATCACCCAGACAATGGACGTACCGCCCGCAGGTGGCTCGTGCCGCTCTTCGCCGGAGCCGTCGCGGTGGCCGCCACGGCGTCCGTCGCTATCGGCGCCACGGCGTCGGCCGGGGTCAGCGCATCGCACCAGCAGGCCGTCGTGGCGAAGAAGGATGTCCTGGAGACAGAGTCGTCCCAGGTGGGCAAGATCTTGGTCGATAAGTTGGGCCGCACGGTCTACCTGTTCATGGCCGACAAGCCAGGCGTCTCCAACTGCACCGGCCAGTGCCTGGTCTACTGGCCCGCCGTGGTGGCGCCCAAGACACTGCCGAAGTCCCTACCGGGGATCACCGGAAAGCTCGGCGTGATCAAGCGCACCGACAACGGTGTCCGGCAGTTGACCATCAACGGGTGGCCGCTGTACCTGTACGCCGGCGACACCGCCCCCGGGCAGATCAACGGCCAGGGTTCCAACGGCGGCGGTGCCCTGTGGTGGGTGGTCAAGCCGAACGGCAAGAAGATCACGACGATCGTCGTGAAGCCGTCCGCGACGCCAACGCCTTCCGCGTCAGCGTCATCGTCAGCATCAGCGTCATCGTCAGCATCTGCGTCGTCCTCGTCCTCGTCCTCGCCCGAGGCCGAGCACCCGTCGGCGTCACCCTCCGCGTCGCACACCTAGACCCGGCAGCACGCCTGTTCGGTCAGGGGGGTCCGCCAGGTCGTTGGCGGCCCCCCTCACCGATGCAGGGTGAACCGATCCACCACCCGTCCTGACGCGGTCCGGAACTCCCCGCGCAGGGTGGTCCGGCTCGGCCGCAGCACCAGTGCTCCGTAGTGGACGTCGTCCCGGGCCGTCGAGCCGGGCAGCGGGCTGCCAAGCCGGTAGAGGTCCTTGCCCCCGGCCCCGTCGACCACGTAGGTCAGCCCGGCCTCGACGAGCCGCTCGTAGTTGTGCTCATGCCCGGCGAGCACCAGGTCCGCCCCCCAGCTCCCATACGGCCACTGGAACGCTCGTGTGGAGCCGTGAACGGTCCCGGAGGAATAGGGCGGGTGATGCAGGACGACGACGCGCCAGCGGGCTCCAGAGGTCTTCAGGGCGGATTTGAGCCAGGTGCGCTGGCGGGCGAGCTCGGTGGGGGAGTCGAGGGCGGCCTGGCTGTCGAGGACGAAGAACGTGATGTCCCCGACCGTTGTGGCGTAGGTGCGACGCCCTTTCAGCCAGGTGAAGTACGTGTCGAAGTTCGAGATCCCCTCGGCATAGTCATGGTTGCCGGTGGCCGGAAACAGCCGCTGGGCAGTGACCCACGGCCGGTAGTAGGCGCCCACGAGGGTGGCGTAACCGGCGCTGGCGTACACGTTGTCGCCGGTGGTGACGACGGTTCCTGGCCGAAGGCGGGCGATCATGCGGGCCACCTCGCCCTCCGCTGGCGCCCCGGAACCGAAGTCCCCGATCACCGCGATCACGCCGGGCTGGCCCGTGGCAGCGGCGGCCGGTCCGGGGGCGGCGAATGTCGCCGCAGCGATGATCGCCGCCGCCAGGGCGAGGGGACGAAGGCGCGTGGCCGGGCTCATGCCCTGATCCTCCAACGACGAGGGCCCGGCGCTGTGCGCCGGGCCCTCGTCCACGATCGTCAGTGCTCGCGGTTCTCCGCGAGCTGCTCGGCGTTCGTCTCGGCCATGCCCGGGTGGTGGAGGACCCCACCATGCAGCCTGCGGAGCTCGTCGGCGTCCTCGTACTCGTGCAGGGGTGCCTCGAGAGCCGCGTCGTGGGCCGCATGGTGCTGCCCCGCCTCAATCTCCTCAGCGGAGGGCATCGTGACGTTGTCGGCGTAGAAGAAGGTGCTGAGCTTGTGCCGCCACGACTGCGAGCGGAACTTCGGGTTGCGAACGCCGTCGGCGTCCGTGGCCTGCGGTTCGGGCAGCGGCACGTGGTCGGTCTTCGAGGTGATGACCGCGAGGTCCTTGACCGGCAGTGGCTCGTGCACCTCGATGAACTCGCCGTGCGGCAGGCGCAGGACGCGGCCGGACTCGTAGCCGTGCAGCAGTTTGTCGCGGTCCTTGCGCTGGAGCCCGAGGCAGATGCGCTTGGTGACGATGAAGACGATCGGCGGGAACACGAAGAGTGCCACGCGCAGGAACCAGGTGATCGCGTTGATCGACAGGTCGAACGCCTGCGCGATGATGTCGTTCGCGCCACCGATCCACAGCAGGCAGTAGAACGTGATCGCCATCATGCCGATGCCGGTGCGAACGGGTGCGTTGCGCGGCCGATCGAGCAGGTTGTGCTCGCGGGTGTCGCCGGTGACCCAGGACTCGATGAACGGGTAGAGCGCCAGCACCGTGAAGATGATGCCCGGCAGGATCATCGCCGGGATCATGATGTTCCAGGAGATGGTGATGCCCCAGAACGACGATTCCCAGTTGGGCATTACGCGCAGGGCTCCGTCGAGGAACCCGATGTACCAGTCGGGCTGCGAGCCCGCCGACACTTGGTCGGGCGTGAACGGTCCGAACAGCCAGATCGGGTTGATCGTGACGAGGCCACCGACCAGGCCGATGACGCCGAAGACGATGAAGAAGAAGCCGCCGGCCTTGGCCATGTAGATCGGCATCAACGGGTAGCCCACGACGTTGTCGTTGGTGCGGCCGGGTCCGGGGAACTGAGTGTGCTTCTGCGTCCACACGAGCATGAGGTGTGCGGTGACCAGCGCCAGGATCAGGCCGGGGATGAGCAGGATGTGGACCGAGTACAGCCGGGAGATGAAGTCGGTGCCCGGGAACTCGCCGCCGAACAGCAGGAACGCCATCCACGTGCCGATGATCGGCGCGGCCTGCATGATGCCGCGGGCGATCTGCAGGCCCGTGCCGGAAAGCAGGTCGTCGGGGAGGGAGTAGCCGGAGAAGCCGGCCAGCAGGGCCAGGCCGGTGAGGGCCACGCCGATGAGCCAGTTGAACTCGCGCGGCTTGCGGAAGGCGCCGGTGAAGAACACCCGGAACATGTGCACGGCCATCGCCGCCACGAAGATCAGGGCCGCCCAGTGGTGCATCTGGCGCAGGAGCATGCCGCCGCGAATGTCGAACGAGATGTTCATGGCCGATGCATAGGCCTCGGACATCTTGATGCCCTTGAGGGGCACGTACGAGCCGTCGTAGACGACCTCGACCATGGACGGCTTGAACCACAGGGTCAAGAAGACGCCGGTCAGGAGCACCACGATGAAGCTGTACAGCGCGATCTCGCCGAGCATGAACGACCAGTGGTCAGGGAAGACCTTGCCGAGGTTGCGGGCAAGGAACTTGTTGCTTCCCATTCGCTTGTCGACGTACGTCGCCGTGGCCCCGCCGGCCCGCTCGACATGACTAGGGGTGCTCATCCGCGCTCCCAGAAACTCGGTCCGACAGGTTCAGCGAAGTCCGACGTCGCGACAAGGTAGCCCTCGGCGTCGACACCGATCGGCAACTGGGGCATGCGCCGGGCGGCCGGTCCGAAGACCACGTTGCCGGCATCGGCCAGGTCGAACGTTGACTGGTGGCACGGGCACAGCAGGTGGTGCGTGCGCTGCTCATACAACGAGATCGGGCAGCCCACGTGGGTGCAGATCTTCGAGTAGGCCAAGATCCCCTGGTAGTCCCAGCCGTCGCCTTGCTGCGCGCGGATCTCGTCGGGCTGCATGCGCACGAGGATGATCGCGGCCTTGCCGCGGGCGTTGAGGTTGCCCTGTGCCTCCTGCACCTCCGGCAGGTCCGCGGGGACAGCGTTGATCAGGCCGCCGACGGGAAGGTCCTCGGGCTTGATCGGCTTGTAGGTGCCGTCGGACACGATGCGGCTGCCCTTGGTCCACAGGGTCGTGGACAGGATTTCGGCGGGGGACTTGCCCTCCTCAGCGGGCGTGGGCACCCAGAGGTCCTTCAGCAGCACGATCAACGGGATCGGGAAGAGGACCATCGCGGCGATCATCGTGCGGCGGATCATCTTGAACCGCGCGAAGCCGGACTCCTCCTTGCCGCGTTCGTAGTTCGCCTCGGCCTCGGCAGTGTCGTCAGCGGGGGACACCTGATCGTGCCGGTACTGGACGACCTCGACGTCGGGCATGAGCTTCTTGGCCCACTGGATCGCGCCGGCGCCGATGAGGAACACCGAGGCGCCGAAGGTGATGCCGAGCGCGATGTTGATCGCACTGGTCTCGCCGATGACCGGGATGTAGATCGTCAGGCTCGGGTCGATCGCCACGTAGGCGGCCACGAACAGGACGACGAAGAGCACCGACAGCAAGAACATCGAGGCGACCTGGCGCTCGGCGCGCTTGGCCATCTTCGGGTCCGTGTCGGTCGCCCGCAGCTTGTGCGGCACGTCCGCCACCGGGGAGTGTCCGAGGGCGACCTGCTGGTCGTGGTCGGGTGAGGAGATTTCGGTCATCGCGACTTGATTCCGATCCAGACGGCCGCCGCCAGGAGGACAGCGAACACTGCGGTGACGAGGAAGACACCCTCAGTGACCGGGCCGATGCGGCCCAGGCTCAGGCCGCCGGGGTTCGGCAGTGTCTGGAGGGTCGTTATGTACTTGATGATGTGCTGCTTGTCCTCGGAGTTCAGTGTGGCGTCACCGAAGACCGGCATGTTCTGCGGGCCGGTCAGCATCGCCATGTAGATGGTCTTGGGTCGGGACTGCATGAGGTTGGGTGCGTACTTGCCCTGGGTCAGTGCCCCGCCCTGGCCGGCGGCCTGATGGCACTGCGAGCAGTTGATCCGGAACAGCTCGCCGCCCAGTGCCGCGTCAGCGTTGGTCGGGTCGTACTGCTCGGCGGTGGGGATGGCCGGACCGGGAGCCAGCGAGGCGATGTACGCCGCCATCTGGCTGGTCTCCTCGTCGGTGTACAGCGCCCGATCGCGCGCCGGCGCCTGCGCTCCGGGTGCGGCCAACGGCATGCGGCCGGTGGAGACCTGGAACGCCACTCCCGCGGCACCGACGCCGATGAGTGACGGGCCGGTCTCGGTGCCCTGTGCGGCAAGGCCGTGGCAGGAGGAGCAGCCCTCGAGGTACAGCTTCTTGCCCGCCTCAACCTGGGTCTCACTGCCGACGGTGATCGCCGCGTTGGCGGGCTGGATGCTCGCGATGGCGGCGTAGCCGCCGCCGACGACCGTCAGCGCGCCGATCAACAACAGGGTTGCCACGATCGGGTTTCGCCGTCGGGCGGCCAGGAACTTCACTGTCGCTGAACCTCTCTGGTCGTGAGATGGAACCGGTCGGGCTTTTGCGGGGAAGCGCTACTTGAGGATGTAGATCATGAAGAACAGGGCGATCCACACGACGTCGACGAAGTGCCAGTAATACGACGTGACGATGGCGCGCGTCGCCTGGTCGTGCGTGAAGCGCTTGGTCACGTACGTGGTGGCGAGAACGAACAGGAAGGCGATCAGGCCGCCACTGACGTGAAGTCCGTGGAAGCCGGTCGTCAGGTAGAACGCCGAGCCGTAGGCGTTCGAGTCCAGCCGCAGGCCCTCGTTGACGAGGCTGGCGTACTCGGTGACCTGGCCGGCGATGAAGATCGCGCCCATGAAGAAGGTGATGATGAACCAGCGACGCAGACCCTTGACGTCGCCACGCTCCGCGGCGAACACGCCCAGCTGGCAGGTCACCGAGGACAGGACCAGGACGGTGGTGTTGACGGCCGCGAAGGGAATGTTGAGCTTGGCCGTCTCCTCGGCCCACATCTCCGGGTTCACCGCCCGGAGCGTGAAGTACATCGCGAACAGCGCCGCGAAGAACATGAGCTCGCTCGACAGCCACACGATGGTGCCGATGGCAACCATGTTCGGACGGTTTGCCGGGGCGTGCGTGTAGGCCTGGGGGACGGTAGTTGCGTTCGCCACGGGGGGAGTCTGGCAGATCAGGCGGCAGGATTCAGCGTGACCCCCCGACCTTTTCCACAGTTTGTCGCGGACGGAATCCGGGGGGTTCGATCAGGGGAGGCCATGATGGCTAGAGTTTGGCCCGTGGCACACGACAACACCTCCGCCTCAGCGCCTGATCCCGTCCTGAATGTCCTCATCTACAGCGACGACCGGACGGTCCGCCAGCAGGTCCGCCAGGCTCTCGGCAGTCGGCCGGCTCCCGAGCTGCCGGCAGCCCACTATGTAGAGGTAGCCACCGAGCCCTACGTGCTCGCCGAGGTCAACCACGCGGCATTCGACCTGCTCATCCTGGACGGCGAGGCCGTCCCGGCGGGCGGGATGGGCATCTGCCGGCAGTTGAAGGACGAGGTGTACAACTGCCCGCCCGTCCTCCTGCTCGTCGGCCGGCCGCAGGATGCCTGGCTGGCGACCTGGTCGCGCGCGGACGCCGTGGTCGCCCACCCGCTCGACGCGATCGCCGTGGCCAACGCCGCGGCAGGGCTGCTGCGTCGTCGGGTCGCTGTCGCCCCGGCCTAGGCCGAAGATGAGCCAACCAACACCGTCGGCGTTGCCCTCATGGCCGTCGATCCTGAACCGACTGCTGGACCACCAGGACCTTGACGGACCCACCGCCTCCTGGGCCATGAACCAGATTCTCAGCGGCGAGGCCACGCCGGCGCAGGTCGCCGGCTTCGTCACGGCTCTGCGATCCAAGGGCGAGACTCCCGTCGAAGTGGACGCGCTCGTCGCGGTCATGCTCGACCATGCCCGACTCCTGGACCTTGGTCCGAACCGACCGCCCGTGGTGCTCGACGTCGTCGGCACGGGTGGTGACCAGTCCCACACCGTCAACATCTCGACGATGACGGCTCTGGTGTGCGCGGCCGCGGGTGCGCCGATCGTGAAGCACGGCAACCGGGCCGCGTCGTCGTCGACGGGCACCGCCGACGTGCTCGAGGAGCTCGGGGTCGCGATCGACCTCGACCCGGCCGGGGTCGGCCAGAGCGTGATCCGCGCGGGGATCGGCTTCTGCTTCGCGCAGGTGCACCACCCGGCGATGCGCCATGCCGGCCCCACGCGTCGCGAACTGGGCGTGCCGACCGTCTTCAACATTCTCGGCCCGCTGACCAACCCGGGCCTGGCCAACGCCGCCCTGGTCGGCTGCGCGAGCGCCGCGATGGCTCCGGTGATGGCCGACGTCCTGTGCCGTCGCGGGGTCCGCGCACTGGTCGTCAGGGGAGATGACGGCCTCGACGAGATCTCCACGATCGCCACGACGCATGTGTGGGACGCCACCGGTGACACGGTGGTGGAGTCGACGATCGATCCGGTGCTCCTTGCCATCCCGCTCGTGGAGCCTTCGGCCCTTCGCGGGGGCGAGCCTGCGCGCAACGCTCTTCTGCTTCGCAAGACGCTCGGCGGGGTGCCGGCGGACGACATCGACGCAGGTCAGGTCACCGCGATCCGCGATGCCGTCGCGCTGAACGCGGCGGCCGCACTCGTGGCTTTCGACGCCGCCTCCGGCGAGCCGTCCGAAGGCGACCTGATGGATCGCATCGGGGCGCGGCTCCCGGCCGCGCGCGCGGTGCTGGACACGGGCTCGGCCCTTGCTCTGCTCGACCGGTGGATCGTTGTGACGCAGCAGTTGCGACCCTGACCGACCGCCGGTCGAACCCGCAGCACCCGTCAGGCGCTGAGCATCCGGGTGCGTGGTCGGGCATCGACCGGGCCAAGCGGCCGCGCGTACGCCCCTACCTCACGGTCCTCGTCGACGCCGAATCGACGGCTCTGGGTGGACTCGCGGACCCCTGCGAGGAGCTGCTCCACATCGCCCCCGCAATGCAGCGGTAGGGCGAGCGGGTGCGGCGCCACCACCAGACGCACGCCCTCGGTGTCGAGCCAGCGCAGGATCTCCAAGGCCTCCTCGGTGAGTCCTGCGGGAGCCGGGTGCTGGCCCGGCTCGACATGGTCGGCGGACTGCAGGAGCGCCTCGACGATGGGCCGGGGGTCGGCCCCCGGTGCTGCAGTACCGGCCCCGGCGAGGCGCCCGTGCTTGATGACGTGGATGTCCCAGCCGAGGTCCGGTGTCGGCGCTGCTGCCACGACGACATCTGCCCCGGACAGCGCCGCCAGGCGATGGGTGCGCAGGCTCGCTGTCGCGAGCGCACTGAGCCGATCGCGCCAGCCGGCTGCGTCCTCGAAGCGCTCCTCCACAGCCAGTCGCGCGATGCGCGTCATGACGGTTGCCGTGACGGCGCGAAGGTCCCCGGACATGGCCGCGTCGACGCCGGAGACCAGCGCGGCATACGCCTCGCGATCGACGTCGGACGTGCACGGCGCGAGGCAGGTGCCCAGCTCGGCGCGGACGCAGCCGGGGATGCGGGTCTTCGGGGAGCGGGCGATGGCAGTGGTGCAACTGCGCAGCGGGAAGGCCAGGAGCAGCGCCTCCGCCGCGAGCCCCGCCGTCACCCGCGAATTGAACGGGCCCAGGTAGCGCGCGCCCTTGTCGGCGTCCTCGCTGACGGTGCGCACCACTGAGAGCCGGGGAGCGGCCTCGGCGGTCAGCTTGAGCCATGTCTGGGCCTGCGGGCGCTTGGACCGGATGTTGTAGCGCGGCTTCTCTGCCGCGATGAGACGAAGCTCGCGCACGCGCGCCTCCAGCGTGGTCGCGCACACAATCGGGACTACGCGCGTGGCGATCTGCACCATCTCCGCCATGCGACGACGTTGCTCGGCGGCCGTGAAGTAGCTGCGCACCCGCGTGCGGATGTTGCGAGACGTGCCGACGTAGAGCGCCGTGCCCTGCGCGTCCTGGAAGACGTAGACGCCGGGTCGGTCGGGGAGCCCGTCGGCGAGGTGGCGCTTGGTGCGCTGTGCCGAACTGACCCGGGAGGAGAACTCCTGGAGATCCTCCAGAGTGGCCACGCCGAGGTCGCCGACGCGTTCGATGAGTCGGTGCAGGACGTCTGCCGTGGCGCGGGCGTCGTCGAAGGCGCGATGCGTGGGCGTGACGGTGGTGCGGAAGTGCGCGGCCAGCGTCGACAGCTTGCAGTTGCGGACCTCGTCGCGATGGAGCGCGACCCTGGCCAGACGGGCCGTGTCGACGACGGGCGGATTGGGCCACTGGTAGCCGAACTTGGCGCAGGCGCCCTTGAGGAAACCCACGTCATAGGGCGCGTTGTGCGCGACGATCACGGCGCCCGCCGCGAACTCGAGGAAGTCCGGAAGGACCCGTCGCACTTCCGGGGCCGTCGCGACGAGGGCGTCAGTGATGCCGGTGAGCGCCGCCACGAACGGGGGGATGGGGATACCGGGGTTCGTGAGTGTTGCGAACTCGCCCACGACTTCGCCGCCGCGGACCTTGACGGCGCCGAACTCCGTGATGCCCGCCTCGACAGGTGCACCACCTGTCGTCTCCAGGTCGACCACGACGAATGTGACGTCCGAGAGCGGCGTGCCGAGGTCGCTGAACGAGGACTGGACGCCGACGGGGCCCGATGCGGATCGGGATGACGGCGATGTGGGCACGGTTCGACCGTAGGGGACCTGACTGACACGAGGGGGGTAGCGACACGTCGGTAGGCTCGTCGCGTGGCTGAACTCCAGATCCCTGACGAGCGCTCGCGGTGGCGCTGCGCCCACTGCGGCAACCTCACTCGATTCGACGTCCTCCGCAGTGCTCGCACGCGGGAGTTCTGGCATCTGGCCATGAGCGGCGAGCCGGTGATCGACGAGCGCGAGGTGCTCTCCGAGACCGTCGAGCAGGTCATCTGCCGGTGGTGCGGTGCAGGTGACCGCGTCGAGATCGTCGCGCGGCCGCAGTTCGGTGGTCCAGGCGACGAAGGCCCGGGCGACGGCGGTCCGTGATCGGTTGCTCGGCTGCGGTGTCAGAGGGTCGTTCTACCGTTCCCGCATGATCATCGACTGTGATTCGTGCGCTCATTCCCCAAGCCGCACGGGCGACCGCCTCGCGTGCGACGACTGCGTTGTCTCGGTCCTCCTCGGGCCGATCGACGCCAGCGGGCCGGTGACCCAGATCGCTGACGAGCACGCGCGGGCGGTCAGCGTCCTGGCCGACTCTGGCCTCGTTCCGCCCCTGCGGCTGGTTCGGCCCTCACGGGCCAGCTGACCTCAGGGTGGCGTTCGTCACGCCCCATGAGGCTCACAGGAAATGCAGGCGTTTTGTCCCAGTTAGTATGCACAGCTGGGGGAACGGCCGACCCGCGTCCGGCGTCGGACGGATAGCATGGGTCACCCCAGTCCGGGCCTGACCCTGATTCCGTTGCCGCCAGCAGCGTCGTCATCGAGGCCGCAAAACGAAGGGATGACCGCGTGCTCCAGGGAACTGCGCGCCGTTGGCGCGTCAGCTCACCGACGAGCGGTCCTCGCACCCTCGGATTCCGGCCCTCCCGAAGCGTCGTGGGCGCCGCGCTGGCCCTCGTCGTCCTGTTCGCAGGTTTCGTCGTCGCCCCGGATTCGTCGGCTGCACCCACCCCGAGCCGCGACATCAATCAGGTGGCCAGCCAGGTTCGTGACCTCGAGATGCAGGCTGAGTCCGCGACGGAGCGGTATAACAACGCCCGAAACGAGCTGGCCGACGTCCAGGCGCAGCTTGACGCCCTGAAGCAGCGCAGCAAGCGCGAGAGCCGTCACTTGCAGCAGGTCCTGGCCTCGGTCGACGACCTCGCCCGATCGGCCTATACCAGCGGCGGCATGGACACGTCCCTTCAGGTGCTGCTCGCCGAGAACCCCTCGGAGTTCCTCGCGCAGGCCGCGGCACTCGATCAGGTGGCGCAGTCGCAGTCGGCCGCGATCCGCCGCACCCAGACGGCGCGCGTCCGCCTTGCCCAGAGCCAGGCCGCCATCAAGGACAAGGAGGCCCTGGCGCAGAGCAAGCGCACCGACATGGCCTCTGCCAAGGCCGATGCCGACAAGCGGCTCGCCGATGCCCAGGCGCTGCTCGCCAGTCTCAAGGCCGCCGAGCGGCAGCGCCTCGCGCAGTTGGCTGCCCAGCAGCGACGCTCCTCGTTCTCAGCGGCGCGCAGCGCAGCGCTTCAGCTGCCGTCCGGCAGCTCCGCCAGCGCGGCCGGCGGCGGGTTCGCCGGCGGCGGGCGGGGTGCCCTTGCGGTCCGCTACGCGCTATCGCACGTGGGGCAGTCCTACGTGGCCGCTGCCGCGGGGCCCAGCGCGTTCGACTGCTCGGGTCTGACCCTCGCCGCCTGGCGACAGGCCGGCGTCTCACTCCCGCATTACAGCTTCTCGCAGTACAGCACCACGCGGCACATCCCGCTGAGCATGGCCCAGCCCGGTGACCTGCTGTTCTTCTTCGGTGGCGGCACTCACCACGTGGCGATGTACATCGGCGGCGGCAAAATGGTGCACGCCGCGAACCCCAGCAGCGGCGTGATCGTCAGCAGCGTCAACGAGGGCTGGTACCAGCAGCGTTTCAGCGGCGTGGGCCGCGTCGTCGGCTGATCGTCCACTGCAGCACGCCGCGTCAATCCCGACGTTTCTTGCGACGCAGGACGCTGCAGTCGGCGTCAGGAGTAGAGGGACTCGACGTCGGCTGCGAACTCGTTCATCACCACGTTCCGCTTGAGCTTCAGCGACGGCGTGATCTGGCCGCCTTCCTCCGTCCAGTCGACGGTGAGGATCTTGAACTTCTTGATCGCCTCCGCATGCGACACGGCCTTGTTGGCGTCATCGACGGCGAGCTGAATCGCCGCGTTCAGGCCAGGGTCGTCCACCATGTCCGCGACCGTCGAGTTCGCCGGCTTGTTGTTCTGCTTGACCCAGGCAGGGAAGGACTCGGGGTCGATGGTGACCAGGGCGGCGATGAAGGGCTTGTTGTCGCCGACGACCATGCACTGGCTGACCAGCCAGTTGCCGCGCAGCCGGTCCTCGAGGACGGCCGGCGCGACGTTCTTGCCCGCAGCCGTGACGAGCAGTTCCTTCTTGCGGCCGGTGATCTTGACGAATCCGTCGTCGTCGATCTCGCCGATGTCGCCGGAGTGGAACCAGCCGTCGGCCTCGATCGCCTCGCGCGTGGCCGCGTCGTTGTTCCAGTAGCCGACGAAGATCTGGTCGCCGCCAAGGAGCAGTTCGCCATCCGCGGCGACCTTGACCTTGGCACCCGGAAGCGGCTGTCCGACCGAGCCGATGCGGATCGCGCTCGGGCGGTTGACGGTGGTGGCCGCCGATGTCTCGGTCAGGCCGTAGCCCTCGAGGATCGTGACGTTGATGCCGCGGAAGAAGTGGCCGAGGCGGGCGCCGAGGGGGCCGCCGCCGGAGACCGCCCAGCGCATGTTGCCGCCCATCGCCTGGCGCAGCTTGCCGTAGACCAGCCGATCGAAGACCGCATGCTTGATCTTCAGCATCAGGCCGGGGCCGCCGTTGTCCATCGCCTCGCTGTACTCGATTGCCGTCGCGGCGGCGGTGTCGAAGATGCCGCCCTTGCCGTCGGCCACTGCCTTCTGCTGCGAGGCGTTGTAGATCTTCTCGAAGACGCGGGGAACGGCGAGCAGGAATGTCGGCTGGAACGACTGCATGCCGGGAAGGAGCGCCTTGATGTCGGCGCTGTGGCCCAGGCGCACGCCTGCGCGGATGCAGCCGAGCTGGATGGCCCGGCCGAAGACGTGGGCGATCGGCAGGAACAGCAGTGTCGACGAGCCCTCGACAAGGAACACATCGGGCAGTCCGTTGACGACGTTGTCGACCTCGAACATGAAGTTGCGGTGTGTCAGCGTGCAGCCCTTGGGGCGGCCCGTGGTGCCCGACGTGTAGATGATCGTGGCCACCGAGTCCGGGGTGAGCGTCGCGCGCCGCGCCTCGAGGTCGGCGTCCGAGACCACCGTGCCCTCCTTCTTGAGGTCGTCGATGATGCCGTCGTCGAACACCCACATGCGTGTGACGGTCGGGATGTCGACCGCGACCTCGTCGAAGGCCGCCTTGTTCCTCTCGCTCTCGAAGAAGACGGCAACCGCGCCGGAGTCGCTCAGCATCCACTGGATCTGCTCGGCGGACGACGTCTCGTAGACGGGCACGCTGACGGCGCCGGCGTACCAGATGGCGTAGTCGACCAGGGTCCACTCGTACCGCGTACGGCTCATGACGCCGATGCGCTCACCGGCCTGCACGCCATTCGCGACGATGCCCTTGGCCACCGCCTTCACCTCGTCCAGGAACTGCTGGGAGGTGACCCCGACCCACGCTTCCCCCCGGGGCACAGACAGCGCCACGTGTGCAGGGCGGTTCTCGGCGTTGTCGACGATGTGGTCGACCAGACTCCCGGTCGTGGGAGTGGGTACGACTGCGGGTACGGCGAATTCAGTCTTCATCCATTTAACGTAGAACAGATCGACAGGGTTAGCGACCGGTTCGACCGGGAAGGCGCTGCTGGGCGATGATGGGCCTCGCGCAGTTTCTCCCTCCGAACAGGACCACTCATGCGGGTTCACGTCGCCAGCGACGTCCACGGCGCCGCCGCCGCCCTTGCGCGGGCTGGTGCGGATTGCGACGTTTTCGTCTGTCTCGGCGACTTGATCTTGTTCCTCGACTATGACGATCCGCGGCAGGGGATCTTCGCTGACCTCTTCGGAGCCGACCATGCCCGCGACTACATCGAGGCCCGGACGGCCAACGACTTCGCCCGCGCCCACGAGCTCAGCTCGGCGGCCTGGGCCGCGATCGGAGTGACGGATCCCGCGGACCGCTGGCCGATGCTCGAGTCGATGGTGCGGGCGCAGTACGACGAACTGTTCGAGGCGATGCCCACCCCGGCCCTGTTGACCTACGGAAACGTGGACATCCCGTCCCTCTGGCCGGACTACACGCAGGCAGGTCACGATGTGGTCGACGGGGCGACCCGCGAGGTGGGTGGGCTCACCTGGGGGTTCGTAGGCGGCGGCCTGACCAGTCCGATGCGCACGCCGTACGAGATCGCGCCCGAGGCGTATGCCCAGAAGGTGGCGGCCCTCGGCCCCGTCGATGTCCTGTTCAGCCACATCCCGCCGGCCATCCCCGAACTGACGTACGACGTGGCGGCCCGGCGCTTCGAGCTCGGCAGCCGGGCACTGCTGGAGTACGTGCTCGATGTGCAGCCGCGTTTCCACCTGTTCGGCCATGTCCACCAGCCGCTGACGGCGCGCACCCGGGTCGGGCGCACCGAGTGCATCAACGTCGGCCACTTCCACGGTCGGCAGACACCCTTCGCCATCGATCTCTAGGGCCGCGGTCGAGGCGGTAGCCTTCGGACCATGGCCGACCAGACCGAGTCCAGCATCGTCATCAACGCGGCACCGGCCGCGATCATGGACGTCATTGCCGACCTGCCCGCCTACCCGGAGTGGAGCGACGGCATCAAGGATGTCAAAGTCCTCGCCGTCTACGAGGAGGACAACCGGCCCGCCGATGCGCACTTCAACCTGGTCTCGGGCGCCATCAAGGACGACTACGAACTCGAGTACGACTGGAACGGCAACTCGAGCGTGTCGTGGACGCTCACTAAGGGCGACATGCTCACCGCGATGGACGGGATCTACGAACTCGTCGACAACGGCGACGGATCCACCACGGTGCACTACCGGCTCAGCGTCGACGTCAAGATCCCGATGATCGGGATGATCAAGCGCAAGGCGGAGAAGGTCATCGTGGATACCGCGCTCAAGGGGCTGAAGAAGCGTGTCGAATCAGGCCCGGCTAATCCTTCTTAGCGGCACCGGAGGCAGCGGCACGACAACGCTGGTCGAGGCGTCCCGCGCGGCCGCACACGACGAGGGCCTGCGTGCAGTCGTCGTCGACGCGGTCCATCCGGCTTTGGACGACGAATTCGCCCGGAACGTTCGGGATCTTGCGGGCGTCCTGGTGGGCTGGCTCGACGCAGATGACCTCCCGCTCGAGGCCTGGAGCTGCCTGCTGCCAGTGCGTCAGATGGCTGCCTGGGACCAGATCGCGACCGCACTCGATCAGCCGCAGGTCGACGTCGTGCTGGTCGACTGCGGGAGCCTTCGCGAGTCGCGCGCGCTCATGGAGTTCGCCGCCACGAGCCGACGCCTGCTCGATGCTGCGGTGACCCCGAGCCTGGCGATGCGCAGCCAGGCCGCCCCCGTCGGGTCGAGCGAGGTTCACTTCGACGTCGTCAGCGACCTGCGCGACCGCCTCGCCGCAGTGGTGCGACTGGTGGAGAGCAGTCGTACGACGATGCGGCTGGTGACTGTCCCGGAGGAGGCGCAGGTGACGCGAACCCTGCGCGCCCAGGCGGCGTTCGCTCTGCTCGGCGTCCAGGTGGAGGCGATCATCCTGAACCGGTTCGCCCGCAAGTCCGAAGCAACCGGACGATCAGCGCTGACCGCGCAGGAGGCCCAGCTCGAGCGGGCCGAGCAGTCCTCGGCGGGCTCGTGGGTGTGGAAGTCCACGTCGACGCTGCGGCCGATCCCCAAGGACCGGTCGGTCGCCGGGCCACTCGGCGGCGTCGTCGTGCTCCGCATCGACGACCTTGAGGTCGTGGTCGAGGACGAGCAGTACTCGCTGGTCCTGCCGCTCGTCGGCGACGCCGCGCGCACCGCTTGCGTCGGTCGGGCCGGCGACGAGCTCGTGGTCGAGTTCGACGGCCTGCATCGCTGGCTGCCATTGCCGGCGGTGCTTCGTCGGTGCCATGCGGTGGACGCGACGCGGACGGGCACCAGCCTCGTCGTCTCGTTCGTGCCCGATGAGTCCCTCTGGCGGAAAGCGCCCGAGCCCGAGCAGGTCGCATGACCGCGCGCACGCCCTGGTGGTTCTCCGGGGACACGGAGGAACGGTCCGACGCCGGGCCAGGTGCCGACGAGACGGCATCGGCTCCAGAGTCGGAGGCCGACGCAACCGAGTCGGACGCTGCGGGCGCCCGCGACTGGGCAGGCCTGGTCTCGGGCGCGCAGCGAGTGGTCGACTGGGCGACCGAGCGCCTGCTTGCCCCGCACGCCGAGCACGAGGATCCACGCGACCATCCGGACTGCGTCATCTGCCGCACGATGAGCGTGCTCGGCGACGTCGGGCTGAGAGCCCCCTCACCGGCCGACCAGGCCGATAGCGCCGATGCCGCGTCGGAGCAACTGCCCGGCCAGGGCCCAACGGGCGGTGCCCCACGGCCGGCGGATCGGCCGGGCGTCCGGTGGATCCCGATTCGCGGTGAATCGACCGGGTCCTAGGCTGTCGACGTGGGCCACAGCATCGGCGTCGACATCGGCGGCACCAAGATCCTCGCGGGCGTGGTCGATGACCACGGCAACGTCCTGGCCACCGCTCGTCGGGCCACTCCGCGCAACGACGCCAACGACGTGCTCGAACTCGTCGGCGATGTCGTCAACGAACTCAAGGCGGGTGCCACCGAGTCGCTGATGGGCGTCGGCCTCGGAGTCGCGGGTCTGGTCGATGCCGATCGCTCGAGGGTGTACTTCGCGCCCAACCTGCGCTGGTCGCAGGTGCCGGTGCGCGTGCTCCTCGAGGCGTCGACGGGTCTCCCGGTGGTCGTCGAGAACGACGGCAACGTGGCCGCTTGGGGCGAGGCCCGCTTCGGCGCCGGTCGTGGTGTAGCCGACCTGACCCTGGTCACGGTGGGCACCGGCATCGGCGGTGGCATCGTCGTCAATGGCTCGCTCTTCCGCGGAGCGCACGGTGCGGCCGGCGAGATCGGCCACATCAATGCGGTTCCGGACGGCCGTCCCTGCGGGTGCGGGCGGAACGGGTGCCTGGAGCAGTACGCAAGCGGCAACGCGCTTGTGCGCGAGGCGCGCCTTCTTGCGGCCGAACGGCGCACCGAGGCCGGCGTGCTGCTCGAACTCGGCGACGGAACTCCCGAGGGAGTTCAGGGAGTGCACGTGACGGAGGCCGCCCTCGCGGGGGATCCGATCGCCATGGAGGCGTTCACCATCGTCGGCACGTGGCTGGGTCGCGGACTTGCGGACCTCGCAGCCGTGCTCGACCCCGAGGTCTTCGTCATCGGCGGCGGGGTGTCCGAGGCAGGCGACCTCCTGCTCGCCAGCGCCCGTCAGACGTTGGCCGACAAGCTCATCGGCCAGCAGAACCGCCCGGCACCGGTCGTCAAGACGGCCGAGCTCGGCAACACCGCTGGTCTCGTCGGCGCGGCCGACCTGGCCCGCATCCCGCGCATCTGACGCGCTAGACGACGGCCCCGTCGTCGTCCTCGTCGCGATCGTTCATGCGCCAGATCAGCGACACGAAGCCACCGATGGACAAGATCACGCCGAGGTCGGCCATCCACCGATCCCATTCCAGCAGCGTGGTGACGAGGACCAGCAGGGGTCCGACGATCACCGCAGCCCAGGAGAATCTGCCGATGGCGTCGGACGGCTTGGGGATCGGCGGAGGCGTCGGGGGCACGTAGCCCTCGTCCTCGTCGACGTCCTCTGCCTCAGGCGGCGCCGGCTGAGCTGCTGTCTGGGCGGCTGGAGGTTTCGGGGAATCCCTGGGGAACTCCGGGCCGAGGTCGATCTGCCCGCTGAGGTCGGCCACGATCGCGTCCCAGGCAGCCTTCTCATGCTCGGGCAGGTCCGATCCGGTCCCGCTCACGGTCGACTCATGCGGACAGTCGCCGGACGAAGGCGATGCTGTCGCGGTGGATCACTTCCGCGTCGTAGTCGAGCGTCGCAACGTGGTACGAGTCCGGGAGGAGGACCTCCTCGATGTCGGCCGACGAGACGTTCGCGAGGATGAAGGCGGAGTTGCTCGGCTCGACGACGTGGTCCTCGAGGCTGCGGAACAGCAGCAACGGAACCTTGACCTTGCCGATGTCGGTCTTGATCAGCTTCCACATCTGCTGCATCGAGTGGGCCGCCTTCAGCGGGATCTTGTCGTACGCACCCTCGTCCTGGTCGGGCTTGTTGATGTCGTTGGAGATGCCAGGGAACCCGCCGACGAAGCGCTGGAGCACCGGCAGGGCGAAGCGGTCCAGGCGCTCGGTGTGCACCGCAGGATTGACCAGCACGATGCCGCTGATGTCGTCGCCGTGCTCCTCGGCCAGCTTCAGGGTCAGCGACCCGCCCATGGACAGGCCCATGACGAAGACGTGCTCGCAGGAGGCGCGCAGTTCCTGGAAGTTGCGCAGTGCCTCGGCGTACCAGTCCTCCCACGTGGTCAGGTTCATCTCCTGCCAGGTCGTGCCGTGGCCGGGAAGCCGCGGCACTCGGATGGTCCAGCCCTGACCGCTGAGTTCCATCGCCCACGGCGTCATCGACTTGGGCGAACCGGTGAAGCCGTGGAGGACGAGGATGCCGATGTGATTGCCTTCGGCAGACCAGGGCTCGGCATGCGGCGCGACGGCCATGGGAATCCTTTCGAGGCGAGTCGTCGCCGACCGGCGACCCGCCCACTAGTCTGCCATCCGGAAGGAGATGCCAACCGTGCTGTACTGGTTCTTGAAGTACATCCTCGTCGGGCCGTGGTTGCGCGTCCTCTTCCGCCCGTGGGTTGAGGGGCTGGGCCACATCCCCGATGACACGCCCGCGATCCTGGCCAGCAACCACCTGTCCTTCTCGGACTCCTTCTTCCTGCCGCTGGTCGTGCCGCGCCCGATCACGTTCCTTGCGAAGAGTGACTACTTCACCGGCAAGGGGATCAAGGGCTTCTTCACCAAGGCGTTCTTCGCCGGCGTGGGGCAGGTCCCGGTCGACCGCTCCGGCGGCCGGGCCTCAGAGGCAGCGATCCGCACCGGACTGCGCATCCTGAGCGAGGGGAACCTGCTGGGGATCTATCCGGAGGGCACTCGCTCGCCGAACGGGACCCTCTACCGCGGGAAGACCGGCGTCGCGCGCATGGCGATGGAGGCCCAGGTCCCGATTGTCCCGGTCGCGATGATCAACACCTACGAGATCCAGCCCCCCGGGCAGGTGCGTCCCCACATCCGTCGCGTGGGCGTTCGCATCGGCAGGCCGTTGGACTTCAGCCGCTACGAGGGCCTGGAGAACGATCGCTTCGTCCTTCGGTCCATCACCGACGAGGTGATGTACGAGCTGATGTCCCTGTCGGGCCAGGAGTACGTCGACATGTACGCCACGCGCGCCAAGGAGCTCATCGCCCAGGGCTCGCCCGCCGACTCGCGGTCGATGGTGCCGCCGCCGAAGTAGTCGCTGACCTCAGGTCGCCCAGTGCTTCGCGCGCTCCACTGCGCTGCGCCAGCGCGTGTGCGCTGCACCGTCTGCCGTTCCGGGCTGGAATACCCCTGACGAGTGACGCGTGGATGCGAGGGCGTCGAACGACGGCCAGATGCCCACGCCCAGGCCCGCGAGGAAGGCAGCGCCCAGGCCCGTGGTCTGCAGCTCGGCGGACCGATCGACTGGCAGCTGCACGGCGTCGGCCTGCAACTGGCACAGCAGGTCATTTGCCGCGGCGCCGCCGTCGATCGCCAGGCGCGTGAGCGGGACGCCGCCATCGGCGCTCATCAGCGACACCACGTCGCTCACCTGGAACGCGATGGCGTCGAGCGCGGCTCGGGCGATGTGCGCGCGAGTGGTCCCGCGGGTGATGCCGATGATCATGCCGCGGGCCGTCGGGTCCCAGTCAGGCGCGCCGAGACCGGTGAGGGCTGGGACGAACACGACTCCGCCGGAGTCGCTGACGGTGCTGGCGAGGCTCTCCGACTCGGCCGCGCTGTCGATGATGCCCAGTCCGTCGCGCAGCCATTGGATGGCTGCCCCGGTCACGAAGACCGCACCCTCGAGAGCGAAGTCCCGGCGGCCGTCGGGGTGCGCGAGGGCCACCGTGGTGAGCAGGCCATGCGTCGATCTCGCAGGCTCGCTGCCCGTGTGCACCAGCAGGAAGGAACCGGTGCCGTAGGTGCACTTCGCTGCGCCGGTGGCGAAGCCGGCCTGACCGACGAGGGCCGCCTGCTGATCCCCGGCGATGCCGGCGATCGGCACATCGAGGCCGAGGAACACCGTGGGATCGGTGTGCGCGATGTGGCCGTACGACGCCTTGATCTCGGGAAGGGCATCCATCGGCACGTCGAGGAGCGAGCACAGTTCCGGACTCCACGCGCCGGTCGACAGGTCGTACAGCAGCGTGCGGGACGCATTGGTCCCGTCCGTGACGTGGTGAAGTCCTCGCGACATGCGCGCGATGAGGTACGAGTCGACCGTGCCAATCGCAACGCGGCCCGACACGACCTGCGCCCACGTTGCCGGATCGTTCTCGCGGACCCACGCGATTTTCGTGCCCGAGAAGTAGGGATCCAGCCGGAGCCCGGTGAGCTCCTGGACGCGGTCCGCGTGGCCCGCGGCGGCCAACTCCTCGCACATCGAGGCTGTGCGACGGTCCTGCCACACGATGGCGCGTCGCGGAGCCCCGAGCGTCTCGCGATCCCAGAAGCAGACCGTCTCCCGCTGGTTGGTGATCCCGACGGCGCGGATCGTGAGGTTCGTCTTCGACAGCGCCTCACCGGTCGCCGACAACGTGGCGGCCCACATCTCCCGCAGGTCGTGCTCGACCCAGCCGTCGGCGGGGAAGTGCTGCGGGAACTCGCGGTAGCCGCGCGAGACGACCACGGCGTTCGCGTCGACTACGAGGGCCGTGATGCCCGTGGTCCCGGCATCGATGGAGAGGACGGCGTTAGTGGTCACCCTCGAACAATAGGAGTTCGCGTTGGCGTACGGTTCCGCGATGACCTTCTCAATCGTCGCCCGTCTCGATGACGGCGTCCCCGGCGTCATCGGCCCCGCCTGGGGTGTCGCTGTCGCGAGCAAGTTCCTGGCGGCCGGCGCGGTCGTGCCCGGCGCACGAGCCGGGGTTGGGGCCATCGCCACGCAGGCCTTCGCGAACCTTCGCTATCTACCCGACGGGCTCGCTGCACTCGCCGCCGGAGCGGGTGCCGCCGAGGTCATGGCGTCCTTGACCGCGACTGACGATCTCGTGGGCCAGCGGCAGGTCGGCGTCGTGGACGCGGCGGGCGGATCGGCGTCCTTCACGGGCGGGGAGTGCTTCTCGTGGGCCGGCGGCCTGACGGGGGAGGGCTACGCGATCCAGGGCAACATCCTGGCCGGGCCCGAGGTGGTGGACGCCATGCGCGCCGCATGGCTGGCTGCTGAGGGCCCGCTGTCGGCGCGCCTGGTGGCGGTCCTGCTGGCCGGCGACCGGGCCGGGGGCGATCGGCGCGGGCGCCAGAGCGCCGCGGTGCTCGTCGTCGCCGAGGCGGCCGGGTACGGCGGCGGCAGTGACGTCGCGGTCGACCTGCGGGTCGACGACCATGCCGACCCTGTCCCCGAACTGCAGCGACTTCTCGGCGTCCACACGCTGCTGTTCGGTCGTCCCGAGCGCACGCTGCCACTGGCGGGTGACACCGCGCGCCGCGTGCGGGGCGCCCTCGACACGCTCGGCTTCGACGACCCGGACCTCGACAAGGCCCTGAACGACCTCGCCGGCATCGAGAACCTCGAGGAGCGAATGGTGCCCGGAGCCGTCGACGTGGTGGTGCTGGAGCACATTGAGCGCCTCGCCGCCCGCACGCGTGATGACAGCGATTACATGGCTCGCTAGAGTGTGCGCGTGATCTGGGCCTTCGGCGCCCGGGCGGAACTGGGGCCACAAGCCCGCAACGAAAGGGTGCATGACCGATGCGCGTGGGTGTTCTTACTGGCGGCGGGGACTGCCCCGGCCTGAACGCGGTCATCCGCGCGGTCGTGCGGCGTGGCGTGACCGAGTACGGCTACGAGTTCGTCGGGTTCCGTGACGGCTGGAAGGGCCCGCTGGAGGGCCTGACGATGCCGCTGGACATCCCGACCGTCCGCGGCATCCTGCCCCGTGGCGGCACCATCCTCGGCTCGTCGCGCACGAATCTCGTCAAGATCGACGGCGGCATCGAGCGCACGGAGGAGAACCTCAAGAAGCTCGGCATCGATGCCCTCATCGCCATCGGCGGCGAGGACACGCTGGGTGTCGCCACGACGCTGACCGAGCACGGCTTCCACGTCATCGGCGTCCCGAAGACCATCGACAACGACCTCAGCGCCACCGACTACACCTTCGGGTTCGACACTGCCGTCGGCATCGCGACGGAGGCGATCGATCGCCTGCACACGACGGCGGAGTCGCACCACCGCATCCTCATCTGCGAGGTCATGGGCCGACACGCGGGCTGGATCGCCCTCCATTCCGGCATGGCCGGCGGCGCGAACGTGATCCTCATCCCCGAGGTGAACTTCGACATGGACGAGGTCATCGGCTGGGTCGAGTCCCGCTTCAAGGCCAGTTACGCGCCGATCATCGTCGTGGCTGAGGGCGCGATCCCGGCAGATGGCGACCTGATCACCAAGGACCAGACGCGCGACTCGTTCGGCCACGTCAAGCTGTCGGGCATCGGAGAGTGGCTGGCTCAGCACATCGAGGCGCGCACCGGCCACGAGGCCCGCACGACCGTGCTCGGCCACATCCAGCGTGGCGGCTCGCCCACGGCGTACGACCGCGTCCTGGCGACGCGGTTCGGGCTCAACGCCATCGCCGCCGTCAAGGACCAGGACTGGGGCAAGATGGTGGCCCTTCAGGGCACGGACATCGTCCGCGTCCCGTTGCAGGCGGCTACGGGCGTGCTCAAGACCGTCCCCATCGAGCGCTACGAGGAAGCGAAGTCCTTCTTCGGATAGGCGTGCCTTAGCCTTCTCCCATGCCTACCCCTCTCGCGTGGCCAGACCTGCCGGCTGCACAGCAGCCGCCGTGGCCCGACGTCGACGAGCTGCAGGCAGCGCTCGACGAGCTCTCTGCGCTGCCGCCGCTGGTCTTTGCGGGTGAGTGCGACCTGCTCGGCGCACGGCTCGCGGAGGCGGCGCACGGTCGCGCCTTCGTGCTGATGGGTGGGGACTGCGCCGAGACCTTCGCAGCCAACAACGCCGACTCCATCCGTGCGCGCCTGAAGACGGTGCTGCAGATGTCCGTCGTCCTGACATACGCCGCCTCAATGCCCGTCATCAAGGTCGGGCGCTTGGCGGGCCAGTACTTCAAGCCGCGCAGCAAGGTGATCGAGTCCCGCGACGGCGTCGAGCTGACGTCGTACCTCGGCGATGCGGTCAACTCCCTTTCCTTCGACGCCGCTTCGCGCCGGCCTGACGCCCAGCGGCTGGTGCGCGCCTACAACGCGTCGAGCGCGGCTCTCAACCTCGTTCGCGCGTTCACGCAGGGCGGCTACGCGGACCTTCGCCAGGTCCACGCGTGGAACCAGGACTTCGTTCGGGATTCGATGGCCGGGCAGCGGTACGAGCAGATGGCGGCCGAGCTCGATCGCGCGCTGGCCTTCATGCGCGCCATCGGGGCAGATCCTGAGGAACTCCAGCGGGTGGAGTTCTACGCAGCGCACGAGGCACTCTCGATCGACTACGAGCGCGCCCTCACGCGGATCGACTCGCGCACGGGCCTGCCCTACGACGTGTCCGGTCACTTCCTGTGGATCGGCGAGCGCACGCGTCAACTCGATGGGGCCCACGTGCACTTCGCCTCGACGATCCGCAACCCGATCGGCGTCAAGGTGGGTCCGACGGCGTCCCCTGACGACGTCGTCCAGCTGGCCGAGGTACTCAACCCCGATCGCGTGCCCGGTCGCCTGACGCTGATCACCCGCATGGGTGCCGGCCACGTGCGCGACGCGCTGCCGGGGATCGTCCAGAAGGTCGAGGGCAGCGGCGTGCCCGTCGTGTGGGTCTGCGACCCGATGCACGGCAACACCCGCGAGGCCGCAACCGGCCACAAGACGCGGCTGTTCGACGACGTGGTCTCCGAGGTCGAGGGCTTCTTCGAGGTGCACCGCGAGCTCGGCACAATTCCGGGCGGCATGCACATCGAGCTCACCGGCGACGACGTGACCGAGTGCATCGGCGGTACCGGCGGCGTCCTCGAGGGCAACCTCGGCGACCGCTACGAGACGGCATGCGATCCGCGGCTCAACCGCGAGCAGAGCCTGGAACTTTCGTTCATGGTCGCCGACATGCTCATGATGCGGTGACGCGATGAGGCGTTCGCTTCCGTGATGGCGCACTCGATCGGTGCCCTCCTGTCGGCCACGTACAAGACGCCGGCCGGGCGACTGACGGTCGTCGTCGACCCGCATGCTGCTGGTGATCTGGGGCCGGCCGAATACGGGGCCGTCGTCATCGGGACGTTCAGCGAGCTGGACGAGGCGCTTGAGCGGCTCGCCGGCGATGCGCGCACGGTCCGGCCGCGCAGCACGGTCCCGTTCATCAAGGACGTCCTCGAGCGCTATGCCGACGGTGACCTGGACGCGCTCGACGAGGTCTCGGTGACTCAGCCAGGCGGACCGTTCCAGCAGCGGGCGTGGCGCGCGATGCGGGCGATCCGCGCGGGCAGCGTCGACACCTACGCCGGGCTGGCGCGCCGCGCCGGCACGCCGCGGGCGGCCCGCGCGGCCGGCACCGTGTGCTCGTCCAACATGGTGGCGCCCTTCATTCCGTGCCATCGCGTGGTCGCGTCCAACGGCATCGGCGGCTACGGCTACGGCCTCGACATCAAGGTCGCGCTCCTCGAACACGAAGGCGTCCTGCTCTAGCCCTTCCCCTCCACCACCACAATCGCCGAGCGGCCACAAGTCGCCACTCGACGGGAGGGTGGGTGGTGGCGGGGGGGGCGGCGCGTAAGGGCTGGACGGGGG
>JBAXSI010000180.1:0-2064 GCA_037130755.1 Actinomycetes bacterium
GAGCAGGGTCGGGGCAGGGGTCACCCTTGGTGTGGCCGCCCTCTCCCGCTTGGGCTGAGGCTCGCGGGCCGGCTCGACAGGTTCGGGGCTGCTGCTGCGGGTCAGCCGGAAGCCGGCGAACGCCACCGCGGCGACCATGACCAGTCCGACGCCGAGCATCAACTTCCAGGGGTTCGTCGCCCACACGACGGCCGTCATGGCCGATGGGGCGAACTGGACGATGCGTGCGGCTGCCGCGCCCTTGGTGAGGGCGTGGATGGCGAGGGCTCCGCTGGCGATCCCTGCGGCCCGCGTGGTGGCGGTCTTGACCAAGGGGCTGCGAACGAGGGTGCCGATGACACTGGTGACACCGATGAGTGCGACCTCGACGATCGTCACCACGGTGCTGACCGTGGCGCTGATTGTGTCGATGGCCTGGTCGGCCGTGTCGGCGATCCGTGGGGCGATCTTGCGGACGACACCGGTGACCGCCTTGGCGGCCTTCCGGACTAGGCGTCCTGTGCCACGGATGACGCGGGAGGCGAAGCGTCCGGCCCAGCCGAGAGCCTTCCCGACGATACTGACGCCGGCGTCGTAGCCGGCCTTCGTGCTGAGTGCGGACAGGGCGACGTTGGCGACGGCCTTGGGGATGCGGGTGATGGTGCGGATGCTGGCCTTGAGGTAGAACACGGCGGTGCCGGCCCAGCCCTTGGCCTTGGCGGCGAGGGCTCGGGCGTAGGCCAGTGCGGTGGAGGGTCCCGAGACGGTGATGCTCACCGTTCCCGGTCCCGGGGGTGCTGCTGCATACGACATTGCGTCTCCTTGAAGGGTGATGCCCCGCAGCCGTGATGCTGCGGGGCGCATGCGAAAGGCCACCGGCGGGTGCCGATGGCCTGAGGTCGTGCGGGTCTTGCTCTATTCGGTTACTCGTCCTCCCAGTCGTTCCTGTCCCACAGTCGTTGACCCTCGTCCTCCCAGGACGGGCGTCGAGGACTCCACGAACTGCTGGAGCGTGGTCGGGTGAATGGGGTGGAGCGGCGTTCGGAGGCTCCGACGAGTTCGCCGACCAGGACGCCGATGGCTGCGGCGATGGCCGGTGAGGCGGCGAGGACTCCGATGACTGCAGTGCTGCCTGTGGCGAGCGCGACGGGGTAGGACGGGTCGGTGTCGAGGCGTCTGGCGTGCCTCTCACGAACCCCTTGGATGAACGAGGTGACCGTGTCCTTGATCCACGTCGTCCAGCGAGTGGCGACGCGCCAGAAGGGCTGCACGGCGTTCCGGATGGCAGTCCAGAGGCGGTGCAGCGGCCCGGTCATGCGACCTCACCCCTAACAACCCGGATGCCGCGCATGAGACCTGCCCGCCGGGCCGCGGAGGCCCGTGCCGTCTCGGGCAGGACATCGGCATACACGTTGGCGGTGATGCCGATGTCGGAGTGCCCGAGTCTGCTGCTGACCTCCTTCAAGGACTCCCCGGAGGCCAGACCGAGAGTGGCGGACGTGTGGCGCAGGTCATGGAACCTGATCCGCGGCAGTCCCGCCATGGCGATGACGCGCTGGAACTGACGCGAGACCCACCACGGGCTCAGCGGCTGCCCGCCGGTATCGGTGAACAGCAGCCCGTCGGACGGGTGACCGTTGCTCTCCTGACTCGCCTTCAGATGCCGCAGCGCGGTGACCGTCTGCGGGTCCAAGAACACCGTCCTAGTGCCGGCACGGGACTTCGGCGGTCCCTCGATCACCAGGCCACCGACGGCGATGCGGGACACCTGCACGAACAGGAACCCGCCGGTCAGGCTGACGTGGGTCCAGCGCAGACCGAGTACTTCCCCCCTGCGCATCCCCGTGACCAGGGCGAGACGGAACAGGACACCCACGCCGTCATCACCGAGGTGGTCCAGGAACGTGGCGGCCTCGTCCGGTGTCCACGTGTGGATCGGGCGGGCCACCGAATGCGGCACACGAACCCCGGTCGTCGGGCTCGTGTCGAGCAGCCCCATCCGGACGGCGTGTGCCATCGCGGAGCGCAGGGTGGCGAGCACCCGCTGCACCGTGCCCGCCGCGAGTCCTCGGCTGGCGAGGTCGT
>JBAXSI010000181.1:0-1895 GCA_037130755.1 Actinomycetes bacterium
GGAGACTGTTGTTTACTGGCAATTGCGTGTAAACACGCATCCTACGGGACAGCCCTTTACCTGTCTTCTACAGTTTGATTTTGCATCTATCGTCTCCATAAGGGTTTACGACGACGCCAATGCGTCTTGGCACCATGCGCCAATCAGCATAATGGGGGTAACGCCATTTACTCCTCAACTTTTTGTATGTTCACTGGAATCGCGACGCCAGCGGCGCGGAATACGGCGGCGGTCGTGGTTGCCAGGTCGCTGCGCAGCAGAAATCGCTTCCCTTGGTTCTCGACTTCAGTAGACTGCAAGGCTTCCAGATCGCGAAGCAACTTCGCCCATTCCAAATTGTCTCCCTGAGCCTCCAAACGGTCTTGCAGTTCTTTGCGCAACAGCAACGCTAGAAAACTACAGAAGACGTGACCGCGAATCGTCTCGTCACGCTTGTGGAAGATCGGCCGCGTCTCCAGCAACGTCTTCACCGTGCGAAACATCTCTTCCACCATCCAAAGTTGTTTGTACTGCAACGCCGTTTCTTCTGCCGTCAGATCCTCCATGTCGGTCTGCAACACCCACTTCCCATCGAATCGCTCCTCCCACTTGATCTTCTCTTCATCGATCGTGAACTTCGGCCCCTCGCTGTGAATATACTTGCGATATCCCTTGTTGCCCACCAACGACTTGTCGCCATGCTTCAGTTGTTCCCGCAACGCCATGACGATCGTTTCCCGATCTGCGCGATCTTTCTTCGCTTGCTCCTCGTTCAGACACACCACGTAACGCCGATCGCCTACGTGAATCTCCTTGACCTTCAGCGGCGATGGATCGGTACTCTTCTCCCGCGGACCGTGGACCTCCCGATAACGGCCACCACGCGAAAGCACGTTCTCGTAGATCTCCTTCACGTTTCGCAGTCGAGCCCCCAGGATGAAATGCACCTGCCGCTTCTCTGCCTGCAACTCGGCGATGGTCTCCCGGCTAATCATCCCCCGGTCAGCCACGATGCAAATCGAGCTGATGCGAAAGCGTTGTTGCAGACGGTCTACTACCGGAATCAGCGTCTTTACATCGGTTACGTTTCCCGGCCACAGTTCACAGCATAGCGGTCGCCCTTCGCCATCGAGGATCGCGCCCACGACCATCTGCTTGCGGTCCGGGCGATGATCCTTGCTGTGTCCGTATTGTCCCAATTCCGCTCCGCCTTCGCCCTCGAAGTAGATCGACGTGGTGTCGAAGAACACGATGTCCAGGTGGCTGAATAGATCGCGGCGACGATCGAACAGGGCCTCCTCGAAAGTGTCTTTCGTGCATCGAGGAGCAAAGGGCGTGGCTCCTTTCTGCTGATCCTCGGGCAGTCGTTCTCCCAGCCACGCCATGGCGCGATAAACGTGATGCAGGTCCACCGCTCCAACTCCGGGGATCGCGTAATCTTTGCTCCAGATCAACACACACGACCGATCGCTGCCTGAATCGAACAAGCGATGCAGCACGGTCAGGAACAGGATGCGTTCCATGTCAAACGTGAAACGTCTTCCGGTCAGCAACCGCTTGATGACTTGCGGGATATGCAATTCGTCCCAAAGCCGTCCGAAGACCATTGCCGGTCCGATGCGGCAAGTGTGGATCGCGGGCGCCTTGCCCTGGCGATGCGCCGCCAGCACCATGACTGATTCGGTGAACTTGGCGCCCGACTGCAACAGGCCGTCGAGTTGTCCTCCTTCCTTCAACTGATCCAAGCGTCCCACAGTGGCGATCACGCGTTGTTTACTGCCACCGTTTTCCCAACGATTCTCGACAATTTGCAGATAAACGTAGTCCCCGGAACGCTTCTGGCGGAAGAACATGGCGGCCTCCGTGCTGGTTTTGTGATTGCCACCATGATATTAACATGAACACCCTATAAATGT
>JBAXSI010000182.1:0-1893 GCA_037130755.1 Actinomycetes bacterium
TGCCACATCTGCGTGCCGTCGCCGGACCCGAGCGCCTGCCGCGTGAGCTCAACCGAGCCCACCATCAGCGGGATGACGATCGGCATGACGAGCAGCGGGAGCATTGACTCCCCCAACCGCGAACCGACCGCAATGCCGGAGAACAGGCTCGAGACGATGACCAGCCCGACAGTGCCCAAGGCGACGGTGCCGATCAGCGCGAGCATGTTCGCGCCGGCTCCGTCGGCGGTCATCATGATCAGGAAGAGCGGAATGATGACAACGTCGACGGCAGCCATGAGCACCAGGCTGCCGATGACCTTGCCGATGAAGACCGAGTCGCGCGGGATCGGCGACAGGAGCAGCCCCTCGATGCCCCTGTCAGCCGACTCCCGTGCCATCGTGCGACCGGTGCCGAGGATCACGGCGAACAGGATGCTGATCCACAGCACGCCAGTGGCCGCTCCGGACTGCTTGTCTCCGGGCGGCATCGTGAAGCTCGCGGTGATGAGCACGGCGAGCGCGAAGAGTCCGGCTGAGCCGAGGACGTCCTTGGTGCGGAAGTCCACGCGCAGGTCCTTGGCGGCGATGACGAGTGCTGCCTTGATCCTGCTCGGTGGCAGGACCAGCTTCGGCCGGGTGAACTCCGGAGCCGCTGGCGCGGGCTCGGCCGTCACCAGGGCCGCATCGCGCGCCTCCTGGCCTGCCGGAAGCTCGCGGTCGACAGCGACGTGGCCGTCGGCGAGAACCACGAGGCGCCGCGGGCCGGATTCCGCGACGAGCCGGTCGTGCGTGGTCATGACGACCGTGTGACCGGACGCGACGAGCTGATCGAGGATCGCCAGCAGGCGCACAGCCGATTCCTCATCGAGACCGGTGAACGGCTCGTCCAGGAGCACGATGCGCGGACCGTAGAGAAGTGCACGGGCCAGGGTGAGGCGCTGGCGGTTGCCGCGCGAGAGCACGCCCGCGGGACGATCGAGGATCGGGCCGAGCTCCAGGAGATCGGACATGACCTCGATGACCCGCTCGGGATCGGCCAGGCCGAAGAGCTTGGCGTGGAACATGAGGTTCTCTCGACCGGTCAGGTCGGGGTAGAGCAAAGACTCGTGTGAGACGAAGCCCACCCGACGGCGCAGACCCGGGCCGGCCCGGCGCATGTCCACTCCGGCGATCGACACAGACCCCGAAGTGGGGGCCGAGAGCCCAGCCGCCATGCGCAGCAACGTGGTCTTGCCAGCGCCGTTGGAGCCCATCAGGGCGACGTACTCGCCCTCCTCGATCGTCAGCGAGACACCCTTGAGGACTGGCGTCCAGCCGAACTCCTTGGCAACGCCGTCGAACACCAGGGTCGACGGAATCACGCGGGTGTCCGCTGGGGTCTCGGTCAAGGTTTCGGTCACGACTCTGTGGCAGTGTCAGCCGGCACCTTGGCCGTCTGGAACTTCGACGGGCACTTGGCCAGCAGGTTTGTGGCGCTGAAGGAGCCGTCGGACTGAAGGGTTCCCTCGGCAACCATCTGGGTGCCGGGCTTCGAAGCGGTCGTGAGGGCGGTCGTGGCACCGCCGCGGTAGACCACGCCCACGGTGGTCTTGCCGTCGGTGATCTGGAAGGTGGTCGCCCCAGCAGCGTCCTCACCGACCGAGTTCTTGACCAGTTGGCCGGCGAGCCGCACGGGGTCGCTGGAGTGCTGGGTGACGATCTCGGTGGGGGTCTTGTAGTACAGGACGGATCCGCCGACCATCGAGATGGCCGCGAGTCCGATCCCGACAACCACGACCAACCCGACAAGGACCCACAGAACCGCCTTCGACCGGCTTGCCTCGAGCTTCAGTTCGGCGCCCTGGTCGGAGTCAGGCATCTGGACGTTCGCAGTGTTGGATTCGTCGTTTTGAGCCACGTTTTGAGTTTAGG
>JBAXSI010000183.1:0-1853 GCA_037130755.1 Actinomycetes bacterium
GACGCGCTCAAGGCGCACGCTCTGGAGACCCACGGGCGCATCGACGTGTGGTTCAGCAACGCCGGTGTCGCCAACGGCTACCAGCCGCTCGACGAGGAGGATAACCAGGCGCTCCATGACCTCGTCACCATCAACGTGCTGGGCACGATCTACGGTGCCAAGGCGATGATTCCGCACTTCCGTGAGCACGGCGGCTACCTCATGAACATGTGCGGCCGCGGCTGGAAGGGCTCGGCGACGCCCTACACCGCTGCCTACGCCGCATCCAAAGCCGCCATCGCCTCGCTCACCCGCTCGATCGCCGAGGAGAACAACGACTGCAAGAACGTCTCGGTCAACGCCTTCACGCCGGGCATGGTCGACACCGACTTCTACGCCGAGGGCATGGTCGTGAGCCCGCGCCTGGCCGAGACCGCCGGCAACGTCAGGCTGGCACTCGAAGCATTCGGCACACCCGTCGACGAGGTAGCGCGCCGCGCCGTCTCGCTCATCACCGAGAAGCCGGGCGTCACGACAGGTCGCATCTACGCGATGCTGTCGCCGGGCAAGGTCGCGCGGGGCGGTGCCAAGATGGCGTGGTGGGGAATGACGGGGAAGATGAAGCGGGGGTAAGGGCCCTGATGTTGGTGTGTCGGGAGCACGCTCCTCAGCACCCCCGACAAGCTGAGCTGTGCCGCTCCTTCTTAGCGCCGAAGCTATCGCGTGGTGGTGATCTCTGGGCTGTCACCGGTCACGCCACCGGCGCTGGTGGCCGTCACCACGTGCTTGACTCTATCAGTGCTGGAGACCGTGAACACGACCGTCGCGATACCGCTGGAGTTCGTGTTTGTAGTGTTGCTCGCAAACGATCCGCCGGTGCCTGTCTTGGTCCACGTGACGACGGTGCCGCTCGTTGTGACCTCGTTGCCGTACTGATCCGTGAGCTGCGCGGTGATGGTCACGGTGGTGCCCTTCTTCACGGAGTAGTCGTTCGAAGCGACGACGTACTTGGCCGCGGCACCGGTAGCGCCGGTAGCAGTGAAGGTGAGCGGTGAGCCGGTCAGCCCCGCGACTGTCGCGGTCAGGGTGTTGGTCCCGTGAGTGGTACCCAGCGTCCAGCTGCCCACCGCGGCGATGCCCGAAGCGTTCGTGGTCGCCGAGCCGCCGATGACCGAACCGCCGCCAGAGGCGACCGCGAAGGTAACGGTCACGCCGGAAACCGGGTTGCCGTTCGTGTCGGTTACGAGTACGGCGGGGTCGGTGGTGACCGCCGTACCCACGGTGGCCGACTGACCAGCACCGGCGTTCACGGCGAGGTTCTTCGCGGCGCCGGCGACGCTGACGATATTGGGGCTCGTGCCGGTCCTGGCGCCCCCTGAGCTGCTGGTGGCCGTGACCGCGTAGGTGGTTACTGTGGTGCCCGTTGTGAAGACGACCGTTGCGACGCCGCTGGAGTTGGTACTCGTGGTGCCGCTCGCGAACGATCCGCTAGTGGTGGGCGACTTCGTCCAGGTTACGGTGATGCCATTCGTCGCGACCGCGTTGCCGTACTGGTCAGCCAGCTGTGCGCTTACGGTGACAGCGGCGCCTGCGATCGGGCTGTAGCCGCTCGAGGTGACGACGTACTTGCTTGCCGCACCGACCAAACCGGTGGCCGTGAAGGTGAGCGGCGAGCCGGTCAGTGAGGCGTTGGTCGCAGTCATCGTGTTGGCGCCAACGACGGTGCCCAGCGTCCAGCTGCCGACAGTGGCGATACCCGAGGCATTGGTGGTCGTCGAGCCGCCGATGACCGAGCCTCCTCCAGAGGCGACCGCGAAGGTGACTGCAACGCCGGAGACCGGGTTGTTGTTCGCGTCGGTGACGAGAACGGCGGG
>JBAXSI010000184.1:0-1830 GCA_037130755.1 Actinomycetes bacterium
TACCAGACGCCGGCGGCAACGCTGACGTTCGATCCGTCTCCGGGAGCCACGGCTCAGGGCACGGCGGCCGTGGACCTCAGCACGGGCACCGTCGCATCGGTGAGCCTCGGGGGCGCCACCAACGGCGGCACCGGCTACACCACGACGCCCGGGGTAACCGTCTCCGCGCCGCTGTACCTGGTCGGCGTGGCAGGTGTTCCCAGCCCGGGCGTCCAGGCGACGGCAGCTGCTGCTCTCGGTACGGCCGGCGGAGTCAAGGTGCATCTGGAGCCCAAGGCGATTCAGGAACTGTTCGAGATGGACTTCGGTCGCATGAACGCGACCCTGGGTGTCGAGCTGCAGTTCACGAACGCGGGCAACCAGACCACCCTGCCGCTGGGCTTCACGAACCCGGGTACGGAGTACATGAGTCCGTCTCAGGTTGGTAGCCAGATCGGCACGGCCGCGGATGGGACGCAGATCTGGAAGATCACCCACAACGGTGTCGATACGCACACCATCCACTTCCACCTCATGGACGTGCAGTTGGTCAACCGGGTCGGCTGGGACGGTGCGATCCGTCCGCCGGACGACAACGAGCTGGGCTGGAAGGAGTCGGTGCGGATGAACCCGCTCGAGGATGCCATCGTGGCCATGCGCCCGGCGACTCCCGAAATGCCCTTCAAGATCGGCGTGAGCCTGCGCTCGCCCGATCCGACGATGCCGGCCAATCACTCGGTGGGCACGTTCGACGCCAACGGCAATCCCACAACGACGACCAATGCGCCCGTGAACATGGGCTGGGAGTACGTCTGGCACTGCCACCTCCTCGGCCACGAGGAGAACGACATGATGCGCCCGGTCGACTTCCAGGCATCGCCTGACGAGCCGACTGATGTGACAGCCGTGGCAGCCGCTGCGGTCGTCGACCCGGTGGCGCAAACCACGATTCCGGCGAATGTCACGATCAGCTGGAAGAACGGTGCGTTCCTGCGTGACGCCAACGGCGTCGCGAGCAAGAGCGTCCCTGACTGGCAGTTGACGAACTTCGTGGTCGAGCGTTCCACGAGCCCGTCGTTCGCCAAGTCGGTACAGACCCCCAGCACGGGCAAGCCATCGGTGGCCGGCCCGGCGGGAACCAGCCTTCAGGCGTGGCAGGGCGTGCCCACCACGCTCGGCGACGAGGTTGGTCCCAAGGCGACGTCCTTCGTGGACAGCACCGTCGTCGCGGGGCAGACGTACTACTACCGAGTTCGCGCCGAGAGTGCAGACGGCTACTCGGTGTGGTCGGACGCGTACGTCGTCACGGGGAACACCCCGACGACTGGTGTCCTCGTCCCGTAGGGGCTGCTAGGTAGGGCGATGGGCCGGTGGAGAACTCCACCGGCCAATAGGGAAGCGGGGAACCATGCGGTATCGAGCACTGGCAACGTTGGGCTGCGCAACGGCGCTGCTGGCAGCCGGGTCGACGGGTGCGGCGAGTGCCGCGTCGTCGCCAACGTACTACGCCTGCCTCAAGGGCGGCACGCTGACGAAGGTGGCGACCAAGGCACCGAAGTGCAACAAGAAGGCCGGTTTCAAGCTCATCTCCTGGAATCAGGTGCCCAAGGGCGCCGGGTTCCTGCTGCGCGGTCCTGAGGTGGTGGCTCCCGCGGTCGCGGTCGTGCCGGACGCCACCGTCACGTACCGGGCCGCCTGCCCGGCGGGGTCCTATGCGATCTCGGGAGGCTACGACCTCAACGGCTTCAGCGGCGCACGGCCGAACGCAGGCGACGTCGTGGCGATCCTGGAGTCCAAGCAGAACACGATCGCCGGGGTCTCCAACTGGGAGATCACCGCAATGGTCAGCCC
>JBAXSI010000185.1:0-1822 GCA_037130755.1 Actinomycetes bacterium
CGGCAATCCCTTCTTCGTCTACGAGCAGGTGCGCGCACTGGTGTCGTCGGGTGCACTCGCGGAGTCATCCTCGGTCAGGCACTTCGTGAGTGGCGCTTCCATCGAACTGGCTCCAACCATCGAACAGGCGCTCATTGCTCGGATGGACCGCCTGGCCGATGACGACAGGCGCACGCTTTTGGCAGCCGCAGTGCTGGGCCAGCAATTCGAGGGAATCCTCGTTGACCACGTCATCGGGGCGGAGGCGACGGCTTCTCTCGCGCGGCTCGTCGACGCTGAGTTCATCCAGCACCTGGGGGGCGGCGAGGCTGCCTGGTCGGTGTTCGAGTTTCATCACGCCCTTGTCCGACAGGCGGCGTACGGAAGCCTGCTCAAGAAGGAGCGTCAAAGCCTTCATCTCCGAGCTGCGCAAGCTCTTGAGGAGAGCAACGTCGGTAGGACCAACGACATCTCGGCGACGATCGGGCGCCACCACGCTGAAGGCGGGGACGCCGCGCGAGCGGTGCCCTACCTGCTGCAGGCGACACGCTCGGCAGCCCGCACTTTCTCAAGCGATGAGACAGTGAGACTCGCCACGGAGGCGCTGCAACTCCTTGGCGAGACGACCGATACGACGAGCGAGCATCGCCAGCAGACAATCGATTTGCTGCGACTCGCGGGGACCGCCCAGGGGCAACTGGCTCGATACGATTCGGCGATCGCGACCTACCGCCAACTCGTTTCAGTACTGCCGGATTCGGAGCATCTCGATCGTGCCCGGACTGTTGCCCAGATCGGGAAGCTACTCTCGCTGGCTCACGCCTATGAGGATGCCTTCGCTGAACTTGAGGTCGCGGAGAGTCTGTGCCCAGCACCGCCCTGGGATGACGACGCGGTCGGCGTCTGGTTGGAGATCCAGCTCACGCGAGCTGAGATTCTCTACTGGCTCGACGACTATGAGCGGCTCAAGAGTGAACTCAACAGGATCGAGCCTGTCGTAAAACAGCGCGCGACTTCGGACTTGAAGCTCGAGTTCCTGGGAATAGTGCGCCAGGCTCTTTGGCGCCGCGACCGATACATCATCTCCGACGAGACCCTCGAGATCGATCGCGAGATCTTCCTGGCCGAGACCAACCACGAGGATGAGGAGATCAGGGCGTGGGCGTCGTTCTACCACGGCTTCACGCTGATGTGGCATCGCGACCTCGACGAAGCAGACCGGCTTCTCGACGAGGGACTGGCGGCATCGGCTCGTATTGGTTCTACTCTATTGCGCGCGCGGTGCCTGAACTACAAGATGGTCGTTGCCCGCTTTCGTGGGGATCCCGACGCGGCCTGGGCCCTTCTTGAACCCGTCAGGGACAGCGCTCGCGACGTCGGGCTCCTGGAGTACGAGGCGATGGCCGCCGCCACCGCCGCCTGGATCGCGTATCGGAGCGACGATCACGACACCGTGCTGAGCCAGGGGCTTTCGGCAATGGCGATCTGGTCAGGGTTGCCCTCCCGCTACGTGTTCGACTGGATGTGCTGCCTGCCATTGCTCGCCGTCGCAATCAGCCGGGACGACCAGATGGACGCAGAGCAATGGACCCGAACCTTGCTCGCCCCGGGACAGCAGCCGCTACCGGGTCCCATCGCCGAGGAGCTCAAGGCAGGACTAGGGGCACTCGACGACGGTGCGGCTCCGGCCGCCTGGATGCACTTGCGCGCGGCCCTCGCAGCGGCACGGGAGCTTTCGTACCTCTGATTCGAAACGCGTCGTTACGGGACGCCGGCCAGCCCCGCCCGGAGATCACCCAAGGTCGAGGACGACCGTCCCGATCTTCTGACCGGTCTCGACGTA
>JBAXSI010000186.1:0-1808 GCA_037130755.1 Actinomycetes bacterium
TCCCCGCTGTACTACGCCCGCAACACGGTGATCTACCTCGTCCTCATCGGTGCGCTGATGGCGATCGTCGTCGGCGTTACATCGACTATGCGGGACCGCAAGGCCCGCACCCTCGACCTCGTCCTCAGTCGACCAATCGCAGTGCCCGCGTACCTGGTGGGCAAGCTCGCGGGCATAGGCGCGTGGCTGGCGATGATCCTGGCAGCGGTCGCCGTCATCAGCTGGGTCAGCATCTCCCTCATCACAAGCGGGCCCCTGGCCCCCGGCGACTCGCTGCGGCTGGCGGGCTTCTACGCCGTCGCCTGGGTCCTTCTGCTTGCTTTCGTCGTCCTGGGGATGCTCAGCGGGATCTACGCCTCCCGGGAGACCACCGCCCTGCTGGTGCCGATCAGCATCTGGAGCATCGTCGCCTTCGTCCTGCCGCAGATCGGCACGTCCGCGAACCCCGTCTCCCTGTTGAATCCAGTGCCGTCGGCGAAGATCCCCGGCGGCGCGTTCGACACGCTCAACACGGTCGTGAGCCCGCTGTCGGTGACCGAGCAGTTTAAGACCGCCAGCGGCTTGATCATGGCCAGCCCGGAGGTCACCGGCTCCCTGACCCCATCCCTGTTCGTCATCGTCCTTGCCCTCGCCGTCGGCGCCATCGCGCTGCTGGCGACGAAGCGGGACCGCATCCGAGGAGCCCTTCGTGACTAGCGCCATAGTCATCGCCCTTAAGGAACTGCTCGACCTGCGCCGCAACCGATTCCTCCTAGCGATCCTGGGCTTCGTCCTGGTCGCGGTCGTGATCTCCGTCGTAGTGTCCGCGACCCAGTTCGGCGCCAAGCTCGACGCCTACATCACCTACCTCGATGCCCTACGCACCGCGGGCAACACCACCACTCCGGCCGCCCCGCAGCTTTTCCCCCTGCAACTCCTGCGCGGCTCGATCGAGTACCTGGAGATCCTCGGTGCCCTGTTCGCGATCGTCATGGGCTACGGAATGATCGCCAAGGAGAAGCAACGTTCCACCCTGCAGCTGATCTACAGCCGCCCCATCGGGCGATTCTCCCTACCGGCGGGCAAGCTCCTCGCCCTTGCAGCGGCGTGGCTCATCGCCGTTGTCGTGATCTTCAGCGCGGTCACGGCGACCGTCGCCATCGTCGGCCATGCGCAGTTCGCGTCCATCGACGTCCAGCGCCTGCTGATCGCCGGCGCAACCGCGTGGGGCTACCTGCTGCTGTGGAGCGCGTTGGCCCTTGGGCTCGCGTCAACCACGACGCGGCTGAGCACCGCACTGATCATCGCCCTGGTGCTATGGCTCACGGTCGTACTGATCCTCCCGCAGATCGGCGACACGATGGACCCGGACAACCAGGTGCCGGGTGGGCTCTTCAAGTCACTGGCTATCGCCAAGCCTGATGAGAAGGCCGTCTTGGCCAACTTCAGCGGCTTCGACACGGTTCGCAACGGACTGGAGGTCTCGTCCATCACCAAGCACTACGAGCGGTTCACCTTCGCCGTCCTCGGCATCAAGGACCAGTTCAACCAGCAGCCGCTGGCCGCCGTTTGGACAGGAACGTGGAACAACGCCGTCGCCTTGTGGCTGGCAGCCTTCGCGGCTCTCGGCTTCGCACTCCTCACCACCACTCGTACGAAACTACTCAGGAGAACATCATGAATCGGAAGACCCTTGGAGCGTTCGGCGCCGCCGGCCTGCTGGCCGCCGTCACCGTGTCCGGCTGCTCCTCCGCAACCAGTAGCAGCCCCACCTCGGCAGCAGCCACCAGTGCAGCAGCCACCAGTGCAGCAGCCACCAGCGCAGTACC
>JBAXSI010000187.1:0-1788 GCA_037130755.1 Actinomycetes bacterium
CCCTCGCCGGCATCGTCGGCCTGCTGCTCATCGTGGCCACGTCGTGGTCGGTGCTGCGCACACTGGTCGTGCCGCGCGGGAGTTCTCAGCTGAACTACGCCAAGAACCAGGTCCTCTTCGCCTGCTTCAGGTTCGTGGCACATCGCACGGGCACCTACGTCGGGCGCGACCGCGTGCTGACCTGGGCAAGCCCGATGGCGATCTTCACATCACTGCTGATGTGGCTGCTGTTCTTCTTCTTCGCCTACGCGCTGTTGATCTTCGCGACCAGCGACCTCACGCTCGCTGTCTCGGCGCGCGAGGCGGGGTCGAGCCTGTTCACCCTGGGATACGCCACGACTGACCGGGCGAACCTCACGGCGCTGGACTTCCTCGCGGCATCGACTGGCCCGATCACGATCGGCCTGCTGATCGGGTATCTGCCCACCTTCTACGCGGCATACCAGCAGCGCGAGGCCGACGTCACGTTGATGTTGGCGCGCGCGGGGGAGCCCAACTGGGGTCCCGAACTGCTCGCCCGCCATTCGCAGGTGGGCACACTCGCCCGGCTCGATGAACTGTGGCCGGTCTGGGAGCGGTGGGCCGCGGAGATCAGCGAGAGCCACACCAACTTCCCGGTGTTGATCCAGATGAGGTCGGCGCGTCCGTATCGCAACTGGCTGGTCTCCCTGCTGTGCGTCATGGATGGCGCGGCGATGCAGGTGTCGTTGAATCCGAGCATGCCGCAGGATCGCGCGCGGCTCCTGATCCGCCAAGGGGTGCTCTGCCTACGTGAGCTCGCCATCGTGCAGGGCATCCCGTACGACGACGACCCATCACCCGAAACGGAGTCGGACGTCTCGGCGCAGGACTTCGCCGACGCATGCGAGATGCTGCAGAGGTTCAACTACCCCATGGAGCGCACGGTCGCGGACGCTTACCTGCACTTTCGCGGGTGGCGAGCCAACTACGAGGCAATCGCGTATGCACTGGCTATGCGGATCGATGCCGTGCCTGCTCCATGGAGCGGGCCACGACGCCCACCTCTGCCGATCGTCCAGCCAGCGATGCCGAAGAACCGCAAGCCGAGCGGCTCCGGGGACTAGCCGGCGCTGGGACTGGCAACCGCGCTCGCCGCAGGGCTCACGCCCGTGGGCGGCGCAAGCTTGACCCGAACGGTGAACGTCATGATCACCTTGGTCTTGTTGTTCTTGGGCTTGCCGTCGTAGACCGTGACAGTGGTCTTCCCGGTGGCGATCGCCTGGAAGCCGGCGTTGGTCGCAGTGCCGTTGTCGACGGTCTGCTGGGTGACTCGGACGATGCCCTTGGGGTTCGCGCGAACGATCACCGTGGTGGTGGCGTCGTTCTGCGGCAGGTCGGTGAAGATGGCGTTCTGCCCGACGACGAGCTTGATCTTGGTGCCGTTGTCGGCCTGCGTCACGTTGATCGGCGCCCATGTGCTGGGATCACCACCCACGAGGGACGGGCTAGGGGCCACGGAGATGGACGGGAATGCCGTGGGCAGGGACGAGGTCGACAACGAGGCCGATGCAGTCGCGTCGCTCGAGGAGGAGCTGCTGCACGCGGCCAGCATGCCTGCTGCCGTGAGGCCGACGGCTACCACCGCGACTGTGCCCTTGGTCATTCTCATGGCAACTCCACCTGTTCTCTCGAGCCAGTGCTGCTGACGTCGCGTTGAGCCTAACCGCGCCGGGGCGGTTTGAGGCAGAGGCTCCACGATGGAACGACGAGAATTACACAGTCCTTACGTCAGGTCAGGCTCACGGCGTGGGAGCGACCCCTGAGCAG
>JBAXSI010000188.1:0-1769 GCA_037130755.1 Actinomycetes bacterium
ACGATGTCGAGGCCGCCACCGAGGGCGTCGCCATCGACGAGCAGCACCTTCATCGATCGCGCGGCCGCGAGCGCCAAAGTCACTGCGAATGTCGAGGCTCCCGCCCCGGCCCCGGACCCGACCACGGCGAGCAGCCGCCCGTCGCGGGTGGGGCCCTCGCCGGAGTCGGCGAGCCGATCGATGAGCCACCGCTCCGCGTCGGGCAGGGCGACCACGTGCTCAGCACCCAACGCGACGGCGTTCTGCCAGGTGTCGGGGTCCGGGTCGCGAGCGACAAGGACGACATCGCGTCGACGGGTCATGCGCGCCGCCGCCACATGGAGGCTGGCGTCTGCACCGACGAGAACAAGAGGGGCCAGTTGCCATCGGCTGCGGGCGGACTCGGCATCGGTGGCCAGGTGGATCTCGACGCCGTTGGCCGCCGCCAACCGCAGGACGTCGTCGATCAGTTCGGCATCAGTGCTGATCAGGAGGGGGCGTTGAGCGTTCATGTGCAGTCCACTTCGGCGAGGTCACCATCAAGGTGGCGAGCGTCCCGTCGATTCAGCTCCCGGTGCAGGCCCTGCGGACCGCCTGTGGACCCCGGCCCGCGCTGCGAGGTGCTGTGGACAGCCCATCGCAGTACCGTCTACATGTGAGCGACCAGCCGGCCCAGCGCACGAGCGCCGCGTTCTTCGACCTGGACAAGACGATCCTCGCGAAGTCCAGCTCGTTCGCGTTCGCACGCCCCTTCTACAAGGAGGGGCTCATCGGCCGATCCGACGTCGTCCGCAGCGCCTACGCGCAGTTCGTCTACCTCGCCTCCGGCGCGGACCACGATCAGATGGAGACGATGCGCGAGTACATGTCCAAGCTCGTCACCGGATGGGACGCGGAGAAGGTGCAGGCCATCGTCGGCGAGACGCTCGACGACATCGTCGACCCCATGGTCTACGAGGAGGCCGTGCAGCTGATCGAGGAGCACAAGGCGGCCGGACGCGACGTCATCATCATCTCCTCGTCTGGCACCGACATCGTCGAGCCGATCGGCCAGCGGCTCGGCGTCGACCTCGCCATCGGCACGCAGGTCGCCATCGAGGAAGGCCAGTACACCGGCGAGATCATCTTCTACGCGTACGGCCCCAACAAGGCCGACGCGATGCGCACTCTGTCCGAGGAGCGCGGCTACGACCTCGATGAGTCGTTCGCCTACAGCGACTCCCACACCGACCTGCCGATGCTGGAAGTGGTCGGGCATCCCTTCGCCGTCAATCCCGACACCGAGCTCCGCAAGATCGCCGTCGAACGAGAGTGGCCGATCCTCGACTTCCGGAAGCCTGTCGCGATGCGCGAGCAGGCCACCAAACGGCAGGCCGTTGCCGCGGGCGGGGCCGTGGCGCTTGGCGCTGTCGCCCTCGGCCTGACCTGGTACGCGCGCCGTCGCGGCATGCGCGCCTAACAGATGCGCGCGGTCGTCTTCACCGAGTTCGGCGGCACGCCGGAGGTGCGTCAGGTACCCGAGCCGGTTGCCGACGCCGACGGTGCCGTCATCCGCGTCGAGGCCACGGGGGTGTGCAGGAGCGACTGGCACGGGTGGATGGGCCACGACACCGACGTCCGCCTTCCGCATGTGCCCGGGCACGAACTGGCCGGCGTGGTCGAGTCGGTCGGCGCGAAGGTCAGCAAATGGCGCGCCGGGGACCGCATCACCGTCCCGTTCGTGTGCGCCTGCGGCTCATGTGGCGCCTGCCTCAACGGCGACCACCAGGTGTGCGAGAACCAGACGCAGC
>JBAXSI010000189.1:0-1769 GCA_037130755.1 Actinomycetes bacterium
GCTGCGTCTGGTTCTCGCACACCTGGTGGTCGCCGTTGAGGCAGGCGCCACATGACCCGCACGCGCACACGAACGGGACCGTGATGCGGTCCCCAGCGCGCCACTTGCTGACCTTCGCCCCGACCGACTCGACCACGCCGGCCAACTCGTGCCCGGGCACATGCGGCAGGCGGACATCGGTGTCGTGACCCATCCACCCGTGCCAGTCGCTCCTGCACACGCCCGTGGCCTCGACGCGGATGACGGCGCCGTCGGCATCAGCGACCGGCTCGGGGACCTGACGTACCTCCGGGGTGCCGCCGAACTCGGTGAAGACGACCGCGCGCATCGGCTACGCGCGCATGCCGCGACGCCGCGCGTACCAGGTCAGGCCGAGGGCGACGGCGCCGAGCGCCACTGCCCCGCCCGCGGCAACGGCCTGCCGCTTTGTCGCCTGCTCGCGCATCGCGACGGGTTTCTTGAAGTCGAGGATCGGCCACTCGCGCTCGCCGGCGATCTTCCGCAGTTCGGCGTCAGGGTTGACGGCGTAGGGATGCCCGACCACTTCGAGCATCGGCAGGTCGGTATGCGAGTCGCTGTAGGCGAACGACTCCGCGAGGTCGTAGCCGCGCTCCTCCGACAGGGTGCGCATCGCGTCCGCCTTGTTGGGGCCGTAGGCGTAGAAGATGATCTCGCCGGTGTACTGGCCCTCCTCGATCGCGACCTGCGTGCCGATAGCCAGGTCGACGCCGAGTCGTTGGCCGATCGGCTCGACGATGTCGGTGCCCGACGAGGAGATGATGATGACGTCGCGTCCGGCGGCCTTGTGCTCCTCGATCAGCTGCACGGCCTCCTCGTAGACCATCGGGTCGACGATGTCGTCGAGGGTCTCGCCGACGATCGCCTGCACCTTCTCCGCATCCCAGCCGGTGACCAGCTTGGACATGTACTCGCGCATCGTCTCCATCTGATCGTGGTCCGCGCCCGAGGCGAGGTAGACGAACTGCGCGTAGGCGCTGCGGATGACGTCGGACCGACCGATCAGGCCCTCCTTGTAGAAGGGGCGTGCGAACGCGAACGAACTGGACTTCGCGAGGATCGTCTTGTCCAGATCGAAGAAGGCGGCGCTCGTGGGTTGGGCCGGCTGGTCGGTCACATGTAGACGGTACTGCGATGGGCTGTCCACAGCACCTCGTACGTCGGGCGGGCATCCACAGGCAGGGCTCACCACCTGCCGGGAGAGCTGAATCGACGGGACGCTCGCCACATCGATGGTGACCTCGCCGAAGTGGACTGCATATGAACGCTCAACGCCCCCTCCTGATCAGCACTGATGCCGAGCTCATCGACGACGTCCTGCGGCTGGCCGCCGCCAACGGGGTCGAGATCCACCTGGCCACCGATGCGGAGTCCGCCCGCAGCCGATGGCAACTGGCCCCGCTGGTCCTCGTCGGGGCCGACGCCAGCCTCCATGTGGCGGCGGCTCGCATGACCCGTCGCCGCGATGTCGTCCTCGTCGCTCGCGACCCGGACCCCGACACCTGGCAGAGCGCCGTGGCGTTGGGTGCTGAGCACGTGGTGGCCCTGCCCGAAGCGGAGCGGTGGCTCATCGACCGGCTTGCCGACTCCGGCGAGGGCCCCACCCGTGACGGAAGGCTGCTCGCCGTGGTCGGGTCGGGGGCCGGGGCCGGGGCCTCGACGTTCGCGGTGACGTTGGCGCTCGCGGCGGCGCGAGCGATGAAGGTGCTGCTCGTCGATGGCGACGCCCTCGGTGGCGGCCTCGACATCGT
>JBAXSI010000019.1:0-61051 GCA_037130755.1 Actinomycetes bacterium
GGCGCAGCAGGGGCCGGGGCCGGTGGAATCGCCGGTGGCGGCTCGTCGCCCATATCCGTTGCCGGCCCAGGCGTCGCGGACGTGTCGTTGGCCACGTCGCCGGGCGGGTAGTAGCCGACGACGTCGACGGCAAGGTCAGTCGCGCCTGCGGACGTCGCGAGCACGATCGTCCCGTCCGAGGCCACCGGCACTATCGCGGTGCCAGACGCGTCCTTGTTCATCGGCACCTTGGCGACGACCTCGCTCTTGCTTTGGCCTGGCGCCCAGATGCGCACACTTGAGGATGCGTTCGATCCCATCGCGACCACTTGCACGGCGACCGCGGCCACGCCCGTCTCGGGCACGCCCCCCTGACCGGTGACCTTCACGTAGATGCGATGACTGTCGCCGCTCCATCGATCCTGCTGCAGTCGACAGCGCTCAGCGATCCCGACGGCCTTGCGAGTGCCGAGGACCCGTACCGGACCGACGGGAACGGCGTCTGCTGCCCGGCCGCCGGCCGGAACCGACGCCGAGGAGTGCTCGGGGTTGCAGTACGGCCCATCCATCGCAGTGCCGTCCCAGAACGACGTCCGACCGCTTGCGCCGTCCCACGTCAACGAGATGTGGATGTGGTTGCGGTGACACGTCGTGTCCATGCCGGGCGTCGGCGTCGCGAAGCAGCCCTTCAGCTCCGTCCAGCCGCGCTTGATGTCGTAACCGCGCCAGATGCGGTCGTTCCAGCCGATGTACATGACACCGAGCCGCATCGCGTTGCCGTAGGGCACGCCGAACTGGTCGGGGCCGAGCAGCCACGCGAGGAACGTCTCAGCGTTGGCTCGCTGCTGCGCGACGCGCGCACTGGTCATCCAGTCGAGCGCGCGGCCCTCCTTGTGCTCGCTCTGCGCGCCGATGTTGCACGCGCGCGGGATCCACACTGTCTGGTCAGCGCCGTAGGTTGCCTTGAGGAGGTCGGCGAGCGCCTGTGCGCCGGGCTTGGCCGGTGGATCGCACTGCGCCTGTCCCTCGTAAGTCGGGGACACGTCATAGGCCCCCTGCGGAAGTGCCGCCGCGATCGCAGGAGCGGGCGCGGGTGGCAGGCCGGTGGCGGGCACGGGCGGTCCCGCGGCCTCGCCCGTCCATGTTGATGGCGTCCACACGTCGGGGCCGTCAGCGGCACCCGCGACGACCGGGCGAACCAGCCCCACCGCGACCACGGCGAGCAGGCATACCGCTACCGTCAGCAGCCGCCCGGACGGGCGGCGTCGATAGGGCGCAGCAAGACGCCCCGGACGGCGGGGAAGCACGGTCCTACTCTGTCACGGAAGTTACGGAAGTTACTACTGTGACAGGGCTGCCGAGCGCATGAGATTCGTCTCGCATCGTGCCTCCCGCAGCCCGACCCCGTGGAAAACCACGGTACCTCGGGCCTGCCGATCTGGGCATCCGACGCCCGGCTCGTCACCATTTGCGGCTAGCTGACCCGATCGGCGAGCGTCCTGAAGGCCACTACAGTGCTCGCGTGACCGTTCCCCTCCTCACGAACCGCGACGGCAGCCCCGTCGAGCGGGTGCTCGCCGTGATGGCGCACCCGGACGACATCGACTTCGGAGCGGGGGCCACGATCAAGGCGCTCACGGACGCGGGCGCGACCGTCTCCTACTGTCTGGCCACCGACGGCGATGCGGGCGGCTTCGACCCCGACGTGCCCCGCTCGGAGATCCCGGCGATCCGGCGCGCGGAGCAGCGCGCCGCCGGCGCGGTCCTCGGAGTCAGCGACATCACCTTCCTGGGCTATCGCGACGGCGAGCTCACCGTCAGCCACGAGCTGCGGCGCGACATCAGCCGCGTGATCCGCCAGCAGCGTCCGGACCGCGTCCTCATCCAGTCGCCCGAGCGGAACTGGAATCGCATCCAGGCATCGCATCCGGACCACATGGCGGCAGGCGACGCGGCCATCCAGGCGATCTATCCCGACGCCCGCAACCCGTTCGCCCATACCAGCCTGCTGCTCGACGAGGGTCTCGACGCATGGTCCGTGCCCGAGGTCTGGGTGCTTGCGAGCCCGACGCCCAATCACTTCATCGACGTCACCGAGAACTTCCCGTTCAAGATCGCAGCCCTGCGTGCGCACGACAGCCAGACGTCGCACATGGACGACCTGGAAGACCGCATCCGCGGATGGATGACGATGACCGCTCAGCAGGGTGGACTGCCCGAAGGCCGACTGGCCGAGGGCTTCATGGTCGTCGCAACCGCCTAGGCCAGCGGAAGCTGCGTGGCGTCGCCCGCTTCGCGCGGGCCGAGGATCCGGCGTTCCGACTCGTCGATCGCCACATCATTGATGCTGGCCTCACGTCGGCGCATGTAGCCGAGATCGTCGAATTCCCAGTTCTCGTTGCCATAACTGCGGAACCACCGCCCGGCATCGTCGTGCCACTCGTACTGGAATCGCACCGCGATGTGATTGCCCTCGAAGGCCCACAGGCTCTTGCGCAGTGCATAGTCGTGCTCCTTGGCCCACTTGCGGGTCAGGAATGCGACGACCTCGTCGCGACCGCTCACGAACTCACTGCGGTTACGCCACTGCGTGTCCGCCGTGTACGCACCAGCGACGCGCTCGGGGTCCCTGCTGTTCCAGGCATCCTCTGCCGCCTGCACTTTGGCGCGGGCAGTCGACTCGGTGAACGGTGGAACTGGGTTGCGCGGCTCCATGCGAGTGCCGTCAGCCGGTGGTGACGCCGGCGAAGACCGCAACGACGATGTTCACCAGGGTCAGTCCGCCGATTGCCGCCCAGATCGCCACCTGCGGTGGCTGCCGACGACGCCCGATGAACGCCAGAACCGTGATGATGATGACAACCAGCATCTTGATGCCGACGACGGTGTTGTTCGGCGACTCGCCCTCGATGGCTCCGGCAGAGAGCATGCCGACCAGGACGAAGCCGGTGATCAGCTGCGCCAAAGCGCCCTCGAGCATCGTGCGGTTCACGCCCTTGTCGGGCGACGACATCTGCACGAACCAGCCGCCCAGCAGCATGGCCAAGCCGATGAAGTGCAGGACGAGGAACAGGTTGTACACGAACTCCATGGTCACTCCCATTTATCGGTGCTGGTCGTGATTCGTGACCGAATCACTCCCCTTTATCGGTGCTGGTCGTGATTCGTGACCGAATCACTCCCCTTTATCGGTGCTGGTCGTGATTCGTGACCGAATCACTCCCACTCAATGGTGCCGGGGGGCTTGCTGGTCACGTCAAGCACGACTCGATTGACCTCACGGACCTCGTTGGTGATCCGTGTCGAGATTCGGGCGACGACGTCATAGGGCAGGCGAGACCAGTCCGCCGTCATCGCGTCCTCGCTGGACACTGGTCGCAGAACGACCGGGTGGCCGTAGGTGCGTCCGTCACCCTGCACGCCGACCGAACGCACGTCAGCGAGCAGCACCACAGGGAACTGCCAGACGTCGCGATCCAGGTGGGAGGCAGTGAGTTCCTCGCGGGCGATCGCGTCCGCCTCGCGCAGGATGGCCAGCCGCTCCTCGTTGACCTCGCCGATGATGCGGATCGCGAGCCCCGGACCTGGGAACGGGTGCCGCCACACGATCTCGGGGGGCAGGCCGAGATCGGCGCCGACCTGCCGGACCTCGTCCTTGAACAGTGTGCGCAGCGGCTCGACCAGCGTGAACTGCAGGTCGTCAGGCAGTCCGCCGACGTTGTGGTGGCTCTTGATGTTCGCGGTGCCGGTGCCGCCGCCGGACTCGACGACGTCGGGGTAGAGCGTGCCCTGCACGAGGAACTCCACACTCTCGCCATCCGCCCCGGCGTCCTCGACGACGGACCGCGCGGCAACCTCGAAGACGCGGATGAACTCGCGGCCGATGATCTTGCGCTTGGTCTCCGGGTCGCTGACCTCGAAGAGCGCGGACAGGAATCGCTCGCGGGCATCCACCACCACAAGCCGGATGCCGGTGGCCGCCACGTAGTCACGCTCGACCTGCTCGCGCTCGCCCTTGCGCAGGAGCCCGTGGTCGACGAAGACGCAGGTGAGCTGGTCGCCGACCGCTCGGTGCACCAGGGCCGCAGCGACTGCCGAGTCGACGCCACCGGAGAGGCCGCAGATCACCCGACCGGTGCCGACCTGGGCGCGAATCCGCTCGACCTGCTCGTCGATGACGTTGGTCATTGTCCAGTCGGGGCGACAGCCGGCGATGTCATGCAGGAAGTGCTCGAGGACGCGCTGCCCGTGCTGGCTGTGCATCACCTCAGGGTGGAACTGGACGCCCGCGAGCGACCTGTCGCGATCCTCGAAGGCGGCGACCGGCGCACCGGCCGACTGGGCCGTGACCGTGAACCCAGGCGGGGGCTCAGACACGGAGTCGCCGTGCGACATCCAGACGCTGAGGTCGGCAGGGAGGCCGGCGAACAGCGCGCCCGGCTCGACGACGCTCATCGTCGTGCCGCCGAACTCGCTCAGTCCCGTCCGTGCGACCGAGCCGCCTAGCGCCTGAGCCATGGCCTGGAATCCGTAGCAGATCCCGAACACCGGGATTCCCGCAGCGAACACCGCTGGATCCACCGACGGGGCGCCCGCCTGATACACGCTGGACGGCCCGCCGCTCAGGATGATGGCGGCCGGCTTCTTGGCGACCATTTCGGCCACAGGCATGGTGTGCGGCACGATCTCGGAGTACACGTGCGCCTCGCGCACCCGGCGTGCGATCAACTGCGCGTACTGGGCGCCGAAGTCGACGACAAGGACGGTGTCGGGGGCCGAGGTCACGCGGCGAGCCTATCCAGCCGCGCGCGCGGAGCTGATCGATGCCCGGCCATCAGGATCAGGACGAGAACGCGCCCAGCATGACGAAGGCACCCAGCAGGATCAGGTCGACGATGACGCCGACGACGATCGTGAGGACCAGCCATCGCTTCGCGACGCGGGCCTTGCGCACCGCCCGATCGACGTCCCCCGCTGCCAGCGCCTTGTTGGACGAGAGGGCGTAGAGGACCGCGATCAGCCCCAGTGGGAGGAAGCACAGCATGGCGGAGGCCACCGCCCAGCCCAGGTGGGTCTTGACGGTGCGATCAGGGGTCGCGGGGGCTACGTCCGCGGTGTCAGGCATCGAGGGAACACTAGCGTCCCGCCCCACACGACCCCCTCGTCAGCCAAGGCTCAAGAAGACCGTCCGGACCGGGCAAGGAACTGCCAAAACGGCCCCTAACCGCGCGAGGGCGCCCTAACGTGATCCCCGTCACACGCGGCCCGCCCGGCGGGCCGCGCCTTCGTCTACGCGGAAGGGAAGTCATGCACCACATCACCGTCACCGTCGACGGAACCCGCTACGAGAGCGACGTCGAACCCCGAACGCTCCTGGTCCACTGGCTGCGCAACGACCTCGGCAAGGTCGGCACCGTTGTCGGCTGCGACACCTCGAACTGCGGTGCATGCACCGTCCTACTCGACGGCAAGAGCGTCAAGTCGTGCAGCGTGCTCGCGGTTCAGGCTGACGGCAGCGAGATCACCACGATCCAGGGCCTGGCCACCGGCGACGACTGGCATCCGGTCCAGGCCGCATTCAAGGAGTGTCACGGCCTCCAGTGCGGCTACTGCACGCCAGGCATGGTGATGTCCGCGGTGGACCTGCTGTCGGAGAATCCGAACCCGACCGAGGAGGAGATCCGCGACGGACTGCACGGCAACCTGTGCCGCTGCACCGGCTACCACAACATCGTCAAGTCGGTCGCCCACGCGGCTGAGCTGATGGGAGGCCAGAAGTGACCGACATCATCGAGTCGACGAACGCGATCGGCCGTCCCATCCGCCGCAAGGAGGACGCGAAGCTCCTTCACGGCCGGACGAACTGGACCGACAACATCCAGCTCCCTGGCACCCTTCACATGGCCATCGTGCGCAGCCCCATGGCGCACGCGAGGATCACCAAGATCGACCTCTCCGGTGCCCTCGCGATGCCGAACGTCGTCGCCGCCTTCGACGCGGAGTCGCTCGGTGACCTCAACGCCGGAGTGCCTTGCGTGTGGCCCGTCACCGACAACACGATCATGCCTCCGTTCCCCGCACTCACGGGCGACAAGGTCCGGCACGTCGGAGACTGCGTGGCAGTTGTCCTCGCCACTGACGCTGCGTCGGCCGAGGACGCCATCGCCGCCGTCGACGTTGAGTACGAACCGCTCGACGCCGTCATCAACATGGTCGACGCCCTGTCCCCCGGCACCGAGCTCGTGCACGACAGCGTGCCGAACAACAGCTGCTACACGTACCCGTTCGGTGGTGGCTTCGACGAGGCTGCGGCGAAGGCCGACCGCGTCGTCAAGCGGCGCTTCGTGAACCAGCGCCTCATCCCAGCCTTCATGGAACCGCGTGCCGTCGTCGCCGCACCCATGGGCATGAGCGACGAGATCACCATCTGGTCGTCCACCCAGATCCCACACGTCCTTCGCGTGCTGCTGACGCTGGTCACTGGCATCCCGGAGCAGAACCTGCGCGTGGTCGCGCCTGACGTAGGAGGCGGCTTCGGCGGCAAGCTGCAGTGCTACCGCGAGGAGATCCTCGTGGTGCAGCTGGCCCGCAAGCTCGGCCGTCCGGTCAAGTGGACCGAGACCCGCAGCGAGAACATGGTCGCCACCCACCACGGGCGCGACCACATCCAGGACGTCGAGCTCGCCGTCACCAACGAGGGCAAGATCCTCGGACTGCGCGTCACGATCCTCGCCAACATGGGTGCCTACCTGCAGATCATCACGCCAGGCATCCCGATCCTGGGCATGTTCATGTACCCGGCCATCTACAAGATGGATGCCTACGAGTTCCACTGCACGGGCATCTTCACGAACACCACGCCGACCGACGCCTACCGTGGCGCTGGACGGCCGGAGGCGACCTATTCGATCGAGCGCATCGTCGACGAGGCCGCGGCAGAGCTTGGCATGGACCCCATGGAGTTCCGGACCAAGAACTGGATCCAGCACCACGAGTTCCCGTACACGACCGTTGCCGGACTCACCTACGACACCGGCAACTACGAGGCAGCCACCGCGAAGGCGCTGGACATGTTCGGCATGGCCGAGCTGCGAGCCGAGCAGAAGGCCCGTCGCGAGTCCGGCGACCCGGTACAGCTCGGCATCGGCATCTCGACCTTCACCGAGATGTGCGGCCTGGCACCGTCCCGTACCCTCGGCGCCCTGAAGTACGCCGCGGGCGGCTGGGAGCACTGCACGATCCGTCTCCTGCCGACCGGCAAGGCCGAACTGGTCACCGGCACGTCACCACACGGCCAGGGCCATGAGACCGCCTGGAGCCAGATCGCCAGCGGCATCCTCGGCATCCCCGTCGAGGACATCGAGGTGATCCACGGCGACACCGGTCGCGCGCCCTATGGCATGGACACCTACGGCTCACGCTCGCTTGCGGTGGGTGGTCAGGCCATCAAGAAGGCGGCCGACCGGCTCGTCGAGAACGCCAGGGTCATCGCGGCGCACCAGCTCGAATGCGCACCCGAGGATCTGGAGTTCCGTGACGGCACCTTCCACGTCAAGGGTGATCCGGAGAAGTCGGCGGCTCTCGCTGCCGTGGCGTGGGCCGCGTTCTCGGCCCACAACCTGCCCGAGGGCGTCGAGCCGATGCTGTCGGGCGAGGCCACCGTGGACCCGGAGGACTTCTCCTACCCGCATGGCACGCACCTGGCAGCCATGGAGGTCGACACCGAGACCGGCATGGTGAAACTGCGCAAGTACGTGTGCGTCGATGACGTCGGCAATCAGATCAACCCGATGATCGTCGAGGGCCAGGTGCACGGCGGTGTGGCGCAGGGCGTGGCCCAGGCGCTGTACGAGTTCGCCGAGTACGACGCGGAAGGCAACCTGCTCACCGCCAGCCTCGCCGACTACCTGATCCCGAGCGCGGCGGACCTGCCGTCGTTCGACACGTCGACGACGGTCACCCCGTCGACGACGCACTCGCTGGGCACGAAGGGCGTGGGCGAGGCAGGTGCGATCGCCTCGACGCCAGCGATCATGAACGGCATCGTCGATGCCCTGCGGCCTCTCGGCATCGACAACATCGACATGCCGGCCAGCCCGCAGACGGTATGGAGAGCCATCCAGGCGGCGAAGGGAGCCAAGGCATGATTCCCGCGGCATTCGATTACGTCCGCCCGACCACCGTCGACGAGGCCGTCGCGGCTCTCGTCGCTGGCGGCGAGGACGCCAAGGTGCTCGGCGGCGGCCAGTCGCTGTTGCCCGTCCTCCGGCTTCGGATGGGCGCGCCCTCCGTCATCGTCGACACCACTCGCATCGACGAGATGAAGGGCATCTCCGACACCGGCGACGCCATCGTCATCGGCGCAGGCGTGACGCATGACGAGGTCATGACCAGCGCCCTCGTCAAGGACAACGTGGCACTGCTCGCAGCGGCTACTGCGACAGTGGCGGATCGGCAGATCCGGCACCGGGGCACGCTCGGCGGCGCGCTTGCCCATGCGGATCCGGCGGGCGATCAGCCGGGCACGGCCTTGGCGCTCGATGCTTCGTTCACGATCGCCGGTCCCGGTGGCCGTCGTACCGTGGCAGCGAGCGACTTCTTCGTCGACTACTTCACGACGGCAGTCGGCCCCGACGAAGTGCTCGTCAGCGTCTCGTTCCCGAAGTACACCGGCTGGGGCGCGCACTATGAGAAGTTCAACCGCACGGCCCAGGCCTGGGCGATCGTCGGAGTTGCTGCGGCGGTGAAGGTCGAAGGCGGATCCATCACCGGAGCCCGCATCGGCCTGACCAACATGGGCCCCAAGCCCGTGCGGGCCAGTTCGGTCGAGGCCGCACTCACCGGCGGGGCGGCAACGCTGGATGCGATCACTGCCGCTGCGCAGTCGGCTGCTGACGGCGCAAGCCCGAATGACGACATCCACGCGAAGGCGGACTACCGCGAGCACCTCGCGCGCGTCCTCGCCGCGCGAGCGGTCGCGAAGGCGGCGGGCCTGTAGTTCATCGCGAATGGGGGGCGGGACCATCCGGTCCCGCCCCCCATTCATGTCGACTGCAGCGCCCCGCGTCGCAAGCGGAACGCTTTGCGACGCGGGGCGCTGCAGTCGACGTCAGGTGAGCGGGGCGATCGGCAGGCGCAGGGCGCCGGGTGCGGACTCCGGAACCACTGGCCTCGCCGGCGAGACGGCAGGAACGGGCACGTAGGCCGAGCCCAATGGCGGCCGCTCATCGGCGTCCCCCTTGTTCGGCCACAGCGCCATCGCCCGTTCCGCCTGCGCAGTGATGGTCAAGGACGGATTGACGCCGAGGTTGGCCGTGATGGCCGACCCGTCGACGATGTGCAGTCCCGGATGGCCGAACGCCCTGTGGTAGCCGTCGATCACGCCGCTGCTCTCGTCTGCTCCAATCGAGCAGCCTCCGACGAAGTGCGCCGTCATCGCGGCGTCGAAGTTCTCGAACAGGTTGCCTCCGGCCACGCCCTCGACCTTGTCGGCGATCCGGCGGACCACGTCGTGCGCGATCGGGATGTACGTGGGCGCCGGGGTGGACTCGTGCTTCTTCGTAGTCAAGCGCCAGCGGCCGAAGCGGCCACGCGCGCCCGTGAGCGTCAGGGAGTTGTCGACCGGCTGCATGACCAGGGCGATGATCGCCCGCTCGCTCCACCGCCGCACGTTGACGAGGGAGACCGCGTCGCCGCGCTGCCTGACCAGTTCCTTCGTCCAGGTGCGCCAGCGGGCCTTGCCCGCAACCGGCACGGTCAGGACCGACTGCAGCAGCCCCATCGAGTTCGAGCCCTTGCCATAGCGCACCGGCTCGACGTGCGTGTCGTCGTCAGGGTAGAAGCTCGACGTGATGGCGACGCCGCGTGTGTAGTCCGCCTCTGGGGAGTTGGCCACGGCACCGAGAAGCGCCTCAGAGTTCGTGCGCGACAGCCTCCCCAAAGCTGAGGAGAGTCGCGGCAGCCGCCCATCGTCCTTCATGCGATGGAGCAGCTTCTGCGTGTTGTACGTCCCGGCCGCGACGATGACGTGCTCAGCCGACAGGGTGCGGACCTTGTGAGTGCTCCAGGACCCGGTGCGCACGGTGTCGACCACGTAACCGCCGCCGACGCGCTCGCTCAGGCCCGTGACGGTCGTGAGCGGGTAGACGCGGGCTCCCGCTGACTCGGCGAGGGCGAGGTAGTTCTTCGTCATGGTGTTCTTCGCGTTGTAGCGGCAGCCGGTCATGCACTCACCGCACTCGATGCAGCCCGTGCGTGCCGGGCCAGCGCCGCCAAAGAACGGGTCAGGCGCCGTGACACCGGGCCCTTCGCCGAAGTAGACGCCCACAGGGGTCAGCGTGAAAGTGTGGCCCCTGCCCATGTCCTCGGCCACCGACTTGATGATCACATCGCTCGGAGTCATCGTGGGGTTGCGCGTGACGCCGAGCATGCGCGTCGCCTGGTCGTAGTAGGGCGCGAGCTCGGTCTTCCAGTCAGTGATGTCGCGCCACTGCGGGTCCTCGAAGAACGTGTCGCCCGGCACGTAGAGGGTGTTGGCGTAGACCAGCGAGCCGCCGCCGACGCCCGCGCCGGCGAGCACCACGACGTCCCTGAGCACGTGTATGCGCTGGATCCCTGTCAGCCCCAGCTTCGGCGCCCACAGGAAGTCCTTCAACCGCCATGACGTCTTCGGGAAGGCGTTGTCCTCGAAGCGGCGACCCGCCTCGAGAACCCCGACGCGGTAGCCCTTCTCGGCCAGCCGCAGTGCCGAAACGCTCCCGCCGAATCCCGAGCCGATGATGAGGACGTCGAAGTCGAAGCCATTCATCGCTACTTCAGACCTGCCTTCTTCATGACTGACAGTGCCCCCGCCAGCGTGTTGAGCCACTTCTCGTCCGACCAGCCGAACTGCGGGTCGAAGCCGAGGAAGCGTTGAGTCGCGATCGTCTGCGACTCGGTGTACTTCAGGAGTCCTTCGTCGCCGTGCCGACGGCCCAGGCCGGAGTCACCCATGCCACCCATGGGGGCGCGCGTGCTGCCCCACGACGGGCCGAACGCCTCGTTGACGTTGACCGTGCCTGCGTGCAGTTGAGTCGCGATCGTGCGCCCGACCTTGGCGTCGCGGGACACCACGACAGCGTTGAGGCCGTACGCCGAGTCATTGGCGCGCTCGACGGCCTCCTCGTCCGAGGCCACCGGGTAAACCGCGACGACGGGCCCGAACGTCTCCTCGTCGCACAGGATCATGTCCGACGTGACACCAGTGAGCACGGTTGGCTCGAAGAAGTACGGCCCGACGTCGGGTCGCGGCTTGCCCCCAGCCACGAGCGTGGCGCCGCGACTCACCGCGTCCTCGACATGGGCCTGCACCCGGTCGACCTGGCGCTGGGCGATCAGCGAGCCCATGTCGCCGCCCCAGCCGACCGCGGCTGTCATCGTCATCGCACGCGCCCGCTCGGCGAATGCCGTCACGAACGCGTCGAACAACGACTCGTGGACATAGACGCGCTCCATCGAGATGCACAACTGGCCCGAGTTGGCGAAGCTGGCACGGGAGGCGATCTGCGCAGCGCGCGCGACGTCCGCGTCAGCGCGGACGATCATCGCGTTCTTGCCGCCGAGTTCGAGCGAGCATCCAACAAGGCGCTCACCGCACCGCGCCGCAACCTCGCGACCCACGCGCGTGGAGCCGGTGAACATGACGTAGTCGACACGGTCGATGATCATCGGTCCGACTTCTGGGCCCTCACCCGGCACGATGCGGACGACGTCGTGCGGCAGACCGGCCTTGACCATCAGGCCGATCACCCACGCGGCAGTGAGTGTCGTCTGGACGTCTGGCTTGAGAAGCACAGCGTTGCCCGCGATCAGAGCCGGAAGCGCATCGCTCGCGGCCAACGTCAGCGGATAGTTCCACGGGGCAAGCACCCCGACGACACCCTTCGGGTGCTGGAGCTGCACCACGCCCACGGCGACAGGGAGCACGCCACGATGGCGTCGCGGCTTGAGCAGGCGTTTGGCATCGCGGGCATAGTGGCGGGCAGTGAGCGCCACGTCGACGAGTTCCTCCATCGCATCGCGACGCGTCTTGCCGGTCTCCCACTGGACGATGTCGAGCCCGGCCTCGCGCTCTGCGAGCACCAGGTCATGGAACCTCAGCATGACCGCCGTGCGCTCGGCGAGCGGCCGCGCGGACCACGACTTCTGGCCGCGCCGCAGGTCGCGCAAGGCGGTCTCGACGTCCTCCTCGTCCGCAAGCGGCAGGTCGAACAGCCGGGCGCCGGTGAACGGCGCGATGACCTCGCGCGTCTGGGCTCCCTCCCGCACCGTCAGGCTGGCGAGGAGGCCGTCCAGAAGGGCATCGTCGATCATGACGAGGTGACCACCATCTCCACGCGCTGGAACTCCTTGACGTCGCTGTAGCCGGTGGTCGCCATCGCCTTGCGGAGCGCTCCGACGACGTTCAACGTGCCGTCTGCGCTGCTCGACGGGCCGCGCAGTACCTGCTCGAAGGTGCCCACCGGCTTCATCAGGTGGCGCTCACCGCGGGGCAGGTGCGCATGCCACGCCTCCGCGCCCCAGTGCGCGCCATGTCCGGGTGCATCGGTCGCACGGGCCAGGATCGACCCGACCATCACGGCGTCGGCGCCGCAGGCGAATGCCTTGACGATGTCGCCGCTACGGCCCATGGATCCATCGGCAATGACGTGGACATACCTGCCACCGGATTCGTCGAGGTAGTCGCGACGGGCGGCAGCGACGTCAGCGACAGCACTGGCCATCGGGACGCGTACGCCCATCACATCGGCAGTGGTGTGCGAAGCGCCGCCACCGAAGCCCACGAGCACACCCGCAGCACCGGTGCGCATGAGGTGAAGTGCGGCCTGATGCGTCGCGCACCCCCCGACGATCACCGGAGCATCCAGTTCGTGGATGAACTGCTTGAGGTTCAGCGGCTCCCCATCCGTCGAAACGTGCTCCGCGGACACCGTGGTACCCCGGATCACGACGATGTCAGCACCCGCCGCAGCGCCCAGCGGTGCGAGCTCGCGCGCATTCTGCGGCGACGTCGCGACGGCCACGATGTGGCCGCCTGCCTTCATCTGCTGGATCCGCGAGGTCACCAGCGCGGGATCGACCGGCTTCGCTGAGTAGAGCTCCTGCAGCCGCCCCGTCGCCTCGTCTGCCGCGTAGCCGGCGATATCGCGAAGGAGTGGCGTGGGGTCCTCGTAACGACCCCACAATCCCTCGAGGTTGAGCACGGCGAGCACCCCGAGGTCGGCCAGGGTCGAAGCACTGTCCGGCGACACGACCGAGTCCATCGGGGCGGCGAGCACCGGAGTGTCGAAGCGGTACGCGTCGATGGTCCACGCGGTCGAGACGGCCTCTGGATCGCGGGTGCGCCGGCTCGGCGCGATAGCGACCTCGTCGAACGAGTAGCCACGGCGCGCGCGCTTGGCCCCGCCGATCTGGATGTCGTTCACGGAGTCCTACCGTCCTGTGTAGTTAGGCGCTTCGATGGTCATCTGGATGTCGTGCGGGTGGCTCTCGCGCAGTCCCGCCGAGGTGATTCGAACGAACGAGCCCTTCGTGTGCAGTTCCTCGATCGTGGATGCGCCCGAATAGCCCATCGCTGCGCGCAGGCCGCCGACGAGCTGGTGCGCGACTGCGCTCAACGGGCCGCGGTAGGCGACCATCCCCTCGATGCCCTCGGGCACGAGCTTGTCGTCGCTGAGCACGTCGTCCTGGAAGTAGCGGTCCTTGCTATAGGAGCGGGCCTCTCCGCGCGACTGCATCGCGCCGAGCGAGCCCATGCCGCGATACCCCTTGAACTGCTTGCCGTTCACGAAGACGGCGTCACCGGGGGTCTCCTCGCAGCCGGCCAGCACGCCGCCCAGCATGACGGTGTCGGCTCCGGCGACCAGCGCCTTTGCGATATCGCCCGAGTACTGGACGCCACCGTCGCCGATGACCGGCACTCCCGCCGGGGCCGCGGCGAGCGATGCCGCGTAGATCGCCGAGATCTGCGGGACACCAACGCCGGCAACGACGCGGGTGGTGCAGATCGAGCCGGGACCGACGCCAACCTTGATGCCGTCCGCACCCGCATCGATGAGCGCCTGCGCGCCCTCTCGGGTGGCGACGTTGCCTCCGACGATGTCGACCGTGCTCGACTGCTTGAGTAGCCGCACCATCTCGATCACCGCACGGGAGTGCCCATGCGCAGTGTCGACGATCAGGAAGTCGGCGCCCGCCTCGATGAGTGCGCGAGCGCGCTTCTCCGCATCGTCACCGACGCCGACGGCTGCACCCACAACGAGCCGGCCGAGGGCGTCCTTGGTGGCATGCGGGTACTTGTCGCTCTTGACGAAGTCCTTGACCGTGAAGAGTCCCTTCAGCCGACCCTTCTCGTCGATGAGCGGGAGCTTCTCCACCTTGTGCTGCGCGAGCAGCGCGAGCGCATCATTGGAGTCGATGCCCACCGCAGCAGTGACCAGGGGCATCGGCGTCATGATGTCCCGCGCGAGCTTGCCCATGTTGTCCTCGAACCGCATGTCGCGATTGGTGACGATGCCGAGGAGTACGCCTGACTCGTCGACGACGGGAACACCGCTGATCCGGTAGCGCCCGCACAGTCGATCCACGTCGGCAAGCGTGTCGTCGGGCGAGCAGGTGACGGGACGGTTGACCATGCCGGCCTCGGAACGCTTGACGAGATCGACCTGGATCGCCTGCTCCTCGATGGGGAGGTTGCGGTGCAGCACGCCGACTCCACCTTGGCGGGCCATGGCGATGGCCATGCGGGCCTCGGTGACCGTGTCCATCGCCGACGACACCAGCGGCATCTGCACCGTGATGTTCCGGGTTACCCGCGAGGTCGTGCTGACCTCGCTTGGCACGACGTCGGACTCGGCCGGAACGAGCAGCACGTCGTCGAAGGTCAGCCCGAGGTAGCCGAATTTCTCGGGAACCCCGTCGAAGAGGAGTGAGTCGGGACGAGGCGCCATGTGGTCTCCGGGGGCAGCGGGGCGGTGGCTGCTAAGGCTACTCGCCAGCTGCTCGGGCGATCTTGTCCACCGTGTCGCTGAGGCCGTTGACCGACGACACCCCGTCAGGGGCCGCCCCGAACCAGCCAGGACCGCCGGCGAAGACCGCCGGCGTCGGCCGGAATGCCGCGAGAGGGGCGAGTTGGGATCGACGGGCCGAGTCCGGCAGCTGGGCCCACACGAAGACCGCAGCGGGGCCGAGCCGGTGAACAGCCTGCTGGAGGGAGTCAGCAGGCAACCCGGCGCCGAAGACCCGTGCGTAGATGCCTCGCTCGGACAGGGCGGCAGCAACTGCCCACAACGGCAAGGAGTGCATCTCCTCGGGCGCGCATGCCAAAAGGACGGCACGGAAGTTGACCGGCTCGCCCATGATGCGCAGCGTGCGGGCCAGGCAGTCCTGGACCACTGCGCTGAGCGCATGCTCGACCTCAATCCCGCGCCCCGACCCCTGCCAGCGATCACCGACGGCTGCCAGGACCGGCACCAGGAGGCCGTCCCAGGTCATGACCACGCCACGAGATGCCAGCGCTTCCGAGATGATCGCCGTGCAGGCTGCCGTGTCGAGGGTCTGCGCGGCCCGCGCTAGGCCACGCACCGCTGCCGTTCCGCCCGGCATGGCGATGACGGTGCCGCCACCTTGTCGCCCGGGCTCGGCCGCGGGCTCGGTGGGGCTGTTGTCCGCCACCCGGAGCCGATGGACGGGTGCGAGGGACTCGGCGTCAATCGGAAGGTTCCGAGCCGCCTGCGCCGCCTGCGCCGGCGGGAACCCAGCGATGACCAGCCGACGCATGTGCTCCAGTCGGGCGAGGTCCGCGGCCGTATACCGCCGGTGGGCCCCTGGTCGATGGCCGCTGGGCCCGATCCCGTAGCGGCGATCCCAGGTCCGAAGCGTCGCTGGCGCGACGCCCATCCGCCGGGCCACTGCCGCCACCGTGAGCCCGGGGTCGGCCGCTGCCTCCGGGTCTGGTGTCACGCGGACATTCTGGGCGCACATCTCCAGGTCCGCGACTTGAGCCGCGTAGGACTCAAGTCCCGAGGATTTGGGTATTGACCAACTTGTGAAACGATTTGTATGGTTAGTACCCCAAGTAAGGAAAGGCTTACCAAATGGCTGACGTCTCCCGGCTCCCCGGGCCCAACGCCGACTTCTGGGATTGGCAGATGCAGGCCGCCTGCCGCGGCGAGGACCCGCGCCTGTTCTTCCACCCCGAGGGCGAGCGCGGCGAGGCCCGCGAAACCCGACAGGCCGCCGCGAAGCTGATCTGCACCTCGTGCCCGGTCGCCGTGGCGTGCCGCTCGCACGCACTGGCCGTTCGTGAGCCCTACGGGGTGTGGGGTGGCATCACCGAGGACGAGCGCGAGGCGATCTACCGTCGCCGTCGCCTGGTGGCCAGGGCCTCCTGACCGCTGACGCCCCACGCGGCTCTTACTACGGCTCGCCGACACGCGACCGCGCCACGCTCCCTACGATCATCGGATGCACCTGCCGATGCGCACGGACCGACTAACACTGCGGGCCTATACAACCGACGACCTCGATCGCTTCCATGCCATGTTCAGCGATCCGCACGTCGTGACCTACCTGTACGAGGAGCCGCTCAGTCGCGAACAGGCCGCCGAGCACCTTGCGAAGCGACTGGGGTCCGAGCTGCCGGGTGAGGGCACCTGGCTGAACCTCGCCGTCGAGCGCGACGGCGAGATGATCGGCGATGTCGGCATCTGCCTTGTCAGCACGGCACACAAGCAGTGCGAGATCGGCTACGTCTTCATGCCGGCAGCGTCGGGCAACGGCTACGCCACCGAGGCAGCCAGGGCCATGGTGGCCGTCGCGTTCGACGACCTCGGTGCGCACCGCGTGACCGGGCGCCTGGACGCCCGCAACGAGGCCTCCGCGCGACTGCTCGAGCGGCTGGGCATGCGCATGGAGGGACATCTGCGCGAGAACGAGTGGGTCAAGGGCGAGTGGACTGACGAGATTGTCTACGCCATCACCGAGGACGAGTGGCGCGCACAGCGGCCGGCCGCCTGAGCAGCGTTCAACGATGAAGGGCCCGGACGGTGATTCCGTCCGGGCCCTTCATCAGACGATCTAGTGCGAGTGGCCGTGATGCGAGTGGCCGTGGCCAGCCGACTCCGGCTCGTTCTCCTTCTTCTCGACCACGAGGACCTCGGTGGTCAGCAGCATGGCGGCGATCGACGCGGCATTCTGCAGCGCCGAGCGAGTGACCTTGACAGGGTCGATGACGCCCTGGGCGATGAGGTCGCCGTACTCGCCGGTGGCCGCATTGAGGCCGTGACCGGCCGGCATCTCAGACACCTTCGCGACCACGACGAAGCCCTGCTCGCCGGCGTTCTGGGCGATCCAGCGAAGCGGCTCCGGCATCGAGCGGCGGACGATGCCGACGCCCGTCGCCTGGTCGCCAGTCAGCCCGAGGTCGCCCTCGAGAACCTTGGCCGCCTGAACGAGCGCAGTGCCGCCACCGGCGACGATGCCCTCCTCGATCGCGGCGCGCGTCGCGGAGACGGCGTCCTCGATGCGGTGCTTCTTCTCCTTGAGCTCAACCTCGGTGTGGCCACCGACCTTGATGACGACAACGCCACCGGCGATCTTGGCGAGGCGCTCCTGGAGCTTCTCCTTGTCCCAGTCGGACTCGGTGTGCTCGATCTCGCCACGGACCTGCGCGATGCGCTCCTCCACAGCAACCGGATCTCCGCCACCGTCGAGGATCGTCGTGTTGTCCTTGGTGACCACGATGCGGCGCGCGGTGCCCAGCACCTCGAGGCCGACCTGGTCGAGCTTGAGGCCGACCTCGGGAGCGACAACCTGTGCTCCGGTGAGGATGGCGAGGTCCTGCAGGATCGCCTTGCGGCGGTCTCCGAAGGCAGGGGCCTTGACGGCGCAGGACGAGAAGGTGCCGCGGATGCGGTTGACGACCAGGGTCGACAGCGCCTCGCCGTCGACGTCCTCAGCGATGATCAGGAGCGGCTTGCCGGCCTGGACGACCTTCTCGAGCAGCGGCAGCAGTTCCTGCACTGAGGAGACCTTGCCCTGCACGATCAGGACGTGCGCGTCCTCAAGGACGGTCTCCATGCGATCGGGGTCGGTCACGAAGTAGGCCGAGATGAAGCCCTTGTCGAACTGCATGCCCTCGGTGAACTCGAGCTCGAGGCCGGTCGTGTTGGACTCCTCGACGGAGATGACGCCGTCCTTGCCCACCTTGTCGAAGGCGTCGGCAATCAGCTCGCCGATCTCGGAGTCCTGCGAGGAGATAGTCGCGACGTTGGCGATCTCGGTCTTGTCGGCGACCTCACGGGAGTTCTTGATGAGCTCGTCGGTGGCGGCCTTCACGGCCTTGTCGATGCCGCGCTTGACCTCCATCGGCGACGCGCCTGCGGCGACCTGCTTGATGCCCTCGCGGACCATCGCCTGAGCGAGCACAGTGGCGGTCGTGGTGCCGTCACCCGCGACGTCGTTGGTCTTGGTGGCGACCTCCTTGGCGAGCTGGGCGCCGAGGTTCTCGTAAGGATCGTCGAGCTCGATCTCACGGGCGATGGTCACACCGTCGTTCGTGATGGTTGGCGCGCCCCACTTCTTGTCGATGACGACGTTGCGGCCCTTGGGGCCGAGCGTGACCTTCACCGCGTCGGCGAGCGCGTTCACGCCGCGCTCAAGGCTGCGGCGCGCGTGCTCGTCGAACTCCAGAATCTTGGACATCAGTCAACTCTCCCGAACGAAGGTCAGTGAACAGGTATGGCAGGGATGCGATCGGCCCGCCGCGAAGGCGCAGTGCGCATCGCGACGGGCCAATCAGCGAAAAGAATGAACGACTACTTCTCGACGATGGCGAGCACGTCGCGGGCCGACAGGAGCAGGTACTCCTCGCCGTTGTACTTCACCTCGGTGCCGCCGTACTTGCTGTAGATGACGATGTCGCCGACCTTGATGTCGAGCGGGATGCGCTTCTCGCCATCCTCGTCGAAGCGGCCGGGGCCGACGGCCAGGACCTTGCCCTCCTGGGGCTTCTCCTTGGCCGTGTCAGGGATAACGAGGCCAGAAGCAGTGGTCTGCTCGGCTTCGAGGGTCTGGACCAGAATGCGGTCCTCGAGCGGCTTGATGGAGACCGACACGGTTACATCCTCCGGGATGTCGATGGGCCGCCGGCGAGCGGCGAACGCGGATCAGTGGTTCGGTGTGGTGGTGCGTTAGTTGGCAGTCCCCCATGGGGAGTGCCAGATCAGACAGTACGCAGCCATTAGCACTCCGTCAAGTTGAGTGCCAACGACCCGGGCGGGGCAGGGGCGAATCCCCCAGCGGCGGAGAATGGGGCCATGCCGTCGACCGAGCCAGCGGAACTGACCTCCTGGCTCACATCGACTTCGGGAGCGCAGGCGATCGGCGCGGCCGAGGAGGCCACGGCGACGGCTCCCACCGACCCGCTGGCAGCGGCCACCACCCTGCGCGGCTGGCTTCCCCGACTCACCGCCGCCCAGGCCGCCGCCGCCCTGGAACAGTCGGGCCTGCGAGCCCGGGCCCGCACCCACTACGGCATCACCGCCGACGCCCTGCTGCTCTCCCGCGACGGTCTGGAGCAGGCGACCCGGCCCGCCGTGGCCGCCTATCGGGCCGGGCTCATGTACGGGTCTGGAGTACGCAGGGTTGTGGACCTGACGGCCGGCCTCGGCTTCGACGCCGCCGCCCTGTGCGAGGCCGGGATCACCGTCACCGCGGTCGAGCGCGACCCCCGCACAGCCGCCTTCTGCCGCCACAACCTTCCTGGGGCAACCGTCATCGAGGCTGACGCGACCGACGCCCGTGTGCTGGCGGACCTGCTGGCGACCCTGGAACCGACCGACGCCGTCTTCGTCGACCCGGCCCGCCGCGACCCCCGCGCCGCTCGCGACCTGGCGTCGGGCCGTGCCCGGCCCGAGCGCGATCCGCAGCGGTGGTCACCGCCGTGGTCCTTCATCGAGTCGATCCAGCACCCGCGCGTCGCTGCCAAAGTTGCGCCGGCCTTCACTCCGCCATCGGGCTGGCATGCGACGTGGACCAGCATCGACCGGGTCGTGGTCGAGTGCGGCGCCTACTCGTGGCCGGTGTTCTCCGCCGCTCGTCGTGCGGTCGTCCACTCGGCGGCCGCTCCTGTCGAACTGGATGCCGTCGACGGGACGCTCCCCCGCGCCGACCACGTGGGCTCCTGGTTGATCGAACCGGATCCGGCGGTCGAACGGGCGCTCGCGCTCGCGGCGCTGCCCGACGTCGTCGGTGTCCACCTCGAGCGCGTCGACGACGACAGTTCATGGCTCACCACCAGCGCCGATGCCGGATTCGACGCGCTCGGCATGGTTCGCGCCTATCGCGTGATCGGCGAACTCTCAGGAAGCACCGCTGACCAGCGCCGCGAACTGCGCCGCCGTTCCATCGACCGGCTGTCGGTCAAGAGCCGCGACGTGAAGGCCGACCCGCGTCAGGTCCTGCGCGACCTCGGCTGTCGCGAGGGCACTGGACCTGTCCTGATCCTGACCCGTCGAGCCGGTCGCACCCTCAGCGTGCTGGTCGATGCAGCTGCCGTGCCACGTGACTGATCGTCGCCGCGTCGGTGCCACAGCACCCGCCGATCGCTGACGCGCCAGCCGCCTGCCACGCGTCGAGCACCGCCTCCGGGAAGGCATCTGAGGCATCGACCGGCACGCCGCCGTGCCATTCACCGTCACCGGCGTCCCAGGTGCCGCCCGCGTTCGGGTACACGACGATCGGCAGGTCGACGGCCGAACGGATGCGGGCGACGAGGTCGGTGACCAGTCGCGGGTCGGTGCAGTTGATACCAGTGGCGACCACGGTCGGGGACGACGCCGCGACCGCGGCCGCCTCCTCGATCGACTGGCCCGCGCAGGTCAGGCCGCCCTCGACGGCGGAGAAGGTCAACCATGCCGGCACATCCACCCCGGCCAGGACCTCCATGAGCGCCTCGGCCTCCCGCACGTCCGGGATCGTCTCGATGGCGAGGAGATCGGGCTCGGCGGCGAGCAGCACGTCGAGTCGCTCGCGGTGGAAGTCGACCAGCTGCCCGCGCGTGAGTCCGTAGTTGCCGCGGTACTCCGATCCGTCGTGGAGGATCGCGCCGTACGGCCCGACGCTGGCGGCCACGCGCGCGCCCCGGCCCGTGGACCCGACGGCCTCCCGTGCGGCCGCGACGCTCGCCGTCAGCGCGGCATCGGCGTCTGCGGCGCTGAGGCCCGCCGAGACGAAGCCGCGCCTGGACACCTGGTAGCTGGCCGTGATCACGACATCGGCGCCAGCGTCGAGGTAGTCGGCATGCGCACGGGTGACGGCACCCGGATCGGTGAGCAGAGCACGCCCGGTCCACAGCGTTCCGGAGATGTCCTGTCCCAGACGCGTCAACTGCGTCGACAGCCCGCCGTCGACAACGACCACGTCAGCACCGAACAGCTGCTCCCACGTCTGCATCGTCAAGGTGTAGCAGAAGCCACTGCCACCCGGCACCACGCGTGCCTCACCAGACGCGCTGCGTGACCGGAAGGCTCGACGTGGTGACGAAGTCCAGCGGCGATGCCGGCACCCCGGCGCGCGCCAGTCGCGATCCCAGGGCGGCCACCATCGCGCCGTTGTCGGTGCACAGTCCCGGACGTGGCGTGCGCAGGACGATTCCCGCCGCATCGCAGCGCGCCTGCGCCAAAGCGCGCAGCCGGGAGTTGGCAGCGACGCCGCCGCCGAGCACGACGTGGTCGACGCCGAGGTCCCGGCAGGCGGCCACGGTCTTGGTGGTGAGAACGTCGACCACTGCCTCCTGGAACGACGCCGCCACATCGGCCACCGGGATGTCCTCGCCGGCCACCTGTCGCGCCTTGACCCATCTGGCCACCGCCGTCTTGAGCCCAGAGAACGAGAAGTCGTACGGGTACCGCTCCCGGTCGCCAGGTCCTGTCAGCCCGCGGGGGAAGGCGATCGCCTCCGGGTCACCGTCAGCAGCAGAGCGATCGATCCACGGTCCGCCCGGGAAGGGCAGGCCGAGCAGTCGCGCGACCTTGTCGAATGCCTCGCCTGCCGCATCGTCAAGGGTCTGGCCGAGCGGGGTGATCGTGCTGGCGTCGTCGCTGACCATGAGCAGCGAGGAGTGTCCGCCCGAGACGAGCAGCCCGATCGTGGGATCGGGCAGTTCGCCGTGCTGCAACTCGTCGACGACGACGTGGCTGGCCAGGTGGTTCACGCCGTACAGCGGCACCCTGAGTCCCACGGACAGTGCCTTCGCCGTGGCCACTCCGACGATGAGCGCACCCACCAGCCCCGGTCCTGCGGTGACGGCGATCGCATCGACGTCATCGAGTGTGATGCCAGCAGCGGCACAGGCACGTTCAAGTGCGGGCTCCATGGCCTCCAGGTGCGCACGACTTGCGACCTCCGGGACCACACCCCCGAAGCGCGCATGCTCATCGACACTCGAGGCGATCTCGTTCGCCAGCAACTCGGTGCCCTGGACGATTCCGATGCCGGTCTCGTCGCACGACGTCTCGATGCCAAGAACGACGGGGTCCCCGTTCCGCGTCGTCATGACGAGACCTCCGGCGCACCAAGGCGAAGGTCGCACCGCATGATCAAAGCGTCAGTGCCGTCGGGGTAGTAGCGAGGGCGGGTGCTGATGGTCACGAAGCCCCGTCGCTCGTAGAGGGTGATCGCGGCGACGTTGTCCGCGCGCACCTCCAGCATCATGTGCGTGCAGCCAGCGTCCCGCGCCGCACTTGCAAGCGATTCGAGCAACCGGCCGCCCAGCCCCGAGCCCTGCGCAGCGGGAGCAACGCCGATCGTCTGCACGTCGCTGTCGGGCGGGAGGACGAAGGCGCCCGCATACCCCACAACTCGTTCGTCGTGCACGGCGACGACGTAGGTCCGGGTGTTCTGGGCGAGCTCCTGCCAGAACTGCTCGATGCTCCACGGATCGTGCGGGAACAGTGCGCCCTCGAGTGCGTGCACGTCGTCGACGTGCCACCAGCGCATCGGCTCGATCGCGATCATGACGTCGCCCGTGGGAGGTGAGGTGGTGCTGGTCGCACCTCGGCCGCATCGGGACGGCGCAGGTAGAGCGGCTCCGGTGGCAGCAGGCGCAGCCCGGCGAGCGCATCAGAGGTCCCGGTGCCGGCGTCGCCATGGGTCGACAGTTCGATCCCCGGGCGCTCGACTTGAACGCCGGACGAGAGGAGCCGATGGACGCGGCGCGCAACCCATTCGGCCTCGGGGTACAGCACGGCGTGGTCACCGCTCACGGTCGCAACAAAATCGGCCGCGTGATCAACCGCCCCGTGGCCGGCCCAGGCCCCGGAGCGCAACCGCGGGTCGATCTCCTCCGGTCGCGTCACCTGCGGGCCGACCAGGCGCTCACCAGCGGCGTCGAACCATGCCCAGTAGACCTCGCGGCGCCTCGCGTCGAAGGCCACGCCGAACGGCGCTTCGACACCGCCGGCGACGACAGCGGCCGCGACGGCATCAAGTGAGCACAGCCCTGCCACGGGCCGAACCCACGCAAGGCCGAGCGCCCGCGCTGACGCGATCGCCACCCTGAGCCCGGTGTACGGCCCGGGGCCGACACCGCAGGCGATCGTCGTCACGTCAGCAGCGCCGACGCCAGCCTCATCGAGAACGGCCAGCAGGAGCGGCGCGAGCACCTCGGCGTGCCGCCGGGGGTCCAGTTCGGACCGCTGCGCGATGACCCTTGTGCCGTCGACGACCGCGACCGACGTCAGGGCGGTGGAGGTGTCCATAGCGACGATCACGGCGACACCTCCGGAAAGGCCAGCGAGAGCACGGCCTCCATCCACCGAGGGTCCGCCCCAGCGACCGCCACCTGGCGCTGCTCGTCATCGGCATCATCGCTGCGGTTGATGAGCACGTGCACCACCGACTCCGACAGGTCCTCGACGAGCCCCTCGCCCCACTCGACGACCACAACGCCCTGCTGCAGATCCAGCTCGAGATCGAGGTCGTCAACCTCGGCGACGGAGCCGAGCCGGTAGGCATCCACGTGCACGAGCGCCGGCCCGCCGCTCGGGTTCTCGTGGACCCGCGAGATGACGAAGGTGGGGCTGGTCACCCGGTCGACGACGCCCAGTCCTGCAGCGATGCCCTGCGCCAGCGTTGTCTTGCCTGCGCCCAGCTCGCCGGTGAGGACGATGACGTCGCCGCCTCGAGCGACCCGGCCCAGCGCAGCGCCGACGTCGCGCATCGCATCGGCGGTCTCCACGACGAAGTGCCGTTCAGGCGTCATGCCGAACTGGCGAGGTCGGCACGCACGTCGCGAAGCACCCGATCGAGCAGCACGATCAGTGCCGCATCCACCTGTTCGTGCTTCTCGAGCGTCACCATGTGCCCGCTGTCCGAAACCACGACGTAGTCCGCGCCCGGCACCAACTGGAGCAGCGCTTCGCTCTGCTCCTTCGGAGTCAGGCGATCGGAGTCCCCGACGAGGATGAGCACCTCGACGGACTGGAACACCCGGCACGCGTCGCGCTTGTCATGTTCCTGCAGTGCTGGCAGGAATTCGGCGACGACCTCGATGGGAGTCGCGGCGACCATGCTGGCCACGAAACGGCCGGCAGCATCCGACGCCGTGGAGCCGAAGGAGTACAGACGGGTGAGGAGCAGCCCGAGGTCGCTGTCGCTCCAGTGCGACCACTCGACGAGTTCCTTGCGCTTGACGAGGGACGCAGCCACCGCGGGCGCGAGCAGGTGGAACGTGCGTCCGATCGCTGACGGCAGGCCAAGGCTCCCCTCGGCGAGGCCACCTGGAGTGGTCGCGATCAGGCCCACCCCGTACACGCGTTCGGCGAAGAGCTCAGGATGCTGGTCGGCCAGCGCCATGATCGTCATGCCGCCCATCGAGTGACCCACCAGCATCAGCGGTCCGGTGGGCGCCACGGCCGCGATCACCGAGGCCAGGTCGGTGCCGAGCTGGTCGACGTGATGGGAGTCGAAGTCGGCACGCTGCGATCGGCCATGACTGCGCTGGTCGTACAGGACCAGACGTGCGCGTCCGCGCAGCGCCTGGCGTTGGTAGTGCCACGAGTCCAGGTTCAGCGCATACCCGTGCGCGAACACGATTGTGAGGCGCTCGGTCGCCTGCGCGACGTCTTCGGGGACATCGTCGATCTCGACGTGCAGGAGGACACCATCGTCCGCGGCGACTTGCCGAACCTCGCCTCGAAGCTGGCCGAACTCCGAGCTCTCGCCGTCATCGGCGGGGCGCGCGCTGGCCCGCAGCAGCGAGCGTTCGGCGACCGCTCCCAGAGCGGCGCCGGCCGCCAGGGCTCCCGCGGCCAGCAGCCCGCGTCCGGCCAGACGCAGTGCAGGGGTGACGTCAGGACTCATCGGCGCCATCCTGCCGCGTCGAGGCGTCGTCCACGTACTCACGCGGAACGCGCGACCCCAAGCGTGTCACGACCTCGTAGCCGATTGTGTCGATGCGGTCGGCCCACTCGTCGGCCGTCAGCTCGCCGTGCGCGCCGGACCCGAACAGGTAGACCGTGTCGCCAGGCGATGAGGTCGTCGACGGCCCGAGGTCGATGACGAACTGGTCCATGGCGAGCCGGCCCACTGCCGGATAGCGGCGACCGTCGATCGCGACCTCGATCCGGCCACCGGCGGACCTAGGAACGCCATCCGCATAGCCGACCGGCACCAGCCCGAGGTTCGTCGTGCGTGTCGATGTCCAGGTACTGCCGTAGGAGACGCTCGCTCCCGGTTCGACGGGCTTCACGTTGGCGAGCTCGGCCTGCAAGGTCATCACGGGTGTGAGGCCGAGTTCGGCCGCCGACCCGAGGCCGCCGGCGGGCGTGAGGCCGTACATCGCGATGCCGACGCGCACGAGGTCGAAGCGGCACTCCGGGAATGCCCACAGGCCACCGCTGTTGCTGAGGTGCAGCCGACGAGGCACGACGTTTGCGGCCCGTGCCGCTGCCACGGCGTCGAGATACCGCTCCCGCTGAACCGGTACCGTCTGCGCGCCCGGCAGGTCGGCATCGGCGAGGTGCGACCAGATCGCCTCGATTTCGAGGGTGCCTTCCGCGACGGCCACCTGCAACGCTTCGAGCAGAGTCGGCCACCAGGCAAGTGATGCGCCGTTGCGTGAGAGTCCCGTGTCGAGCTTCACCTGCACACGAGCCGTCTGGCCCAGCCGACGTGCCGCAGCGGTGACCTCCTCCAACGCCCAGGGGCTCGAGATGCTGAGGTCGACGCCGCCGGCGATGCACCGTTCGACGTCCGGATCGCCGGGGGTCCACAGCCACGCGAGGATCCGGCCCGCGTCGCCCGCCGCGCGGAGCGCGAGGGCCTCCGACGGCAGGGCCACGCCCAGCCATTCGGCGCCCTCGGACCGAGCAGTGCGCGCGATCGGCATGATTCCGTGGCCGTACGCATCCGCCTTGACGACGGCCATCAGCTCGGCAGGCCCAGCGAGTTCACGGACGCGGGCGAGATTGCGTCGAACTGCGCCAAGGTCCACGACGGCGCGGGCTCGGGTCACGACGATCGGTCCCCGACGTCCCCGTAGCGGGCGAACCGGATCGCCTCAGGCACCGCAGCAGCGATCCCTGGTGCGACCACTGGACCGCCGAGCGCGGCAATGCGCCCCGCACGTCCATGCAGCCACACTGCAGCCGCCACCGCAGCGTGCAGTTCGGCGAGCGTGCGTCGGCCGTCCGCCCATGCACTGGCCAGCAGCGCACCGACGAGACCGGTCAGGACATCGCCCGAACCTGCCGTGCCGAGTTCGGACGTGCCCTCAGTATCGACGTAGACCGAACCGTCAGGGGAGGCGATGACCGTGCCAGGACCTTTCAGCACGACGATCGCTGACAGCGAGGCGGCCGCGGACACTGCTGCCTCGCATCGGCCACTCGAGGATGCGAGCAGTCCGGGGAGGATGCGCTCGAACTCGCCCTCGTGCGGCGTGATCACCGTGACGAGGGACCGCTGTGCGCGATCGACGATCGCAGCACGAACCGCCGTGGACTCCGCAACGATCGAGAGGGCACCTGCGTCGAGGACCACGGGCACGGGTGCCTCCACGACAGCCTTCACCGTGATGTCGTCCGTGTCGTCGCCGGGGAAGCCGGGCCCAGCAGCCCAGGCGTCCGCCCGTGTCTGGTCCTTGGGCGCCGTGCCGTCGATGATCAGCTCGGGGAAGGCCGTGACGACTGCCGGTGCGTTCCCGTCCGCGCGGTCGAGATAGCGGGCCATCCCCACGTTGCCATGACGGGCTGCGCCGACCGCGAGAAGTGCCGCTCCCGGATACGCACCCGAGCCGGCGGAGATGCCCACGACGCCTCGCGCGTACTTGTACGAGTCAGCGGCCGGCTCCCGCACCCAATCCGCGACATCGATGGCCTCGAGCACGTTGATGAGCGGCTCGGTGTCGAACTCCAGGCCGATGTCGATGAGAACGGTCGACCCGCACCGCAGGGTTCCCGGAGAGACGACCAGGCCGGGCTTGACGGCACCGAACGTCACGGTCACATCGGCATCCACGGCTGCGCCAGCCACTGCACCGGTGTCGGCATCCACTCCGCTCGGCACGTCCACGGCCACGACGAAGGCGTCGCTCGCCGCCACGGCGTCGAGGAGGGTCGCAGCGTCCGGGCGCACCGCACCCGCGCCGCCGATTCCGAGAATGCCGTCGATCGCGACGTCCCCGTCAGCGACAATGGCCTGCAGCGACTCGTCATCGTTCGACCAGCGATGCATCCGCCCGCCCGCTCGCACGAGTGCGCCGGCACCCTCGTGGTGCCAACGCTCTCCGAGCGCCAGCGCGTCCACCCGACAACCACGTTCCGCGAGCATGGCGCCGGCCCAGAGCGCGTCGCCGCCGTTGTTGCCGGAGCCGATCAGCAGCACAACCCGGGAGCCTCGCAGCTCACCACGCGCCTCGCGCAGCAGCGCAGCGACCGTGACACCCAGGCCCATCGCGGCCCGCTGCATCAGCGCACCCTCCGCAACCTGCATGAACGCCTTCTCCTCAGCGGCACGCACCTCGAACACGCGGCGGATCTCGATCATCGTTCCCCCCGAGTGGCGAGGGCGAAGGCGATGGCCATGTCACCATCATGACTCAGCGACAAGTGCCATGCCTCGATGCCGAGCGCCTGCGCGGCCCTTTCAACAGTGCCCGAGAGGGAAAGGATCGGCTCGCCCAGGTCGCCGTTGACGATCTCGCAGTCGTGCCACTCCAGCCCACGATTGTCGACGAGCACCTTCGCCACGGCCTCCTTCGCCGCCCATCGAGCCGCGAGCGAGGCCAGGCGCAGCGAGTCCCCGCCTGATAGTTCGACCTCGCGGACCGTGAACACGCGAGCCACCAGGCCAGGGGTGCGGTCGAGTGCGGCCCGAAACCGTCGCACGTCGACGATGTCGACGCCGACGCCGACCACCGACCCAGGAAGTTGCGGGAACAGGGCGCTACTCCACCGTCACGGACTTGGCCAGGTTGCGCGGCTGGTCCACGTCATGCCCCTTGGCTGTCGCCATCTCGCAGGCGAACACCTGCAGCGGAACCGTCGCGACGAGCGGCTGCATGAGGGTGGGCACGGCCGGGATGCGGATCACGCGGTCGGCGTACGCGCCGATGCTCTCGTCACCCTCCTCCGCGATCGCGACAACGAATGCGCCGCGAGCCCGAACCTCCTGGATGTTTGACACGATCTTGTCGTGCAGGACCGCACGACCACGCGGCGACGGCACGATGACGAAGACCGGGACACCATCCTCGATCAAGGCAATGGGGCCGTGCTTGAGCTCGCCGGCAGCGAAGCCCTCAGCGTGCATGTAGGCCAGTTCCTTCAACTTGAGAGCGCCCTCGAGCGCGACGGGGAAGCCCACATGCCTGCCCAGGAACAGCACCGACGGCGCGTTGACCAGTTCGCGGGCGAGCTGGCGCACCGGCTCAGTCGTGTCGAGAACCTTGTCGACCTTGTCCGGCATGCTGTACAGCTCATTGAGGATCACGCTGATCTCGTCCTCGAACATGGTGCCGCGCACCTGTCCGAGGTACAGGCCCACGAGGTACGCCGCAATGATCTGCGTGAGGAACGCCTTGGTCGACGCGACTGCCACCTCGGGTCCTGCGTGCGTGTACAGCACGGCATCGGACTCGCGTGGAATCGTCGAGCCGACGGTGTTGCAGATCGCGAGCGTGCGGGCGCCTTGCGCCTTCGCGTGCCGAAGCGCCATCAGGGTGTCCATCGTCTCGCCGGACTGCGAGATGGCGATGACGAGCGTGTCGGGACCCACGATGGGATCGCGGTACCTGAACTCGCTTGCCAGTTCGACCTCAACGGGCACGCGGGTCCAGTGCTCGATTGCGTACTTCGCGACAAGGCCGGCGTGGGCTGCCGTACCGCAGGCGATCACGATCACCTTGTCGATGCTGCGAAGCACCGCCTCGTCGATACTGGTCTCGTTGAGCTGAATGCGATGGTCCGCACCGACGCGACCGAGCAGGGAGTCGGAGACCGCCTTCGGCTGCTCGGCGATCTCCTTGAGCATGAACAGGTCGTATCCGCCCTTCTCCGCGGCGGAGGCGTCCCAGCTGACCTCGTAGGGCTTCGTCGCTGCGGGGGCTCCGTCGAAGTCCGTGACCACGATGGCCTCCGCCGTGAGGGACACCACCTGGTCCTGGCCGAGCTCGAGGGCATGCCGGGTATGGTCGACGAACGCTGCGACGTCGGACGCGAGGAAGTTCTCGCCATCACCGATGCCCACGACGAGCGGGGAGTTGCGGCGGGCACCCACGACGAGGTCGGGGTTGAGTCGATCGATGGCGACGAGGGTGAAGGCCCCGTCGAGTCGCCGGCAGACCTGGCGCATCGCCTCGGCGAGGTCGCCGGTTGCCGGAAGTGCGGCAGCCAGAAGGTGCGCGACCACCTCGGTGTCGGTCTCGGATGCCAGATGGACCCCGGCAGCGGTCAGCTCCTCACGAAGCACGGCGAAGTTCTCGATGATCCCGTTGTGGATGACCGCCACGCGACGGTCCTCGCTCAGGTGCGGGTGCGCGTTGCTGTCCGTCGGACCGCCATGCGTGGCCCACCGCGTATGACCGATCCCGGTGGTCGACTCAGGGAGCGGATCGCTGCCGAGCAGCGTCTCCAGGTTGGCGAGCTTGCCGGCCTTCTTGCGCACGTCGAGTTGTCCGTCGCAGATGACCGCGACCCCTGCCGAGTCATACCCCCGGTATTCGAGGCGACGAAGGCCCGAGACGACGATTTCCAGGGCCTGCTTCTGGCCGACGTATCCGACGATGCCGCACATGCGACTGAGCCTACCTGTGAGCGCTTGCGCTCATAGGGGAGGCGATCGAGCATGCAGGCCGCGCAGCGGCCGTGAACATGCGACTGAGCCTACCTGTGAGCGCTTGCGCTCATAGGGGAGGCGATCGAGCATGCAGGCCGCGCAGCGGCCGTGAACATGCGATCTCGAAGAGATCGACATGCGACTGAGCCGAAGGGCACTCCTTCGACGCTCGAACCGGCAGAATCTGGGCATGATCACGGTGCGCGTCACCTGCCCCCACGCACTGACGGAGTCCGTGGTCGAGGTCCTGCGCAGCACGCCGAACACCAGCGCCCTCGTGGTCATGCGTGACGCTGTCCTGTCGCCTCACGGTGACATCGTCGAGGTGGATGTGCCCCGCGAGGGCGCAAACATGGTCATCAACGCCCTAGTGGAGCTCGGTGTGCCTGGCGAAGGCACCATCAAGGTGCTCGAAATCCCCACGTGGATCTCCGATCGAGGGCTGAGGGCCGAGAAGGCAGCACCTGGCGACGGCGCCGATGCGGTGGTCTGGACCGAGGTGATCGAACGCTCCTATGACGACTCCGCGCTGACCTTCACCTACCTGGCCTTCATGACCCTGGCCACGCTTCTCGCCGCAATCGCCGTTGCGACCGACTCCGTCATCCTCGTGATCGGCGCCATGGTGCTCGGGCCTGAGTTCGTACCGATCGCAGCGCTCGGACTGGCGATGGTGCGCAAGCGTCCCACCCTGTTTCGGAGGGCACTGCGAACGCTCGTGATCGGCTTCGTGGTGTCGATCGCGGCGGTCGCACTGCTATCGCTCATCGCGCGATGGGCCGGACTGGTGACCGCGGCAGACGTCGACACAACAGGACGCGTCGGCACGTCCTTCATCTACTCGCCGAGCGTCTGGTCATTCATCATCGCCGTGATCGCCGGCGCCGCAGGGGTCCTGGCCCTGACGTCGTCGAAGTCCGGGGGGCTGGCAGGTGTGTTCATCTCCGTGACCACCATCCCGGCAGCTGGCAACATCGCGATCGCCAGCGTCTTCGGGCTGTGGCAGGAGGTCTGGGGAAGCACTGTCACCCTGATCGTCAACGTGACGGGAATGGCGTTGGCAGGCTGGGCAACGCTGGCAATACAGCAGGCCACTTGGGACCGCGTGCGGACGCGTCGGCTCAGGCGGGCTGACTGAGCGCGAGGTTCGCACTGACGACGGCGGCCAGCGCCTCGGCCACCTCGCTCGCCTTCTCATGCGTCGCGGCCTCGACCATGACTCGGATGACCGGTTCCGTGCCAGACGGACGCAGCAGCACTCGGCCCTCGTCACCTAGCTCGGTCTCCGCCGCCGCAACAGCAGCCTGGACCTCGGTCGATGCGTCCACGGCCGCCTTGTCGACGTCGCGCACGTTGATCAGGACCTGCGGGAACTTCGTGACGTCGGCGGCGAGGTCAGCCAGGGGCCTGCCTGACGCGGCAACCTCAGCAAGAAGGTGAAGTGCTGTGAGCAGCCCATCACCGGTGGTGGCGTGGTCGGTCATGACCACATGCCCGCTCTGCTCACCACCAAGGGTGAAGCCGCCCTCACGCATCGCCTCCAGTACGTAGCGGTCGCCCACCGCGGTCTCGACCATGGTGATGCCCGCCTTCTGCATCGCGACCTTGAAGCCGAGGTTGGCCATCACCGTAGCGACGACTGTGTCGTGCGGGAGGCGACCAGAGCGGCGCATGGCTGTCGCGATGATGGCAAGGATGTGGTCGCCGTCGACCAGGTCGCCGGCCGCATCGACCGCAAGGCAGCGGTCGGCGTCGCCGTCGTGCGCGATGCCGGCATCTGCGCCGTGCTCGAGCACCGCGGCGACGAGGTCGTCCATGTGCGTGCTGCCGCATCCGTCGTTGATGTTCAGGCCGTTCGGTGCGGCGTGGATGGCGACCACCTTGGCCCCGGCGCGCGAGTAGATGTCGGGTGCGATCTTGGACGCGGCGCCGTTCGCGCAGTCGACCACGATCGTCAGGCCGTCGAGTCGGTGCGGCAGCGTGCCGAGGATGTGCTGCTCGTAGAGCTCCCCAGCCTCGAGGTTCGTGACGACGCGGCCGACATCGGCACCCGTCGGTCGCTCCCAGTCCTCGCGCATCCGCGCCTCGATCGCGTCCTCGATCGCGTCGTCGAGCTTCAGCCCGCCGCGTGCGAAGAACTTGATCCCGTTGTCCGGCATCGGATTGTGGGATGCCGAGAGCATCACCCCGACGTCGGCGTTCAATGCGTCGGTGAGGAAGGCGACTCCAGGGGTCGGCAGCACGCCCACGAGCATGACGTCGACACCCGCGCTGGCAAGCCCCGCGACGACCGCGGCCTCGAGGAACTCCCCGCTGGCCCGGCCGTCGCGACCGACGACAGCCGTCGGACGGTGACCTGCGAACGCGCCAATGTCACCCAGCACGTGGGCAGCCGCTACCGCAAGATCGACGGCGAGTTCGGCCGTCAGGTCGCGATTCGCCAGGCCTCGAACTCCGTCGGTTCCGAAGAGCCGGCCCATCGACTACCGCTTGCTGTACTGGGGAGCCTTGCGAGCCTTCTTGAGGCCGTACTTCTTGCGCTCCTTGGCCCGCGGGTCGCGAGTGAGGAAGCCGGCCTTCTTCAGGATCGGCCGGTTGCCCTCCTCGTCGATCCCGTTGAGTGCACGGGACACGCCCAGGCGCAGCGCACCGGCCTGGCCGGAGATGCCGCCGCCGTGGATGCGGGCGATGACGTCGAACATGCCCTCCGCGCCGAGCGCAGTGAACGGCTCGTTGACCTCCTGCTGGTGCACCTTGTTGGGGAAGTACCCCTCAAGGTCGCGACCATTGATCGTCCACTTACCGGTGCCCGGCACGAGGCGCACGCGCGCAACGGCCTGCTTGCGACGACCCGTGGCAGCGCCAGGCGCCGTCACAATGTCGCGCTTGACGACCCGCGCTGCGGGGGTCTCGCTGGTGTACTCCGACGGCGCCTCGTCCTCGATGACGTCGTCGAACTCGGTCTCTTCGATGGTGGCCTCAGACACTGCCACGGATCCTCTCGTTGAAGCCTTGCCGCAGCGTTACTGCGCGACCTGGGTGATCTGGAACGGCTGCGGCGACTGGGCCGCATGGGGATGCTCGGAACCGGCGTAGACCTTCAGCTTCTTGATCTGCTGACGGCCCAGCTTGTTGTGCGGGAGCATTCCCTTGACCGCCTTCTCGACGGCGCGACGGGGGTTGGACTCCAACAGTTCGGTGTAGGACGTTGCCGACAGGCCGCCCGGGTAGCCGGAGTGGCGGTAGTCCATCTTCTGCTGCTTCTTGGCCCCGGTCAGAGCGACCTTCTCGGCATTGATGACGATGACGAAGTCACCGGTGTCAATGTGTGGGGCGAACATGGTCTTGTGCTTGCCACGCAGCAGCACTGCGATCTGGCTGGCCAGTCGGCCGAGCACAACGTCCGTGGCGTCGATGACATGCCACGTACGGTTGATCTCATCGGGCTTCGGCGTATACGTACGCACGGGTCGCCCCCTTCTGTCGTCGGGACCGGTCTCTGCACGCTCGCTCGACGCGTGAGCGTCGGGTGGGCGCCGTACTGGACGCCATCCCTGGCGCCAGGCTGCTAGGCCGGGATCCTGGGGGAAGCACCGGTGCACGCAGCAGCGCCCAAGACTACCGGCGGCCGACTACCGGCTCCAAATCGCCCCGACGTTCACTCAGGAGGCGGCCACGACCCCGGCAATCTCCCGGACATGCCGGACATCGGTTCCGCAGCATCCACCGAGTACCCGGACGCCGGGCAACAGGCCCCACAACCGGACCACGTCCGCGGCAAGTTCCACCGGATCGCCGGCGTCGAGTTCGGCCGCTTCGTCCAGTTCGGCGTGGCTCATCCGCGAGGCGTTGACCCGTAGCGCCCCAACCCGCGCGATCCACGGTCCCCCGGCTGCGACCGCGGGCTCGATGTGGTCCGGGTGAGCGCAGTTGATCCCGTAGTGGGCGGCGAAGGCACCGGTGGCCTTGTCGACCGCCTCGATCGTGGTCCCGAGGGATGAGCCGTCCGGCAAGCGGCCGTCGGTCTCCACCGTGAAGTACACGACGCAGGGGACGCCGAGCTGCTGGGCGGCCCGGATCAGTCCGATGGCCTCGGCGGCGTACGTGAAGGTGCACCCGCTGACCAGGTCGCACCCGGCTGCCGCGAACACCGCTACCTGGTGCTCGTGGTACCTCTGTGCCTCTTCGGGGGTCATCACCTCCCCGACGACGTATCCGTCGCCGCGCGGTCCGATCAGCCCGCTGATGGGGGTGGGGCCAAGCCCCGGCGGCGCCATCTGCCGCACGGTCCCCATGAAGGCCACTGCCTCGCGATCAAAGTGGTCCAACTGGTCTTGGGAGTAGCCAAGCGAGCGTCCCCAGTCGGGATTGCTGCGCCAGGTCGGTGTCTCCAGTACGTAGCCAAGGCCGTGCTCGGCGGCCACGGCAAGGTGCCTGAGGTAGTAGGCGCTCAGGATGTCCCGGCCACCGGGTTCGTCCAGGAGCGGGTACAGGGCGAAGGCCGGCAGATCCCGGCCCTCGCCAAAGATGATGTCCGTCTCGATACCCGAGTCCGTCAAGAGGACGGCGTCTTCCACTGCGCCCAGCATCAGCGACCTCCCTGCTTCGCGCCAGCCCTCACGGCCGGCGGTCCGAGGATCGTAGGACTCGACCGCATGACGCGCCATTTGATGGTCGACGCCCCCCTCCGGCCGGGCGGGCTCGACTACTGCCAGACCGGCTCCGGGGTCTCCACGACCGAGCCGTCGGACCGAAAGTGCCAGAACCGGTCGAATCCCCGGGCGAACCAGCGGTCGTGGGTCACAGCCACCACCGTGCCCTCGAAGGCGTTCAGCCCGTCTTCCAGCGCCTCAGCGCTGATGATGTCCAGGTTGTCCGTCGGCTCGTCGAGCAGCAGAAGGGTGGCACCGCTGAGTTCCAGCAGCAGGATCTGCAAGCGGGCCTGCTGGCCGCCGGAGAGGGTGTCATAGTCCTGCTCGGACGCCGCCGCCAGCTCGTACCGGTCCAGCACCCGAGCGGCCTGCTCCCGCGGCAGCCCCGTCCGATGCTCGTCACCGCGATGCAGGATGTCCAGCAGGGTCCGACCTGAGAGATCCGGGCGCACGTGCGTCTGGGCGAACCAGCCCGGCCGGACCCGCGCACCAAGGCGGGCGCCGCCGTGGTGCGCGACCGGGGCGATCTCGACGTCGCCCACCGGCTGATGCTCCAGGTCGGGATCAGTGCCGCCTCGCGCCAGCAGGCGGAGCAGGTGGCTCTTGCCTGATCCGTTGGCTCCGAGGACCGCCAGCCGCTCGCCGAACCAGACCTCGCCATCGAACGGCCTGGTCAGGCCGGTCAGCTCGAGCCGCTCGCACACGATCGCCCGCTTGGCGGTCCGACCGCCGGACAGCCGCATCCGGACGTTCTGCTCCTTCGGCACGGCGATCGGCGGACCGGCCTCCTCGAACTTGCGCAGCCGTGTCTGGGCGGCCTGGTACCGAGAGGCCATGCCGTCGTTGTAGGCCGCCTTGACCTTCAGGGACTGGACGAGAGCCTTGAGTTTTACATGCTCCTCGTCCCAACGCCGCCGCAGTTCCTCCAACCGGGAGAAGCGGTCGGCCCGTGCAGCGTGGAACGTCGCGAACCCGCCACCGTGCAGCCAGACCGTGTTGCCCGCAGCCCCAAGCTCGACGGACACGACGTGACTGGCCGACTGGTTGAGCAGCTCGCGGTCGTGGGAGATCAGGAGCACGGTCTTCGGGGTCTCGCGCAACGCGGTCTCCAGCCACGTCTTGCCCGCGACGTCGAGGTAGTTGTCAGGCTCGTCGAGCAGCAGGATGCTCGATGGGCCGCGAAGCAGCAGTTCCAGTACCAGCTTCTTCTGCTCCCCACCGGACAGCGTCGACACGGGGCGCCAGCGGATCGACTCGAAGGGCTGCCCCATTGCCGAGGTCGTGACCACGTCGAAGAGCACCTCGGCGTCATATCCGCCGGCCTCGGTGTACTCCGCGATGGCATGGGCGTAGCGCATTTGCGTCGTCTCGTCGTCGACGTCCATGAGTGCGAGCTCGGATTCGTCAAGTTCCAGGGAGGCCTCGCGCAGTCCGCGAGGACTCACGCCGAGCAGCAGGTCGCGCACGGTTCCCTCGGACATCTGACCGATGAACTGGCGCATGACGGCAACGGTGCCGCCGCACACGACCGTGCCCTCGTGCGGATCGAGGTCGCCGGCGATCATCCGCATCAGCGTCGTCTTGCCGGCCCCGTTCGGCCCGACCAGGGCCGCCGTCGCGCCATTGGGCACGCGGAAGCTGACGTCGTCGAGGAGCGGGCGCCCGTCGGGCAGGGAGTAGCTGACATGGCGAACGTCGATGTGCGCCACGTCAAGGCCGTTCCGACAGAGTGCGCAGCGTTCGTGTGCGCGACTGTCGCGCCAGCATCTGCGAATCCGCCGGATACGCAACCTCCTCCAGCACAAGTCCGTGCGCTGGCATGACCGTGACCGCCGAGTGGCGGGCTCGGCGCGCGAGGACCTCCCCGGGCCACGAGACCGGCCGACGGCCGTCGCCCACGGGAAGGAGCACTCCGACCAGGCTCCGCACCATCGAGTGGCAGAAGGCGTCCGCCTTCACGGACATCTCGGCGATGTCGTCGCCGGTCCTCCCCCATCGCAGGCTCTGCAATTCCCGTATGGAGGTGCCCCGTTCGCGATGACGGCAGAAGGCGGCGAAGTCGTGCTCGCCCAAGAGGACCTGGGCGGCCTCGTTCATCTGCTCGAGGTCCAGTGGCCGGGTCCATCGCAACGTGACGTGGCGATCAAGCGGGTCGGGGCCGAAGAGGCCGTCGCACACGCGATAGGTGTAGCGCCGCCACAGTGCGGAGAATCGTGCGTCGAATCCAGGGGGCGCCACCGTCATCCCGTTCAGTCGGATGTCATCAGGAAGCGCCCGGTTCACTCGTCGAAGTTCCAGGCTGGCGCCCACGCCCGCTGGCACATCGGTGTGCGCGACCTGGCCGCGAGCGTGCACCCCGGCATCTGTTCGCCCGGCGCACGTGACGTCTATCGGGGCACCGAAGAGGTGGCCCAGGATGCGCTCCAGTTCGCCTTGCACGGTGCGCAGTTCGGTCTGCTTGGCCCAGCCAGAGAAGTCACGGCCGTCGTACGCGATATCAAGGCGCAGACGGATCAGCCCGTCGCCCGGAACTCCGGGGACGGGCTGATCGGCGTTCATTGCTTCGGTCAGGACTAGTCCTTCTCGACCGCGTCCTCGACGGCGTCGACGGCGTCGTCAGCCACGACATCGACCACGTCAACCTCTTCGGCGACGACATCGCCGGCCTCGTCGACCACGGCCACGTCGTCGACGATCTCCTCGGCGACCACGTTGCCCTCAGCGTCTTCAACGACCTCGTCGGTCACTGTCTCGACGACTGCCACCGGAGCGGCGTCCTTGGCCGACTTCTCCTTGGCTGCGCGCTTGGTGGCACCCGTGGCCTCGGCAACGACCTGCTCGGCCATGGGCTCGACCAGCTCGATGATCGCCATGGGAGCGTTGTCGCCCTTGCGCGGACCGATCTTGGTGATGCGCGTGTAGCCACCCGGACGCCCCGCGTACTGCGGGCCGATCTCGGTGAACAGGGTGTGCACCACCGACTTGTCGCGCACGACGGTGAGCACCCGACGACGCGCGTGCAGGTCACCGCGCTTGGCGAACGTGATCAGCCGCTCGGCCAGCGGCCGCAGGCGCTTGGCCTTGGCCTCGGTCGTGGTGATCTTCCCGTGCTCGAACAGCGCGGTGGCCAGGTTGGCCAGCATGAGCCGCTCGTGTGCCGGACCGCCGCCGAGACGGGGACCCTTTGTTGGCGTAGGCATTCTTTCTCCTCAGGCTTTCGTGAAGCTTGTCGTTCGGGTGCCGACTAGAGCTGCTCGTCCTCGGCGTAGGCCAGGTCGTCGTCATCGTCGTTGAAGTAGACGGCGGCGCCGGGGTCGAACCCGGGCGGGCTGTCCTTCAGGGCCAGGCCGAGGCTGGCGAGCTTCACCTTGACCTCGTCGATCGACTTCGCGCCGAAGTTGCGGATGTCGAGCAGGTCGGCCTCGCTGCGGGTGATGAGCTCGCCGACCGTGTGGATGCCCTCGCGCTTGAGGCAGTTGTACGAGCGCACCGTCATGTCGAGCTGCTCGATCGGGGTCGACAGCTGCTCGGCGACGAATGCGTCGGTCGGCGACGGGCCGATGTCGATGCCCTCGGCGTCGACATTCAGCTCGCGAGCCAGGCCGAAGAGCTCGACCAGGGTCTTGCCAGCCGAGGCGACCGCGTCACGCGGACGCATCGAGGTCTTGGTCTCGACGTCGATGACGAGCTTGTCGAAGTCAGTGCGCTGCTCGACACGGGTCGCCTCGACCTTGTACGTGACCTTGAGGACCGGGCTGTAGATCGAGTCGACCGGGATGCGGCCGATCTCCTGGCCGGCCTGCTTGTTGAGCACTGCCGACACATAGCCACGACCACGCTCGACGACGAGCTCGATCTCGAGCTTGCCCTTGGCGTTCAGCGTGGCAATGTGCAGGTCGGGGTTGTGCACCTCGACGCCGGCCGGCGGCTGGATGTCAGCCGCGGTGACCGTGCCCGGGCCCTGCTTGCGCAGGTACATGACCACGGGCTCGTCATGCTCGGACGAGATCACCAGCTGCTTGATGTTCAAGATCAGCTCGGTGACGTCCTCCTTGACTCCGGGGACGGTGGTGAACTCGTGCAGCACGCCGTCGACGCGGATGCTGGTGACGGCTGCGCCCGGGATGGACGACAGCAGCGTGCGGCGAAGCGAGTTGCCGAGGGTGTAGCCGAAACCGGGCTCGAGGGGCTCGAGCACGAACCGCGAGCGGAACTCGCTGATCGGCTCCTCGGTGAGCACGGGGCGCTGGCTAATGAGCACGATGTACTTCCTTCCCGCGACGACCGCTATTTGAAGTCGCGATTTCCGGCCCTCTCGGGCCTTCCTAGAACGAGTGGACTACTTGGAGTAGAGCTCGACGATCAGCTGCTCGTTGACCTGGGTGTCGATGTTGCCGCGGACCGGCAGGGTGTGGACGAGGATCCGCATCTGCGAGGGGATGACCTCAAGCCACGCCGGCACGGTGCGCTCGCCGATCTCGGCATGCGCGACCACGAACGGCGTCATCTCGCGAGAGCCCGCACGGACCTCGATGATGTCGTTGGCCGAGACACGGTACGACGGGATGTTCACCTTGCGGCCGTTGACCACGAAGTGGCCGTGCGTGACCAGCTGGCGGGCCATGTCGCGGGACTTGGCGAAGCCGGCCCGGAACACCACGTTGTCGAGACGGGTCTCGAGGATGCGCAGCAGGTTCTCGCCGGTCTTGCCGGACTGGCGCTGCGCCTCCTGGTAGTAGTTCGAGAACTGCTTCTCGAGGACGCCGTACATGCGGGTGGCCTTCTGCTTCTCACGAAGCTGCAGCAGGTACTCGCTGTCCTTCGAACGACCACGGCCGTGCTGGCCCGGGGGGTACGGCCGCTTCTCGAACGGGCACTTCGGCGACTCGCACTTGGAGCCCTTGAGGAACAGCTTCATCTTCTCGCGACGGCAACGCTTGCAGTCGGCGGCAACGTAACGTGCCATTAGTCAGTATCTCCTGTAACTCTGCGCGCGATCAGACGCGACGGCGCTTGGACGGGCGGGTTCCGTTGTGCGGCACGGGAGTGACGTCGGCGATGGAGCCGACCTCGAGTCCAGTTGCCTGCAGCGAACGGATTGCGGTCTCGCGGCCGGAGCCCGGACCCTTCACGAACACGTCGACCTTGCGCATGCCGTGCTCCATCGCCCGACGCGCGGCAGCCTCAGCCGCCAGCTGCGCGGCGAACGGCGTGGACTTGCGGCTTCCCTTGAAGCCGACCTGCCCGGCGCTGGCCCAAGCAATAACCGCACCCGTGGGATCGGTGATCGAGACGATGGTGTTGTTGAACGTGCTCTTGATGTGCGCGTGGCCATGGGCCACGTTCTTCTTCTCCTTGCGACGCACCTTCTTGGCGGTCGCAGCCTTGCCAGTCTTGGGGGCCATGAAATCAGTTCTCCAAAGTCTCTAGGGGGCTTACTTAGTGGCCTTCTTCTTGCCAGCGACGGTCTTGCGCGGACCCTTGCGGGTACGGGCATTCGTGTGAGTGCGCTGGCCACGGACCGGGAGCCCCTTGCGGTGACGCAGACCCTGGTAGCAGCCGATCTCGACCTTGCGACGGATGTCGGCGGTCACCTCGCGACGCAGGTCGCCTTCGACCTTGAGGTTCTCGTCGATCCAGTCACGCAGGGCGATGACCTGGTCGTCGGTGAGGTCCTTCGAGCGCAGATCCGGGCTGATGCCGGTTGCCTCGAGGGCCTTGGCCGCCTGTGAGCGACCAACACCGTAGATGTACGTGAGTGCCACCGCCATGCGCTTGTCGCGCGGCAGGTCGACACCAACAAGTCGTGCCATAAGGCGTTCTCTCTTCTTGTCAAGCACGAGGTATGCGGTGCGGTACCAGTCCTGCCCGCCCGATATGGCTTATTCGGGGCAGGTCCCCGGCCTCGTGTCCGGGGGTGTCGTCCCGCTGCAGCGCACGCGCTGCTGCGGGGGTCGGGTACCGCGTGTGTTCGGACGCCGGGTTGTCTCCCCGACGGCCGCGTCAGGTGCTGGTTAGCCCTGGCGCTGCTTGTGGCGAACGTTCTCGCAGATCACCATGACGCGACCGTGGCGACGGATGACCTTGCACTTGTCGCAGATCTTCTTGACGCTCGGCTGGACCTTCATGCTGACTCTTTCGTGAACGTTTCGGCGGGATGCTTACTTGTAGCGGTAGACGATGCGGCCGCGGGTGAGGTCGTAGGGCGACAGCTCCACGACGACGCGATCGTCCGGCAGGATACGGATGTAGTGCATCCGCATCTTCCCGCTGATATGTGCGAGCACCTTGTGCCCGTTGTCCAACTCCACCCGGAACATGGCATTGGGAAGAGACTCGGTGATCGTGCCCTCGAGCTCGATCGCGCCGTCCTTCTTGCCCATAACCTCTGCTTTCGCGTGTCGTGGCGGCCAGACGCCCGCGCCCATGACCGACCCGCCCGGAAACCGGGGGGAGGCAGGCAGGGAGTGGGGAAGCCTGAAACCAGCCATCAGAGTCTACGGGTATGGGGTTCACGCTCAAAATCCGGGTCCGCCGGAGTACAGTGTGCGGCTCATCCCCCGATAATCGGACGGAGTCATGAGCGAACACTCCCGTGAGGACGCCTACCGGCTGGACTCCCCCGCTGCGCACCGGGCGTACTACGACACCTGGGCGGCGAGCTACGACGACGACTTCATCGGGGCGACCGGCTACGCCATTCCGCGGGAGGTGGCGCGGGCGTTCATGACCTGGTCCACCCCTGCGGACACCCCGGTGGCCGAGATCGGTTGCGGGACCGGTCAACTGGGCCTGGCCCTTCGCCATCCGGCGCTGGACGGCTACGACATCTCGGCGGGCATGCTCGCAGTGGCAGCCCGTACTGGGACGTACCGGGACCTGCGCTCGGCGGACCTCACCGACGCTGACGCCACCATCGAGGCCCGGTACGGCGGGATCGTCAGCAGCGGCACCTTCACCCTCGGGCACCTCGGGCCTGCCGATCTCGCGGGCGTCCTTCGCCTAGGGCTGCCGGGCGCCCTGTGCGCCATCGGGATCAACGCCGCTCACTACGCCGACGCCGGCTTCGACAACGCCCTTGCCGGACTCGTCGGGCAGGGGCGGATCCTGCGGATCGACCAGCGGGAGGTGGGCAGCTACGCCGTAAGCGACATCCCTGACGAGCCGGTCAACCGGACGGTCATCGCCGTGTTCCGCCTGACCGACTAGAGCCGGACGTCCTCGAGGGCGGTGAGGACCCACGGCCCGTCCTCGGTGATGGCCACCGTGTGCTCCCAGTGGGCGGCCCAGCCGCCATCGATCGTGCTCACCGTCCAGCCGTCGGCGTGCACTCCCACGTCGGGGTCGCCGACCGTCGCCATCGGCTCGATCGCCAGCGCCATGCCGGGCACCAGGTGCGGGCCCCGGCCGGGTGAGCCGTAGTTGAGGATGTGCGGATCCATGTGCATCCGCGAGCCGATGCCATGGCCGCCGTACTCCGCGACGATCCCCCAGGGGCCGGCCTGCGTCAGCGTCGTCTCCACCGCATGGCTGATGTCGGTCAATCGGCCGCCCGCCCGGGCCGCTGACAGGCCGGCCCACAGTGAGTCGCGCGTCGCGTTCGATAGTGCGACCAGCTCGGGGGCCACGTCGCCGACCAGGATCGTCACGGCTGCGTCGCCGTTCCAGCCATCGACGATCGCCCCGAAGTCGACGGACAGCAGATCGCCGTCGTTGAGCGCGCGAGGTCCCGGGATCCCGTGGACGACCTCGTCATTGATCGAGGCACAGATGACGCCCGGGTACGGAATTGTCCCGTGCGCTTTGTAGCCGAGGAAGGACGAGGTGGCACCGTGAGCCGCCAGCACGTCGCGGGCGATCTCGTCGAGTTCGCCGGTGGTCACCCCAGGGGCCGCGGCGGCCTCGATCGCGGCCAGAGCCTTGGCCACGACAAGCCCGGCCTGACGCATGACCGCCAGTTGGTCAGCGTTCTTGATCTCGATCGAGCTGTTGCGCCGGAACATGCGTCAGGCGTCGATGCCGAGCACGTCGAGAATCCGCGTCGAGACCTCGTCGACGGTGCCCATCCCATCGACGCGGGCCAGAAGACCCTGTGTGTCGTACATCGCGGTCAGCGGCGCGGTCTGCTCGTTGTAGACCTCGAGGCGGCGTCGGATGACTTCCTCGGTGTCGTCGCTGCGGCCCTGCTCGGCGGCGCGGAGCACGAGTCGAGCAACCACTTCGTCGACATCGACGGTCAACTCGACGACGCTCGTGAGCGCCTCACCCGAACTGCGCAGCATCGCGGAGAGCTCCCCGACCTGCTCGACGGTGCGCGGGAAGCCATCGAGCAGGAAGCCCGGATGGCAGTCGTCCTGGGACAGGCGATCGCGCACCATGGAGTTGGTGATGCCATCGGGGACGTACTCGCCGGCATCCATGTACCGCTTCGCCTCGATGCCCAAGGCGGTGTTGCCCGCGACATTGCGGCGGAAGATGTCACCGGTGGAGATGTGCGGTACGCCCAAGGCGGCCGAGATGACCACGGCCTGAGTTCCCTTGCCCGCGCCAGGAGGGCCCATGAGGACCAGCCGCATTAGCGCAGGAACCCTTCATAGTTGCGCTGCTGCAACTGCGCCTCGATCTGCTTGACGGTGTCGAGCCCCACGCCGACCATGATCAGCAGGCTCGTGCCGCCAAAGACGAAGCGGTTGGCTACGCCGAGGAAGCTGAAGGCGAACAGCGGCAGGATCGCGATCATGCCCAGGTAGAGCGAGCCCGGAGCCGTCAGGCGGGTCAGCACGTAGTCGAGGTAGTCGGCCGTCGGCTTGCCGGCACGGATGCCGGGGATGAAGCCACCGTACTTCTTCATGTTGTCAGCGACCTCAACCGGGTTGAAGGTGATCGACACGTAGAAGTAGCAGAAGAACACGATCAGCGAGAAGTAGATCAGCATGTACCAGGGGCCAGTGCCACGACCGAGGTTCGTCGAGACCCACTGGGCCCACTCGGCCTGACTGCCCGTGAGTTGCACGAGAAGCATGGGCAAGAACAACAGCGACGACGCGAAGATGACCGGGATGACGCCGGCCATGTTGACCTTGAGCGGGATGTAGGTCGAGGTGCCGCCGTACATCCGGCGCCCCACCATCCGCTTGGCGTACTGGACGGGAATGCGGCGCTGGGCCTGCTCGACGAACACCACGAAGGCCACGATCGAAAGCCCGACGAGCAGCGTCATCGTGAAGGTGAACGGCCCGTGGCTGCCCCAGATCGAGGCGAACTGGGCCGGGATCGTCGCGATGATCGAGGTGAAGATCAGCACGGACATGCCGTTGCCGACCCCGCGCTCGGTGATCAGCTCGCCGAACCACATGATCATGCAGGTACCCGCTGTCATGGTGATGACCATGACCATGATGACCCAGATCGACTGGTTCGGGATGAGGTCCTCGTTACAGCCGCTGAACAGCGCGCCCGGGCTGCGGGCCAGCGACAGGATGGCCGTGGACTGCAGAATCGCCAGGCCGATCGTCACATAGCGGGTGTACTGCGTGATCTTGGCCTGGCCCGCCTGACCGTCCGCCTTCAGCGTCTCCAGCCGTGGGATGACGACCGTCAGAAGCTGAAGGATGATGCTCGCGGTGATGTAGGGCATGATGCCCAGCGCGAACACGGACAGTTGCAGCAGCGCACCGCCGCTGAAGAGGTTGATCAGCGCGTACACCGAGTTGTCCTGCACGACGTTGATACACCGCTGGATGGCGGAGTAGTCGACGCCGGGCGTGGGAACAACCGAACCGAGGCGGTAGAGCGCCAGCAGTCCGAGCGTGAAGAAGATCTTCTTGCGAAGGTCCGGCGTACGCAGCGCAGCCCCGAACGCACTGATGTGCACTGTGCCTCCTGCTGGCTTCTCGGGCGGTCTAGGGACGTTCGGTCGAGCAGAGTGCCGGGGCTACTCCCCTGCGACCGAGCCTCCTGCAGCGACGATCTTGTCACGTGCCGTCTGGGAGTACGCATCCGCAGTCACCGATACGGCGACGGCGATCTCTCCGTTGCCCAAAATCTTGACGGGGAGGCCCCTGCGGACCGCGCCCTTATCCACAAGGTCGGCGACGGTGACGTCGCCACCCTTCGGGTAGAGCTTGGTCAGCATCGCCAGATTCACGACCTGGAACTCGACCTTGGCCGGGTTCTTGAAGCCCTTGAGCTTCGGCAGGCGCATGTGCAACGGCATCTGCCCGCCCTCGAAGCTGGTAGCGACCTGGTTGCGGGCCTTGGTGCCCTTGGTGCCACGGCCGGCAGTCTTGCCCTTGGACGCCTCGCCGCGACCCTTACGGGTCTTCGCGGTCTTGGCGCCCGGAGCCGGGCGCAGGTGATGGACCTTGAGTGCCATGGTTACTTGACCTCCTCGAACTTGACGAGGTGGATGACGGCGTTGACCATTCCGCGGATCTCGGGACGGTCCTCCTTCACCACGGTGTCGCCGATGCGATGGAGACCGAGCGAGCGCAGGGTGTTCCGCTGCACGCTCGTGCCGCCGATCTTGGACTTGATCTGGGTGACCTTCAACTGACCCATCAGGCACCTACCCCTGCGGCCTGGGCACGCAGCAGGGCTGCGGGCGCAACATCCTCGAGCGGCAGGCCACGACGTGCGGCAACCTGCTCGGGCATCTCCAGCATCTTCAGTGCAGCAACGGTCGCGTGCACGATGTTGATCGCGTTGTCGGACCCCATCGACTTGCTCAGGATGTCGTGGACACCGGCGCACTCCAGCACGGCGCGGACCGGGCCACCGGCGATGACGCCGGTACCGGGAGCAGCCGGACGGAGCATGACCACGCCGGCAGCAGCCTCACCCGTGACCGGATGGGGAATCGTGCCCTGGATGCGCGGGACCTTGAAGAAGTGCTTCTTGGCCTCCTCGACGCCCTTCGCGATCGCGGCGGGCACCTCCTTGGCCTTGCCGTAGCCGACGCCGACCATGCCGTCGCCGTCACCGACGATGACCAGGGCGGTGAAGCTGAAGCGACGACCACCCTTGACGACCTTGGCAACACGATTGATGGCTACGACCCGCTCGACGTATGCGGACTTCTCCTCGCGGGGAGTGCGTTCCTTGCGCTCCCGACGATCGCCGGCGCCACCACCGCGGCGCGACGTTTCTGACATGGGGTTACCTCTTCCGTTTCGAAGTTCGTACGTCGTTAGAAGGCCAGGCCACCCTCGCGGGCGCCCTCAGCAAGGGCAGCCACGCGACCGTGGTACTTGTTGCCGCCGCGGTCGAAGACCACAGCCTCGATACCGGCCTTCTTCGCACGCTCGGCGACGAGCTCGCCGACCTTGCGGGCCTTGGCGGTCTTGTCGGCCGATGCGCCGCGCAGGTCCGCCTCCATGGTCGAGGCCGACGCGATCGTCACGCCCTGCGAGTCGTCGACGACCTGCGCCAGCATGTGTCGGGCAGAGCGAGTGACCACGAGGCGCGGACGCAGCGACGTGCCCGCGACCTTCTTGCGAACCCGAAGGTGCCTGCGGGCCCGACCCACCGACGAGCGGGTCGCGGTCCCGAGCTTGGGAGCGAAGGAAGTCATTACTTACCAGCCTTTCCGGCCTTGCGGCGCACCACTTCACCCTCGTAGCGCACGCCCTTGCCCTTGTAGGGCTCCGGCTTGCGAATCTTGCGGATGTTGGCGGCAACCTCGCCGACCTGCTGCTTGTCGATGCCCATGACCTTGAACTTCACCGGGCTGTCGACCTGGAAGGAGATGCCCTGCGGGGCCTTGACCAGGACCGAGTGGCTGAAGCCGAGCTGGAACTCCAGGTCGGTGCCCTTGGCCGCGACTCGGTAGCCGGTCCCGACGATCTCCAGGCCCTTCTCGTAGCCCTGGGTGACGCCCTGGACCATGTTCGAGACGAGCGTGCGAGTCAGGCCATGCCGGGCGCGTGAGTCGCGCTCGTCATTGGGGCGAGTAACGACCAGAGCGCCCTCGTCCTCGGCCACGGTGATGGGCTCTGCGACGGTCATGGTCAACGAGCCCTTGGGGCCCGTGATCGTGATTTCGCGACCATCGATCTTGTAGGTGACGCCCGCGGGAACGGGAATCGGCTGACGTCCGATGCGTGACATGTCCTCGTCCCCTTACCAGACGTAAGCGAGGACTTCCCCGCCTACGCCCTTCTGTGCGGCCTGTCGGTCGGTCAGCAGACCGGACGACGTGGAGAGGATGGCGATGCCCAATCCACCGAGCACGCGGGGAAGCGCGGTGCTCTTCGCGTAGACGCGAAGGCCCGGCTTCGACACGCGGCGAAGGCCGGCGATCGAGCGCTCACGGGACGGGCCGTACTTGAGGTCGAGCGTCAGCGTCTTGCCAACGGTCGCGTCCTCGACGTGCCACCCAGCGATGTAGCCCTGCGCCTGGAGGATCTCGGCGATGTTCGCCTTGATCTTCGAGTGCGGCATCGCCACGGTGTCGTGGTATGCGGAGTTCGCATTGCGCAGTCGCGCAAGCATGTCCGCAATCGGGTCGGTCATTGTCATATCTGTGGCCTTAGGCCTTCCTCGTTGTGGTTTCCGCGGTGAAGCGGACCTTCAGCGTCGTGGTTTACCAGCTGCTCTTCGTCACGCCGGGCAGTTCGCCCGCGTGAGCCATCTCGCGAACGCAAATACGGCACAGGCCGAACTTGCGGTACACCGAGTGCGGACGGCCGCACTTGTTGCACCGGGTGTAGGCCCGGACCTTGAACTTCGGGGTCTTCTGCTGCTTCTGGATCAGCGCTTTCTTCGCCATGTTGCTCAGGCCTCCTTGAAGGGGAATCCGAGAAGGCGAAGCAGGGCGCGGCCTTCGTCATCGTTCTTGGCGGTGGTGACGACCGTGATGTCCATGCCTCGGACGCGGTCGATCTTGTCCTGGTCGATCTCGTGGAACATCGACTGCTCGGTCAGGCCGAACGTGTAGTTGCCGCGTCCGTCGAACTGCTTGGGCGAGAGCCCGCGGAAGTCACGGATGCGGGGCAGCGCGACTGACAGCAGTCGGTCGAGGAACTCCCACATGCGGTCACCACGGAGCGTCACGTGGGCGCCGATCGGCTGGCCCTCGCGGAGCTTGAACTGGGCGATCGACTTGCGAGCCTTCGTGACCTGCGGCTTCTGGCCGGTGATCTCGGCGAGGTCGCGGATCGCGCCCTCGATCAGCTTCGAGTCACGTGCAGCGTCGCCGACGCCCATGTTGACCACGATCTTGGTCAGGCCGGGCACCTGCATGATGTTGGAGAAGTCGAACTCCTCGCGCAGCGCGGGGACGATCTCCTCGCGGTAACGCGTCTTGAGACGCGGCACCGAGGTTTCGGTGGAGGTATCGGTAGTCATGGCTTCGTTTCCTTAGAGGTCTTTGCCCGTACGGCGGGAGATGCGCACGCTGCGCTCGGACTCGTAGGTCGAGCCGTCGGTGCGACGCTTCTCCACCTTCTCCTTGCGGAAGCCGACCCGCGTGGGGCGACCGTCCTCCGGATCGATGACCTGCACGTTCGACACGTGGATCGAGGCCTCGGTCGTGATGATGCCGCCGGTCTTGGCACCGCGGGCGTTCTGGCCCACCTTGGTGTGCTTCTTGATCCGGTTGACACCCTCGACGATGACGCGCTCGGACTCGGGGTACACCTCGATGACCTTGCCCTTGACGCCGCGATCCTTGCCCGAGATGACCTGGACGAGATCGCCCTTGCGAATGCTTAGCGACATGGTTAAAGCACCTCCGGCGCAAGCGAGATGATCTTCATGAACTTCTTCTCGCGAAGCTCGCGGCCCACCGGTCCGAAGATGCGCGTGCCGCGAGGCTCGCCGTCAGCCTTGAGGATGACGGCCGCGTTCTCGTCGAACTTGATGTACGAGCCATCGGGGCGGCGGCGCTCCTTGCGGGTGCGCACGATGACCGCCTTGACGACCTCGCCCTTCTTGACGTTGCCACCGGGGATGGCGTCCTTGACGGTGGCGACGATGACGTCACCGATGCCGGCATAGCGACGGCCCGACCCGCCAAGCACGCGGATGCAAAGGATCTCCTTGGCACCGGTGTTGTCGGCGACTCGAAGTCGCGACTCCTGCTGAATCACTGCATTCTCCTGATCGTCTGCCGGTTCTCGTGGAAGAGCCTGGCGGAACTGGTGTTGGCTACTTTGCCTTCTCGAGGATCTCGACCACGCGCCAGCGCTTGGTCGCGGAAGTCGGCCGGGTCTCCATGAGGAGCACGCGGTCGCCGATGCCTGCGGCATTGGCCTCGTCATGTGCCTTCAGCTTGCTCGTCCGACGGACGACCTTGCCGTACATCGGGTGCTTGAAGCGATCCTCGACCGCCACAACCACCGTCTTGTCCATCTTGTCGCTGACCACCAGGCCCTCACGGGTCTTGCGGTTGCCGCGCTTGAGATCCGTCACGCCAGCCTCATTCGTGCTCATGCGACACCCTCGGTGCCGTCGATCGGGGTAATGCCGAGCTCGCGCTCGCGGATGATCGTGTAGATGCGGGCGATGTCCTTGCGGACGGCGCGGAGACGACCATGGTTCTCCAGCTGACCGGTCGCGCCCTGGAAGCGGAGGTTGAAGAGCTCCTCCTTCGCCTCACGGAGCTTAGACGTCAGTTCTGCGTCGTCGAGATTGCGGAGTTCGCCGACCTGCGTGCCTGCGGCCATCAGTTGTCACCTGCTTCTTCGCGCCGGACGATCCGACACTTCATGGGGAGTTTGTGCATCGCGCGAGTAAGCGCCTCGTTGGCGATCTTCTCGTCCGGGTAGGAGAGCTCGAACATCACGCGACCGGGCTTGACGTTGGCGATCCACCACTCCGGCGAGCCCTTGCCGGAACCCATGCGGGTCTCAGCGGGCTTCTTGGTCAGCGGACGGTCCGGATAGATGTTGATCCAGACCTTGCCACCACGACGGATGTGGCGGGTGATCGCGATACGCGCTGCCTCGATCTGCCGGTTGGTGACGTATGCGGGCTCGAGGGCCTGGAGGCCGTACGACCCGAACGTCACCTCGGTGCCGCCCTTGGCAACGCCACGCCGCGTGGGGTGGTGCTGCTTGCGGTGCTTGACTCTGCGGGGAATCAACATGACTAGCCCTCCTGGCCTTCTACCGCAGCGACAGGCGCGGCTTCAGCGACGACCTCGGCGGTGGCCTCGACCGGAGCCTCGAGCACTGCCCCGTCCTCACGGCCGCGACGCGGACGATCCGGACGGGTCGTGCGCGGGCCACTGAGGCGAGCCTGGGCGGCCGCAGCCTCGCGCTCCGAACGCGTGGCAAGGGCGTCGCCCTTGTAGATCCAGACCTTGACGCCGATGCGGCCGAAGGTCGTGCGGGCCTCGTAGAAGCCGTAGTCGATGTCGGCGCGCAGCGTATGCAGCGGCACCCGACCCTCGCGGTAGAACTCGGTGCGCGACATCTCAGCACCGCCGAGGCGACCGGAGACCTGCACCCGGATGCCCTTGGCGCCGCTCTTCATCGTGCTCTGCATGCCCTTGCGCATGGCGCGACGGAAGGAGACGCGGCTCGACAGCTGCTCCGCGATGCCTTGGGCAACCAGCTGAGCCTCGATCTCGGGGTTCTTCACCTCGAGGATGTTCAGCTGTACCTGCTTGCCCGTGAGCTTCTCGAGGTCGCCGCGGATGCGGTCAGCCTCGGCGCCACGCCGGCCGATGACAATGCCGGGACGCGCGGTGTGGATGTCGACGCGGACGCGCTCACGCGTGCGCTCGATCTCCACACGTGCGATGCCGGCCCGCTCCATGCCCGACGAGAGCAGCTTGCGGATAGCAACGTCCTCGGCGACGTAGTCGCGGTAGCGCTGGCCCGGCTTGGAGCTGTCGGCGAACCAGCGAGTGTTGAAGTCGGTGGTGATGCCCAGCCGGAAGCCGTGCGGGTTTACTTTCTGGCCCACTGTCGGGTCACCCTTCCTTCTCGGCATCGGCCGGAGCCGCTGCCTTCTTTGCCGTGGTCTTCTTCGCTGCCGGCTTCTCAGCCTTGTCAGCGTCCTTGGCAGTGGCCTTCGCCGGCTTCGCCTCGGCCTTGGCCGGCTTGGCCTCCGCCTTCGGCTTGACCGGCGCAACCGTCTCGGTGCCGTCGGACAGGATCACCGTGATGTGGCTGCTGCGCTTGCGGATCCGGTACGCGCGCCCCTGGGCACGCGGACGGATGCGCTTCATCGTCGGACCTTCGTCCACGTACGCCGCACTCACGACAAGCGCGCGAGCATCCATGGCATGGTTGTTCGTCGCATTGGCAATGGCGCTGTCGAGCACCTTGCCGATCGGCTCGCTGGCCGCCTGCGGAGCGAACTTCAACACCGCCTGGGCGTCAGCCGCGTTCATGCCTCTGATGAGGTCGATGACGCGACGCGCCTTCATGGGCGTGACGCGGACGTACCGCGCCTGGGCCCTGGCTTCCATGTCTATCCCCTTGCTGCTTCGTCGTGCGTGGAATCGGTAGTGGTCTGTCGAGCACCGTTAGCGGCGCTTGGCCTTACGGTCGTCCTTGATGTGGCCGCGGAACGTGCGCGTGGGCGCGAACTCGCCCAGCTTGTGGCCCACCATGTTCTCGGAAACGAAGACCGGGACATGCTTGCGACCATCGTGGACAGCGATCGTGTGGCCGAGCATCGCGGGGATGATCATCGACCGACGCGACCACGTCTTGATGACGGTCTTGGTGCCGGCCTCGTTCTGCACTTCCACCTTCTTCAGGAGGTGGGAGTCGATGAACGGGCCCTTCTTCAGGCTGCGTGGCATGTCTTTCCCTTATCGCTTCTTGCCGGACTTGCGGCGACGGACGATGAACTTGTCGCTGGCCTTGTTGGCCTTGCGGGTACGACCCTCGGGCTTGCCGTTCGGGTTCACAGGGTGACGGCCACCGGACGTCTTGCCCTCGCCACCGCCGTGCGGGTGGTCGACCGGGTTCATGGCGACGCCGCGGACGGTCGGGCGCTTGCCCTTCCAGCGCATGCGGCCGGCCTTGCCCCAGTTGATGTTCGACTGCTCGGCGTTGCCCACCTCGCCGACCGTTGCGCGCGAGCGCAGGTCGATGTTGCGGATCTCACCTGACGGCATGCGCAGCTGTGCGTAAGGGCCGTCCTTTGCCACGAGCTGCACGGCAGCACCGGCCGAGCGGGCGATCTTCGCGCCGCCACCGGGCTTGATCTCGATGGCGTGGATGACCGTGCCGACGGGGATGTTGCGCAACGGCAGGTTGTTGCCCGGCTTGATGTCGGCGCTGGGGCCGGTCTCGATCCGGTCGCCCTGCTTCAGCTTGTTGGGGGCGATGATGTAGCGCTTCTCGCCGTCCGCGTAGTGCAGCAGCGCGATGCGCGCGGTGCGGTTCGGGTCGTACTCGATGTGCGCAACGCGAGCCGGCACCCCGTCCTTGTCCGCACGACGGAAGTCGATGACGCGGTAGGCACGCTTGTGGCCGCCACCCTGGTGACGCGTGGTGATCTTGCCGGAGTTGTTGCGGCCGCCCTTCTTGGGCAGCGGCTGCACCAACGACTTCTCCGGCTCGGACCGGGTGATCTCGACGAAGTCGGCGACGCTCGAGCCACGACGGCCCGGCGTTGTCGGCTTGTACTTGCGGATTCCCATAGCTGTCTTTCCGTCTCGTGTCGTTAGGGACTACCCGGTCAGGAGACCGGGCCCCCGAAGATGTCGATGCGATCGCCGGCTGCGACGGTCACGATGGCTCGCTTGGTGTCGGCACGCTTGCCGAAGCCAGTCCGGGTGCGAAGGCGCTTGCCTGCGCGATTGAGCGTGTTGACCGACGTCACCTTCACGCCGAACACCTGCTCCACTGCGATCTTGATCTGGGTCTTGTTCGCGTCCGGTGCCACCACGAAGGTGTACTTGTTCTCGTCGAGGAGCGAGTAGCTCTTCTCCGAGATCACCGGGGAGATCAGGATGTCGCGCGGATCGTTGATCCTCATTCCGCGGCCTCACTTTCGGTGGCGACTGCCTTGACCGACTTGCCCGTCGCCGGGCCGGCAAGGAAGACGTCAAGGGCAGCGGAGGTGAAGAGCACCTGGTCACTGACGAGGACGTCGTAGGTGTTGAGCTGATCGACGTAGAGCAGGTGCACGTCGGGGACGTTCCGCAGGCTGAGAGCCGAAACATCGTCGTCGCGGTCGATGGCGATCAGGACCTTGCCCTCGAGGCCCAGGGCCGCAAGCGCCGCGATGGCGCCCTTGGTCGACGGGCTGTCTCCGGTGACAAGCTCGGTCACGACATGGATGCGACCGTCGCGCGCCCGGTCAGACAGGGCGCCACGCAGGGCGGCAGCCTTCATCTTCTTGGGGGTTCGCTGGGAGTAGTCACGCGGCTTCGGGCCGTGGACCACGCCGCCGCCGGTGAACTGCGGCGCGCGGATCGAGCCCTGACGGGCGCGGCCGGTGCCCTTCTGCTTGTAGGGCTTGCGGCCACCACCGCTGACCTCAGCGCGCGTCTTGGTGGACGCGGTGCCCTGGCGAGCAGCAGCGAGCTGGGCGACAACGACCTGGTGGATCAACGGGATGTTGACCTGGACGTCGAAGATCTCGGCGGGCAGCTCGACGCTGCCTGAGGCCTTGCCCGCGGGGGTGCGAACGTCTACGGCGGTCATGCCTGGAACTCCTTCACGGCCGTGCGGACGAAGACGAGTCCGCCCTTGGGGCCGGGAATGGCACCCTTGATGAGCAGCAGGCCGCGCTCGACGTCGACACCGGCGACCACGAGGTTCTGAGTGGTCTGGCGAACGCCGCCCATGCGACCGGCCATCTTCATGCCCTTGAACACGCGACCGGGGGTGGCGCAGCCGCCGATGGAGCCCGGCGAGCGGTGCTTGCGTTGGACACCGTGCGAGGCCTTGAGGCCGTGGAAGCGGTGCCGCTTCATGACGCCCGCGAAGCCCTTGCCCTTGGTCGTGCCCACGACGTCGACCATCTGACCGGCCTCGAACGTGTCGGTGCCGAGCTCCTGGCCGAGGGTGTACTCGGACGCATCGTCCGTGCGGATCTCGACCATGTGGCGGCGCGGCGTGACACCGGCCTTGGCGAAGTGGCCCAGTTCGGGCTTGGTGACCTTGCGCGAGTCGATCGCGCCGAAGGCGATCTGGACGGCCGAGTAGCCGTCAGTCTCCGGGGAGCGGACCTGGGTGACGACGCACGGCCCGGCCTTGACCACGGTCACGGGAACGACGCGATTGTTCTCGTCCCAGACCTGGGTCATGCCGAGCTTCTCGCCCAGAACGCCCTTCACGTTGGTGCCCATCGTTTCTCTGTCCTTGCCTAGGTGGTCTCGTGTACCGCGGTCTAGAGCTTGATCTCGATATCGACACCGGCCGGAAGGTCGAGTCGCATGAGCGAGTCGACGGTCTTCGGCGTCGGATCGAGGATGTCGATGAGTCGCTTGTGAGTGCGCATCTCGAAGTGCTCGCGGCTGTCCTTGTACTTGTGCGGAGAGCGGATGACGCAGTAGATGTTCTTCTCCGTCGGCAGCGGCACCGGCCCTGCGACCTGCGCGCCCGTACGGGTCACGGTCTCGACGATCTTGCGCGCCGAGGAATCGATGACCTCGTGGTCGTAGGCCTTGAGCCGGATGCGGATCTTCTGTCCCGCCATGATGGCTTGGTGTCCTTACTCGTGTAGTGCCGCTACGAATGGTTCTGCGGGTGGAGCGTGGTGGTGCTGAGTGAGTTTCGTGGCGGGCAACGGATCGCGCCGCCCGCCACGAAGTCTCGAGTGACCCCGAATTACTTCAGGATCTTGGTGACGCGGCCGGCGCCGACCGTGCGGCCACCCTCGCGGATGGCGAAGCGCAGGCCCTCCTCCATGGCGATGGGCTGGATCAGCTCAACGTTCATGTCGGTGGTGTCGCCGGGCATGACCATGTCCTTGCCGTCGGGCAGGGTGACAACGCCGGTCACGTCCGTGGTGCGGAAGTAGAACTGCGGCCGGTAGTTGTTGAAGAACGGCGTGTGACGGCCGCCCTCGTCCTTGGACAGGATGTAGACCGCGCCCTCGAAGTCGGTGTGCGGCGTGATCGAGCCCGGCTTGCAGCAGACCTGACCGCGCTCGACGTCCTCGCGCTTGATGCCACGAAGGAGCAGGCCCACGTTCTCGCCCGCCTGGCCCTCGTCGAGCAGCTTGCGGAACATCTCGACGCCGGTGACGACGGTCTTCGTGGGCGGGCCGGTGTGGATGCCCACGACCTCGATCTCCTCGTTGACCTTGACGATCCCACGCTCGATGCGACCCGTGACGACGGTGCCACGACCGGTGATCGTGAAGACATCCTCGACGGGCATGAGGAACGGCTTGTCGACCTCACGCGCGGGGGTCGGGATGAACTCGTCGACCGCGTTCATCAGCTCGATGATCGACTCGCCCCACTTGGCATCGCCCTGCAGCGCCGGGAAGGCGGCAACGCGAACCACGGGGAGGTCGTCGCCCGGGAACTCGTACTTGGACAGGAGTTCGCGTACCTCCATCTCGACGAGCTCGATGAGCTCCTCGTCATCGACCATGTCGCACTTGTTCAGGGCGACGACGATCGACGGGACACCGACCTGGCGGGCCAGGAGCACATGCTCCTTGGTCTGCGGCATCGGGCCATCGGTGGCGGCGACCACGAGGATCGCGCCGTCCATCTGGGCCGCGCCGGTGATCATGTTCTTGATGTAGTCGGCGTGACCGGGGCAGTCGACGTGGGCGTAGTGACGCGCCTCGGTCTGGTACTCGACGTGCGCGATCGAGATGGTGATACCGCGCTGACGCTCCTCAGGAGCCTTGTCGATCATGTCGAACGGCGTGAACGGGTTCACGTCCGGGTACTTGTCGTGCAGCACCTTGGTGATCGCAGCAGTCAGCGTCGTCTTGCCATGGTCAATGTGACCGATGGTGCCGATGTTGACGTGCGGCTTGGTGCGCTCAAACTTGGCCTTAGCCACCTGAGTTCTCCCTTGTCCTCTTGCCGTCCGGCGATGTCGCGGATCGGGTTGCTGTTCTGTTGGTTATTGGTGTTTCGTGATCCGCGACTATTCGCCGCGAGCCTTGGCGATGATCTCCAGTGCCACGTTCTGCGGAACCTGGGCATAGGAGTCGAACTGCATGCTGTAACTGGCGCGCCCCTGTGTACGGCTGCGCAGGTCGCCCACGTAGCCGAACATCTCCGAGAGCGGAACCAGGGCCTTGACGACCCTCGCTCCCGAACGCTCATCCATGGCTTGGATCTGGCCACGGCGGGAGTTCAGGTCGCCGATGACGTCGCCCATGAAGTCCTCGGGCGTGGTGACCTCGACGGCCATCATCGGCTCGAGCAGGACGGGTCCGGCCTTGCGGGCACCTTCCTTGAACGCCATCGAGCCGGCGATCTTGAAGGCAAGCTCTGAGGAGTCGACGTCGTGGTAGGCACCGTCGAGAAGGGTGACCTTCACGTCGACCATCGGGTAGCCGGCGAGAACGCCGCTCTCCATGGCCTCCTGTGCGCCAGCATCGACGGACGGGATGTACTCGCGCGGGATGCGACCGCCGGTGACCTTGTTCTCGAACAGATAGCCGCCCTCGCCGCCGCCCGTGGGCGCAATCGCGATCTGGACCTTCGCGAACTGGCCGGAGCCGCCCGTCTGCTTCTTGTGGGTGTAGTCGACACGGTCGACGACCTTGGTGATGGTCTCGCGGTACGCGACCTGCGGCTTGCCGACGTTGGCCTCGACCTTGAACTCGCGCTTCATGCGGTCGACGAGCACCTCGAGGTGCAGTTCGCCCATGCCGCCGATGATGGTCTGGCCGGTCTCCTCGTCAGTGCGCACGTGGAAGGTCGGGTCCTCCTCAGCCAGGCGCTGGATCGCGATGCCGAGCTTGTCCTGGTCGCCCTTGGACTTCGGCTCGATGGCGATGTGAATGACGGGGGCGGGGAAACTCATCGACTCCAGCACGACCGGGTGCGCCGGATCGGCGAGGGTCTCACCGGTCGTGGTGTCCTTCAGGCCCATGACAGCGACGATGTCGCCGGCGCCCACGAAGTCGATCTCCTCACGCTTGTTCGCGTGCATCCGGTAGATCTTGCCGATGCGCTCCTTGCGGTCCTTGACGCTGTTCAGGACCTGTGTGCCGGTCTGCAGCCGGCCGGAGTACACGCGGATGTAGGTGAGCTTGCCCAGGTGCGGGTCGGTCATGATCTTGAACGCGAGAGCGGCGAACGGCTCGCTGTCGCTCGGCTTGCGCTCGATGATGACGTCCTCGTGGCCCATCTTGTGACCCTCGACTGCCGTGACGTCGAGTGGGCACGGCAGGTACGCCACGACGGCGTCGAGCATCGGCTGGACGCCCTTGTTCTTGAAGGCCGAGCCGGTCAGGACCGGGGTGAGCTTGTAGGCGAGGGTCGCGCGACGGATCGCAGCGTTGATCTCCTCGACCGTGAACTCCTCGCCGTCGAGGAACTTCTCCAGGATGAGGTCGTCCGCCTCGGAGAGGGTCTCGAGCATCTTCTCGCGGTACTCCGCGGCCTGGTCGACGAGGTCGGCCGGGATGTCCTCGACCGCGTAGTCCTCGCCCTTCTGCGTCTCGCCTCGCCACGTCAGAGCCTTCATGGCAACGAGGTCCACGACGCCCAGGAAGTCGCCCTCGCTGCCAATCGGGATCTGCAGCACCAACGGGACGGCCCCAAGCCGGTCGATGATCATGTCGACGCAGCGGAAGAAGTCAGCGCCGGTGCGGTCGAGCTTGTTCACGAAGCAGATGCGCGGAACGCTGTACTTGTCGGCCTGACGCCAGACGGTCTCAGACTGGGGCTCGACACCCGCGACGCCGTCGAACACCGTGACCGCACCATCGAGCACCCGCAGTGAGCGCTCGACCTCGACGGTGAAGTCGACGTGACCGGGCGTGTCGATGATGTTGATGGTGTGGTCTTTCCACTCGCAGGTGGTCGCGGCGGACGTGATCGTGATGCCGCGCTCCTGCTCCTGCTCCATCCAGTCCATCGTCGCCGCGCCCTCGTGGACCTCACCGATCTTGTAGTTGATGCCGGTGTAGAAGAGGATCCGCTCGGTGGTCGTGGTCTTGCCCGCGTCGATGTGGGCCATGATCCCAATGTTGCGGACCTTGGCCAGATCGAGGCTGGTCTGGGTAGACACGTCGTTCTCCGTTTGCTTTCGAGGCCTTGTGGGCCAGTGGGGTTACCAGCGGTAGTGGGCGAACGCCTTGTTGGATTCGGCCATCTTGTGAGTGTCCTCGCGCTTCTTCACCGCGGCGCCGAGGCCGTTCGATGCATCGAGGATCTCGTTCATCAACCGCTCGGTCATCGTCTTCTCACGACGCTGCCGCGAGTAGCCGATCAGCCAGCGGAGGGCGAGGGTATTGCTGCGAGCAGCCTTGACCTCGACCGGGACCTGGTAGGTGGCGCCACCGACGCGGCGCGAGCGGACCTCGAGGGTCGGCTTCACGTTGTCGAGAGCCCGCTTGAGCGTCTGGACCGGATCGGTGCCGGTCTTCTCCTTACAGCCCTCGAGGGCGCCGTAGACGATGCGCTCCGCAGTGGAGCGCTTGCCGTCGAGCAGCACCTTGTTGATGAGCTGGGTGACCATGGGGGTGCTGTACACCGGGTCGACGACGACCGGGCGCTTGGCAGCAGGACCCTTGCGAGGCATTAGCCCTTCTCCTTCTTCGCTCCGTAGCGGCTGCGAGCCTGCTTGCGGTTCTTGACACCCTGGGTGTCAAGGGCGCCGCGGATGACCTTGTAGCGGACGCCGGGCAGGTCGCGAACGCGGCCACCACGCACGAGCACGATCGAGTGCTCCTGCAGGTTGTGGCCCACGCCCGGGATGTAGGCGGTGATCTCGATACCCGAGGTCAGGCGGACGCGAGCGACCTTGCGCAGAGCCGAGTTCGGCTTCTTGGGCGTGGTCGTGTAGACGCGCGTGCACACGCCGCGACGCTGCGGGCTGCCCTTGAGGGCCGGAGCCTTGTTCTTGGACACCTTGTCCTGCCGACCCTTGCGGACCAGCTGCTGGATGGTTGGCACTGTCGCCTTCCTGCCTTCTTCTCGAGTGCGTTCGTTGCCGAGCGGTCGTGCGCCGTTCTCCGACCCACGCGGTCGGGCGTGTCGCGTGACTTTCGTCCGCGCACGACTTTCACATCGTGGCTGGCCCCAGCGGCCTTGGCCGCACGCATGCGCTGTTTCGCCTGAGGCGGGTGACCATCGGTCACCGTGATCGGGGAAGCCGCGCATGACGGGGTGCGCCCGAGGGTTCAGGCGCGAGGATCAAGATTACCCGGCGGCGTGAGACAGAGTCAAAACGGGTCCCCCCGAAGCCCGTGTGAGGTGGGACTCACCGCCGGGTCGGAGGCTAGTTTGAGCTCATTCCCCCGGCGATCGCGACCAGCAGCAGGACGAACCCGCCGATGACCACCATCGCCGTGAACAGCCCGATGTTGATCCAGGCGACCCAGCGGGCCGCGGTCACCAGGCCCTGACCCTGGACCTGGCCACCTGACGCCTCGATCTCCTTGTGCGCCTGGTGGGCGAAGATCAGGGCGACGATGGCCGCGATGATCGGGCAGAACGCCCAGGACAGCGCCGCCAGGATGATGGCGATGACCGCATTGCTCGAGGTCTGGGCCTGCGGCGGGGACTGCTGATAGCCGTAGCCGGCCGGCGGGTAGGCCGGCGGCGCTGCTGCAGGGGCCGCGTAGGCCGCTGACGGCCACTGAGCGGGCGCGCCCGCCTCGGGTGCACCCGGGACAGGGCTCGGCGCCGGTGGCGGCGTGACGGCCAGCGCAGGCGCGTCAGAGGTGACCGGCTCGACGGCCTGGGTCGCTGCGGGGACCGGGTCTGGGTGCTGCACGGGCGCTGGCACGTCGGCGCTCACCTGCTCGGCGACATTCTCGGCGGCGGCCTGTGCTTCGTTGGCGTTCTCGTCAGTCATGGACCAACTCTAACTGCTCATTCGGGACAGCGCGCATGCCCGCCCAACGAGAAGGACGGGGAGCCACCAGTGGTGGCTCCCCGTCCTTGGTGCTGTGAGCGCCTACGCGTTGTAGCCCCGGAACTCGAACTCCTCCAGCGGCACGGCGGCACCCGACGTGGCGCCGAAGGCGCTGTAGTCGAGGTCGTCGTAAGCGCCGAAGCTGGCGTACATCGCAGCCTTGGCCTCCTCGGTGGGCTCGACCCGCACGTTGCGGTAGACCGGCATGCCGGTACCCGCCGGGATGAGCTTGCCCAGGATGACGTTCTCCTTCAGGCCGAGCAGCGGATCGCTCTTGGCGTTGATCGCTGCATCGGTGAGAACGCGCGTGGTCTCCTGGAAGGACGCCGCCGACAGCCACGACTCAGTCGCCAGTGAGGCCTTCGTGATGCCCATGAGCTCGGGACGACCCGATGCCGGGGTGCCACCCTCGGCGACGACGCGACGGTTCTCCGCCTCGAAGATCGTCTTCTCGACCAGCTCACCGGTGAGGAAGGACGAGTCGCCCGCCTCGACGATGATGATGCGCTTGAGCATCTGCCGGACGATGACCTCGATGTGCTTGTCGTGGATCGACACGCCCTGCGAGCGGTAGACCTCCTGCACCTGGTCGACCAGGTGCAGCTGCACCGAGCGCTGGCCCAGGATGCGCAGGACCTGCTTCGGGTCGACCGCTCCGACGATGAGCTGATGGCCCACCGACACGTGCTGGCCGTCCTCGACGAGCAGGCGCGAGCGCTTGGAAACCGGCTGTGCGATCTCCTCGGAGCCGTCGTCCGGGACCACGACGATCTTGCGGGTCTTGTCGGTGTCGTCGATGCGAACCCGACCCGAGACCTCGCTGATCGGCGCGACACCCTTGGGCGTACGGGCCTCGAAGAGCTCGACGACGCGGGGAAGGCCGTGCGTGATGTCCTCGCCGGCGACGCCGCCGGTGTGGAACGTACGCATGGTCAGCTGCGTGCCGGGCTCGCCGATCGACTGGGCAGCGACGATGCCGATGGCCTCGCCGACGTCGACGAGCTTGCCGGTGGCCATCGAACGGCCGTAGCACATCGCACACGTGCCGACCGAGCTCTCGCAGGTCAG
>JBAXSI010000190.1:0-1752 GCA_037130755.1 Actinomycetes bacterium
GGTAACGATCTCTCATGGGCTCCTTCGGCACATTCGCCACGTACTTCTCCCTCCTCTGCGTCCTCGTGACGATCGTTGCGGCGGTCATCTCGGGGCGTAAGTCGGACCCTGGTATGGAGCGGGTGGCCGAATACGGCACGTACGGCACCGCGATCGCGCTGTCCATCGCTGTCGGAGCCCTGCAGCTCGCACTCCTCACCACCGACTACTCCCTGCAGTACGTCCAGGACTACACGTCCTCGACGCTCAGCCCGCTGTACCGCGTCGGCTCCATGTGGGCCGGCCAGGGCGGGTCGCTGCTGCTGTGGGCGTGGCTGGTGTCGCTCTTCGCCGCGTGGATCACCTACGCCAACCGGGCCAAGAACTGGGGGATAGCGGTCTACACGCAGGCCGTGTTCGCCGTCGTGGCCGGGCTGTTCGCGATGCTGGTCGCCTTCTTCGCCAGCCCATTCGTCCCGGCGGCCCAGGCGGTGTCTGACGGCTTCGGCCTCAATCCGCTGCTGCAGGATCCGCTTCAGATCATCCACCCGCTGGCGCTCTACGCGGGCTACGTGCTGTACACCGTGCCGTTCGCGATCATCGTCGGCTCGCTCATCAAGGGCGACGTGTCTGGCCCGTGGTTGAAGATCGCCAACCGCTGGAACGTCATCGCTTGGATCGCGCTGACCGCCGGCATCGTGCTCGGCGCTCGCTGGGCATACGCCGAGCTCGGCTGGGGCGGCTACTGGGCGTGGGACCCGGTCGAGAACGCCTCGCTGCTGCCGTGGCTCACCGGCACGATCCTGCTGCACACCGGCATGACTTTCCGCGGTGGCAGCCGGCTGCGGCTGGCCTCGGTGATCGTCACGATGGTGACCTTCAACCTCTGCCTCTTCGGCACCTTCCTCACGCGTTCGGGCGTCATCTCGTCGGTGCACGCGTTCGGCGAGTCGAACCTCGGCGTGGTCCTGGGTGCAGCGATCGGCCTTTTCGTGCTCGCGTGCGGCGTGCTCGTCGTGTGGCGCCTGCCGCAGTTGCGCGTCGTCAATCCCGATCGCCGTTCCCATGGCTGGCTCGGCCAGCTGCTCCTGCTCCTCCTGCTCGTCGCGATCACCGTCGCGGTGCTGTGGGGCACGATGTTCCCGCTGTTCGCGCGGGTGCTCAACGGCCAGGAGATCGCGGTGACCCCGGGCTTCTTCCGCGTCGTCGTGACGCCACTGGGCATTGCGATCCTTGGACTTTTCGCGATCTCCCCGCTGCTGCCCGGCCAGTCGGTCGCTGACACCAAGCGCGAGATCGGCATCCGCCTGGGTGTCTTCGTGGTGGTGTTCGGCGCGATCATGCTCGTGACCCACGGCGCGAACTTCGGCGTCGCTCTGGTGCTGGCGCTGGCGACGCTCGCGATCATGACCGTCATCCGCAAGGCGACTCCGCGCGTGAAGGACGGCTACGAGAACGACCAGTCCCCGATCCTCGGCGCCATCAGGGCGACAGGCCCGTACGTCGGGCACGTCGGTCTCGTGGTGCTCCTGACGGCCGTGACGCTCAACGTGGCCTTCCAGGCGCAGGGCCAGGGCAAGGTCGAGCTCGGGAAGACCGCGACCATCGGCAACCAGGTCGTACACCTCGACAAGGTCGACGTCCAGCAGTTCGCCGACCGCACGTCGTTCGTCGCGACCGCCAGCATCCTCAATTCGAACGGCGACTCGACGGGCACGGTGGACTCCAAGCTCCAGCAGTTCAACAATGCCGAGCAGTTGCATGCTGATGTCG
>JBAXSI010000191.1:0-1751 GCA_037130755.1 Actinomycetes bacterium
TTCAAGAAAAGCCAAGTCTGGTCATTTGACTGGTCAGCCCCCCAAATAGGGGGTTCGCCTATGCCGCATATGGGTTATTGCCGGTCGTGGACCCGAGGGTCATCGCAAGGATTTGACCGATCAATGTCCGGCTATAGGGTCTTGGGTAACCTCAAAAGGGGCAAATCAGGCACTCTCACTTGGCGTGCTAGCGGCAGGAGCTGCCCGCTGAGTCAAGCCGAAGGACCGGCCGAGGATTCCCTCGGCCGGTCCTTCGGTGTGCTACCTCGCGCTACTACGCCGGCGTGCCTGTGCCGGTCGCCGCCGCCCATGCCGAGGAGAGAACGTTGGGCGCGGTGCCCTTGTTCGCCCGGATCTGGAGGCTGTAAGTCGTGCCGCTGGCCAAGGTGAGGCCGTTCGCGCCGTTCCTGAGCGTGGTGGTGACGTTCGTCAACAGCGTGCCGTTGACCGTCACCGACTGCACGGCGCTGGTCGTCGTGTTCGTGACCTGAACCGTGTAGTTCAGGCCTGCATTCCCGAAGGTGCTCAGGCCGGTCCACGCCAGGGCGAGGGCAGGCTGGCCACCACTGCGAGCCGTGCTGGTCACCCGGAAGTTCGTGGGTGCCGCGGGCGGCGTCGGAGGAGCAACCGGAGCCAGGTTCACCGTGTTCGACTGAGCACTCTGAGCCACCGTGGTACCCGCAGTGACCACCGCACGAATCTGAGCGGTGTAGCCCAGGCCGTTCGTCAGCCCAGTGATGACGAGCGGGGTCGCCGCGATGTTCGTCACAGCCGGGTTGAAGTTCGTCCATCCTCCGTAGATCCCGAGGATGCCGACGCGGTACTGGTAGCTGGTGAACGTTCCACCAGTGACCACCGACGGAGTCGTCACCACGACGCTCGACTGCTTGTCACCGTTGGTCACGGCGCCCAGGACGGGAGCAGACGGGGCGTTGATGTTGAACGTCGGAGCCTTGACCCGAACCGGGTCAGACCACTGCGAATAGCCCTGCGCACTCTCCGCACGAACGCGGTAGTAGTACGTGGTGCCAGACTCGGCAGGATCGGTGAGGGTGTCGACGAACTGCGTCGCCTTGCCCAGGGCCCCACCAAGGGTGGTCTTGTTGCCCTGCCAATCGACGTAGGCGCCACCGGTCAGCGGAGCCTTGTCAGACAACGTCTGCACGTTGCCCGCCGCGAACGTCGCGCTGGCAGAGCGCTGCACGACGAAGTTGGTCAGCTGCCAGTTGGCGTTGTTCGTCCACTTGACCGTCACGGTTCCGGTGGTGCCGTTGTTCGGGCCGGCCGTGCCGGTCCCGATCGTCGGGGCGTCCGGAGATCCCTTGTAGTCGATCACTCGCATCATGTCGTTCTCTTCGTGCCCGAGCAGGTGGCAGTGCCACACGTACTCCCAGCCCATGTTCACGGGGGCATTGGAGAACGTGATCGCCTGGCCGGTGATCGGGTCGAGCGAGGACATCTGGTGGTTAGCGGGCATCGTCGGATCGATGGAGCGAATGCTGTCACCGATCTTGAAAGGCAGCGGCGGGGTCACCGGCCGCATGGCGACGATCGCATCCTCGAGCGGGTTCATGCGAACCGACTCCTTCCAGCCCATCTCGTTGTCGTCCGGCGGACGGATCGCGCCGTCCCAGCCAACACGGTTGATGAGCTGAACGTCCATCAGGTGGAAGTGGATCGTGTGCGTGTCGACACCGTTGTGAGTGACCTTCCAGACCGCCGTGCCGTCCCGCAGCGTGCCGATCTGGGAG